>NZ_CP114786.1:5465402-6079982 GCF_027359675.1 Roseibium sp. Sym1
AAATCGCCAGCCTTTCAAAAACCCCGGTTCTTTCCACCTTCCCGTTTTCGGGCTCTAAGGCCGGCGACAGCCTGACACGCGCCGTCATAACCCTTCAATCCGTTCTCGAAACTTTCGAAACCGACCCATCCGCTCCGGTCAGCCGAACCGCTTCCTCCGGCAAAGACTGAAAATCAACCGGGCCGTCGAACCCGATGTCCAAAGCTTCTTCCCTTCACGACCCGAAGCCCCTTCCCTGACGACACCCTTCAGAAAGTGAGAATTTGGCCAAATCGCCCCGTGTTTTTTTCGCTGTGATGCTTGAAATTTAAAGCGAAGTGTATGGAATAGGGCCTTCGGGCAAAAAGGCGGGAAGAACCCGTCTGCGCCGCGAACCAATAATTAGGGGAACCAAATAATGCGTGTTTTGCGTATGGCTGCGGCCGCTGTTGCAGTTCTGGCTGCCGTGGGTGGTGCCGAGGCGAAAGACTGGTCCAAGGTGCGCATCGGCACCGAAGGCGCCTATCCTCCGTTCAACTCCCTGACCGCGGACGGTCAGCTGATCGGGTTCGACGTCGACATCGCCAAGGCGCTCTGCGAAGAAATGAAGGTCGAGTGCGAATTCGTCACCCAGGACTGGGACGGCATGATCCCGGCCCTGCAGGCCGGCAAGTTCGACGCCGTGATCGCCTCCATGTCGATCACCGAGGAGCGCAAGCAGAAGGTCGACTTCACCAACAAGTACTACAACACCCCGCCGGCAATCGCCGTGCCGAAGGACTCCGCTCTTTCCGGCACGACCGACGAAGACCTGAAGGGCGTGGCGCTTGGAGCCCAGTCTTCCACGACCCACTCCAACTACGCTGAAGAGAAGCTGCCGTCGGCTGAGCTGAAGCTCTACCCGACTCCGGACGAGTACAAGCTTGATGTTGCCAGCGGCCGTATCGACGCCGTCATCGACGACGTCGTGGTCCTGTCCGACTGGCTGGCGACCGATGACGGCGCCTGCTGCAAGCTGCTCGGCACCCTGACCCCGGATCCGGTCATCAACGGTGAAGGCGCGGGCATCGCCATCCGCAAGGAAGACGGCGACCTGAAGGAAAAGTTCAACGCAGCCATCGAAGCCATTCTGGCGAACGGAAAGTACAAGGAAATCAACGACAAGTACTTCACGTTCGACGTCTACGGCGGCTGATCTGACTGCTGCTTGACAATGCAACCGGCGCGGCGCGTTCTGCGCGCCGTGTCCAGCCGCAGGGAAACATCCCGCGGTACGGCCGGAGGGGCGGCCGGAACAATAACGACAAAAACGAAAGAAGCGCCGGCTTATGAATGAAGCTTTGACGCTATTGTCCTTCGGGGAACAGGGCTGGGGCGACGAGATCGCCAGAGGCGTGCTCGTAACGATATCACTTGCACTTGCCTCCCTGCCTTTCGGCTTGCTCCTCGGGTTTTTCCTTGCTCTTGCAAAAAACACGTCCGAGCCAAGCCTCAAGCTAGCCGCCAATATCTACACAACCATCTTTCGCGGCCTGCCGGAGCTGCTGACGCTGTTCATGGTGTATTACGGCGTGCAGATCGCGATACGCGAAGCCTTGAAGCTGCTCGGAAGCGAAACCTATGTCGAAGTAAACTCCTTCGTCGCTGGCATGGTTGCCCTTTCTTTGGTGTTTTCCTCCTATGCATCGGAAGCGTTCCTGTCAGCCTTCCGCGGCATTCAGCAAGGGCAATATGAAGGCGGATTCGCGCTCGGTCTCACGCGCCGACAGACCATGTTCCTGGTAATCCTGCCCCAGTTGATCCGTCTTGCCTTGCCCGCGCTCGGCAACCTGTGGCTGATCCTGTTGAAGGAAACGGCGTTGGTATCGGTGATCGGTCTGGAAGACACGTTGCGGATGACAAGCATCGCCGCGCGTGTGACCAAAGAACCCTTCCTGTTTTTCGGTCTCGCCTGCCTGATCTATCTTGTCCTGGCCATGATCTCCTCTACCGGCCTTGTCAGGATCGAAGCATGGTCCAAAAAAGGGGAGACTTTGAAATGATCTCCCCCAACCCGACTACAGGCCGAAAACCGCCGCTGGCGGCAAAAGCGCCCTGGACCAATGCCAAGATTGCCGGCCATGTGCTGATGGCGCTCTGGACCATCGCCTTTGTCTACCTGGCATACTACCTGCTCGGCAATCTAGAGAAGCCCATTCTCGACACAGCCTTGCCCTACCTCAGCGGAAGTTGGGCGGAATACGCCCAGCAACGCCTGGCAACCCATGAGTTTGACAGTTACCTGGGGCGCTACGGGGACAAATACGTCGACGGGTTCATCGTGACCCTGCAAATTGTCGGTCTTTCACTCTTGTTCGGTGCGGCGCTCTCCATTCCGCTGGCCATGGCGCGTTCCTCCAAGTGGAGGCTGTTATCCGCACCCGCTTACGCCTATGTGTATTTCTTCCGCGGCACTCCGCTGCTTGCACAGACATTTCTGGTTTATTATGGGTTCGGATCTTTCCGCGAAGAACTGCAATCCGTGGGTCTCTGGTGGTTTTTCCGCGATGCATTCTACTGCGTGGTCTTCGCGTTCTCGCTGAATACATCCGCCTATCAGGCGGAGATCCTGCGCGGTGCGGTGCAAAACATATCCAAAGGTCAATGGGAGGGCGCTGCCGCGCTAGGTCTCTCGAAACCCGTGACCTTCTTCAAGATCATACTGCCCCAGGCGTTGATGGTGGCGCTGCGCCCCTATGGCAACGAGATCATTCTCATGATCAAGGGCTCGGCCATCGCCTCTATTGTCACGATCTACGATCTGATGGGAGAAACCCGGCGGGCCTATTCGCGAACCTATGATTTCCAGGCCTATATCTGGGCAGCGGTGATTTATCTCTTGATCGTGGAAACCCTTCGTCGCACGTGGGACAAGATCGAGGCCCGCCTCACCCGCCACCTGAAACGGTGATCCGTCACCGCTTCCTGCCTTACCCTGCGCCGTTCAACCGGATGACCCGTCATGCCCAAGACACCGCCCCTTGCCCCCGGCCTCCATCCCGACAGCCTGCTGGCCCATGGCGGGGGCGGCCATGATCCGGCGACCGGTGCCGTTGTACCGCCGATCCCGACAGCAACCACGTTTGTTCGGGACGAAGCCTATGCACCGGTAAGCCCCGACCATGTCTACAGCCGGGACGACAACGCGCTCTACAGGAAGACAGAGGGCCTGATCGCGGCTCTTGAAGGTGGCGCGGAAAGCCGGCTGTTTGCCTCGGGCATGGCGGCCATAGCCGCGGTCGCGCGCAGCGTTGCTCCGGGCGGTACGCTGCTGGTCCAGTCGGGCATCTATTGGGGCACCACCCTGTTTCTGCGCAAGCTCTGCGCCCGCAACAAGGTTGCCCTCATCGAGGCCGACGCCGGCGACCCGCAGGCGTTTCTGGACGAGATTTCCGTGACCCGGCCGGACCTGGTCTGGCTGGAGGTGCCGAGCAATCCGTTTCTGCAGGTTGCCGATATCAAAAGCATTTCCGAGCGCTGCAGGCAGGCAGGTACCCTTCTCGCCGTGGACGCAACGGCGGCAACACCCCTGATCCTGAAACCACTGGCGCTCGGCGCGGACCTGGTCATGCACTCGGCAACAAAGGCCCTCAACGGCCATTCGGACCTGCTTGGCGGCGTGGTGACATCCGCAGACGCCGGCAACAAAGCCTGGGGCCTTGTGAAAGAGGAACGCAAGCTGGCCGGCGCCGTTTTGGGGTCTTTCGAGACCTGGCTGCTGCTGCGCGGGCTCCGGACGCTGGCCCTGCGCGTGGAGCGCATGAACGCCAACGCGATGGCCGTTGCGGCGTTTCTTGAAAACCACCCAAAGGTCGAGGCGGTGCTCTACCCCGGACTGGCGGGCCACCCTGAGCATGATCTTGCCAAATCGCAAATGCAGGGCGGCTTCGGCTCGCTGATGTCGGTGCTGATCAAGGGCGGAAAGGCGGAGGCCCTGACGGTCGCCGGTGCCCTTGACCTGTTCCAGCGGGCAACCTCGCTTGGTGGCACCGAAAGCCTGGTCGAGCACAGGTTCACCATCGAGGGGGAAGGATCGGGCATTCCGGAAAACCTGCTTCGGCTGTCAATCGGCATCGAACATGGCGACGACCTGATTGCGGATCTGGACCAGGCCCTGGCCTGTCTTTGACCGTCAAAGGTCTTCGCCGGACCTGCTTTCCTGCTCGGCGCGCATCGAGCGCATCCATTTGAGAAAGGCCTTCAGGGGCGGACGCTTCTGGCCCGGCCGCGTCACCAGGTGATAGCCGGTCCCGGGATAGACGCCTTCCTCGAAAAGCACCTTCATGTTGCCGGCGGCAATGTCCGGCTCCAGGAACGTCTTGGCCGTGGCCGAGATGCCGTCACCGCGCCGCACGCCTTCCAGCACCATGTAGCCGGGCAAATGGGTGATGTTCAGCTTGCCCCTGGGCACCACGCCCTGGCGCTCCATCCAGACGGCCAGCTCGTTCGTGCCGTATTCCTGGAGCCATGGATAGTCGAGCAGATCCTCCGGCTTTTCGATTTTGCGGTCGCCAATCAGGCAACTTGCGCCGACCACGGCGAAGTTCGTCGTCAGGAACAGTTCGGCCTCCAGTCCGGGCCAGTCGCCCTTCCCGAAGCGGATGGCCAGGTCGATCCCGCCGGGGCGAAACTCCACGACCTCCGCCGACGGATTGAGCATCAGTTCGACATCCGGGTGCTTGAGGCGGAAATCGTTGATTCGCGGCATCAGCCAGCTGATTGCGAAAGACGGTGTCATGGTGATGTTGAGCGGACGCGCGACATCATCCTGCAGAAGGTCGTCCACCGTTTCACGGATGGTATCGAAACCGCTGCTTACCCCTTCGAACAGGCGATCGCCTTCGGGCGTGAGTGCAACACCCCTGCCCTCGCGCACCACGAGCTGCAGCCCGAGGAATGCTTCCAGCGAACGGATCTGCTGGCTGATGGCCGCGTGGGTCACGTTCAACTCGCGTCCGGCCGCCGACAGGCTTTTGGTCTCCGCGACCGCGGCAAAGGCTTTCAGGCTGTTCAACGACGGTAGAGAGCGCCAATCCATATGTAATCTCACCTTACATTTTGGAAATCTTCTTGACTGGCGATTTCCGCACCTTTTGGCCATCTTAGGCTCACACACACCGGCAAGAGGATGTAAGCCAATGTTCGATATTTATGCCCGCAGCTTCCTGGAAGCAACCCGTTTCACGCCCAACACCCGGCCTGGCTCCAAAGCGCAGGAGCGCCCGGAAGTAACCGCCCAGAAGCGGCAGCGGCACCTGCTGCTTTGGCAAAGGCGTCCCTACTGGGCCTGACGGTCGGGGGAATGGTTCGCCTGAAGGCTGACAGCCTCCGGGAAATGCCCTAAAACCATGACGAACATGTTCTACAAAAAGGCCCGGTTCAAAACCGGGCCTTTGTCTGCGAAAGGAGCCGCGTCATGGCAAAGGTTGCATTTATCGGTCTGGGTGTCATGGGGTATCCGATGGCCGGTTACCTGAAAACCAAGGGCGGCCACGACGTGACCGTCTACAACCGCACAACGGCCAAGGCGGAGCGTTGGGCGGACGAATTCGGCGGCGCCTTCGCAAAAACGCCGAAGGAAGCGGCCGAGGGCTGCGACTTCGTGTTTGCCTGCGTCGGCAATGACGACGACCTTCGGTCTGTCACGACCGGCCCGGATGGCGCGTTTCACGGTCTGAAACAGGGAGCGATCTTCATCGACAACACCACCGCCTCCGCCGAAGTCGCCCGCGAACTGCATGCGGCGGCGAAGGAAAAGGGATGCGGTTTCATCGATGCACCGGTTTCCGGCGGCCAGGCAGGCGCGGAGAACGGTGTTCTTACCGTGATGTGCGGCGGTGACCAGGACATGTTCGACAAGGCAAAGCCGGCGATCGAGTGTTTTGCGAAATTCGTCGGCCTGATGGGAGAAAGCGGCGCCGGCCAGCTGACCAAGATGGTCAACCAGATCTGCATTGCCGGCCTGGTCCAGGGCCTGTCCGAAGCAATCCACTTTGCCAAGAAGGCCGATCTCGACGTCGAGAAGGTGATTTCCGCGATCCGTGGCGGCGCGGCACAGTCCTGGCAGATGGAAAATCGCTGGGAGACCATGAATGCCGGCAAGTTCGACTATGGCTTCGCCGTCGACTGGATGCGCAAGGATCTCGGCATTTGCCTGAAGACCGCCAACGACACCGGCGCCCGCCTGCCGGTGACAGCCCTGGTGGACCAGTTCTATGCCGAGGTCCAGGCCATGGGCGGCAAGCGCTGGGACACATCCAGCCTGATCGCCCGGCTTGAAAACGCCGACAAATAATCACTGCAAGGCGGCCGCCGTGTCGGCATCTGACCAGGCCTGGACGGCGGACACCGTGCTTGAAGCATTGCGTGCGGCGGGCTCGGAAAGGAACCGTGCCGGCATGGCGCGCTTCGGCATCGATGCGTCGAGAGCGTTCGGTGTCCCCCTGTCCGTGCTCAGGCCGCTCGCCCGCAGGATCGGCCGTTCGCCGGAACTTGCCCAGCCCTTGTGGGACAGCGGCTGTCACGAGGCGCGCCTGATGGCGATCCTGCTGACGCCGCCCCGGTTGCTCACGCCGGACCTTGCCTTCTCCTGGCTGGAGGACATCCGGTCATGGGATCTGTGCGACCAGTTGACCAACGTACTGGCGAGGCGGGCGGGATCGGACGAAATGGTTCCTGTCCTCGCGGTGGACGAACGAGAGTTTGTCCGCCGCTCCGCATTCGCCCTGATCGCCTGGCGCGCGGTGCATGCCAAGACAGCGCCGGATTCAGAATTCCTGGGCTATCTTGACCTTATCAGGCGCTTTGCCACCGACGAGCGCAACTTCGTCTGGAAGGCTGTTCACTGGGCCTTGCGGCAGATCGGCAAACGCTCGATTGACCTGCACGGCCCCGCCCTGAAACTGGCAGAGGACTTGAGTGCGTCTCCGGACAAGACCGCACGCAAGGTCGGCCGTGCAGCCACCAGGGAACTCACCTCCGAGAAAGTTCTGGCCCGGCTGCACAAGCCTCCGCCGGAAGGCTGAGTGTTCGCCCCTGCCTATTTGCCCGCGGCCTCCCGGGCGATTTCCTCCAGCAGCGCATTGACGTTTGCAAGCGCCGTCTTGGAGGCATCCGAACCGGTTTCGCCCAGCTTCCGATATCCGACGGTGACCTTGCCGGGTGCATCAGGCTGTTCGTAGACAAACACGGCATACGGGCAATAGGCGATGTTGGCTGCATCAGCCTCCATGGCCTTGCGTGACAGGTTCGCGGAACAGAACAGCATCGACTGCGCCTGCGTATAGACCTGTTTCTCACCGCCAACATCTTCAGACGTCCGGTTCAGCATCTCGCCGATATGAGAGACGTAGTCGATGACAAGACCGCGATTGACGATGGCATTTTCAAGATCGAAGCGCACGTCTTCGAAGTTGGCCTCGACCTGGTAGGCCGTCACACCTTCCGGAACGGATTGTGCGGCGGCCGGCAGGCCGGCCGTGACGAGCAGAGCGGTCGAGACCGCGCCGGCAAACATGGTGCTCCAAGGTAAATTCAGCATGCGATGTCCTCCCTGTGACCGCCACAGACTAAGGCCTTGCACAGACGCGTGCCATTGATACATCGCAAAAATTGAATATTTCCGTTTAAACCCGGCTCAGACCTCGACTTCCACGGTTCCGATTGGGTTGGAGCAGCAGGCCAGGATATAGCCGGCGTCGACATCCTCTTCGCTGATGCCGCCGGAATGGACCATGTGCACATCGCCGGAGAGTTTCTTGACCTTGCAGGTGCCGCAGACGCCGAAGGTGCAGCCGGACGGGATGTTGAGCCCGGCATCCTTGGCGACAGCCAGAACCGTGTCGGTTTCCGAGCACCAGGCCGAGACCTGCGAATTCGCGAAGACGATCTGCGCCTGAACGTCATCCTGAGGCACGACATCGTCGAATTCGGTCAGTTCCGCCTTGGTTTCCGCCGGAGCCTGGAAGCTTTCCTGGTAATAGCGGTCCATGTCGTAGCCGAGCGAGTTCAGGATCTCGCGCACCGATTCCATGAAACCTTCAGGACCACAGCAAAAGACGTCCCGTTCAAGATAATCGTTACACATCAGACCCAGCATGAGCTGGTTGAAATGGCCGCGATAGCCGGTCCAGACCTCGTAGGGGTCGCTCTTCGACACGACAAAATGCAGCTGCAGACCGGTCACCCGGCTGGCCATGTATTCCAGCTTCTGGCGAAAGATCAGCTCAACCGGCCGGTTCGCGCACTGGATGAAACAGATGTCGGGATCCTCGCCGCGCTCGAACAGGGTCTGTGCCATCGACATCATCGGCGTGACGCCGGAGCCAGCGGAGATGAACAGGTACTTGCCGTCCGGACTGGGGGGCAGATGGAACAGACCGGCCGGACCATAGGCCTTGATCTGCATGCCCGGCTTCAGGTGGTCGAGCATCCAGCGGGTGCCTATGCTGTCCCCGTGTGCCTTGACCGTGACCGAGATATAGGCACTGGTCACGGGCGACGACGAGATCGTGTAGGTACGCTGCACGTTGCCGCCGGGAACCGGCAGGTCCAGGGTGATGAACTGGCCGGCCCGGTAGACGAAGGTCGCGCCGGAAGGCGGACGGAAGGTGAAGGTCTTCACCTCCGGTGCTTCAGGCAGAACGGCAACGCATTCCAGGACTTCACTGTCGTTCCAAACCGGCGTGTCGCGGCCAGGCATCGGGATCATGAGCTTACTCCGCCGCTACTCTGAACCGGCCGATGAGGCCGTTTTCCAGGGTGCGCGCATACCAGTCGACGAACTGGATGACACCGCTTTCCTGCATCGTGGAATACGGCCCCGGCTCGTAGGCCGGAGACTTGATACCGATCTGGTTTTCCTCGACGATCTGGCGGTCTTCGTCGTTGGTGTGGATCCAGACCTCCGTGAGCCTGCTCAGGTCGTAGTCGACGCCTTCCTTGGCGTCCTTGTGCACCAGCCATGTGGTGGTCACTTCCGTTTCCGTTGGCCCGATCGGCAGCACGCGGAAGGTCAGAACCGAATCCGACAGGAAGTGGTTCCAGGTGTTCGGGTAATGGAAGAACAGGCAGGAACCGGCATTGTCGAATGGCACCGAGCCAATGCGCCTGGATACGGCCGCCTTGCCATCCATCGTATAGCTGACGGCATCGCCCAGGAAAGGAATGCGCACAAACCGCCACTGTTCGTTCGGTGAAATGTGGTACTTCGCCGGAAAACCGGCATTCTCGCAGCGCTCCACATGGGCCTTGCCGGCATTGGAACTGGTGGAATCGTCACCGCCCACCAGGTTCGGATCGTCCGGGAAGGTCCGGCAGAGGGACGGGTGCGAACCGGAGCAATGATAGCATTCGCGGTTGTTTTCCAGCACCAGCTTCCAGTTGCCCTGTTCCACGATGGACGACTGGTGCGCCACTTTCAGGTTCGACAGGTCGTGCGGGCCAAGATAGCGCGCAGCCTGCTTGACGAGATCGGTCGTATCCGGGGCCTGGGCGGCAAGGCAGATGAACACCATGCCCGAGACGTCCACGCAATGAACCGTCTTCAGCCCATGGTCGCCCGGATTGAACTCCGGTCCCATTTCGCGTGCCCACAGCAGCTTGCCGTCGAGTTCGTAGGTCCATTGGTGGTAGGGGCAAACCAGCTTGGGCGCGGAGCCCTTGGACGCGGCGCAGATGCGGCTGCCGCGGTGACGGCAGGAATTGTGGAAGGCCCGGATAACGCCATCGGCACCGCGTACGATGATGACCGAATAGTCGCCGATCTGCAGCGTGACGAAATTGCCGGACTTCGGCAATTCGGCCGATGGAATGGCGAAGATCCACTCCTTCTGCCAGATGTTTCTCAGGTCCGCCTGATAGACATCCGCGTCGGTATAGAAAGCCTGCGGCAGCGAATACCCTTCGCGGCGGCCCATCAAAAGTGAGAGAATATCTGCATCGCTGAGCATGATGACACGTCCTTTCCGGCCGAGTCTGGCGGCCGATCCCTGCGACGGAAATTAGGCTCACCCGAACACGGTATCATAGCCCAAAAACGGCATCCGGTTATCCATGTAAGACGCGCCGGAAAATTCCGCAGCGATGGTGAAAAATCAGTCAGATGTCCTTGACCAGACGCAGGGCGTCATAGATCGCGGCATGGGTGTTGCGGGCGGACACCGCATCGCCGATCCGGTAGAGCGCGTAGGCGCCGTCCGGATTGGCATCGAGTGGCTGCGGCCGGCCGAAAATCAGGGCTTCCTGACTGACCGCCCCCAGGTTCCTCGACCCCGGCTTCAGCTCGAAATAGAGTTCGTCCATGGGGATCGTGCCGTGATTGACAACGATCTGATCGAAGTCGCGCTCTTCCTTGTGGGCGGAATAGTCGGTGCCGATGACCGCTGTGATCATGTTGCCGGAACGCCTTGCCGCCTTGAGCCGGTAGGTCACGGTGAACCGGACATCCTTGTCTTGCAGGGAGCGCATGTAGGGCACCAGGTTCATGGCCATGACATCGGGCGCGAAGGACCGGTCCGGCGTCATGATCTCCACATGGGCTCCTGACTTCGCGATGATCTCGGCTGCCTGCAGGGCGGCGTGGTCGCCGGCATCGTCATAGACCAGCACCCGTCTCCCCGGCTTGATGTCTCCAGCGATGATGTCCCAGGAAGACACCACGAGATCGTTGCCTTCACCGAGCACGTCGGTGTGCGGAAGACCGCCCGTTGCAATGATAACTGTATCCGGCTTTTCAGAAACAATATCATTTGCTTCTGCAAAGATATTAAAGCGGAACTTCACATCCTTCGCGACACACTGGTCCATGCGCCATTCAATGATCGAGATCATTTCGCGGCGGCGTTCCGACTGGGCCGTCAGGCGCACCTGCCCGCCCGCGTCTGGCGCCGCCTCGAACACGGTCACGTCATGGCCGCGCTCCGCGGCAACGCGCGCCGCCTCCATGCCGGCCGGGCCCGCACCGACGACCACGACCTTCTTCTTCGTGTCGGCCCGCGGGATCTCGTGCGGCATGGTCAGCTCCCGGCCGGTCGCCGCATTGTGAATGCACAGCGCGTCTCCCGCCTGGTAGATGCGGTCAAGACAATAGGTGGCGCCGACGCAAGGCCGGATGTCCTCCTCCCGCTTCTCGGCAATCTTCTTGACCAGCAGCGGATCGGCCATGTGGGCGCGGGTCATGCCGACCATGTCGAGCAGACCTTCGGCGATCGCGTGTCGGGCGGTGGCCACGTCCGGGATCTTGGCGGCATGAAAGGTCGGCAGACCGATTTCCTTCCTGATGCGTCCGGCAAAATCGAGATGCGGTGCGTTGCGCATGCCCTGGACCGGAATGACGTCGGTCAGCCCCGGGTCCGTGTCGATATGGCCACGAATGACATTCAGGAAGTCGATCTGCCCGGTGTCTTTCAGCCGCTGCGCGATCTGGAGCCCCTCCTGCGGCGTGATCCCACCTTCCAGATCCTCGTCGGCTGTAAAACGGATACCGAGAATGAAATCGTCGCCGACCCGTTTGCGCACCGCCTCGATGACTTCCAGCGAGAACCGCATGCGGTTCTCCAGGGAGCCGCCATAAGGACCGTCCAGCGTGTTGGTCACCGGTGACCAGAACTGATCCATCAGGTGGCCATAGGCCTGCAATTCGATGCCGTCCATGCCCCCGGCCTTCATCCGTTCGGCGGCATCGGCATAATCCTCGATGATCCGGGCTATGTCCCAGTCTTCCACCTGCTTGGGAAAAGCCCTGTGCGCTGCCTCGCGCTCATGGCTGGACGACACCGCCGGAAGCCAGTCCCCCTTGTTCCAGTGGGTCCGCCGGCCGAGATGGGTGAGCTGGATCATCACCGCGCAGCCATGGTCATGGCAGGCATCGGTCAGACGCTTGATCCACGGCACGACCTCGTCCTTGTAGGCGAGGATATTGTTGAAAACCGGCGGAGAATTGCGGGAAACGGCCGCGGACCCCGCAGTCATCGTCAGCGCGACACCAGCCTTCGCCCGCACCTCGTGATAGGCCCGGTAGCGGTTCTTGGGCATGCCGTCTTCCGGATAGGCCGGTTCATGGGACGTGATCATGATCCTGTTCTTCAGCGTCAGATGCTTGAGCTGATACGGCTGCAGCAGCGGATCCTTCGACATGCGCTTCCCTCTTCAATCCGTTCCCGCGTCGCGGAACTCCTCGACCGGATGACACTAGTTGCCCGGTAACGAGGTTGAAAAGCCACAAAAGCGACATTCATGTCGCTTTTGCTGACATAGGTGTCAATTTTGTTTGCGAACCCCGGATTGCCTTGCTAACGAGGTGTCATGAACGAGCCATTGATCGAAAAAACATCCGGCTGGCGCGGCACCCGTGAGATCTGGATCGAGGCGGCCTACCAGGCGTTGATCGAAAGCGGCATAGATGCCGTCAAGGTGATGCCGCTGGCCGAGCGTCTCGGCCTGTCGCGGACCAGTTTCTACGGACATTTTTCAGACCGGGACGACCTTCTGAAGGCTTTGGTGACCCTGTGGCAGTCGAAGAACACCGGAAACCTGATCAGGCAGACCGAGGCCTATGCGGAGACGATCACCGAGGCGCTCCTCAACGTCTTCGACCTGTGGCTGTTGCCGGACCTGTTCGATTCACGGCTGGAGTTCGCCGTTCGCAACTGGGCGCACACCGATCAGGATCTCGCACGGATGCTGGAGGATGCCGACCAGGTCCGGGTCGAGGCATTGCAGGCCATGTTCTTTCGGTTCGGCTATGACCCGGACTATGCCCGCGTGCGCGCGGACACGGTCTACCTGACCCAGATCGGTTACATCTCGATGATCAAGGACCGGCCCAGCGAACCACCGGGACCGCGTCTTCAGCGCATGCCGTTCTACGTCGAGGTCTTTTCAGGCCGGCCGGTTTCCGACGCCGAATGGGCCCGTTTCCGAGCACGCCATCCCGTCGCGTCCTGACCGGGCGGCGGGCCGCCTTCAGACTTTTTCGGGCTTCGGCTTTTCCGGAGCCACATAGCTGAGCGGCAGCGCCGTGGTGCTCTTGATCTGCTCCATGGCAAAGGTGGTCGAAACGTCGGAGATGTCGATCTTGGCGATCAGTTTCTTGTAGAACGCGTCGTAGGCTTCGATATCCGGGACCGCGACCCGCAAGAGATAGTCGACCTGGCCCGCCATTCGGTAGAATTCGACCACCTCCGGAAACTCCTGGATCACGTCGGCAAATTTCTTCAGCCAGTCCTCGGAATGCTGACTGGTCGTGATCGCGACAAATGCCGTGACCTTCGCATTGACCTTGGCCGGATCCAGCAGCGCAACCCGCCCCGTGATCACCCCGTCTTCTTCCATTTTCTGGATACGGCGCCAGCACGGCGTGGTCGACAGACCGACACGGCGGCCGATTTCGGCGACCGGAACGGTACAGTCTTCCTGAAGGATGGACAGAATTCGGCGGTCGATGCGGTCAATCATGGGCTTGAAATCCGGTTTGGTCGGCTGTTTTCCCGCCGCCGATGCAAACCACCGCATTGGGAAATCATTTTATCTGAGGCTGAAAACCCGTAACTGAATTTCAATGCACCTGTCAATTCCAATGAAATTGAGAAAAAAGTTTCGAATACCCCTCCCTTGCCAACATCAGGTCAACCGGGCGACTTCCCGGCGGAGCACAGGCAAGAGATCGATCTCGAACCACGGGTTCCTTTTCAGCCAGGCATTGTTGCGCCAGGACGGATGGGGCAATGGCAGAACCATGGGCCTGCCCTCCGCGCCGCCTTCGAAATGCCGTTTCCAGTTCGCAACGGTTTCGGTCAGCGATTTCTGGCGTTCCTTGCCCAGGTGATACGCTTGGGCATACTGGCCGATCACCAGGATCAATTCGACCTGCGGCATGGCCGCAAACACCCTGTCGTGCCAGGTCTTCCGGCACTCGGTCCTCGGCGGCAGGTCACCGCCCTTGGCGTCCAGGCCCGGAAAACAGAACCCCATGGGAACGATTGCCAGCTTTCCTGGGTCGTAGAACACATCCTCGCCGATCCCCATCCAGGCCCTCAGCCGGTCGCCGCTCGGGTCGGTGAACGGCCGGCCGCTCTGGTGCACACGGGTGCCGGGTGCCTGGCCGCAAATGCAAAGCCTTGCCTCGGACGACACCTGCAGCACCGGACGCGGCCTGTGCGGCAACGGAGCTTTCTCCGGCGTGTCGGCACAGATCCGGCAAGCGCGAACCTCCGCGACAAGCCTGTCGAGTTCCCGGGAGTTCGTCATGTCAGACAAAACACTGCACTTTGGTACAGCTCCTTAACGCTTTCCTAACCACGATCCTGAGGACGATCTTAAGGAATGGTGAGTCAGATTGCATAAACAAGCATAGTCACAAAAACAAAATCAAAACTCCTGGGCGGCACATGGTAACCCTCGCGTCAGAAACGGGCGCCGACAAAGACGCCATCAATGAAGAGCGGGCCATCCGCCGGCGCGAAATGGCGCGTTCGGCGCAGGACGTCCGCAGCCGCCTCGGCACGCCGGAAAACCACCACACCACCTTCGATCTGGAACGCCAGCACCTGTTTGCGGACACGCGCATCAATGCAGCCTATGCCGTTCCGTTGCTTGCCCTGATCGTCGCCGCAATCTCGGTACTGTGGATCGATCCGCTGTTCATCGGTGCCTGGTTCACGGTGACCTTGTGCATGCATTTCCTGATGGTCGTGACCAGCCATTCCTACGAGAAAGCACCGTCAGACCAGAAGGCACGGATCTACTGGCGCCGGCGGTTCACGCTCGGCGACTTCATTTACGGATGCAGCTGGGCACTGTTTTTCCTTATGCCCATGACGAGCGATGCCGGCGAAGGCTTCGTGATCTTCCATTTCGCGACCCTGCTGATCGTCGTGGCGATGAACACGATGCAGTCGGCCACCTTGCCGAAATGCCTGCTTGCAAGCACTCTGCCGATGACCGTGGTCGTCACCTTCAGTTTCCTGAGGGAAGTCGACCCGATCCACTACACGCTCGCCGCCATGGCCATCGGCGCACAGGGTTTCTTCTTCATCCTGGGCAACCAACTGCTCAAGAACGCAAACACCATGCTGGAGTACCGCGCCGACAAGGACCACCTGATCGCGGAACTCGAAACGGCAAATGCGATGTCGGACGAAGCCCGCCGCCGTGCGGAAGCAGCCAATCTTGCCAAGTCCCGTTTCCTGGCGACCATGAGCCACGAGCTGCGTACGCCGCTCAACGCCATCCTGGGTTTTTCGGAGATCATGAAGGATGAAGTGCTCGGAGCGATGGGCAACGAGAACTACCGCGCCTACGCGGAAGACATCCACGGGTCCGGCCAGCACCTTCTGAACCTGATCAACGAAATCCTGGATCTGTCGCGGATCGAGGCCGGACGGCACGAACTGCACGAGGAACCCCTGTTCCTGGACGATGTCGTCGAGGAATGCGGCACCATGATGAAGGTACGCGCCAAGGCAAAGTCGATCTCGCTGCATCACACCCACGAGCCGGACCTGCCCCGGGTCTGGGCGGACGAACGCGCGCTTCGGCAGGTCGTGCTGAACCTCCTGTCCAATGCCGTCAAGTTCACGCCTATCGGCGGTGAGGTGCGGATCATCGTCGGCCCGACCTCCGACGGTGGCCAGTATGTCTCGATCAAGGACAGCGGTCCGGGCATTCCGGAGGAGGAAATCTCGACGGTGCTCGAAGCATTCGGCCAGGGGTCTCACGCGATCAAGACCGCGGAACCCGGCACCGGGCTCGGCCTTTCGATCGTGCAGGCCCTCGTGAACATGCACGACGGCAAATTCGCCCTGAAATCAAAACTGGGAGAAGGCACGGAAGTCACGGTGACCCTGCCGCGCGCCCGGATCATGAATTTCTCTCCGGACGTCGTCTGGGTGGACCCGGAAGATACGGACGCAAGCTTCAGCGCCGGCAAGGCAGGATCCATCTGAGAGGCGGCTGCGCCTCTCAGCGTGCGGGACTATTCGGTTTTTCCCGCAACACCCGCATCCGCGAAAGTCGCCATGCCGGAATGCATCCCGGCTGCCGCCTTGGCCACGCCCGCCGCGAGCGCCGCACCGGAGCCTTCGCCCAAACGCATGCCGAAATCAAACAGGGCGTCCTTGCCCATATGGTCCAGCACCTTGGCATGGGCCTGTTCGGCGGACACGTGGGCAAACAGGCAGTGATCGAGACCGGCGGGGTCCATGGCATAGACCACGGCGGCAGCGGCGGTGGTCACGAAGCCGTCAACGATGACCGGAACGCGCTGCAGGCGCGCGGCAATGATGAGCCCGGCCATGGCGGCGATTTCACGCCCACCAATCTTGCGCAGGATCTCCAGCGGGTCCTTTTCTCCCCCAAGGCGAGAGACGGCGGCCTCGACCGCCGCACGCTTTCGGGCCAGACCTTCGTCGTCGACACCGGTGCCACGACCGATCCAGTCCTCCGCCTTGCCGCCGAAGAGACCGTTGATGACGGCGGCAGCAACCGTCGTGTTGCCGATGCCCATCTCACCGAGGCAGATCAGGTCGATGCCGCCGGCCAGTGCCTCCATGCCATAGGCCATGGTGGCCGCGCAATTGGCTTCGTCCATGGCGTCTTCACGCGTGATGCTGGGGGTCGGCATGTCGACGGCAAGGTCGAATACCTTCAGGCCGATGTCATTGACCTTGCAAAGCTGGTTGATGGCTGCGCCGCCAGCGGCAAAATTCTCCACCATCTGCCGGTTGACCGAGCTTGGAAACGCGGACACGCCCTCATCGGCAACACCGTGAGCGGTTGCAAAAATCGCGACAAGCGGGCGGGTGATTTTCGGGGGTGCATTGCCGGACCAGGCGGCCAGCCACTCGGCGATTTCCTCCAGGCGGCCGAGCGAACCGGCCGGTTTGGTCAGTTCGGCATCGCGCGCCTTGACCTTGCCAAGCGCTTCCTCGTCCGGCCCGGGCATGGACTTCACCAGATTGCGGATATCGTCGAAGGGAAGCGCGGTCTCGGAGAGGGACATTGACATCAGGTTCCGGTTTGTTCGGCCGGAGACATCCGGCTCTTGGTCTCGCCAAGGGGCTGATCTATAACCCGCCATTGAAAAACTCAAGCACTGGACCGGCCTGATGAGCTCTGAATCCGACCAATCTCCTGTTTCCGGAGCAGAATTGGGATCCGACAAAACCGGGGAAGGATCCGTACGGCGTGGATCGGGGCTGGTGTCTCTGGCCGCCGACACCGCGGCTTGCGTGCGATTCTTCTCCCGCGTGCCGCTGCCGCGGGTCAATGCCTGCGACGATCCGGCCGCCGCGCCGGACTTTTCACGCATCGCACGCGCGGCTCCGCTCGCCGGTGCCGTGATCGCGCTGCCGGCGGCCGCGCTTGGCATGCTGCTCGGTTACACGATGTTGCCCGCATTGGCGTCGGCAATCCTCGTTGTCGGCCTGCTTGCGGCAACGACTGGCGCACTACACGAGGACGGCCTCAGTGACGTCGCGGACGGCTTTTTCGGCGGGGCCACCCGTGCCAGGCGCCTGGACATCATGAAGGACAGCCGCATCGGCGCGTTTGGTGCCCTCGCCCTGATCGTTACGGTTTTCCTGCGGATCGCGCTCCTGGCCGCGCTCTGGCAACGGTTCTCGCCAGCCGATGCCGCGCTCCTGTTTCTTGCCAGCGAAGCCTTCTCACGGGCCCTGCTTGTCTGGCAATGGCAGGCCCGGCCCCTGGCCCGACCGGACGGCCTCGCCGCCAGGTTCGGCAAACCCTCGCGGGAAACGCAACAGCAGGCCCTGATTGCCACCCTGCCTTTGTTGCTTCCGGCTCTGCTGCTGCTGTCTCTGCCCGCGCTGGCGCTGGCACTGCTGGCAGGTTCTGCGGCGGCCTATCTGACCGGTCGCCTGTCGCATTTGAAAATCGGCGGTGTTACCGGCGATGTTTTGGGCGCAATTCAGCAACTGAGCGGGCTTGGTTTTCTGGCCGGGATGCTTATGGTGCCCTGAGGAACGGTGTATGGGACAGATCGCGTAAATGATCACTTTTTCAGGACATGGGCCTTTGCGCACATTTGCACCGCGCAGTCTGTTGAGCGCTATCGTGTTGGCGTCGTTCGCCCTGCTCACGGCCTGCGGCGGTCGCCCGGATGCCGGCGCACTGGCGCTGAACACCGCCCCGGCCGCGGATGCACGGGTGAGCGACATCCTGATCGCAACGACCCGCAAACGCGACAGCCGTCCCGACACCTATTTCAACGGTGAACGCTCCACCGCCATCAGCTATGCGCAGGCGTCGATCTCCGTGCCGCCGACGCATGAAGCCGGTGCGATCGAATGGCCCGACAGCCTGCCGGGAGACCCGGAGAAGGCATTTGTCGCCCGCAGCGCCGGCTATCTTGCCGACAAGGCGGCCTTCAAGGCAAAGGTGAATGCCCGCCTTGCGGCGTTGCCACGCGGAGAGCGAAATGTCCTGGTGTTCATTCACGGGTACAACACACGCTTTCCCGAGGCCCTTTACCGTTTCACCCAGATCGTCCACGACAGCCGGTTCAAAGGTGTACCGGTGATGTTCACCTGGGCCTCGCGCGGCAAGCTCAAGGACTATGTCTATGACCTCAACAGCGCGGCGGTCGCCCGCAGCGCTTTGGAGGAAACACTCGTCGAACTGTCGGGATCTCGCGCGGAACACATCACGGTTCTGGCCCATTCCATGGGCAACTGGCTGCTGATGGAGACCGCCGTCCAGGCCCGTCCGGAAAATCGGCGCCTGCTGAGCACCCGTATCGACGACATCGTGCTGGCCGCCCCCGATATCGATATCGACCTTTTCAAGGCACAGTTGAAGAAACTCGGCAAGCCGCCACGCCCCTTCACGGTGATCGTCTCCAGGGACGACAAGGCGCTGCGCATTTCCCGAACGATTGCCGGTGGCAAGGAACGGGTCGGCGCTTATTCCGACGACCAGGAACTGGCCGAACTCGGCGCCGTCGTGATCGATGTGACGGATCTTGATTCTCTCGACAGTACCAACCATTCAAAGTTCGCGCAGCTCGCACAGCTCCGACCGGAATTCCGGGAAACCTTCGGCCGCTCGGTTGCCGCTTCCACGTCGGACCAGTACCGCGGGGCCAATCTCGGCGAGGACCTCGGCAGTTTCGTGGGCAGCGCCACCCAGGCTGCCGTCACCCTGCCGATCAGGATCATCACTGCCCCCTTCTCCTATGCCGGAGGTCCGTGACCTCCGTCCTCTCGCGCGTTTTTGTCTTGGCAAAACCACAATCCGCCGCCATATCCGTTTCATGAAGTCACCCTGTATCAAGACCTGCCAGATCGACCGGCGGAGCGGCCTTTGCCTCGGCTGCCGCCGCACACTGGATGAAATCGCGTCCTGGGCCAGCTACAGCGACGGCCAGCGCGCGGATATCCTCGCCGCTCTCCCCGACCGCAGGTTGCCGGACGGAAATGCGGGAGGCCGTGGATGAACGGCCCAAGGCAGATGCGCGGCCTGATGCTTGCGATCCTGGTGATCGTGATGGCGGCTGCGGCCTTCTATGCCTTTTTCGGAGACCCGACCGATCCGGCCAATGCCAATTTCGACGACACCGGTCCCCGGATCGTCGCGCTGTCCGCCCTCGCCTTCGTGTTTCTGGCCAGTTTCATCTTCGGCCAGCCCAAGGTACGGGAGATCGTGCAGGGGACATTCTTCTGGGGTGGCCTGTGTGCGCTCCTGATCGTCGGCTACACCTATCGGACCGATCTGGTGCAGGCCGGCTACCGGGTGCTCGGCGCGATCGCGCCGGGTCTTGCGGTGACCCAGCCGGATGGCACGATCCTGATCGTGCGCGATGCAGGCGGGCACTTCGTGCTCGACGGCCGGACCAACGGAGCCAGGACGCATTTCCTGCTCGACACCGGCGCCAGCGCGGTTGTCCTGACCTACGAGGATGCCCTCAAGGCCGGTTACCGGCCCCGGGACCTCTCCTTCACCGTTCCGGTGTCGACCGCCAACGGCCGCACGCTCGTGGCGCCAGTGCGGATCGAGACGATCACCATGGGCGACCATACCCTGCACAACGTCCGGGGCTTTGTCGCCCGCGAGGGATCCCTGGAAGCCAGCCTGTTCGGCATGAGTGCTCTCGACCAGCTCAGGAGTTGGCGGATCGAGGGCGACAAGCTGATCATGACCCCCTGACAGCAGTCGGCCACCGGCCCGGAACCTATTCCGCGGCAGCCAGGTCCGCCCCCGCCGGACTGACGGCGGCCAGGGCCTGTTCGACCACCTGAAGGCCCGCACCGGGCTTGATCGCCTCGACGGTCAGGATGCGCCGCCACGACCGGGCCCCCGGGCGGCCATGAAACAGGCCAAGCATGTGCCGGGTCATATGCGCCAGCTTGACCCCTTTCCCGAGTTGTTCGTCGAGATAGGGCATGTGCGCCCTGACCGCGTCCCAGGGTGACACGTCCGGGCCGTCCTCACCATAAACCCTGCGGTCGACCTGCCCCAGAAGTTCCGGCGTGTGATAGGCCGCCCGGCCGAACATCAGCCCGTCGAGCGTTGCCAGGTAGGGCGCGCCCTGGTCAAGGCTCTGCAGGCCGCCATTCAGTCCGATGAAGCGGTCCGGCAGTCGCTGTTTCAAGCGCAGCACGCGGTCGTAGTCGAGCGGCGGGATGTCCCGGTTTTCCTTGGGGCTCAGGCCCTTGAGCCAGGCCTTGCGGGCATGAACCCACAGCGCATCGCTACCGGCGGCGAACACCGCGTCCGCCATGCGGTCCAGCGCCTCTTCCGTGTCCTGCTCGTCGACACCGATCCGGCACTTGACGGTGACCGGAATATCGACGGCTGCCTTCATGGCCTCGACACAGGCCGCAACCAGTTCCGGCTCCTGCATCAGGCAGGCCCCGAACCGGCCGGACTGGACCCGGTCGGACGGACAGCCGACATTGATGTTGACCTCGTCGTAGCCGAAGCCCTCGACGATCCTCGCGGCTTCCGCCATGTCTCCCGGGTCCGAACCGCCGAGCTGACAGGCAATCGGATGCTCGCAATCGGAAAAGCCGATCAGGTGGTCCCGGTCGCCATGGATCACCGCCCCGGTCGTCACCATCTCTGTATAGAGCAGCGCGTTCTTCGACAGCTGCCGGTGAAACGCCCTGCAATGACGATCCGTCCACTCCATCATGGGCGCCACGGAAAAGCGCGCACCGGGACATTGTGCGGGATCTGCCTGCGCGTTGGTGTCCGGAAGCTTGTAAAGTGCGAAGTTCATGAGTTTGCCGTGCATAAGGGACATCAGGCATTTCGGTACGTCAAAAGTGTACCAGAAATGGCGTTTACCGGCTTTGTCTTCGGTTGCGCCGGCACGCATATACCAAGGTCAAACCCACGTTGTTAAGTCACAAGTTTCCCTGAATAGCCCCCGGTGCTGTGTCCTTTCCGTCAATGACCGCGATAGGCGGTCGCGATCATGTACTCGCTGACGACCTTGTAGATCGATGTCCAGCTCGCAACCTGTTCGTCGGTTAGCCCCATTCGGACAAATGCTTGCTGGAGCGCGGTGCCAACCAACTCATAGTCCTGTGGTTTGACCGAATACGCCAAATGTCGCCGCGCAAGGCTTTCAAGGACCGGCTTGAGACTGTCCATGTCGCGCGCGCTGTCGCTGATGACCGCAAGTGTCGTCGCGAATTTCCGGTTCTGATCGGAGAGATCGTCCGGAAACAACGCCCGAAGCTCGGGCCTGAGAGCAAACAGTGTTTCATAAAAAAGGGCACCGGTTTGCTGTGCGTCCCTGATCAGGACCTGACGGGTCGCGCGGACCTGCTCGATATCGGCTTCCGCAAAAATCATGTCTGACCTCTTTCAATAAACACCGGATCCACCGTCTGTGAAAGTGTGATCCAAAGGCAAGAGTATACGCACCGACGTGATCGCTCCGGGCGCAAAACACATACTTCGCACCCTTGTCAAAAGCGATGCGGACCACGGGTTTCACATGAGCTCGTCACCAAATGACGTGATGCAGGTCACGATTTAGGGCTGACGTGGTGCACTGATACCGTTCTGATACATTTCGGCTACCGCACTGATGCACACCAGTGCCTGAAACATGCAAGATTGTAACAGGTGGCTGCAACTTGCAGGAAGAAAGTACCGGCAGGCATGGGCGAAGAGACCGACGCTTACGAGGAAATTCTTGGTGCGCTCGATTTGGCCGCCGTCCTTTTCGACGGCGACGGATGCTGCGTTGTCTCAAATTCCCGTTTCGAAAACATCTTCCTGTTCGGGGACCCGCCACCGCACCCCGGCGAAAGCATGGATGCCTTGTTCACGCGGCTGGTGACGTGTGGGCGGTTAGCTAGAACGGCCGGCACCACGGCGGAAAGCATTGCGACCAGCATAGTGACCGCAATTCGCGGATTTGCGCGAGACCAGGAAGTGACGTTGAGCGATGGCGGGATCCTGGCCGCTTCGTCGAATCCGACAAGGTCCGGCGGATATCTGGTGACGTTTCGCGACACCGGCCGCGACCGGCTTGGTGAAAACCACGCCCTGCAAATGTTGAGCGACGCGTTCGATGGTGCGGAAATGGGCGTCATCCTCTGGGATGCCTCCCTCGTTGTACAACGGGTCAATAACGCATGGAGCCGGATGATTGAAACCGTCAAGGACGGCGATTCCATCCTTGAGCGGGGAATTGCCGTCGTGGCCCGCCAGAACGATGCAGATCAGGACGCATCGGACTCAATGGGGACAATCGAACGGTTCATTGCACAGCTGCATCGACGGCCCACCCAGTCCGTACTGGTCACACAGGAAGGACGCCGATTGCATGTGGCGACCTTTCCGACCCAGTCCCGCGGCGTGCTTGCGACCGCAATTGACGTGACTGAGCGGCATTCGGCGGAATCGCGCGCACGCGAAATACTTGAAGATGCCATAGAGGGACTTGGCGAGGGCGTGGCGCTCTATGACAGGGATCTTCGGTTGGTGATGAACAACGGGGCCTTTCGTGAAATCGTCTTCGGCAACCTGCCTCTCAGCACCCCGGGAATGACGCTCGAGGACGAAGTGGACAATGTTCTCAAGGCCGGTCGGATCCTGGTGCCCGAAGACCAGACGGTCGAATCCGTGCGGAACTGGATCCACGAGTCCGTCAGGTCAAGCGCCAGGAATGTCGAAATGCCGTTGGCAGACGGTAGTGTCGTCGAGGCCTCAAACTTCGAAACACCGCTGGGGAGCTATCTCATATCCATGCGCGATATCACTGCGCGCAAGGAAGCCGAACGGGCAACCCGCGAGGCCGACGATCTGGTACGCACGATCGTGGAAGCAAGCCCGACGACCTTTCTTGTCAGCCGGGTCAAGGACGGAAAGGTCATCTACATTCCACCCGCGTCCCGGGACCGGTTCGGCCACATCGAAACGACCATGGATTTCTTTCTCAACCCTGCCGATCGCGAGGATTACCTGTCGGCTTTGCTGCCGACAGGCCATGTTCAGGATTATCCGGTTCGTTTTCGCCGCCGCGACGGCAGCATCATGCATGGTCTGACCTCGGCGCGCGTGGTGAACTACAAGGGGGAGCAGGTGATCGTCTCCTCCACGCGCGATATCACCGAGCAACTTGCCATGCAGGCCGAACTGGAAAGGCAGAAGGAAGCCGCGCACCAGAATGAAAAGCTGTCCGCTCTTGGCGCCCTGCTTGCCGGCGTCGCACATGAATTGAACAATCCCCTCTCCGTCGTCGTCGGCTATTCGATGATGCTGGAGGAAAAAATCGAGGATCCCGTTCATTCGCGCCAGATCCACGAAGTCTCCGTCGCAGCGGAACGATGCTCGCGGATCGTCAAGACCTTCCTGGCAATGGCCCGCCAACGCCCAACCGAAATCGCGCCCGTAGATGTCAACGAAATCGTCAAGGTCGCCGTGGAGGTTGCCGGTCACGGACTGCGTGCAAACGGCGCCGAGATCAAGCTGGACCTCGCGTCCGACCTTCCTCCGATCCCCGCCGATGCCGATCAACTCGTTCAGGTCTTCACCAATCTCATTGTCAATGCCGAACACGCACTCCAGAAACGCGGCCCCGAAGGCCGATTGCTCGTCCGCAGCCGTTATCGCCCGGCCTTCAACGCGGTGACCGTCGCTTTTTCCGACAACGGCGAAGGCATTGCCCGCAATCTGCAAACCCGGATTTTCGAACCCTTCTTCACGACAAAGGATGTCGGTGCAGGAACAGGTGTCGGACTTGCCTTCTGTCACAGGACAATCACTGCGCATGGCGGCCGTATCGGCGTGCGGTCGCAGCCCGGTTCGGGCGCGACATTCATGATCTCGCTGCCTGCAGTTGGCGGCATGGACGCCGGCGCAAGGGAGGAAAAAGACATTCCCCGCGAAGGGGCGGGATCGGTTCTCGTCGTCGATGACGACCCCGGCGTTCTGGCAATGATCAGTGCCATGCTGCGCGACGCCGGTTACGTCGTGACTATGGCGTCGCAGGGCGCCCAGGCGCTCGCTCTTTGTGAAAAACGCGCCTTCGACGCAATACTGTCCGACATCCGGATGCCCGAAATGGATGGCCTAGCCTTTCACCAGGCACTCGCCGAACGGGCACCGGATCAGGCCCGGCGGCTGGCCTTTCTTTCCGGCGACACCCTTTCAGGCAGTGTGGCGGAAGCACTCAAACACGCAAACCGGCCTTGCCTCGACAAGCCGGCGACACCCGCCGACCTGCTCGCATTGGTGGCGCAACTGACGGAGGACCGGCGATGAACGCCCCCCGACCGCATATCGTTGTTTGTGACGACGAGGCGTCCTTGCGCCGCATGGTTTCGGAATACCTGAGTGAACGCGGCTACGATTGCACGGAAGCCATGGATGCCCAGTCCTTGCGGGAGCGGATCGCGCGGCGCCGGCCGGACCTGATCGTTCTCGATGTCCGGATGCCCGGTGAAGACGGACTGAGCGTGCTTCGCTCATTGCGTGCCGATCCGGACTCGGCGCCGGTCATCATGCTGACGGCGGCAGCAGACACGATAGACAGGGTGGTCGGACTGGAACTCGGCGCCGATGACTATGTCGGCAAGCCGGTCGATCTTCGTGAACTCGACGCACGGATAAAGGCGGTGCTCCGGCGCAGTGAACGATCGCCATCAGGTGCCGCCCCCCAAGAGCCGGAGACCGCGCATTTCGGCGACTTTACTCTTGATGTCGCCGCCGCAGCCCTGACGCATGCCGACGGAAGCGACGTTCCGATCACCGCGATGGAATTTGCACTGCTGAAAGTGTTCGTGATGCACCCGAACCGGGTGCTTTCCCGCGATCAGTTGCTCGACCTTGCCCATCACCGGGGCTGGGAGCCGTTTGACCGGTCCATAGACCTGCGCATCTCGCGCCTGCGCCGAAAAATCGAACCGGACCCGGATCAGCCGCGGTTCATCCGGACTGTACGGGGAATCGGCTACATTTTCTCGACGACCGGCGCTGACGGATAACCCCTTCTATCGGTCCCGCCGCCACGCCTTGCCTTACCTCGGCAAGCAATTGCAGCGGACTTCCCGTCTCGACGTTTCGCAACTCGTACCTTTGTGAAAGCGCAGAGTCCTTGTTGAAAAAACGGGGTTCAACGTCTTCAATCTCCCCAGTCGAAATCGGCGGCGACACGAAACAGATACATTTCCCACCCTGACAGATACACAACAACAACGTCCTTCACACGGCTCGGATACCAGGCAACCCCAGTTTCAGCTGGCGGCAATGACGCCGTGATCAAGTGAAGGAGAGAAAAATGAGCAATGATCCTATCGCGGATCTGATCGTCCTCAGAACCGATGACGACACCGAGGCTCCGAGAGCACCACTCAACAAGACAAGCCTTGAAACGCTGAATTTCGAGGGAGACAACACCGGGGCGACCGTTGCGACGTCCGTTGCAGATACGTCGGAACCCGACGGTTTTCCAACGCTGTCTCACCTCGACTTCGAACCCGTCGAAGCTGCGCGCCCCATGCCGACAGGTTGGAGCCCCAGTATCCAGATCGTGCTCGACGACTCTGATGAACCCGACGATTTCCGGGCAACCGATGCTACCGGTTCCTCGGATGGCGTGCCACTCTACACGGCCAAGGATGACGTGAATTTCGAACCGCAAAAGCCGGGAGCAACCGGCACCGCGGGCGCTGTCCCTCTCGGCTGGACCGTCGGCGGCATCGAATCCGAGCCAGCCACGTCGAATACGGCCGGCCTGACGTCCAACCCCGATCCGGTTGGTGGGATTTGGGAACCCGAGCAGCCCGAAATTTCCATTATTAACGGCACAGAAGACGACGATGTCATCCTCTTCGACGCCAACCACGGTGATCTAGGCCCTCACACAAACGGTACCGACGTCTACCTCAAAGGCGGTGACGACCTGTTGATCCGGGACCGGACTGGCAACTACGGCTACCATGACGGCCTTCCTCACAACAACATGATCTGGGGAGGAAGCGGCGAAGACACCATCGACTATTCGATGCTGACCAGCCGCATCGAAGCGGACCTGACCGGATGGGGCGGATTTGGCAGCATCCAGCAGAAAGTCGCCCCCTGGCAGCAACCCTATGCCTTTGACCGTACAACCGGCATCGAGAACATCATCGCGACCAAGAGCCACGACGTCGTCGAGGGCGACGGTGCCGACAACAAGTTCTGGGGCCTTAATGGCAACGACGACCTGTTCGGACTTGGCGGTTCAGATGAACTCCATGGCGGTAACGGGAACGACTTCCTCGATGGTGGCAGCGGCTCGGACAAGCTGTTCGGCGGCGACCAGGACGACACGATCAACGGCGGTACCGGCCATGACCAAATCGATGGCGGGTCCGGCAGCGACACGATCGACGGCGGCATGGGCAACGACACGATCGAAGGCGGTACCGGCAACGACACGATCGACGGCGGCATCGGCAACGGCATCGATACGATCTACGGCGGAGATGGAAACGACACCATCGACGGCGGTGGCGGCGATGACATAATCCATGTCGGCGGTGGCAACGATACGGTAACCGGTGGTTTCGGAAAGGACGAAATCCATATCAGCGGCTTTGGCGACAACACTGTCGATGGTGGCGCCGGTTCGGACACGGTCGTGTTCGACAACGCGTCCACCGAAGTCAATCTGATCTTCGGCACCGCCTGGCGTTCCGATGGTACGGACAGGCTCACCGGTATCGAAAATGTCACGACGGGATCGGGCGTTGACACGGTGTTCGGCAACTCGGGTGTCAATCACATCAAGACCGGTGGCGGATCCGATACCATCTATTCAGCCGCCGGAGACGATCATGTCGAAGCCGGAGACGGTGATGACTATGTGGTCGGCGGCACCGGTAGCGATGACGTGTTCGGCGACGCCGGCGACGACTTCATCTTTGGCGGTGATGGTGTCGACGTGCTCATGGGCGGCGACGGCAACGATACGATCCGCGGCGGTACCGGCGACGACATCATGCTCGGGAACGGCGACGCCGATACCTTTCTCTGGGAAACCGGTGACACGGGCTATGATGAAGTCTTCGGCTTCGACCTCGGCGAGGACATGCTGGCATTCGGGGAAGGTTTCTTCCAGACCCAGCCCGATGGCTCCGTGGATCTTCCCGACGTGCTGTGGGCCTGGAATCTCGGCAACGATACCGCGCTGGTGGCGAACACGGCCGCCAATGGCTGGCAGGCCCTGGCCGTGTTCCACGGCACCGATGCGGCAGAGTTCAGTCAGCGCATCGAAAACGGCACCATCCTCAATGTGGAGGTGTCGGATGTCGGACAGGGCGGGCCCGGCGGGTTCGACACCGCCTCCCTCGGTCAGATCGACTTCGGCTTTGATTTCATAATCTGACGTCGGCCTGATCGCACGATCTGCTCCCCTTGCGGGGAGCAGATCGTCGACTTTGAACGACCTTCCTCCTCCCAAATGCACACCTTCCAACCAGAGCTTTTCGAGATGTGGCCGGTACAGCGAAACAAGACCGTACCCGTCTGCAAGCGGACGTGAGTGCCGTTCACCATATTCAAGCCTGCGGGTAAGCCGTCATATACGGGCTTGATAACTTGCCCGCCCAGCGTAACTCTGCTGCCACTTGCCCGCCAAGTTGGATGGGCCGCATTTTTGGGACGCTTTGGCCGTGAATCTCTATCTCCGTTCGCTTCGACCGGTCCAGCTGCGCCTGATTGCGGCAATCGCGCGACACGGCAAACTCAGGCTGGCGGCGGATGCCTGCAGCATGACGGCTCCCGCCGCGTCGCGGATGCTTGCAGATATCGAAGCACAAATCGGATCGGACCTGTTCGAGCGGACGCCAAAAGGCATGTTGCCAACACCGGCCGGCGACGTTCTTGCCAAACATGCGCGCAAGCTCGTCCACGATGTCGACCAGATGGCAGAGGAATTCGCGGCACATCTCGGCGGCAAGGGCGGATCGGTCCGGGTCGGAGCCGTGACCGGCGGTGCGCTCGCAATCATCATTCCCGCGATCCTTCAACTGAAGCAAGACGCGCCAATGGTCGATGTCTCGCTCGATGTCTCGTCATCGTCGCGCCTCATGTGGGGTGTGGAACGCGGCGAGTACGATTTCACGCTCAGCCGTGTCGGGTCACAGGACTATTCCCGCGATTTCGACATCTACCCGGCACGTGATGAAGCGGTCCTGCTCATGGTTCGCAGCAGCCACCCGCTGGCGGACGCCGGCCCGGTCGCGCTGGCAGATCTGCGGGATTACCTCTGGACGATGCAGGAACGCGGGGCCCCGATACGGCACGCGCTTGAAATCGCGTTTCACGAGGAGGGAACGGAACTGCCGGCCAACATGATCAAGACCGCGTCGGTCGTTGCGATCATGGCGCTGCTGCGCGATTCCGACGTGATCGCGGTCGTGACCCATGAAGTTGCCGAACTGTTGCTGTCCCCGCCCTACAGTGCCGACCTGGTGTTGCTGAACACCGAACGGCCGATCGACATTGAACCCTATCACGTGCTGCGGCCGCGTGATCGGCTGATGTCGGCGGCCGCGGAGCGATTGCTGGACCTGGTCAAGGCACGGCTGATCGCGGATCAGGGCGACTGAGGCTCACCCGTTACCAATTCTGGTAACGAAATACCCAGAAACGTAAATTGTCTGATAACACCCAGCCGGACTAGCCTGCTCATCATGTCAGGGCTCGCATCCGGAGGGTACATGAAAGGCCGCGCTTCAATTCATCGGGATTTTACCGTCGCGACAATCGACGACCGCCTGTACTCGGCCTTCATCGAGCATATGGGGCGGGCAATCTACAGCGGTATCTACGAACCCGGGCATCCGACCGCGAATGAAATGGGCTTCCGCAAGGATGTACTGGAGCTGGTGCGCGCATTGAACATCCCTGCGATCCGTTATCCGGGTGGAAACTTCGTGTCGGCGTACAAATGGGAAGACGGTATCGGCCCCAGGGAAGACCGGCCGGTGCGGCTGGACCTGGCCTGGCGGTCCAAGGAAACCAACCAGGTCGGCATCAACGAATTCGCGCAATGGGCGGAGGATGCCGGCATTGAAATGATGCTGGCCGTCAATCTGGGCACGCGCGGCATCGAGGATGCGCGCAATTTCGTGGAATATTGCAATCACCCCTCGGGAACCTACTGGAGCGATCTTCGACGCGGCCACGGCGTCGAGCAACCCTATGGCGTGAACATGTGGTGCCTGGGCAACGAAATGGACGGCCCCTGGCAGATCGGTCACATGGAAGCCAAGGAATACGGCCGCCTCGCCGACGAGACCTCGAAAGCCGTGAAAGCCTTTGGAAAAGGAATTGAAACCGTTGTCTGCGGCTCTTCAAACGACCAGATGCCGACCTATCCCGAATGGGAAAGGCAGGTTCTTGAGGAATGCTATGAGAATGTCGACTACATCTCGCTTCACAAGTATTTCGGCAACAACAGCCGCAACACCCTGAACTACTTCGCCAAGATCGAGGAAACCGGCCGCTACATCCAGGCCATCGGCGGTGTCATCGATTACGTGAAAGCAAAGAAACGCGCCAGGAACGACATCTACATCTGTTTCGACGAGTGGAACGTCTGGTACCACAATCGGGAACAGGACAGCAAAAACTGGCACGCGTGGGACTGGCCGGAAGCCCCTGCCCTCCTGGAGGAAGACTACAACCTCGAAGACGCCATCTTCGTCGGCGGGCTGCTGAACGAGTTCATCCGCCGTTCCGACCGTGTCAAGATCGCCTGCATCGCCCAGCTCGTGAACGTGATTGCACCGATCCGCGCGGAACGGAACGGCAAAGCCTGGGTCACCTCGATCTACCACCCCTACAGGTTTGCCAGCCTTTACGGCAGGGGAACGGCATTGAACGTGGCGGTGGACGGTCCGCGCTACGATGCGGAGGCAGCCCAGGATGTCAATTATCTGGACGTAGCGGCCGTTCTCGCGCCCGATGGCCGGTCCATCACCGTCTTCGCCATCAACCGGGGACTGGACGAAAGCCTCGAGTTCGACCTTGCGCTTCACGGATTCGAGAATGTCCGGCTCATCGACCACCAGGCAATGGGTGGCGACAGCACCGAGGCACGTGTTGCCAACACCTGTGAGCAGCCGGACCGGATCAGGCCGCGCGAGGGCACCGGCATCGCGGTTGTCGATGGAGCCGTGAAAGGCGTGTTGCCCGCCTTTTCCTACAACATGATCCGATTGTCAGTCGATTGAGGCAGGAGCGTCTGTCACGGATTTGAAAAGGGAGGAGCCGCCATGGAGGACACGGGCGTTCATCTGAGAGCGGTCAAGAAGAGCTTCGGCGCCATCGATGTGATCCGTGGCGTGGACATGGACATCCGCAGGGGCGAGTTCGCTGTTTTTGTTGGTCCGTCAGGCTGCGGCAAATCCACTTTGCTGCGCATGATCGCCGGGCTGGAGGATACCAGCGACGGCACAATCTCCATTGGCGTCCGCGACGTGACCCACGAGGAACCGGCAAAACGTGGCGTTGCCATGGTGTTCCAGTCCTATGCGCTTTATCCGCACCTGTCGGTCTTCGAGAACATGGCGTTCAGCCTGCGTCTGGCCAAGCGTCCAAGGACAGAGGTCGACAAGAAGGTACAGGAGGTCGCCGAAATCCTGCAGCTGTCCGGGCATCTGGACAAGAAGCCTGCCCAGCTTTCCGGCGGACAGCGCCAGCGTGTCGCCATCGGCCGTGCCATCGTGCGCGCACCGGAGGTCTTCCTGTTCGACGAACCCCTGTCGAACCTCGATGCGGAGCTTCGCGTGCAGATGCGCCTGGAACTGGCACGGCTTCACCAGGCACTGGGGGCAACGATGATCTACGTCACCCATGACCAGGTCGAGGCCATGACGCTTGCCGACAAGATTTTCGTGCTTCAGGGCGGCCACGTGCAGCAATCGGGTGCCCCGCTCGACCTGTATGACGATCCTGCGAACCGCTTCGTCGCCGGCTTCATCGGTTCGCCCTCGATGAATTTCCTCAAGGCGATCGTGGAATCCCGCTCCGACGGTCATGTCAGTGCGCGGCTCGAAGGGCAGCGTGACATGGCCTTTGATATTCCCCTCACCGATCCACCCGAATCCGGCAGCAGGATCGTGTTGGGGATACGTCCCGAGCACCTGATGGTGACCGAGGCGGCCGGCCTGCGTGTGACGGTCGACGTCGCCGAGGAACTCGGCGGTGTCTCCTATCAGCACGGAACGCTCGAGGGCGGCGAGGCGGTGATCTTCCAACAGACAGGTGCACGGCACGGCATGCACGGAACGGTGCAGACCGTCGCTCCCGAGACCGGGCGGATCTTCGTCTTCAGACCTGAAGGCGACCGCATTCGATAAGCAAGTGAAAACGAGGAGGAAACTGAAATGAAAAGCATAATCTCAAAACTGGCCGCAGCAGCGGCATTGACGACGATGCTCTCCGGTCCGGCATGGGCCCAGGTCGAGGTCGAATGGTGGGATTTCCTTGCCGGTGGCGACGGAGTTCGCATGAAAGCCCTGATCAACCAGTTCAACGAGGAACACCCCGACATCCAGATCAACGGCACGACCCTGGAGTGGGGTCTGCCCTTCTATACCAAGGTCCGCACGTCGGTCGCCGTTGGTGAGGGTCCGGATATCATGACCTATCACCTGTCCCGCCTGCCGCTGGCGCTTGAGGAAGATGTCCTGTCGCCCATCAGTTCCACGGATCTGGAAACGGCCGGGCTGACGACATCCGATTTCTTCCCGGCGGCGATCGAGGCCGCGTCAACACCCGACGGCCAGCTGATGGCCGTGCCGTTCGACATCCACGCCATCGTTGCCTACTACAACCGCAGTGCACTTGAAGGCACCGACTGGCTGGACGCAGACGGCAACCTGACCAACCTCAACTCGGTCGAGGACATGACCGCGCTGCTGACCTGGGCCAAGGACAATGGTTTCTCCGACCCACTCAGCTTCCAGTCGGAAGGCGGCGGTGGCACCTGGCGGGTGTTCTACACGCTGCTGCGGCAACAGGGCGGCGAAATGCTCACCGACGGAGAAGTGCTTGCCGGCGACAACATGGACAAGGCGGTGAACGCCATCAGGATCATGGCAGACTGGCGCGCAGCAGGACTGATCCCCGAGCAGGCGTCGTACGAAGCTTCCGTAGCCCTGTTTTCCGGCGGCAAGTCGGTGCTCCATGTGAACGGCGTCTGGGAGGTTCCGACCTTCAAGGACCAGACCGAAGCCGACACCCTGGGTTTCGAGTGGTTCGCCAACGAGGTTCCGCAGCTTCTGGACCAGCCGGCGACATGGGCCGATTCCCACGCCTTCGCCATCCCCAACAATCCGGACATGAGCGCCGAGACGCGCGACGCCGTTCTGACGGTCATCGGCTGGATGGAAAAGCACTCCCTTGACTGGGCCGGCGCCGGTCATATTCCCGCCTACAAGTCCACGGTGGAAAGTGCCGAATATGCCGCACTCGAACCCAACGCGACCTACGCGTCGCTGGCGCAGAATGCCGCATTCGACCCGCGATCCAGGATTGCAGGCGTCGCGTCTCCCATCTATGACGCGGTGGACAACCTGATCGCACCGGCGGTTCACGGCTTCCTCAGCCCTGAAGATGCTGCACAGCAGATGAAAGAGCAGCTCACCTCGCTGCTTGATTGAATCTGAAACAAACGAAACCGCACAGGAAGGGAGGTCGTCATGTCGAACGTTCGGCGGCGCCATCGCGAAGCTTGGACAGCGATCCTGATGATCACTCCCTTCCTCGCGGTTTTCACGATCTTCTTTCTGTACCCTACCCTCAAGGTCGTCCTGCTCAGCTTCACGGACGCGCCGCTGATCGGGGACGGCCAATGGGTGGGCCTTGCCAACTATGCCAAGCTTCTGGGCGACAGGCTGTTTTATACCTCGCTGTGGAACAACCTCTATTTCGTGCTCCTGACGGTCGCCCCGACAACCGTGATCGCCTTGCTGATCGCACTGGCGGTCAGCAAGCTCCGGGGACGGTTCCAGGCGCTCGTGCTGACACTGTTCTTCCTGCCCTACGTGTTGCCGGTCTCGGTCGTCACCATGATCTGGGCCTGGATGCTGGACTTCCAGTTCGGCATCCTGCAACCCGTGATCGCGGCCGTGACAGGGAAAGCCGTACCCGTCTTCAAGAACCCTTACTGGGTGATGCCGATGATCGCCGTCGTGACGATATGGTGGACCAACGGCTTCAACGTGCTCCTGATGATTGCCGGACTGCGCAACATCCCGCCGGATCTCTATGAGGCCGCGGCCCTGGACGGTGCGACGCCCTGGCAACGCTTCTGGCGCGTTACCTGGCCCCTGCTCTGGCCGGTCACCGCGCTGGTCCTGACGCTCCAGCTGATCCTGCAACTGAAGCTGTTCGACCAGGTCTATCTTCTGTCCAACGGCGGCCCCTTCAACCAGTCCTACGTCGTGCTCATGCAAATGTACCGCGAGGCCTTTCAGTTGAACAATGGAGGGTACGCGTCGGCCATCGCGATGGTTCTCTTCCTGATCATCGTCATCCTGTCGGTCCTTCAATTCCAGTTGCTTCGCATCGGAGGCCGCAAATGACGGTGAAATCCGCACGCAACATTGCCTTTTCGTGCATCGTGCTGATCGCGGCCGCGATCTGGATCTTCCCGCTCTACTGGGCCCTGACCACCTCCCTGCGCAGTGAAAACCGCATTGTGTCCGATGCCGGTGTCATCATCGACGAGCTCAATTTCTCGGCTTATGCCAATGTGCTGTCCAATTCGAAACTGCCGTTGTGGTACCTGAACTCCGTCGGGACGTCCGTGATCATCACCGCAATCGTTCTGCTGACCGGCATGATGTGTGCCTATGCCCTGTCTCAGTTGCGTTTCCCGGGCCGCAAGGCCTTGTACCTGCTGGTGGTGGCAAGCTTCATGGTGCCGGTCCCTGCACTTTATGTGGCTCAGTTCATTCTGATGAGCGACCTGAACATGGTGAATACGTGGTGGGGCATCATCCTGCCGCAACTGATCGTTCCGGTCGTGGTCATCGTCTACAAGCAGTTCTTCGACGCCATTCCCAAGGAAATGCGCGAGGCGGTCCTTCTGGATGGCGGCGGTGAGTTCGTTCTGCTGTTCAAGCTTTACCTGCCCCTGAACTGGGGGATCACGGCAGCGCTGGCGATCATCACCTTCATCAGCGCCTGGAACAATTTCTTCTGGCCGTTCCTGATCGTCACCAGCGAGGACATGATGACAATTCCGGTGGGCATCACCCAGGTCAACGACGCATTCGGCGTTGCCTATGCCCGCATGATGGCACTCGCCCTGCTGGCGGCAGCGCCCGTGATCATCGGCTATCTGGTGTTTCAGAAACGCGTCACAGAAGCGGTCATGATTTCCGCCGGGGTCAAGGGGTGACCCGTGGCGCCGGCAACCGATGACCTTCCGTGTGCAGCGGAAAGTCGCCTCCTGTCCCGGCTCGCGGCTGCCTACGCCTCCCGGCCCATGACCCAGAAGGGCTGCGACAGACCGGGTGCAAAGGTATCCGGGAGGTCCGCGACTCCCAGCAGGCCACCGTTTTCACCGACGATTTTCGAGGTTACGGCGATCGAGCGGCAGGCCTGACCGAAGAACGTGAGTTTCGTCGGCGCCGGAAAGGGAACCGCTATCGTTCTTTCCATCCTGCCATCCGGATCGAAGACATAGAGCGCAGCGTCGTCCACGCCAGCGATCCAGTAGCGCCCGTCCTCATCCAGGGCCGCTCCGTCGGGACGCCCCTTCAAGGTCCTGGTCGTCGCGAACGCCTCCGGCCGGCCGGTTTCCGGAAGGCCGTCCTTCAGGCGCAGCGTCCAGATCATCTGTATGCCGGGATGAGAATCTGAAAAATACAGGCGGCCACGCTGAAGGTCGATCGCCAGACCATTCGGGATCGTCAGTCCGCTGACAACAGGCTTGAGTTCCAGACCATCCGTTACCAGGAAGATCTTCGCAGCCTCTTTCCGCACGTCCATCGCCATCGTGGACACCCAGAGCCGGCCGCTCCGGTCGACGGCCGCATCGTTGAACCGCCGTCCCGGGCTCGCAAACGGCACAATGCGCTCGAATTCCGCCCGGCCTGGATCGAACAGAAAAATGCCGGTCTGCATGCCGACAGCCGGCAGCCCCCCGTCCGCCAGAACCGCGAACCCCGGGACTTCGGGCGTTGACCAACGGTGAACCTGCTCCGTTTCCGCCTGCCATCGCAAAATGGCCCTGCCATCGATGTCGACCCACCAGATGTCGCCGGTTTCCGGATTCCAGACCGGACTTTCTCCCAATTGCGCTCGCCTCACGGAACCGCCGATCAGCCGAAAATCCAAGCCAGTCATCGCTGTTTGCTCACTCTTCCCCGGGACGAAACCCGGCACGGACCGGGCAAATTTCGGACGCTGTTGACATATCGTCAATAATCACACTAATATTTCAATGCAACTAATATTTCAATTTGGATTTGTTGCAGATTTCGGGAGGAAAACATGAATCGAACACTCAAAGCACTTGGCCTTGGTGTGGCCATGGCCGTCGGCATCGGCCTGAGCGCGCCGGCCAGCGCCGAAACGACCCTGCGCATCGGCACCGTCCTTGCGCCCAACGACCCAATGGGTCAGGGGCTGGACAAATTCAAAGCCGAGGTGGAAGCGGCGACCAACGGCGAAGTGGAAGTCCAGGTCTTCCACAATTCACAGCTTGGCGACACGACGGAAATGATCGACCAGGCGCGCGCCGGCGCAAATGTGGGCACGGTCACCGACGTTGCACGCCTGTCGAGCTTCGTCCCCTCGCTGGCGATCATGTCGGCCCCGTTCCTGTTCGACACCTATGAACAGGCAGACACCTTTGCGCTCTCCGACGCCTATCTGGCCTGGGGTGAGGAACTGAAGGAAAAGTCCGGTCTCGTCATGCTGGCATCGAACTGGTACCAGGGCCCCCGCCACGCCCTCACCCAGAAGCCGATTTCGTCCCCTGAAGATCTTGCAGGCGTCCGCATGCGGACCATCGGTGCACCGATCTGGATCGAGACCATCCGCGCGATGGGCGCGGAACCCACTCCGATTGCCTGGGGCGAGGTCTACTCGGCGCTGCAGCTGGGCGCCATCGATGCCGCGGAAGCCCAGCCGACCGCCATCAAGGGTGCCAAGCTTTACGAAGTCATCAAGAACGTGACCAAGACCGGCCACATCCAGCTGGTGACGGCCCTGGTCGTGTCTGCCGAGGCCTGGGACCAAATTTCCCCCGAGCACCAGAAGATCGTCCGCGATCTCGCCGTTGAGAACGGCCGCTACGCGTCGCAGCTGACCATCGACCTCGGCGAAGAGGCCCTCGCCTTTGTCGCGGACAGCGGCGTGACCGTGTCGGAAGTTGATCTCGCCCCCTTCAAGGAAGCAGTATCAGGCGTGTACGAGCTGCTTGAACTGGAACAGGAAGCGGCGATCGTCAACGAGGTGCTTGGACGCTGATCCTTGCTCGCAAGGTGGCGCGGACAAATTTATCATAGGCTGAACCTTCATGTTGAGACGCGTTGAATTTGCCTGCGCCGCCCTGTTGCTGGTTGCAGTGGTTCTCTTGATCGCAGTTGCCTCGGTCGCAAGGGCAATCGGCTCGCCGCTGATCTGGTCGATCGAGGTGGCACAGCTGCTCTTTCTTTGGCTGTGCATCTTTGCGATCGACCTTGCCATGCAGCACGGGCGGCATTTCGGAATCGGGCTGCTGCTCGACAATCTGCCGCCCACCGGCCGCAGGGCCGTCGAGATCTTCAATCTTGTCGTTCTGATCGGGCTCCTCGGCTACCTGATGCAATTTGCCTGGAAGAACATGATTCTCATGCACCCCCGCCTGGATGGGGCCCTGCAGACCCCGGGCTCCTACTTTCACGCCAGTATGGTCGTCGGTTTCGCGCTCATGATCCGCACATTGATCGTGAAGCTCGTCGAGACCGTACGAAAAAGGGCTGACGCCTGATGCTTCTTGTCATTGCAGGACTCTTTGTCCTTTTCCTGGTTATCGGCATGCCGGTTGCCTTCGCCCTGGCGCTGGCCGCGTTCCCGGTTTTTCTGGCAACGGGCACCATGCCGCCGACCGTCGCAATCCAGAAGATGGTGACGGCCACCCAGAGCTTTCCGCTCCTCGCGGTGCCGTTCTTCATTTTCGCCGGCAACCTGATGAACTCCACCGGCATTACGGAGCGCCTGATCAAGTTCGCGCGATTGCTGACCGGATGGCTGGCCGGCGGCCTGGGCCAGGTTTCGATCCTGCTCAGCCTGATGATGGGCGGCATCTCGGGTTCCGCCGTCGCGGATGCCTCCATGGAAGCCCGGCTTCTCGGCCCAAGCATGATCTCAAAGGGCGGCTATTCGAAAGCGGCAACATCCGCGGTCCTGGCCTTCGGCTCCATCATCACCGCGACCATCCCGCCGAGCATCGGGCTGATCCTGTTCGGCTTCATCAACGAGGTTTCCATCGGGCGCCTGTTTCTGGCGGGAATTGTCCCCGGTGTCCTGCTCACAGCGACACTCATGGTCACTGCCTGGATCGTTGCCAGCAAAAATGGATACAAGCCCGACCTTTCACAGCCCCCCAGCCTCTCCGAACTCGGAGCCAGCTTCCGGGAGAGCGTCTGGGCTCTGGCGTTTCCGGTGATCCTGATCGTCGGCTTCAGGTTCGGCTTCTTCACCGCCACCGAAGCAGGTGCCTTCCTGGTGTTTTACGCATTGTTTGTGGGTGTGTTCGTCTACCGGGAACTGTCTTTTGCCAAGCTCTACGATGCCATCACCGGTTCCGTCCTCGATCTCGGCATGGTGATGCTGCTGATCATGATGGCGGCGGTCCTCGGCTACGCCGTAACGATCGAACAGGGCCCCCAGCAAATCGCAGCCTTCATGACCACGCTGACGGAGAATCCGTATCTGATCCTGATACTGGTGCTGCTGCTTCTTCTGGTGAGCGGCATGTTTCTCGAAGGGGCCGCCAACATTCTGCTCGTGACCCCAATCGTCCTGCCGGTCCTGACACAGGCCGGTTTCGACCCGATCCACATGGGCATTCTCATGGTAACGCTGATCAATATCGGCGGTCTTACGCCGCCCGTGGGCGTGATCATGTTCACGGTTTGCGGCATTCTCGACGTCAAGACCGGGGCATACGCCAAGGCGTCATCGCCTTATTTCATCGCGATGCTTGCGTTTCTGGCCCTGCTGGTCGTATTCCCTGCGCTGTCGCTGTTTGTTCCAGGCAAATTGATGTAGGGACCCGGCGTGCCGCTTTGTGAGGTTGTTTGTTCATGAATGTCAGCTCTTTGTCCGAAGCACTGGTCAAGGCGTCCGACGGTCTCACGGGACCGTTCCAGGTCAATTCGGCGGCCAGCCGTGTCTACACGCGGCTGAGATACCTCATAGTGTCGATGGATATGCTGCCTGACACGATCCTGTCGCGCGCCGACATCGCGAAGGAAAACGATGTCAGCCAGTCGCCGGTGCGCGAGGCCATACACCAGCTCGAAAAAGAAGGTCTTGTGGTCTCCTATCCGCAGTCCAAGACCCAGGTCACCCGGATCGACATCGCCCATGCCCGCGAAACCCAGTTCCTGCGCCTGAGCGTGGAACTGGAAGTTGCCAAGACGCTGGCCGGCGCGAACGATCCGGACCTACTTCTGCCCACGACACGCATTCTCAGGATGCAGAAAATGGCGGGCGAAGACCGGGACATCGCCGAATTCAATTCCCTTGACCGGTTGTTTCACCTGTCGCTGTTCCAGGCCGCCGGCGTTCCTTCGCTCTGGCATCTCATTGCCGGCCGTTCCGGTCACATCGACCGGTTGAGACGTCTCAACCTGCCGGACCCGGGCAAGATGACGGAAGTGCTCAAATCGCATGAGCTCATTCTCAAGGTGATCAGCGACGGTGACCTGCAGCAGGTGGAGACCCATGTCAGATCACACCTGACCGGGACATTGACTTCGGTTCCGCACATCATGAAGGCGCATCCGGAGTATTTCGGCGAAACCGCGTGACATCGCCCATCGGCAGCGTCGCGGCCCGCCAGGAACATGACTGAAAAACAACCGGCCTTGTCCGGTTTGCGGTAAATCAGCCTTGCCGCCCCGGCCGTCTGCTGCTTTCCTCCCAGGCTGTGGAGGAGACCGCGTCATGCAAACGGCCACGGCCGCCCCAGGGGTCAAGGCGACAACAGGCATCATGATGATGTGCGCCGGCGTGGCGTGCCTGTGTGTCAACGATGCCATCGGCAAGACACTGACGGCCGGTTACAATCCGCTTCAGATCCTGTTCCTGCGCAATGCCATCGCCCTGCCGATTGCCGCCCTGATCGCCTTTCACCTCGGCGGACCATCGGCGCTGCGCTCGCACCGACCGGCGGCACATCTTCTGCGTGGTATGCTGTGGCTGCTGGCAGCGACGATGTTCTTCACGTCCTTCATCTATCTCGGCCTCGCAGAAGCGACCACGCTGATCTTCGCCATGCCGGTGTTTGTCACCGCGATCTCCGCGGTTGTGCTGCGCGAGCGGGTCGGCTGGCGGCGCTGGTCAGCAGTGCTCTCCGGGTTCGTGGGCGTGCTGGTGGTGGTGCGTCCTGGGTTCGGTGCGTTTCAGGCAGCGTCCCTGCTTCCGGTGGCGACCGCTTTCGTCTATGCGCTGTTGATGCTCAGCGCCCGCTGGGTCGATCCGCGCGAGAGCGTCTGGACGCTGATGCTCTATCTGGTCGGCGCGGGCGCATTGCTGAGCGCCCTGGTCGCGCCCTTTGTCTGGGTTCAACCGAAGCTGGGCGATCTCTGGCTGTTTGCCGCCATTGCGTTTTTCGGCACCGTCGGAATCACCTTGATGACCCAGGCATTCCGCTTCGCTCCGGCTGTTGTTATCGCTCCCTTCGATTACACGGCGCTGATCTGGGCGACCCTGCTCGGCTACCTGCTCTGGGGAGAAATCCCCGACTTCGCCACCTATCTCGGCGCAGCAATCATCATCGCCAGCGGCATCTATATTGTCTGGCGCGAAAGGCAGCTGGAACACTGAGGCGGACCTTGATGCGTCCGTCACCTAGGGCCTGTGGGGATTGAGGTTTCGGCCTTGGCGCGTGTCGAATTTCGGTCTCCGGGTAGAAGGGAAGTCCGCGGTGGTGTGCACAACCACAAGGACTTTCCGACGACCCCGGGGCCGAAATCCGCCGCGTCCGACAAGGATTTGGCACAAATCGCTCTGTTCGGCGTCGCGAAGGTTTGAAAGGGTCAACCCACTGTTGTCCGGTTTAACTCGGTCCATGTTCAACAGGTCATTGATTCATTGTCGATATTTCCGCTTTTTCCGATCCGGGACACGTAGCGCCTTACCGCTTGCGCCCCTCTCCCCCCTGGAGGGGGAGATGTCCGGGAACCGGACAGAGGGGGGGCGCAGTGGTTCCGCGAATTCGAAAAAGGCCTTGTTTGCCAAGAGGTTGAGCCCCCTCTGCCTCCTATCGGAGACATCTCCCCCACCAGGGGGGAGACTGGAACAAGCGGCATAGCCTGATTGTGGTCAGAGGTTCCTGCTTAACCGGAAAGCAGTGGGATCAACCCTTCCTGCACCTTCGCTTCTTGAACAGGAGCGATTTGCTTCCAAACCAAGGCCAAATCCTAATTCCCCACTGGCCCTAGACCATCACTCCGATGGCGGTTTGATGTGGTTGGCGGCGGACCAGACATTTGGCGAAATATCGCAACCAAGACCCAACTCCTTGAGGCGCGGGGAACGCTGTCCAACCTGATAGGGGCCGGTAAACGTCGGACACTGGCAGGTGGTCAGGCCGTCTTCATCGGTCTTGCACGGCGCGGTCATGCAGCCCGCATAGAGCCCGCTGTCGCAGGAGGTCGAACCGAAACTGTGTTCAGAGATATGCGCGAAGCTGAACGTTGAGATCAGATCCACTTCCGCAAGATCGGGATAAAGCGTCTGCTTCCTGTTGTCGCGGGCGCTGCCAAGCATGGAACAGACGTCGGCCTGCTTGCATTCGTCAGGCTTGAATTTTGCCTCCGAACACTTGTTCAGGTTGATCATGTTGAGACACTTCTTTCCCAACGGACCACATGTCTCTTGCGTCTCTTTACGCACATCTTCGTTCAAAATGCTGGTCAACAGCACGTAGTTGAACCGAAATTCCAGACCAAGCTGTTGCCCATCCGGAACCTCGCTCTCCCCGTCGACGGCATAGCAGGTACATTTGGCTGCCCCGAGATTGTCCGGATCCAGCTCACAGGGCATCACTGGCGGATCTGAATACCGGTGGCTGGGCGTCGCGATCTCGGGACCGGAATAATAACAAAGCGCATAGGCGTTGCCGGTACAGGCAAGAAATTGCGTCGGCACGGTCCAACTGTCCGACCGCGGCGGCGGCAGGTCATTGGCGGCTGCCGGCGAGGCCGGCAAGAGACACAAGCTCAACGCGAGCGTTACGGCGGCGAGTATGGTTTTCATGATTGATCTCCCCTAGCTGCGGCATGTCTTTCTGATTTTATTTTTCCAGAATTCTATCATTGGTTGCAAATTTCTCCAACCGGAATGAAACAATGAATTCCGCCATGTGCAGCTGCTTGCGAACTGACTGTCGCCGCGTGAACAGGCAAAAGGGGCCGCCCAGGACGGCCCCCTTGCACGCTTGGAAAATTGTATCGGTTATCAGATGAAATCCGTGCCAGGCACGCTGACGTCCAGGGCACTGCTGCCGTGACCGAGAGCGGCCACAAGATCGGACTGAACGGCATCTCCCTCGCTGGTACCGAACGCACCAAACGTGTCCGCAGCTCCGTCGAGCAGCTCGAGAATGTCGGCCGAAGCGAAGGTTTCAGAACCGATTGCGACACTGTCGGCACCAAAGGCAACTCCGTCGTCCCAGTCCGGCTGGTCATAGATCGCCTTCAGGTCGAACTTGAAGCTGTCGGCCCCCTGAATGACTTCCAGCCACTCGACGGCGGTGGTGGTGTCGTCCATGCCGTAGACAGTTGCCACGGTCTTGTCCTCGAGCTGGATCTGCAGCGTGTCTGCTGCCTTGATGAAGCTGAAACTGTCTTCTTCCATGGCCAGGGCCGAGAAGCTGCGCAGTTCGATGACGTCGTTGCCGTCAGGGCTCTGGGACAGCTCGTCCAGGTCGGGCAACTCGACACCAAAGCTTTCCAGAAAGGACTGGATACCGTCCGTTGCCCGTTCACCGATGCTGGCTTCGCCGTCCGCCCAGATCGTATAGGTGTCATCTCCGGCCTCGCCCGAGAGGAACCCGGCGCCGCCGAGGACATCGTTGCCGATGCCACCCAAGGTGACATTCGCCTTGACCTCATAGGCACCGAAGCCGGCAATCCCGAGATCAGGACTGAAATCGGCCGCAGCTTCGATCACGTTGGCAATCGGCTCCGTGATGCCCTTGATGGCGTTGACGGTGGCGGTCAGCGCGGCGCGGAAGTCCTGAACCAGCGGAACGTCGGTCAGGGCATCGTGAATCATGATCTTCGTGAAATCCATCACATCCAGGATCACGTCCGATCCGGCCCCGCCGGCATAGAGATTGCCGGCGCTGACGGCCAGGACCTCAGGTGCTTCGCCGTTGTCGATCTCCTGCTGCATCTCCAGCGCATCGACCAGCTTGTCGAGCCCCTTGCTCGTCATGATCAGGTCATCGCCGTCGCCGCCCATGACAAGCGAGTTGGTATCGGCCAGGCTGAGCGCGACATCGTTGTCCGCACCGCCGTGAACGATGGTGCCGGGGCCACCGGCAACCAGCAGGTCGGCGCCCTCGCCTCCGAGCTGCGCCGTCAGGACGAGTTCCTCCGGCAGGGCGCCATTGACGAGCGCGCCGTCACGCTTGCCGTCGTCATCTGTTTCCGTGTTCGGGGAGAGAGTGACGGCCGCTTCATCGCCGAAGGAAAGGCCGAGCATCACGTCGGTGTCCGCACCGCCATACTGGAACGAAACGGCACCCTTGAATTGTGGCGCCACGACTTTGGCCGCGGCGACCATGACGTCGGAGCCGTCTCCGCCAAACTGGGCGACACCCTGGCCGCCACCGACGATGATGTCATTGCCGGCGTCGGCATATTGCAGCACGCCGACACCGCCGCCGACCATGACGTCGTCGCCCTGGCCCATGACCTGCGTCGTTGTGGCCCCGGCACCGAAGGCAAAGTCCTTGCCCGAACCGCCGAACTGGAAGTTGTTGACACCGCCACCGATCAGAATGTTGGTGCCGCCGCCGGTGGTCTCGAAGTGCTCGTCGAAATTGTCGATGACTTCGGCAAACTTGCCGTCATCGAAGCCGAGATCGGACGGAACCGCGCTCCACAGGTGGTCGCCGAACTGGATATTGTTGGCACCGCCGGCCATCAGGAAGTCGTTCCCGGAACCGCCGATCTGGATGTTCGCGCCGCCGACCGCAAAGAGCGCATCGTCGCCTGCACCACCATGCTGCAGGTTGAGTCCGGCAACACCGACCAGCACGTCCGCCCCGTCGCCGCCGAACTGGCCGACATTGGTGCCAAGACCGAACATGCTGTCATTGCCTGTCTCGCCGAATTGCAGGTTGCCGGTTCCGGCAGCGGCCAGGAGGTCATTGCCCTCGCCGCCGAACTGGATGTTGGCGACACCGAGCGCCTTCATCCGGTCGTCACCCGTCCCGCCCCACATCGTGTTGACACCGCCGAGCGCGAACATGTCGTCATTGCCGGCCTCGCCGTAAACGAGGTTCACGCCGCCGACGGCCTCGATCGTGTCATTGCCATCATTGCCGTGCAGCACGTTGACGCCGCCAACAGCCTTGATGGTGTCGTCGCCGGCGCCGCCATAGGCCCATGTTGAACCCGCGGCAGCTTCGATATGATCATCGCCGTTTTCGCCATGAATAACGTTGGAGACGCCGTAGCCGAACATGGCATCGTCATCATCGCCGCCGCGCATGACATTCGACGCGCCCCAGCCTTCCATGTGGTCCTCGCCGTCATTGCCGTTCATGACGTTCGACGCGCCGTAGCCGTTCATGGTATCGTTACCGGTACCGCCATGCATGACATTCGAGATGCCGTGGCCTTCCATGGTGTCGTCACCGCTGTCGCCATGCATCACGTTGGAGGCACCGTAACCGTACATGGCGTCGTTGCCGGTGCCGCCATGCATGACGTTTGACGCACCATGGCCCTCCATGCGGTCATTGCCGGCATCACCGTGCATTACGTTCGAGGCGCCGTAGCCATACATCCTGTCGTCGTGGTTGCCGCCAGACATGACGTTGGAAGCACCACGACCTTCCATATGGTCGTAGCCGTCCTGGCCGTACATGACATTGGAGGCGCCGTACCCCTTCATGGTGTCGTTGCCGGTACCGCCATACATCTTGTTGTAGGCGCCATAGCCGTAGACACCATCATGGCCTGAACCGCCCTTCATGATGTTGGTGGCGCCATAGCCGTAGAGCTTGTCGCTGTAGCTGCCGCCGTCCATGTCGTTATAGACGCCGTAGCCATAGAGCTTGTCGTAGCCGCTGTCGCCGCGCAGGACGTTCTTGGCGCCGTAACCATAGATATAGTCGTTGCCCGTGCCGCCGGAGAGCTTGTTGTAGCCGCCGTAGCCGTAGAGCTTGTCCGTGCCGCTGCCGCCATACAGGTAGTTGGTGGCACCGAAGGCCTTGATCTTGTCGCTGCCGGAGCCGCCATAGAGGTAGTTCAGCGGTGCCCAGCCTTCGATATAGTCGTTGCCGGAGCCGCCATAGAGCTTGTTGCGGATCGCCGAATAGCCGTAGATCGTGTCGTTGCCGCTACCGGCATCCTTCGTGCCGTAAAGCCCGTAGATCTTGTAGGTCTGGTGAATGCTTGTAGAGCCCATGTCGAAAAATCCTTGTGTCGGGGGAGGTTATGGAGCTCACGCCGCGTAGGCGCGGGCCTTGACGGGGCGGCCGGATTGGTCGAGGCCCGGATGTTGTACAATCCGGAGCGCATGACCTTGCGCGTCCCGCCGGACCGACCGCAGGGCCCGTTCGGGAAAGACAGTGCGTTTGAGATCGCGCGCGACATGGAAGCCGTCGCCGAACGGCGCGATGAAATCGATCACCACGGGATTGGACCCGTTGTTCCATTCGTCGGGCGCCGGCACATGGTCGCGGTGCAGAACCGCCTCTTCGGTCGTCTCGTCGAGCCAGGCCCAGGTGGCAAGAGCCACTGGCATCGCGCCGCGCCGCCAGATCCTCAACTGACCGAGCATCAGCGGCGGCAGGATAAGACCGCCGACTTCGGCAATGCTTCGTTCCTTGTGAAGGTCGCTCTCCGCCATGAGGGCGGTCGCTTCGCCAAGCATGGCGAAGGTTACCTGCGGGGGTGTTTCAAGGGGGGCCATGATGCTGCTCCTGACTGCGATTGCGTTGTCAGAAAGCTAAGAACGGCCAATCCCGCCCGGTATGGGGTGGATCCCCCAATCGCTCTGATGAACCTGGACGCGCGAGTGCAAGCGCAGGTCCGGAGGCTTCAGCAGATGTCCGTGGTTTCGTACGGGATCAGCCCTGCGACATCACCAGGTCCCTGGCACCGGGCGAAACTGGAATGGAAAGGGAAAAGACGGTTCCGCGCCCCGGCTCCGACCAGGCATCGAGGACCAGACCGTGCTTCGCGGCGAGCTCTGCGCAAATCGCCAGCCCCAGTCCGTGGCCTTCACTGTCCGTGCCTGATTGCCAGGCCTGCCGATAGCGGGTCAATTCCGCCGCGCTCATGCCAGGCCCCGTATCGATGACCTGCAGAACAATACAGTCGCCGCGCCGCCTCACGCCGGTCAGAACCCTGCCCGAGCCTGTGTATTTGATCGCGTTGGAAACCAGGTTTGAGACAATTCGCATCAGCACCAGGGGCTGGATGAGGACCTGAGCACTAGAATTGACAATCCTCAGGTCCAGTCCTTTCGAGCGCGCTTCGGCGCTGAACATCTGGTCGACCGTGTCGAGGATCAACGACACCTCATATGGATCAGTGTCCGGTTCCCCTACTGCTTCTGCATCTTGCAGGCTTCCCTGCTCCGCTTCCGCACGTGTTTCTTCAAGATGGCCAAGCGTCAGGTCCTCTATGTAGTCGAATGCCTCTTCAAGGCGTGCCCGCGTGGCTGTCGGATCGTCTCGGGTCATGGCCTCCACCGTCAGGCGCAAGGCGCTCAGCGGCTGCTTGATATCGTGCGACATCGAAGCAAGCTGAAGCCGGCGCCTGTCGGCAAGATCCCGTGCCCGGGAATAGTCCTGTTCCGCCTTCAGAAGATCGCGCGCAATCGCTGCTTCCTTGCGAACCGCCTCGATCTCGCGCGCCAGCGCTTCGGCATGCTCGCGGCGCAGTTCGATCAGACCGGTGGAAAGGCCGGCCATGATCCCGAAGGCAAGCGTTGTGTAAACGCCCTTGATCAGCCAGGGTATCGAAATCTCGCCGACGCCCGTTCTGGCTATCGCCAGCAGAACCGACAGCGAGAAACCAACGATCGTTACAAACATGACCCAGCGAACGACCCGCCTGCGCGCGCCCTCGAAGGCATCCCACCGGAAGACGCAATACACCTGGGCTGCCAACATCGCGACCATCATGAGATAGGTCACGGGCGCGACAATCTCGGCGGGCAACAGAAACACCAGGCTGATGCAGGCAAGCGTGATGGCGCAGGCCACGAAGAACAGCCGTTGATGGCTGGGACCGCTGGCGTAGCGCTTGAGCGACAGGCCCGCGGTGAAAAACCCCTGTGCGACGAGCACCAGCAACAGGACAAGGCCAAAAGGCAGGTGCAGGCCGGGAGACTCGGGATAGAGCCAACGAAACGGGAAATTGTCCAGATAAGCGACAAAGGCGAGACCAAGCAGCAACAACAACGCATAGGAAAATTCAACATCGCTGCCGAGCGCCAGGCTGAAAACAATGAAAAACACAAGGCATGCGCCGAGGAACGCGTAAAAGGCGACGAGTTTCAGACCTTCCGAGAAGGCAATCGAAGCGTGCTCGCTCGGGCTCTCAAGGCTGAAATCGACCTCTTCGATCGCCCCGTGGACCATGCGCACCGCAAGAACCGCAGCTTCGCCCGGTTCAAGATCCGCGGGCGCACTGCGCAACAGGTTGATACTGTAGTCCTTTGGCGAAAACGGCATGCGAATATCGTGGGCAAGGAGCTGTTCGACGCGGCCATCCGAGCGCAACAGGAAGACATCCAGGACGATCAGGCCATGGATACGGGAGACCAGCACCCGGCTTGTTTCCTTTCCGTCGCCACCTGACCCGGGCGCCAGAATGGAGACCAGCCCCCAGATCGCCTGGTAAGGCACGACCTGCGCTCCGACCGCGGCAAAATCCTGCGACAGCTCGCCGTCCTGAAACCGGCGTTTCAGGCTTTGCAGCGTCTGTCCGCTGTCGGCGGCGAACCACATGGCCCGGTCGGCATTGGCAACCGGAACATCCGGATCGAGTTGCAGCGCGGCCGGCGCTTGCGCGGATGCGGAGGGAGCGAGGAAAAGAACGCTCAAGCAGACAAGGATATATGCTATGACTGCTTTCACGCCGATCCCTTCAACTGACTGGCCGAGCCTAGGTGACGGACCCATAAATGAAGGCGAAATGGCATGGAAAATGGCGAAACACCGCCAGGAAGGGTGCGTGGAGCGGGTTTTTTGCCCGGTCAAGCGCGCTGACGACGCGGAGTGAAGCCATTTCCATGTCCTTCGGATTTGACTGATTTGGGCAGCCTCAGCGTCGCGAAAGGCTTGAAAATGAACCACATTTCCTGCACTTTCGCTCCTTGATGAAGACCAATTCGCCTCAAACCATTTCATCTTCATTTATGGGTCCGTCACCTAGAGTGCAACAGCCCCGCTTTCATGCCGTTATCGCCGACGATCATGCAATTGTTCGCTCCGGTTTGCGAGTGGCTTTGGAAACACCCGGAACCGTTGAGCCGGACGGCATCGAAGTGGTCGCGGAAGCAAGCGACGGCCTTCAGGCGATTTCCGCCCTCCGCCAGCACAGGCCTTCCCTCCTTCTTCTCGATGTCCAGATGCCGCTTGCCGGCGGACTGGAAGTCCTCATTGAAGCGCGGCGCTGGTCGCCGGACACAAAGGTTGTGATTCTCACCGGCGTTTCTTCGGTCGGCAAGATCGGCGAACTGGTCTCAAGCGGCGTCGACGGACTTTTTTCCAAGAGTGAGGATCATGACGAGCTCATCTCGAGGCTGCCCAATATCCTGCGGGGACAGCGGCACATTGCCGGAAGGTTCCAGGCACTGCTGCGGGACGCGCCGGAGGTGCCGGCCCTGTCGGATCGCGAACGCCAGACCCTCAACCTGATTGTCTCCGGCCGCTCGAACCGGGAGATCGGCGAAACGCTCGGCATCAGTGCCAAGACCGTCGACCGGCATCGTACAAGCCTGATGAAAAAGCTCGACGTGCATTCGGTCGCGCAGCTGATTGCCTATGCGCTGCGCGAAGGGTTGATCGACCCTTCAACAGAGCTCTGATTCCAGCCTGATGGTCCCATGATGACGGCGGCCGCAGGAACCCGCGACCGCCCTTTCAATTCCTGACCGGTTCATCCGTCCGGCCTTCCTATCGGGTCCGATGTCAGAGCCTCTGGGTAAAGGTCGCGGCCTTCACCTGGATCGCATAATCCTTGGCAAGATCCAGGAAGGCGTCATAGCTCTTCTGGACTTCCTCGAATTTCGGATTCGCGGCCGCATTTTCCGACATGACCTCGGCAACGGCCGGTTTGAGCGCCTCAATGACATCGTCCGGGAAGGCGGCGAAGGTGACACCTTCGTCCTTGAGCTTCTTCATCGCCACGGCGTTGTAGTAGTCGAACTGCGCAGTGGTCTCCACCGAAGCGGCTTCGGCCGCATTTGCGATGATGGCCTGCAGGTTGGCCGGCAGGCTGTCATAGGCCTCCTTGTTGACCACGATCTCCAGCGCGGCGGAAGGTTCGTGGAAGGCCGGCACGTAGCAGTATTTGGCAACTTTCTGCAGACCGAAGGCCTGGTCCAGCATCGGACCGACCCATTCGGCGGCATCAATGGCGCCGGACTGGAAGGCCGGGAAGATTTCCGGAGGCGGCAACAGCACCGCATTGACGCCGAGCTTGCGCATCGCTTCGCCCCCCAGGCCGGCAATGCGCATGTTGAGGCCGGCGAGATCGTTCAGGCTTTGCACCGGGTTCTTGAACCAGCCGGCGGCCTGGACACCTGAACTGCCAGAATAGAACGGCTTCAGACCGCGTTCGGCATAAATGCCGTCCCAGAGTTCCTGACCGCCGCCGTAGCGCAGCCATGCGGTTGTCTCGACCGCCGTCATGCCGAACGGCACGGCAGAGAAGAAGTGCAGGGCCGAGTTCTTGGAGGCTGCGTAATAGGGTGTTGAATGGCCGATCTCCGCGGTCCCCTGTTCGACGGCGTCCTCGACGCCGAAGGGAGGCACCAGCTCGCCGCCGGAAAAGACCTTGAAGGTCAGCTGTCCGTCGGACATGGCTGCGACACGCTCGGCAAACGTGGTCACGTTGGTGCCGACACCCGGCGCCTTTGCCGGGAAGGAGGTGGGCAGTTTCCATTCGATCTTGCCCTGGGCAATCGCGGGTGCAGCCAGGAGGCTGGCCGGTGCGGCGACCGCGCCCGCCTTCAGGAAATCACGTCTTTTCATCTTAAAACCTCCTCAGGTATTCAAAACAGGACCTCGGGCAAAAAGGTTGCCAGTGCCGGAAAGGCTGCGACCAGCCCAAGGGCCAGCAGCTGAATTGCGACGAACGGTATCACCGCGAGATACACATCCGTGGTGCGTATCTCCGCCGGGGCAACCGAACGGAAATAGAAGAGCGCAAACCCGAAGGGCGGCGTCAAGAAGGATGTTTGCAGATTCATTGCAATCAGCACCGCGAACCAGACCGGGCTGATATCCGATTGCAGGATGATCGGGCCGACAATCGGCACGACGATGAAGATAATTTCAACGAATTCCAGAATGAAGCCAAGCAGGAAGATGACCAGCATGGTCAGCACCAGCATGCCCCAGGCTCCGCCCGGCAGCGCATTGAGCAATTCCGCCACGTGTTCGTCGCCATCGAAACCGCGGAACACGAGCGAGAGAATGCTGGCGGCCATGACGATGCCGAAAATCATGCCGGTGATGGTCACGGTCTCCTTCAGCGCCTGCAGCAGGACGCCGCCGCGCAGCAAGGAGGCGGATGACGCCAGCAGCAGTCCAAAGGCGGCTCCTGTCAGCATCAGGGAGAACAAGGTCACGGCGGACCAGCTGATATGGCCGGCATCGAAATCCAGTCCGAAGAGGTCTGCCCGGCGCAACAGCAACAGAAGCACAGCCAGCCCCGCGCAGGCCGTCGCCAGGCGCGCAGGCATCCCGCCACGGCCGGATGCGGCGATCAGGATCGCCCCGGCCACGCCGACACTGGCGGCTTCGGTCGGCGTTGCAATGCCCACGAGAATGCTGCCGAGCACCGCAACGATCAGCCCGAGCGTCGGCGCGATGTTGGTGACCAGTTCCAGAGCGGACACGTCCGCCCGGTCGTTTTCCCGGTCATTCTCCGCCGCGCTTCCGCGCAACCGCAGCAACACATAGGCACCGTAAAGCGCAACCAGCAGAAGGCCGGGTATCAGGGCGCCGGCAAACAGGTCTCCGACGGTAACCGGGTCGGGCGCGAAATTGCCGGCTTCCTGCTGGGCTTCGAAATAGGCATTCGAGACCTGGTCTCCCAGGAGAATCAGCACGATCGAGGGTGGAATGATCTGGCCGAGCGTGCCGCTGGCACAGATCAGGCCGCTGCTCATGTGCTTGTTGACGCCCGCAGACAGCAGCGCGGGCAGCGTGATCGTCCCCAGCATGACGATTGTCGCCCCGATGATGCCGGTCGAGGCGGCGATCAGGGCGCTGACCAGGACAACCGACAGCGCGAGTGCCGCCTTGTGGCCGCCGAGCGCCGTGGTCAGGCTCTTGAGCATGCGTTCCGCCTGCCGGGACTTTTCCAGGATCAGCCCCATGAACACAAACAGCGGCACCGCCAGCAGCAAGGGGTTGCTCATGATGCCGAAGACCCGCTGGGGAACCGCCTGAAAATACAGAAGGTCGAAGTCCCCTGCCATGGCAGCCAGAAGCGCAATCAAGGTTGGGGCGCCGGCAACAGCCAGAAGCACGGGCACTCCGCTGAGGATGCAGGTAAAGACCGCCAGGGCCATGACAAAGAGCCAGACGATATCCGCACTCATGAACGGGACCGCCGGACCGCACTGAAAAGCTGTTGCAGAACAAAGAGAACCACGAGCGCCGGCAGGACCAGAAGGCATGTCTTGACGAGAAACAGCCCGGGCAGGCCACCGGTTTCAGGGGATCCTTCCAGGATACTCCAGGAGCTGCGCACAAGCGGATACGCGGTCCACATCATCAGTGCGAACACAGGAAGCGCGAGTAGGAGATCCCCTGCCCTGTCGATCCGGCGATTGGTACGTTCGCCCCAATTCTGACGAAACACGTCCACGCGCACATGCTTGTCGGCGTCAAAGGCTACGGCGACGGACAAGGCAACCAGAGCGGCGAAGGCGTAGTTCACCGCATCCTGGATTTCCAGGAAGCCGATGCCCAGAAGATACCGCATGAGCACCATTGCCAACTGGCCCAGAAAGACAATGGCGGCGAAACTCATGCATACCCAGCGCACCACCTTGAAAATACCGCCCATCAAATGTTTGTGGCTCCAATGACCGAAAACTGTTCTTCGGCAAATTTATCCGCTCCAACAAGGATTTGCCAGAATTCTTGCGCGGAAACCTGTGCACCGTTTGCTCCAACCAAAATAGCTACCAATGTGAAATCCGACGGGCATGCCTCCTGCGAATTCGAGAAAACCGGCGAACCGGGCGGCCTGTCACATTTGCCGCCCCCCCGGGCCGGGAGACTGCACACAAGCTTCTTCGAAATCACCGGCAAAATGGATTGCGGCACTGCAGCAAATGCGCTAGGCGAGAACCGCTTCCATCAACAGCGCCCTGGTACCGACGCCGCTCTCCTCCCGCGGTACGGTCACCGCCTCCGGGCACTGCCCCTTTTGCACCAAGCCAATTCCGGAGTGAAAAATGCTCGGCAAGAAAGTTCCGTCCGTAACCTTCCGCACCCGCGTCCGCGACGAGACCATCGATGGTCCGAATCCGTTCCGCTGGGAAGACAAGACCAGCGACGACTATTTCAAGGGCAAGAAGGTTGTCCTGTTTTCGCTGCCGGGTGCCTTCACCCCGACTTGCTCCACCTACCAGTTGCCCGATTTCGAGAAGCTCTTTGATGAATTCAAGGCGGAAGGCATCGACGAGATCTACTGCATCTCCGTCAACGACGCTTTCGTGATGAATGCGTGGGCCAAGGCCCAGGGTATCGACAAGGTCAAGGTGATCCCGGACGGGTCCGGGGAATTCACGCGCAAGATGGGCATGCTGGTTGCCAAGGACAATCTCGGTTTCGGCATGCGTTCCTGGCGCTACGGCGCCGTCGTGAATGACGGACTGGTCGAACAGTGGTTCGAGGAAGAAGGCTTTTCCGACAATTGCGAGAGCGATCCATATGGTGTTTCCGCGCCGCAGAACATCCTGGAAAAGCTGCGCGCGTCCAAGGTCCAGGCTGCTTAAGCTCAGCCCAGCTCAGGATGGTTGATGACCCCGGCTCCGGCCGGGGTCTTTTTTTGACCGGTTCACCGATCCAGCGGGGCATCACATCTGCACATCCGGTGCGAGGTTATTGCCGGAGCCAATGCTGCCGCGGATATTCTGCTGGTTCCCGCCGGTCTCAGCCTCACGGTTTCCCGGTTACCTGGACAGGTCTTGCGCCAGCATGAGGGCGTTTCCGTCCGGATCATAGAAGGTTGCCGTGCTGACCATCCCTTCTATGGTTTCGGTGTCACCGTCGAATTTTACATCAACTTCTTCCAGCGCCGTACGCGCCGCCGCAATGTCGGCAACGCCGAATACGGGAACGGTGTTGCCCGGCGTCGGTTCTGCCTGTTCGCCCAGTCCCAGGGTGACACCCTCGGTCCTGGTCTGCAATTCGCTCCAGCCTGCCTCGTCGAAATGATACAGCAGCTTGAAACCGAGATGGCGTTCGTACCAGTCGGCACTTGCATGCCTGTCACGAACAGAAATGGCCAAAGTGATCGTATTGTCCAAAGAAACTACCGGCATGACGCTTTCCTATGTATCAAAAGTATAGTAGCTATACTTTATGAACATGCCGCTGCTTGTCAACCTCACTTCGAAGGCCTGGAGCCTGAAAATCCTGGCGCTGATGCATTCCGGCGTTCCCGGCCGGCAGGCTCCGCTGATCGCGGCGGCCCAAGCAAGCCGTTCGGCATTTGCTTCGAGCCTGGATCATCTGATCAGAATCGGGATGCTTGAAAAAAATCCAGGTTACGGCCATCCGCTGCGGCCGGAGTTCAGACTCACGCAAGCGGGTATTCCCGTCGCCGCATTGGCCAGCCGTATCCTGGAATTGGCTCCCGAAGACAAGGACTTCGCGCTTGTCAGGCGGAGTTGGGCCGTCCCTGTTCTGGCAGTCACGTCGACACCGAAGCGCTTCATGACCATAAAGGCCGGACTGAACACTATTTCGGATCGCGCCCTGTCGAAATCGCTCCACGCACTGGAAGAGCAGGAGTGGATCAGGCGGGAAATCGACCTTTCCTCGCGCGCGCCCTTTCCGACCTACCATGCGGTGAATGCAGGCGAAAAAATCAGCAAGACGATCGGTTTGTCCATCTAGGCGGCAACCATGTAATGCCGCTAGACTTCGCCTTTGCCTGTGGAATGGGGAACATGGGTTCAGGGACCTTGAACCCCGAGTTAGCGGAGATGACACCATGCGGTCGGTTTTTGCGGTCTTGCTTCTATCCCTGACGGGGTCACCGCCCGCATTCGCCCAAGATACCCCGGCCCCCTTTGCCGCCTTTGACAGAGCCGGTCCGGAAGTTTTGAGAGATCCCCACGACCTCGCCTTCGGGCCGGACGGGCTGCTTTACGTTGCGGACAAGTTCGGTCATCGCATTGCCGTTCTTGATCCCGATACGCTTGAACTTATCGAGACACTCTCGGAGGGCAAGCTTCCAGGGGTCCATGACATCTCCTTCGGCGCCGACGGCAAGGTCGCCGTCGCGGTCACCGGTCTCAGCAGCGTTTATGTCTATTCCGGTGTGGAAACGCTCGGCACGGCACCAATGGCGATGCTACCGGCGGCGCGCACCGAAGGCGCCCTCGCCCACAGCAACGGCCGGATCTATGCCATGTCGGGCGGCACTGCCGAGCTGATCGCCTATGAAAACGGCGAGGCCGTCGGAAGCGCCGGCAGTCATCCGGGGGCGCATGACGTTGCCGAGGCACCCGACGGGTCAATCTGGGTCGCCGACAATTTCAACCGTCGCCTTGTCCGCTACTCCCCGGACCTCGCCCTGTTGCAGGTTGTCGATGGGCCCCAATTCGGTTTTGCCGGACCGCGCTATCTGGATGTCGACAGTTTCGGACGCCTGGTGGTGGCCGACCAGGATGCGCACCGGATCCTGATGATCGACCCGGAGGGCGAAGACGGTGCCGTTCTTGTCGGAGTCCTCGGCACCGGCTGGCCCGGAAAGGGACCAAACGAATTCGATGACCCGGAAGGCATCGCCATCCGCGGAAACGACTATTTCATTTCCGACAGCGACAACAACCGCGTGGTCAAATACACGGTTGCCATCAATTGATGCGCGCGCCGCTGAACCTCTACCGGTTCTCCTCCAGACGGCGGCGCTCGTCCTCGGAGCGCAATTCCAGCCACATGGCGTTCAGGATGGCGAGGCAGCACGCCAGCGGCATTCCGAGGATCCAGGCAAAGTACCACATCAGTCCATCTCCTCAGTACGCCGTGTGATTGTCGCGTTCGATCGTTTCCTCGTCCACCTTGCCCCACAGAACCTTGTAGACCCAGGCGGTGTAGGCAAGGATGATCGGCAGGAAGATCGCTGTGGCCACCAGCATGTTGAACAGCGTCCTGTGGCTGGACGACGCGTCCCAGACCGTCAGGCTTGCTTCCGGCTGAATGGAAGACGGCAGGATAAACGGGAACATGGACACGCCGACGGTCGAGATGATCCCGAAAATCGCCGTTTTCGAAACAGGAAAAATCAGCATTTCAAGCCGCGTCTGCAACAGGACCAGCGTGCCGAACAGGCCCAGGAAGCCAAGGGCCGGCGCCAGCCAAAGCACCGGATGGACCGAGTAATTGTAGAGCCAGGCGCCGCCCTCGGTTATCGCCTGCTTGGCGAGCGGATTGGCAGCCATGTTCGGATCGATCTCCGACGTGATGCGGAAACCTTCAACATAGCCGGAAGAGACCAGGTAGCCGCCGAGCGCAAACAGCACCAGTCCCAGTCCGGCGGCCAAAGTGCCGAACTTTCGGGCGCGCTGTGCGATGTCGCCGGTGGCACGCATCACCAGCCAGACGGATCCGTGCATGACGAGCATGGCGACCGACAACAGCCCGCACAGCAGCGAAAAAGGAGAGAACAGACCGAAGAACGAGCCCTCGTAGGTCATGCGCAGATCGATGTCGAGCGTGAAGGGAATGCCAAGCAGCACGTTGCCGACCGCCACCCCGAACACCAGTGCCGGCACGAAGGAACCGGTAAACAGCGCCCAGTCCCAGGCGTTGCGCCACGAAGGGTCCGGTCGCTTGGACCGGTATTTGAAGGCCACCGGCCGCAGGATCATGGCGGCAAGCACCACGAACATGGCCAGGTAAAAGCCCGAGAAACTGATGGCGTAGAGCGGCGGCCATGCCGCGAAAATCGCGCCACCGCCGAGAATGAACCAGACCTGGTTGCCTTCCCAGGTCGGCCCGATGGTGTTGATCACGACACGCCGTTCGATGTCGGTCTCCGCGACAAAGGGCAGCATCGCGCCGACGCCCATGTCGAAGCCGTCCATCACGGCAAACCCGATCAGCAGCACGCCGAGCAGCAGCCACCAGATCATCTTCAGCACCGAGTAGTCGATCAATTCGTAAAGAACCATGTCTGATTACTCCGCAGGAACAGAGGCTGCATTGGGGATGATCGGTTGAGCGGCGGCGGGAGGCTGTTTCTGTTCGGCCTCGCCGTCATCCGGACCTATCTTGATGTACTTGATCATCAGCGTGATCTCGATCACCAGCAATGTGCTGTACAGGGCGATGAAACCGGCCAGCGTCAGCAGCACCTCGATGATCGACAGGCTCGACACGGCGGCCGATGTCGGCAGCATGCTCTCGATGATCCAGGGCTGCCGGCCGTATTCGGCAACGAACCAGCCCATTTCACAGGCAATCCAGGGCAGCGGGATCGCCCAGACCGCCACGTGCAGCAGCCAGCGGCGTTTCTCGCGCAGTGCGTCAAGCTGTCCCGACGAGGAATAGTAGAAGAACACCGCGGTGATCAGGATGAAGAAGAAGCCGCAGGCGACCATGATCCGGAAGGCGTAGAACATCGGCCAGACTTCCGGAACGGTCGACCAGGCCGCCGCGTTCACCTGTTCCCTGGTAGCCTCCATCGGATTGTCCGTGAACGGCAGCAGCAGATAGGCGTAGCCGAGCGAGTTCTCGTTCTGCAGGAAGGTCTCGCGCACATCCGGGCTCACACCTGCCGGGTCCTGCCGGATCTTCTGAAGCGCGTCCCAGGCGATAGCGCCCTGGCGGATGCGGTCCTTGGTGCGGTCGACAAGATCCTTGATTCCGGGAATGACCGTATCGAGGGACCGGGTCGCGATCAGTCCCATGACATAGGGAACCTCGATCGCGAAGACGTTTTCATGCTTTACCATGTCCGGCCAGGCGACGACGTTGAACGAGGCGGGCGCCTCCTCCGTCTCCCACATGGCCTCGATCGTCGCCAGTTTCATCTTCTGGTTCAGGTTGGCCTCATAGCCGCTTTCGTCCCCGAGCACGACAACGGAAAGCGCCGAGGCGAAACCGAAGGCGGACGCGATCGCCATGGAGCGCTTGGCAATCGCGATATGGCGGCCTTTCAGCATGTACCAGGCCGAAATTCCGAGCATGAACATCGCCGCGGTGACATAGCCGGCCGACACTGTGTGGACGAATTTGGCCTGGGCCACCGGGTTGAAGAGAACGTCGAAAAAACTGGTGACTTCCATGCGCATCGTATCGGGATTGAACGCCGCCCCGATCGGATGCTGCATCCAGCCATTGGCGATCAGGATCCAGAGCGCGGAAAAGTTCGTGCCGATCGCGACCGCCCAGGTCGCGGCCAGATGCTGACGTTTCGACAGCTTGTCCCAGCCAAAGAAGAACAGGCCGACAAAGGTCGCTTCCAGGAAGAAGGCCATCAGGCCCTCGATGGCCAGGGGAGCGCCGAAGACGTCGCCGACATACTGGCTGAAATAGGCCCAGTTCATGCCGAACTGGAACTCCATCGTCAGGCCCGTTGCCACCCCGAGCACGAAGTTGATCCCAAACAGCGTGCCCCAGAACTTGACCATGCGTTTCCAAACCTCTCGGCCGGTCATCACATAGACCGTTTCCATCGTGGCGAGCAGAATGGACAGCCCGATGGTCAAGGGTACAAACAGGAAGTGGTAGAGCGCTGTCATGGCAAATTGCAGCCGGGACAGGTCAACGACGTTCAGTTCCATCGTATTCCCCCTTTTCAGGCCCGTTCAGGCCTGAGCAAAAACCTGGTCGAATTCTCGGATTTCCCGCAGGCCCGGCAATCGCGGTGTGTTCGATATGAAAACTGCTGCGCTTGCCAATCCCGTCGAAAAGCCAGCCAGGAAAATGAGTCTTCGGATGTCGCGATGGTGGCCCAGCCCCCGGGCAAGGTCAATGCGACACTTCAGTTTGAACAACCGGAAAGCGAGAAAAACCGGCCACGAAATATATGCAAAAAGAACGCTCTAGGCTGTTGTGACACATTAAACGACTGGGCTCGTTGTGGTCAGGACCGTTCCTGAACAGGCGGAAAGCGCAAGGACGTGCAGCGCACTTTCGAGCATTTCCAACGCCTTCGGGGACGATCCTGGACCACCCCCGAAAGGACCGTCTCTCAGGGCAGATGCAGGACCCTGTCGGCACGTCCGAGTTCAACCCGTTTGTGCGTGATCATCAGCACCGCTGCGTCGCCCCTGAAGGCAAAGAACCGATCCAGCACCGCCGACGCCGTTTCGGCATCCAGGCCTTCCGTCATCTCGTCGAGAATGAACAGGGCCGGCCGCGTCAAAAACGCGCGCGCAAGCGCGAGCCGGCGCTGCTCGCCGCCCGATAGCCCGAGCCCGCCCTCGCCCAACACGGTGTCCAGTCCCTGCGGACTGTTGCGGATCCGATCCGCCAGCGCCGCGTGGTCCAGGGCGGTCCAGAGAGCACCTTCATCCGCGCCGGGTCTGGCGATGCGCAGGTTGGCCGCCACCGTATCGTTGAAAAGGTAGGGACGCTGCCCAAGCACCGACACCGTCTTGCGCAGTGTCTCTTCCGGCACCCGGTCCAGTCTCCCACCGCTCAGAAGAATGTGCCCGCTCACCGGCACGATCATGCGGGCGGCCAGTGCCGCGATGGTGCTTTTGCCGCAGCCGCTGCGGCCGGCCACGCCGAGAACCTCGCCGGCGGCGATCCGGAATTCCAGACTGTCCAGTACGTTCCGCTCCGCTCCCGGATAACGGAAGCATACCTTTTCGAAGGCGAGTACACTTGCCGCGGCCCCGGCCGGCGGCCGGACTTCCGAAACCGGTTCCCGAGTTTCCGTCTCAGCCGCCCCAGGCAGAAGCGCGCCCGAGCGACCGGCTGCCAGTGCAATCCGGGGCAAACGGGCGAGACCCGGAAGAAGCTGGCCGATGCTTTCGGGAAGCGCCATCACCACCAGAACGAGACCTGCGGCAAAGGCCGCGCTGAAATGGCCCTGAGAAGCGCTCCAGACCGCCACGCCCAACGTGGCTGCGAGGAAGATTTGTCCGATCAGGCTCGAGGCCGCGGACAGCCTCAGAACCCGCCTTTCCTCGCTTGTTTCCGCAGCCATGAGGCGCTCCTGTGCCGACAGGACGCTCTGCGTTGCCGCTTCGAGACCTCCGTAAATGGCAAGATCCCGGCGCCCGGCAACGAGATCGGCTGCGCGCAGGCGCATTGCTTCCAGGGCGGCATCCGCCCTGCGGGCCGTTTTTCGATCCGCGCGCCGGACCGACAGAAGCATCAGGGCAAGCCAGGCGCCGGCAAAGACCAACCCGACGGCAAGCGCAGGACCAGGGACGTGCGCCCACCAGATGACAAGCGCCACAAGCAAAACGGCGGCGACCACCCCGGGAACGACCAGTCTCAGATAGACCGTATCCAGGGCGGCAATGTCGAGGGTCAGCCGGTTGAGCAGCTTGCCGGAACGGACGCCGCGTTTCCGGCTCGCGGAAAAGCCGGAAAAGATGCGGTTGCGCAGATGCGCCAGAAACCGGAACGTCGCGTCGTGGGTCAGGATGCGCTCGCCATAGCGTCCGCCGGTTCGCAAGATGGCCAGTGCCCTGATTATCGCACTCGGCGCGAAGATGTTGAGGAAGACGCCGGACATTCCGGCGATCGCAGCGGCGGTGATGAACCAGCCGGACACGCCGAGCAGAAGAATGCCCGCGGCGGCAGGCACCAGCGACATGAGAAGTCCCAGCAGGAAAAACCGCCGGTCATGCCTGTACTGGGCAAGGATGATCTGACGGATGGCGCTCATTCGACCAGAGCCTCCGTTTGCGCAGGAACGATTTCGCCGAGGTCGACCACCCTCCCGCGAAGTTCGAGCACCGCCGGGTCGTGGGTCGCGATTACCGTCGTCCTCCCGGCCGCCAGGCGCGCCAGTCCAGCGATGACATCGGTTGCCGTTTCTTCGTCGAGTGCCGCCGTCGGCTCATCCGCGATGAGGAGCGTTGCTTCTGTGCGAAGGGCCGCCCGTGCCAGCGCGATCCGCCTGATTTCGCCGACAGACAGGCCGAACCCGTCTTCGCCGAGGGGCGTCGCCAGACCACGCGGCAAACGCTCCACCAGGCCGGCTGCACCGGCGAGTTGAAGCGCCTCCCAGAGATCGGCATCGGAAACGGCCTCGGGCCGGCAAGCGCCTTTCAGCAGATTCGCCTTGAGGCTGCCGTGAAACAGGCGCGGGGACTGGCCGAGCCAGCACACCGATTGCAAAAACCCCGGCCCAAGTTGCCGTGGCGACGCTCCGTCAATGCCGATCTCGCCCGAGCTGAGCTGATGGAAGCCGAGAAGGCAGTCCAGCAGGCTTGTCTTGCCGCTGCCGCTAGGCCCCGTCAGGAGGACGGTCTCGCCGGATCGTATCTCGAGGTTCAGGTTCCGGAAGACGGTTTGTGTGCCGAGGACAAGTGTAGCCGACCCGACGCGAACAGCTGGCGGGCTCTGGCATCCCGGCTTCACGCCCGCATGCCTTGTCCCCCCACCGGCCGCAAGCGGCTCTACGCTGCCGCACTCCTCCAGGATCCGCGAGAGTTTTTCCTGCGCGGCCAATCCGCCCGCCCGGTCGTGATAGGCGGCGGCATAGGCCCTGAGCGGCGCAAAGAATTCCGGTGCAAGCAACAGAACGAAAAGACCGGACGCATATCCAAGCGGATCGGCCCATGTCCCGATGGAAATCTCGCCCAGAAGCGAAAAACCGACATAAACGGCGCAAAACGCAATGCCGAGCGCGGAAAACAGTTCCAGAACCGTGGAGGACAGGAACGCGATCCGCAGGACACGCATCGTGCCGATACGGAACCGCTCCCCCGCCGCGGCAATGTCGTCGCGGGTGCGTTGCAGGGCGCCGAAGAGTTCAAGTGTCTCCAATCCCCTGATCCGGTCCAGCAGGATCCCGCTGAGCCGCGTCAGTTCCTCCTGCTGATCCGCGCTGGCGGCTTTCGCCTTCATGCCGATCAACGCCATGAAAACGGGAATGAGCGGCCCGCACACGAGAAGGATCAGGGCAGCCATCCAGCTGAACCAGGCCGTTGCCAGGACGATCGCCAGGGGAACGATTTTCAAACGCAGGACCTGCGGCACAAAGTTCCTGTAATAGGGGCCCAGGTGATCGACCTGCTCCGTGACATGGGCCGCGAAGGCACCGGAGGACGGAAAGTCGGCTGCGGGCGAGGTCCGTGCAGCCGCGGCGAGCAACTGCGTGCGGGCACGGTTCTGCAATGTTTGCGCTGCGCTGCGGGCAAGATCAGAGCCCAGGCTTTGGAGCACGACCCTGACCGCCGCAAGAACGACGAGACCCGCGAAACACGCCAAAATGCTGGCAACAGTGGCATCCGAAGGCACAACCGGCGCGGCATGCAATGCGGTCAACAGGGTGCCGAGCGCAAAGGCGACGAGACCGGCCTGAGGTATCCAAAGGAGATCGGATGCAGCCAGAAGGAGCCCGCTGCGCCGCAGCGTCTTTCGTTCCCGCTCGCCCGGGTGACCGATGGCGCGGTCCATTTGCGTCTGCCCGGCATTTCCGGTGCCCGGATCTTGTTCACTCACACTCTTTTGCATCGGCCTGTGATGTCGCGCTCCCCTCGCGAATTCAAGCGGCGTATTGCCACGTGTACGGCTTGATGTCCCCTTTTTTGTGCTCAGCTTCCACCGAACAAGACCATTTTCTCAACCGGTGCAACCTCGGCGCCTGAAAACACTCCTGACAGCAAGCTGTCAGGACCCCTGTGTCATCTTCATCCAGGGATCACCCCTTCTAGTACATGGAGATAACAATGTCAGACCCCTGCCTCGAACTCGTCATTTTCAAGGTGAAGGACGCGGACAAGGCCCGACTTGCCCGCCGCGCCGCACAGGACACGGTCAAGGCCTATGAGGGCTTCCTGTCCTGGACTGCCTATGAATCGGACGAGGACAACAATCTGTTTGCAGACGTCGTGCTGTGGAAGGATCTGGAAACGGCCAGAAAAGCGGCGGAAAAGGTGATGAAGGATCCCGGTTTTGCCGCGGTCATGGCCGAAATCGACGGACTAGTATCCATGTCCCACTATCACGCCGACCGTACCGTGACGGCCGCCGCGAAGGCGGCCTGACGACCCTACGCAAGGCTCCGCGACAACTCCGTCCGTGGAGCCGGTCCCTTGCCATCGGCACGGAAATGACGGCCTATGACCGGAACGGGTTTTAATCGGGACACCTGACCGGAGGACGTCATGAGCGATCGCAGACCTGGCCTCGGCGACTTTGGCTATATCATCGCTGCCCGCGCTGTCGCCTCTTTGCTGGTGGCACTTGGCGTCACCCTGGCGGCGCTGCTTCTGATTTCCGGTTACTATGGTCAGGCGGTACTCGGCCTCGCGGTTTTCCTCTTTGCAGCCTTCTGGGCCTATTGCCTGGTCAGGGACCTGGAACACGGCAAGGTCCTGTTGCCGTTCGGCTACGTATACCGTTCTAAACAGCCTTCGGCTTTCTGGATCTTGTTTTGCCTTTATTGCGTCCTGATCCCGCTTCTGGCCATCGGCACCGCGGGATATCTCCTCGGATTTTGAGCCTGACCCGTTCAACAGGCATTGCCATCAGCTGAAAAAAACGCTCCCGATCGGAACCGGGAGCGCGCTTCAGGTCAGCCTTTGGAGGCTTACTTCATCGTCGGGATAACGAACTCGGCGCCATCCTTCAGGCCGGACGGCCAACGGGAGGTGACGGTCTTGGTGCGGGTGTAGAACTTGAACCCGTCCGGACCGTGCTGGTTGAGGTCACCGAAGCCGGATTTCTTCCAGCCGCCGAAGGTATGGTAGGCGAGCGGCACCGGGATCGGCACATTGATGCCGACCATGCCGATATTGATGCGGGAGGCAAAGTCGCGGGCCGTGTCGCCGTCACGGGTAAAGATCGCGGTGCCGTTGCCGTATTCGTGGCTGAGCGGCAGGTCGAGAGCTTCCTCGTAGTTCTGCGCGCGGACAACGGAGAGGACCGGTCCGAAGATCTCGGTCTTGTAGATTTCCATGTCCTTCGTGACGTTGTCGAACAGGCAACCACCCATGAAGAAGCCGTTTTCATAGCCCTGCATGGAGAAGTCGCGGCCGTCGACCACCAGCTTGGCGCCTTCCTTGATACCTTGGTCGACCAGGCCCTTGACGCGGGCCAGAGCTTCCTTGGTGACCAGCGGACCGAAGTCGACATCGTTGCCGGCGGTATAGGGACCAATCTTCAGGGCCTCGACCTTCGGCGCCAGCTTCTCGATCAGCGCATCCGCTGTGCTTTCGCCAACCGGAACGGCCACGGACACAGCCATGCAGCGCTCACCGGCGGCACCGTAACCGGCACCGATCAGGGCATCGGCGGCCTGGTCCATGTCGGCATCCGGCATGATGATCATGTGGTTCTTGGCACCGCCGAAGCACTGTGCGCGTTTGCCGGATGCGGTTGCGCGGGCATAGACGTATTGTGCGATCGGCGTGGAGCCGACGAAGCCGACCGCCTGGATGGTTTCATCGTCCAGGATCGCATCGACCGCGCTCTTGTCGCCGTTGACGACGTTCAGAACACCTGCCGGCAGGCCGGCCTCGATCATCAGTTCGGCCAGCATGATGGGCACGGACGGATCGCGCTCGGACGGCTTCAGGATGAAGGCATTGCCACAGGCAATCGCCGGGCAGAATTTCCACATCGGGATCATGGCCGGGAAGTTGAACGGCGTGATGCCGGCAACGACGCCGAGCGGCTGGCGCATGGAATACATGTCGATGCCCGGACCGGCGCCCTCGGTGAACTCGCCCTTCAGCAGGTGCGGTGCACCGATGCAGAACTCGGCCACTTCGAGACCGCGGATAACGTCGCCCTTGGCATCGGGAAAGGTCTTGCCGTGTTCACGCGACAGGGCTTCCGCGAGCTTGTCCATGTCGCGGTTGAGCAGGTCGACGAATTTCATCATCACGCGGGCACGGCGCTGCGGGTTCGTGGCCGCCCATGCCGGCTGCGCCGCGGCAGCGTTGGCGATGGCCGCGTCCATTTCGGCCTGGCTGGCCAGCGCAACCTGCGCCTGGACTTCGCCGGTGGCCGGATTGAACACATCCGAATAACGGCCGGACGTGCCTTCGACACGCTTGCCGCCAATGAAATGACCGATCTTTTCCATGTCGCGTTTCTCCCAAAATGTCTGACGCGCCGGCGCAGCAAGGTTCCCGCCGGATCCGCAGTCTTTTTGACTTTATTTTTTGCAATAAACAAGATCCAGAATTCCGGACCTGTTGTGCATTTTTTATAGTTATGGCAAATAAGCGCCTGATGTTGAAGACATCTTCTCCATTGTCATCCCCGCGCAAGCGGGGGCCCGGTAACCCGAGACGGCGATTGTAGCCCAAAAGCGCTGCGGCGTACCGGACCCCGGATCTTCGCTTCGCTGCGCCCGGGAGGACAATTGGTGGGGAATGAACCAAGGGTCCTTGCATGAATTGGGATGACATCCGGATATTTCTGTCAATCGCCCGCACCGGCCAGATCCTCGCCGCCGCCCGGCGGCTGGGCCTCAACCACGCCACGGTCGCCCGGCGTCTGACGGCATTGGAGGACAGTGTCGGTACCAGACTGTTCGACCGGTCGACGTCAGGCTGCATCCTGACCGAGGCAGGCAGCCGCTTCATGGACCGTGCCGAACGGATCGAGGCGGAAGCCGTTGCCGCCGAGGCCGACCTCGGTGGGGACACGCCCGGTGTCACCGGCACGGTCCGCATTGGTGCACCGGACGGGTTCGGCGTTGCCTACCTCGCTCCCCGGCTCGGCAAGCTGACCGAAAAACACCCCGGCCTGACAGTGCAACTCGTGCCGGTGTCCAGGTCCTTTTCCCTGTCGCGGCGAGAAGCCGACATCGCTGTTACCATCGACAGGCCGGAAACCGGCCGCCTCGTGGCCGGCAAACTGGTTGATTACACACTCGGCCTTTACGCATCGAAAGCGTATCTGAGAACCCACGGCACACCCAGGGCCGCAAGCGATCTAAGCGCGCACGATCTGATTGGGTATGTCGAAGACCTGCTCTACTCGCCTTCCCTCAATTACGGTACGGAGATCGTCAAGGACTGGACGTCACGCTTTGAAATCGCCTCGGCGCTTGGGCAGACCGAAGCCGTCCGGAGCGGCAACGGCATCGGCATCCTGCACGATTTCATCGCGCGCGAGGACAACAAGCTTGTGCCTGTGCTTCCGGACATCAAGCTGAACCGGGCCTATTGGATGGTCACGCACGAAAGCTCCCGGCCGCTGCGCCATGTCGCCGCCGTTCAGGACTTCCTGCGCGATCAGGTCGCACGCGACAAGGCAATGTTTGGATGAGGCCCCATTGCCCTTGCCCTCGCTGACGTCGTTGCCGGACTTGATCCGGCAATCCATGCCGTGACTTGCCAATCAAAGGCCGCCCTCTTCATGGGAGAAGAAACGGCGCGGATGCCATGGTCAAGCCCACTGCTGTCCGGTTAAACGCGGCTCAGTTACAACAGGTCATTGATTCATTGTCGATATTTACGCTTTTTCCGATCCGGGACACGTAGCGTCTTGCCGCTTGCGCCCCTCTCCCCCCTGGAGGGGGAGATGTCCGGGAACCGGACAGAGGAGGGGGCGCAGCGGTTCCGCGAATTCGAAAAAGGCCTTGTTTGCCGAGAGGTTGAGCCCCCCCTCTCCTATCGGAGACATCTCCCCCTCCAGGGGGGAGACTGGAACAAGCGGCATAGCCTGATTGTGGTCAGAGGTTCCTGCTTAACCGGACAGCAGTGGGTCAAGCCATGGCATGACGTCGGTAAAGGTCATTTTTGTGTGTCTACCGCCACTTCTCCGTCGCCGCGATCCATTCCCGCGTGCGCGCTTCCGGGTCCGCATTGCGGGTGATGTCCGTGACAACCGCCGCGCAGTCCGCGCCGTTTTCAAAGACCGCCGGCAGACGCTCCGGATTGAGGCCGCCAATCGCGACCAACGGCAGATCACCGGCCTGGCGCTTCCACCTGGCGATCTTCTCCACGCCCTGGGGCGCCCATTTCATCTTTTTCAGGATGGTGGGATAGACCGGGCCCAGCGCCACATAATCCGGATCAACGGCAAGCGCTGTCTCCAACTCCTCACCGTCATGGGTGGAGACACCGAGTTTCAGACCAGCCTTTCGAATGGCACCCACGTCGGCCTCGGCCAGATCCTCCTGGCCGAGATGAACAAAGTCGCAGCCCGCGTCGATGGCGAGTTGCCAATAGTCATTGACAACCAGCTGACAGGCATTTTCCGCGCAGATTGCCTTCGCGTCCGCGATCTCCCGGCGCAGCACCTCCTCCGGCTGGTCCTTGATGCGCAATTGCACCAGCTTCACGCCGAGCGGCACCAGCCGCCTGACCCAGTCGGAACTGTCGAGGATGAGGTAAAACGGATCGAGCTTCATTCAAACACCGCCATTCCGATGACCGGGGTGGACGGAACCGCCATGTCGCGCGGTTCCAGGGGAATTGCCTCATAAGCCAGCCGGCCGGCTTCGACAGCCCGGGCAAAGGCCCCGGCCATGGCCACCGAATCGCCCGCCTTGGCGACGGCCGTGTTCAGGAGAACCGCGTCAAAGCCGAGTTCGAGCACATGCGCCGCATGGGAAGGCCGGCCAAGCCCGGCATCTACCACCAGCGGAATTTCCCTGAAATGCGCACGATAGCTTTTCAGCGCCTCCGGATTGACCGGCCCCCTCGCCGAGCCGATGGGCGCACACCAGGGCATCAGCACTTGGCAGCCCGCCTGGAGAAGCTTCTCACCGACGACCACATCCTCGGTTGTATACGGGAACACCTTGAAGCCGTCGGCGCTCAGGATCCGTGCGGCCTCGACAAGTCCGAAGACATCCGGTTGCAGGCTGTCGTGGTGACCGATCACTTCCAGCTTGATCCAGTCGGTGCCAAAAAGTTCCCGCGCTATCTTTGCCGTCGTGACCGCTTCCTTGAACGAATGGCAGCCAGCGGTGTTGGGCAGGACGCGCACGCCGAGTTCACGGATCAGTTCCCAGAACCGGCCTCCCGAACCACCGTTCGCTGTCTCCCGTCGGAGCGATACCGTCACGATTTCCGTACCGGAGGCCTTCACCGCCTCGCCGAGCACCTTGGGGGACGGGTATTGTGCCGTCCCCAGAAGCAGTCGAGAGGAGACGGTTTCGCCATAGAAGGTCACCACTGGTCAGCCTCCCTGCATGGGTGACAGGATCTCGATCCTGTCACCGGTCTGTAGAACACAGGCAGCCCGATCCTCTGCCGGGACAAGGTCACCGTTGTGCGCCGTTGCCAGGAAATCGTGGTCATAGGCCAGCTCTTCCAGAAGCAGGGCCAGCGTCGCACTCGCAACCTGCCGGTCCTCGCCGTTAATGATGAGGTTCATGCGCCGTCTCCAGGTCTTGCGAAAAAATGAGCTCTGCCGCTTCGGCGGCGAAATGGGGAGCCAGCAGGAAACCATGCCTGTAGAAGCCGTTGAGCGAGACCGTCCTCCCCTTGCGCCGGATACGCGGCAGATTGTCCGGATAGGCGGGACGCAGCCCCGCCCCGGTCTCGATGATCCTTGCTTCCGCGAACCCCGGATGGAGGCTGTAGGCAGCATTGAGCAGCTCCATTGTGGACCGCACGGTGATCGGGCCGCTATCGGCGCTCTCGATCATCGTCGCCCCCACCATGAAGTGATGATTGTCCCTGGGGACCACATAGACGGGGATCCGCGGATGCAGGAACCTGACCGGCCGGGACAGGGTCACCTCGGGTGCGTGCAGCAACAGCATCTCGCCGCGCACCGGCCTGAGGTCCGGATCCTCCGCCGCTATCCCGGTACAATCCACGGCAAGGTCTGCATCGGATCCGGCATGCTTTCCACAGCAGCAATACTGGACGCCTTGGCCGACCAGCTTGTCGAGCAGGCCGGTCAGGGCCTTGCGCGGGTCAAGATGTGCTTCCCTCTCGAAGAACAATGCCCTGGCAAAACGGCCTGCGAGATCCGGTTCAAGGGCGCCGATCGCGTCGCGGTCAACATGGCTGAAACCATCGGTGCGCGCCGCGAACCGGTCAAGTTCCCCGGTGTCCCTTGGCGAAGCCACCACCAGTGTGCCGTTTCGCCTGACAAGGCCAGGCACCGCCCTGTCCCACCAGTCAATCGATCCACGTCCCAGGACAAGCACTGCCTCTTCGGCATTTTCCCGTTCGCACCAGGGTGCGAGCATACCGCCAGCGAGCCAGGAAGCGCTCCGGCGCATGTCGCGACCGCGCTCAAGCAGGCTCACCTCTGCTCCGCGTCCAATCAGCTCCAGTGCAAGCGCCAGTCCGGCGACACCGGAACCGCGAATTTCCACCTTCATGGCAGCCCCACTCGTGTGGACAGCCGCCCGGGGGGCATCGTCAGGGAGACAATGATCTGCGCCAAGTCCGCACTCCGGCAAGGCAGGCACCACCTTGCTTCTCAGGTGGTCAAACCGGAACGGGACGGCTGAAAGGGACACGGGGCGGATCGACCCTGAACAGTCCCTGAGGCACCCTCCCTTCGCCAGCATGACCTGGATCAGGTTCGTCGGGTCCCTGCGCCGCGCAATTGCGCCAGCAGTATCTCAGCCCCTTGTCGGGACACCCCGGGTGAAGTTTCCTTGTGCCGTCGCCAGACCGGTCCTGTCAAGGGAGTGCCTCCTGATCGAGACTTGCAAGGAATGAGCGGACCTCGGCGAGCGTGGTCAGCCGATACACCGCGAGATGTGCGGGTGGTGTCCGGTAGACAGCCTCCAGCTTGTCGCGTGCGGAGTTCCGCGTGCGCCAGATGAAATGGAGAAAATCGACGGTCTGCAGATTGAAGCGCTCGGGACAACCGTCGGGCAGATCCGGCCGCGTGCGTCCGTAGTGTTTCATCGACCGCCTGAGGACACGGAACAGACGCAGGCCGACAGGCACGTCCAGCCAGACAAAGGTGTCCGCCCGGGCGACCCGCTCCGCATACGTGCCGGAGTGTCCCCCCTCGAAGATCCAGTGGTCCTGGATGTGCACCTCGTGGGTCAGCCGGTCTTTCTCCGCTCTCGGGCGCTCCACCCAGCCGGAGCACCAGTGGATTTTGTCCATATGGAAGACCGGCAGACCGGTTTTTTCTCCCAATGCCGTGGCGAGCATGCTCTTGCCGGACCCGGGACCGCCGACGATCATGACGCGTTTCATGGGACACCTTCGAGGAAAGCGAGGGAAAGGGTTGGCGGTTATACACGGTCCGGTCAGGAAGGAAAGCCGGAAACAGACTGTTCAATGGACACATTCGTGGCCGCAACCCTATCTAATTGGCACATGGACGATACGAATTGATGGAGAGGCCGATGAGCTGGTTGAACTGCCCCGACCCCGTGCCGGGAAACGCATCGAGTTGCGACCCGATCGATACGGTCATCGTTCCGCGCACGTCGGATCTTGGCGGGTTTTCCGTGCGCCGCGCCCTGCCCTCGGCCAAGCGGCGCATGATCGGCCCGTTCATCTTTTTCGACCAGATGGGTCCCGCGGAACTTCTGGTCGGCGGAGGCATCGACGTTCGGCCTCATCCTCATATCGGTCTTGCCACCGTGACCTATCTCTTTGAAGGCGAGATGTATCACCGGGACAGCCTGGGAACCGAAATCGCGATCGCTCCGGGAGCGCTCAACTGGATGAACGCCGGCAAGGGCATTGTGCACTCGGAACGCGAACGTCCGGAACGCCTTCAGGCAAAACGGCCACTGTTCGGCCTGCAGAGCTGGGTCGCCCTGCCAAAGCATCTGGAAGAAAGTGACCCGAGCTTTCAGCACTTTGGCACGGAAGAGCAGCCGGAATTCGCCGACAAGGGGGCTTCGGTGAAACTGATCGCCGGAGATCTCTATGGGCACAAGGCGCCGGTCTCGACCGCATCGGACATGTTCTATGCCGACATTACCCTGGAACCCGGCGCAAGAATTCCCCTGGACGCGGGCTGGGAAGAGCGTGGCCTCTACACGGTATCAGGCCAAATCAGCATCGCGGGCCAGAGCTTCGATCCGGCGCAACTCCTGGTGTTCAAGGCCGGCGATCACCTTGTGGTCGAAAACAACGGCCTGGTGCCGGCGCGTTTCGTGGTGCTTGGTGGAGAGCCGATGGACGGCCGCCGTTACATCTGGTGGAACTTCGTGTCTTCGTCGAAGGAACGAATCGAACAGGCCAAGGAAGACTGGCGCCAGGGCCGTTTCGACACGGTGCCGGGCGATGCAGAGGAATTCATTCCCCTTCCCGAGCGTCAGGGCCCCTGACACTCCAGCCGCTTTCCAGCGGCGGAGCCTTCTCGAACCTGTCGGCAGGCCGGATCAGATCCGGCTCGCCGAAATTCATGATGATGTTGAGGCGCCCGCTGGCGAGCGGATCTCCAGTCAGGTCGGGATTTTCGGGGGCCACGGACAACCGGACCCCGTGATGAACCGTCTCGAGTTGGTCGAAGTCGGACACCGCCTTGCGAAAGGCGGCCGGGACGGTCCAGCCGTAGCGCCCGGCGAGCGCGTCGATGACCAGCCAAACGGCCTCCAGGCCGATCGTTTTCTGACGCGGGTCCTCAACGACCAGCTTGAGCCTCAGATAATCCACCCTGTCTTCGGAGGAGCCGCGCAGCAGAAAAAACAGCGTCGTCGGCCCGAAATCGACACTCGGCGTCGTCAGCAGCACAAGGTCGGATGCGCATTGCCAGCGATCCGTCTTGAACGGCGCCTTCCGCCACCCGGGATTTCCGAGGCCGAGCTCCCTGAGCTCTGCACAAAGCGCATCCGGTTTGCCGAGAAAGCTTCGCTTCAACTCCGCCGACAATTCGGGCGATTGCCGCAACAGGTTTTCGCGTGATGCCGGTTCCAGATCCTGAAGCGGATCCGCCAGCCCCGTTCCGGATGCCGCTTGCGGCATGCCGTCGTCCTGCGCAGCCTGGAAGACGAGGACACCGATCGAGCCCCCGGCCGCCAGAAGCGCGAGCGTGCCCCAGACATAGTAGGACGTCACAAATGACGATCCGGTCCGGTTGGCACGGGAAGCCTTTGGCGCCGCTGCTGCCGGCGGGTCGGCAAAATGGCCGGCATCCGGCTCTGCCCAGCGAGGTCCGGTCGTGCGTTGCACGGCTTTCCTGCCCCCCTGAGCGGTTTTTCCGTTGCCGGGTTTGGCCGCCATCCCGGCTCTGAGCAGCCGCCTGAGCTTGTCCGCAAGTCCTGCCATGGTTTCCTAAACTGCCGAGGCTCCAGACCGGATGGTCAAGGGTTCGGGATTTATCGATACAATCTCTTGAAAACGCAACCGGATACCTGTCATCTATGCGGCGCGGCCGCCGGGCCGCACCGTGCCGTCTTGTTGCAACCGCTGTTCCTTGAGGTTCAGGATGCCCTCCTTTCCAGGCGACTCCGCCGAATTGCGCCGAGAAATCATTGACACGGCCCGTTCGTTGCCTCGTCTCGGACTGACCAAGGGCACATCGGGCAATGTCAGTGCACGCACCGAATCCGGTTTTTTGGTGACACCGTCCGGCATTCCCTACGAAGCACTCGCGGAAGACGCAATCGTCGCGCTTGACTTCGATGGCTGCTATCGGGGGGATATCCTGCCGTCATCCGAGTGGCGCATGCATATGGACTTCTACCTGGCGCAGCCGGGCTGCGGCGCCGTCGTTCACTGCCACAGTCCACGAGCCACGGCGCTGTCCTGTCATCGACGCGGCATACCGGCCTTTCACTATATGGTCGCATTGGCGGGAGGCGACAGGATCGAGTGTGCGGACTATGCCAGCTTCGGCACCCGGGCCCTGTCGGAAGCCATGATCGCGGCTCTTGGCGAGCGAAGCGCGTGCCTTCTGGCCAACCATGGCCAGATTGCCGGTGGCCCGACCCTCCGCAGGGCGCTTTCGGTTGCAGAGGGTGTCGAGGACCTGGCCGACCAGTATCTGTCCGCACTGGTGCTGGGGGAGCCGGTTATACTCGACAGCGACGAGATGACCGAAATCCTGAGAAAATTCAAAACCTACGGCAAACAGACCACGGAACTGGGCGATGACCAGGCAGCCGCTTTCGAGCTGCCGAAACGGATAGGCTGACATGCGACTTGGAATTGACTGGGGCGGAACCAAAATCGAGATCATTGCGCTGTCCGCCGCAGGTGCGGAGATCTTCCGCAAGCGCGTGGATACCCCCCGGGACGACTATGAAGGCTGCCTGCTCGCGGTCAAAAGCCTGGTGGATGCGGCCGAACAGGCGACCGGCGAGACCGGCACGCTCGGCCTCGGCATTCCGGGGTCCCTGTCGCCGAGGACGGGACTGGTCAAAAACGCGAATTCCACCTGGATGAACGGCAAGCCTCTGGACAAGGACCTGCAACGGGTCCTCGGCCGGCCTGTACGCATCCAAAACGATGCCAATTGCCTGGCGGTGTCCGAGGCGACGGATGGCGCAGGCGCCGGCGCCCACGTCGTGCATGCCATCATCATCGGCACCGGAAGCGGTTCGGGAATTGCGATCGATGCCAAGGCCCATCTGGGCGCAAACGGCATAGGCGGCGAATGGGGGGCGATCACCGTTCCCTGGCTGAAACCGGAAGAATACCCGGGGCCGGATAGTTGGATCGGACACAAGGGTGTCATCGACCGCTGGTGCTCGGGAACCGGGTTTCAGCTGGATTACCAGGACAGGACCGGCACCTTGCTGAAAGGTCACGAAATCATGGCCCTGAAACGGTCAGGGGATGAGACGGCAAACATCGTCTACGAGGCTTACGTCAGCCGGCTTGCCCGTGCGCTGGCCATGTCAGCCAACCTGCTGGACCCGGATGTCTTCGTGCTCGGCGGCGGCATGTCGAATATCGACGAGCTCTATGAAGACCTGCCCCCGGCCATGGCACCCTACATTTTCTCGGATTCGTTCGAGACGCCAATCCGCAAGGCCGTTCACGGAGACAGTTCAGGCGTCCGCGGTGCTGCCTGGTTGTGGGGCTGAGGCCGCCAGAACTTGAGACATTTCAAGAGATTTTTCCAGCTCGGCCGCAGCTCGCGCTCAATTGCCTGGCGGGTCTTGTCCGCTCCGGCCCTGTAGTGGCGGCTGGTTACGTCCGGGTCGGGCTTTTCCCCGAGACGGAACAGGAAGGAGTCGGACTTGTTCTGCTTGACCAGCTTGCAGCCGAGGGATGCCATCATGCCGACCAGCGCGTCCTCGGTGAAATAGTATTTGTGAGCGATGTGGAAATGCTGCAGCCACTGACGCGCCCGCTGCCGGTCAATGATCGGTGTCGCGACCAGCAGCAGTCCTTCCGGTGTGCAGCATTCCTCGATGATTTCGCGCATCTGACGTACCGGGTCGATCATGTGCTCAATGACGTGCGAGACAACAACAAGATCGTATCTTCTGGACGGGTCGTGCGGTTTGATCCCGTTCTCGAAGGCATACTGGCTGTATTTGTGCTCCACCTCATACAGCGACAGTTCCTTGCCGGCTTCGATGAAGTCCGCGGTCTTGCCACCCGCGCCGCCGCCGTAATCGAGCACCGTTTCGAACGCATCCATCGTGTCCGCGAAAAACGGGACAATGGACAGCGCCTGCTGTTCGCGAAACAGTTGCTGTGGCGAACGATCGGTGCGCTTCACATTGCCGTAGACATTGCGATAGTAAAAATCCGCGGTGTCCTCGGTGAAGTACGGATTGGCTCGCAACGTGCCACAGGTCTCGCAGGCAACGATCGGCTGGAAATTCCTGTGGCGGGACACCGTTGAAACCACCGTGGCTTCCGTGCTGCCGCATGTGCACTTTGTGTACTCAAACGAGTGCTTTTCGATGTCGGGGAATTCGTCGAATTCTTCCCTGAACTTGTAGATGGGCTTGTTGATGTCGAAAAGCATGCGCCGGCTCTGAAGCGATTGAAGGTGCCCCGCTGGTATCTGACTGCCGAAGCACCTGTCAACCGAATCCGTCCCTCTGCGTCGGCTGGTCCCGTCGCCTTCCGTCCGGCAAGCCTTTTTCCAATTCCCCTTCTCGTCTTTCAGGCCACCCTGCGGCCGAGAGTCACCAATACGATGCCGGCGCCTACCGAGGCAACGGCCGCAAATTTGGCCACATTCGGCACTTCTCCGAACACGAGATAGCCAAGTCCGAGACCGATGACGGCGGCGACCGAGCCGATCTGGCTCAGATAGACGGGCCCGGCGGTGTGCTGAAGCCGGAAATAGAGCCCGTATTGAACCGCGAAGATCGCAATCTGGGCAGCAAGCAGCCCCGCAGCAGCGGCGGACCAGGTTTCCGGAGTGACGGACACGCCTGCCAACACGTTGAAAACCGACAGAGCCACGAAGCCGGTCGCCATCATTCCAAGCGCAAGGTCGACGGGCCTCGCCCCGACAGGCCAAAACAGCGTGCGATAGATGTTTCCGGATGCAAGGAAGACGGGGATCGCAAGAGCAATCATGGACCAGCCGGAGGCTTCCACGGCGAGGTCGGCACCCGAGACCGCGAGCAGAACACCCCCGGCGAGGCCGAACAGGACACCGGCGCCGCGCAGCCAATGCAGTCTCTCAAGACGCAGGACAACCGCAAAGGCATAGGTCAGAACCAGTGGAAAGGCGAAACTCAGGGACACGAACCCGGCGCCAACCTTCGGTGCGGAGACAACTGCGATCATGTTCGGTGCGATGAACAGCAGGCCGCTGACCACAAGATAGAAAAACAGCTGTTTTCCGACCGGAACAATCGGTACGAGCGACCCGCTTTCCCTTCGTCCCGTTGCCAGTCGGGTGATCAGGTAGAGCCCTACGGCTCCCCCCAGAATGGCCCACTGCAACAGGGCGAGCGGATGCCAGCCCGCGACGGGAGCCGCCTTTGCGATCACGGTTGAAACCGCCAGGAAACTGCCAACCACAAGCAACAGGACCAGGGGCTGTTCAAGCAAATTCTGGCTTCGTCTCGCACCGGTTGCCGCCGGAGATCCGAGGTTTGCCGTCCTCGTGCGTGGGTCAGATCTGAGTGCATCCGACATGGGACCTTCCTTTCGCATCCTTCGGCAAAAGCACCCCGCTTCGCCACTGTTGAACGAGATAGCATTTTTTATCTTTATTTCAAGATACTTTATATCAAGATTCTTGAACGCAGTTGACATTGCTGCCGTTTCCAACGAAGATACCGGCGTGAAAATGATCTAATTTTCAGTGCCTTAACGCCTCACATCACCATCGAGAGCAATGATCCGGGAGGCTTGAACCTTGAAAAAATCTGGACGGCAGGCAATGACAAAGGCGCCAACGGGACAGGAGCGACCGAAAGACAATCTGTTCGGCGACCCGGAAGACCTGCTGATCGACAGGGCAGAACGCGCCCGCCGGCAATGGCAAAAGGAAATGCCCGAGGTGAAAGACCGGCTGGCACCGATGGTGCTGCTTGGCCGGTTGAATGAGGCAGCCCAGGTCATGAGCCGGGATTACCTGGCTCCCGCCTACGCGGATATCGGCCTGAAAACCGGCGAATTCGACGTTCTCGCGACCCTGGTCCGCTCCGGACCGCCTTACAAGCTGACCCCCACGGAACTCTATCGGTCCACCATGATGAGTTCGGGAGGCATGACCGCCCGGGTGGACAAGCTGGAGAAGGCCGGACTGGTGGAGCGCTGCCCCCACCCGGACGACCGCCGTGCCCTCACCGTCTGCCTGACCGAAAAGGGACTCAACCTGATCAAGTCCAAGATCCCGGACTACGTCGAAATGCAGCATGAAGCCGTCGGCGGATTGAACCTCGAAGAACAGAAGCAATTGTCGGATCTGCTGGAAAAACTCATCCGCTCGGCCACGGATCCACTGGCAAGGACCTGAACCCGACCGCACAGGGAAATCCTCGTCCCGCCTCACGCTCCCTCCCGGGGGACCGGATCCTTCAGAATCGTTTCCAGCCGGTTCCACTGCCGACGTGACACGGCTTCATTCGAAGCCAGCAGCCAGTAGCTCTGGTGACAGGACAGACTTTCCTCACAAACCCGCAGCAGCTTTCCGCCGGCCAAATCACCGGCGCACAGGGGCAGCGACGCCAGAAGAACACCATGACCGGCACGTGCCGCCGCAAGCGCAGACACGAACGTGTCAAAACGCAAGGCAGGCAATGGCGTGGTCGGAGTGCCATGGCGCGCGCTCCACTCGTTCCATCCCGGGCGCGGCCCGGAAAGCGCGATGCGCGGCAACTCCTTCCAGTCAGAGGCGGATGCCAACAGTTCCGGCGCAGCGACCGGCGCTATCATCTCGTTGTAGAGAGGCACCTTGTAGGCAACGGGCCAGTCCCCTGCCCCGTAGCGGATCCGGATCGTGTCGTCCTCCTGCGCCGCGCCCGCTGCCAGCACCATCGTCCGCAAGGAAAGCTGCGCGCCGATATCTTCCGTCAGTCTGGCCAGGCGAGGCAGGATCCAAAGGTCTATTATCGAGGAACTGGCCGAGATCGTCAGCCGGCTCCGCGCTGCACCGAACAGTCCCTCCGAGCTTTGCCTCAGACTTTCGAACGCCGTCTGAACGTGAGGAAGCCAGGTTTCGCCTTCCACGGTGAGTGCGATGCTGCGGGCCTGCCGAAGGAACAAATGTGTGCCGAGCTGTTTCTCAAGCTTGTCAATGCGCTGGCTGATCGCAGACTGGGTCACGCCGGTTTCCTGGGCAGCCGCGGTAAAGCTGCCGGTACGCGCGGCGGCCTCGAAGGCGCGGATCCATTCCAGCGGCAAGTTGTCAAATCTGGCCCGTTCCATTAGTAAATCGCACTCTCAGACACAAAATTCCTAATTTGATTTAATGAATAGATCCTTCGATCCTTGCATTCAACCGAGGACAAGAGGACCTGGACCATGCTGGACGTTTCCATCCACGATGCCGGAACATATCTTGCGCTGACGCGGGATGACATGTGCCACCGATTTCACGCTATCTGGCTGCGGGACAATGCGGCAGACGCCGCGACGCGCGCGCCGGGGAACGGACAACGCCTGATCGCGCTGCGCGATATCGATCCGCATATCCGGATTTCGGCTGCGACGATCAGCGCCGGATCGCTGCAGGTAACATTCATGCCGGAAAACAAGACCGTCGATTATGACCTGACATGGCTGTTCGACAATTGTTACGACCGTGCGCCCGAGGAACGGTCCGGCTGGACGGCGCCGGGTATCGAGACCTGGGATGCCCGGTTGAACGACCATGTGCCGTCGGCCGACTTCGGCACGGTCCGGGCGGACCCGCGCGCCAGGCAAAGCTGGCTCGGGTCTCTTGCCCGCTACGGGTTCGCCAAGCTGACAGGCGGACCTGTCGAGGACCTGGCATTGATGAAGGTGGTCGAGCTTTTCGGCTTTGTCAGGGAAACCAATTACGGCCGCCATTTCGAGGTTCGCACGGAGGTCAATCCGACCAACCTCGCCTTTACCGGACTTGGCCTGCAGGCGCACACGGACAATCCCTACAGGGATCCGGTGCCAACCATCCAGGTGTTGTATTGCCTGGAAAGCTCTGCCGCGGGCGGCGAGAACATGGTTGTCGACGGTTTTGCCGCCGCCCAGCGCCTCAAGCAGGAAAATCCGGACTGGTTCAGCGCGCTGAGCCGCTATTGCGCCCGGTTCGAATATGCCGGTGAACAGGGCGTTGTCCTGAGATCGCGAAAACCGATGATCGAACTGGCCCCGGATGGCGAACTGGTCGCGGTCCGCTTCAACAACCGTTCGGCTGCCGCCATCACCGACGTCCCTTTCAAGGACATGGAAACCTATTACGAGGCCTATCGGCGGTTCGGAGAAATCATCGATGACCCGGACATGGAGGTGACCTTCCGGCTGGAACCGGGCGAGTGTTTCATCGTCGACAACACGCGTGTGCTTCATGCCCGCAAGGCCTATTCGGGTACCGGCACCCGCTGGTTCCAGGGCTGTTATGCCGACAAGGACGGGCTGCTGTCGACGCTGGCGGCGTTGCAGGCGGACCTGCCGGAGGCGGCGGAATGACCACACCCGTTTCGAGCGCACTGACCCGCGAGACGATTGTTGCGTTTCTCGGTGACATATTCGAGCGCTGCGGCGACGCGGAATATCTCGGCGAGCCTGTCACCATGGCGCAGCACATGCTTCAGGGCGCGACGCTTGCCGAACAGGGCGGGCTCGACGAGGAGGTCATTGTCGGCGCGCTGCTGCATGACATCGGTCATTTCACATCCGAATTCGGCACATTCTCGATGGATGACACGGAGGACCGGCATCACGAGGATGCAGGAGCGGAGGTTCTGGCCCGGTTCTTCCCGACGGCGATCACCGATTGCGTACGCTACCACGTTGCCGCCAAGCGCTATCTGTGCGCGACACGGCCGGACTATTTCAAACGTCTCTCCGAGGCTTCCGTTCATTCGCTGAACCTGCAAGGCGGTCCGATGACCGAGGAGGAGGTTCGGGAATTCGAGAAGAACCCGAACCTGAAGAAGATCATCCAGGTCCGCTATCTCGACGAGGCGGGAAAACAGCCCGACATGGAGACACCGGATTTCTGGCATTTCGCCCCGATGGTGCAACGGATTGTCGACCGGCACATGGGAACCCCGGACTGAACGCCCGGGGACAAACGCGGCCGGGTCGAGGACGTTTTCTCTGGGTTCCCGGCAAGCATATGCCCTCTGGCGGAATCGTTGATCAGTCGGCGAGGTCGATCCGCGCCGTCTTGCGCATCAGCTCCTTCCCGGCCCGCCACAACACCGCTTCACCGGCATAGGCACCCAAAGGCCAGCCGCCCTGAGGTGTCTTGCGACCGGCAAAGGCCACCCATTGCGCCTTGTTCCGGTCAAGCGGCTGACCATCGCTTTCGGCCAGCACGCCGTCCGGTCCGGTCAGTTTCAGCGAAATCCGGTCGCCTTGCTGAAGGTTGATCAGCCGGGCGAAGAACACGAGCGCGGGTGCCCCCTTCCGCGGGCCGGGCACCTGGTCCGTCTCGAGCTCCTGGGTGCCGACGGGTTTTCCCGCAAAGCCGAGCTCGACAAACGCGCCGGCCGCGTCCCGCAAGAGCCTTTCCCTCTCTTGTAGCCACAGTCCCTTCCCGGCCGCCAAGTCGACATCCCTGGAACAGGCGGCCAGCCGGTCCCGCGTGCTTTCCGCCGACCCAAGAAACGGATCCACCGTTTCCCCGTCCTTGCGCACGGTCAGGTGCACATGGGGAAAGGCAGCAAACCCGGAATAGCCCACCCGGCCAATGACCTGCCCGCGCTGCACCGTCTCGCCCACGGATACCGACACGGTTCCCTGGCGCATATGGCAATACTGGGTTTCCCAGCCTTCGCCATGGGCGATCACGACACCGTTGCCGCATTCCTTGTCGCGAACAGCATCCCGGTCAGCGCCTGAGCGGACCAGCCTGTCGGGGATGTCGTTTCGCAGAGCCTTTATCTCCCCAGGAGCAGCCGCGAGAACGTCGGCGATGACACTGGTGTTCAGAACACGGACATCGGTGCCCTTGTGGCCGTCGTAACTTGCCCGACCACAATCTGCCGTTATGACCCCATCACCAGGGTCCAGATCGACATAGTTCTGAACGAAACAGTCGCTGCCAAGCGTACAGGCAAGCGGTAGGGACAGATCCAGCGCCAGCGCGGGCGCGCCAGGCAGCAGCATCGCGACCAGTGTCAGAAAGCCAGTCGGAAAATGCCTCATCGTCAGCGTGTCCTCTTCAATGACCCGTTATCAAACAGCAATGAGTTGCAATCCTTGCGCCAATCATTGATTTTTGCGCAAACCGCAACACGCATTCAGGTGGAACAAATATGTTCAAGACATGGCTGGCCGGTCTGGCCGCCCTCGCGCTGCTCGCCCTCCCGGCGGCTGCCCAGGAAGAGCTTCAGATCCGTGACATCGAAAAAGGCACTGGTGAAGAAGCCAATGTCGGCGAGACCGTGGTGGTCCACTACACCGGCTGGCTGATGGACGGTACCAAGTTCGATTCGAGCCTCGACCGCGGCACGCCCTTCTCGTTCACGCTCGGCGAACGCCGCGTGATCCAGGGATGGGAAAAGGGCGTCGAGGGCATGCAGGTCGGCGGCAAGCGGGAACTGATCATTCCGCCGCAACTCGGCTATGGCGCACAGGGGGCCGGCGGCGTGATCCCGCCGAACGCGACGCTCAAGTTCGAGATAGAACTGCTGGAAGTCAAGGCCAAGAAGTTCTCAGATCTCGGCAACGACGCGCTGAAGGCCCGGCTTGCCGCCGGTGCCACCGTCATCGACATCCGCCGACCTGATGAATGGAAGGCGACAGGCGTGCTGCCGGGCAGTCACCTGCTGACGTTTTTCGACCAGAAGGGTCAGGTCAATCCGCAATTCGGCGCGGAACTGCAGAAACTGATTTCCGGACCGAATGACGAACTCATTCTGATCTGCCAGACCGGCCAGCGCAGCCAGATGCTGTCCGAATACCTGGCGGGTCAGGCCGGGTTCACCAATGTCGCCAATGTCGAAAAGGGCATTGCCGGCTGGCTCCAGGCCGGCGAAGAGGTGACAGGGGCGGAAACACCGGACAATTGCTGGCTTTGCTGAACCGCCACTGAAACCCGTCGGCATCTGCCTCTCATCGCAGATACGGTGTTTCCCGTCTGTCACGGGCCTCTACTAGGATGGCAGGGACAGAACAGGAGGCAGAGATGTCCGCTCCGCTCATATTGCCCAGGGAAGAGACCTGGACCGACCATGACTATGTGCGCCGTGCCGCGGCACAGGGACCGGTGGTCCGCGACAGGCACGGCATCTTCATCACATTTTCCCTCGCTCACATGCAGCGGCTGGTCGATCCGTTCCTGACGCGGCAGATGGAAACCGAAACAATGGCGATTCAGGGCCTTTCAAGCGGCCCGGTCTATGATCTTTTCGCCAATTCCATGCTGTTTTCCAATGCGCCGGCCCACGGAAAACGCCGGGCTCCGCTGGCCAGGAGTTTTGCGGTGCCCCTGGTCAACCGGCTTCGAGGCGAATTGCAGTCCCTGGCCTGCGAGCTGGTCGAAGACCACCTGGGCACCGGTGACATCGAATTTCGCGACCGGATCGGCGGCCAGCTGGCGGCGCGCACCATTGCCATGGTCCTAGGTGTTCCCCGGTCCGATCTGCCATTGATCACGACGCTGGTCTATTCCGCGATCCGTGCGCTTTCGGTGCGGTCTCCGAGTGTCCTTGCAGAAGCAGCGAAAGATCTCGAAGCACTGAATGCCTACGTGGCCGACCTTCTCCAAGAACACCGGTCTGCGGGCCCGAAGGACTTTCTGGCCGACTACCTGGAGCGCACGGGCGAGACCGGACTGAGCGCGCTTGAAATTCGTATGCAGATCGTCACCCTGCTGCTCGCCGGGTCGGACACCACGCGCAGCGCCCTGACATCGACGATGTCCCAACTGATGCAGAAGCGATCCCAATGGGAGCTGCTGTGTGCCGATCCGAAAACCCATATCAAGGGCGCGGTCTCGGAAGGGCTGCGCTATGACCCGGTCATTGGCGCCCTGATCCGGGTGGCCGACAAGGATCTCCTGTTCGAAGGCGTCGCCATACCGGAAGGCAGCCTGATCGGCCCCCTGGTCGTCTCAGCGCTCAGGGATCCCGAAGTCTATTCCACTCCCGAGACATTCGACATCACCCGAACGGACCACCCGCGATGGCACCCGGTCTTCGGGGCCGGCGAACATCGTTGTCTCGGAGAGGCCCTGGCAAGAGCGGAACTGGAGGAAGCGCTGACAGCGCTGTGCCGCATCGCACCCGGAACGGAACTGACCGGGCCGCCTCCGAAATTGCGCGGCCTCGGCGCGACCCGCACGGTCGGCGAAATGCCGTGCAGGTTGATCGGTTGAATTCCGTCAGGTACCTGCCGCCAGTTCCAGGCTCATGCGATTGTGATCGCGGATCACGGGACCCATGTCCATCGTCGCGATTTCCCCTTCCTCGACGATGACCTTGCCATTGACCACGGTTGTCCTTGCGGCCTGCGGCGCGCAGAACACGACCGCCGCGACCGGGTCGTGAAGACCACCGGCGAATTGCAGGGTGTTGAGGTCGAGCGTGAAGAAGTCGGCGCATTTTCCGGGTTCCAGTGCGCCGATGTCGTTGCGGCCAAGGACGGCGGCTCCACCCAGTGTGGCGAGTTCGAGCGCTTCGCGGGCTGTCATCCACTCGCCGGCCCGCAACGGGTGCGACGGCGGCAGAAGCGCGTGTTTGCGCGGCCCCTCCGGCGGCTGCAGCCCCAGCTGCAACCGGGCAAGCAGCATCGCCTGGCGCACCTCGCCCAGCATGCTGGAGCCGTCATTCGAGGCCGAGCCGTCGACCCCGAGACCAACCCTGACACCAGCGGCCATGTATTTCTTCACCGGTGCGATGCCGGAGGCCAGGCGCATGTTGGAGCAGGGACAATGGGCGGCGCCGCAGCCCGTCGCGGCAAAGAGCCGGATCTCGTCGTCATCCACATGGATCGCATGGGCGAACCAGACATCCGGACCGGTCCAGTCAAGGCCCTGCATCCATTCCACCGGGCGCTTGCCGAAGCGTTCCAGCGTATAGCGTTCCTCGTCAAGCGTCTCGCACAGATGCGTGTGCAGCATGACGCCCTTGTCCCGAGCCAGCGCGGCACTCTGGAGCAGGAGATCCTCGGACACCGAAAAGGGCGAACAGGGCGCAACCACTACCCGGGTCATCGCGCCGTGACCGGCATCGTGGTAGCGGTCGATGACACGGACGGTGTCGTTCAGTATGTCCTCTTCATCCTCGACACAGTCGTCGGGAGGCAGCCCTCCCTTGCTCTCCCCCAGCGACATGGAACCGCGGCTGGCATGGAAACGCATGCCCAGGTCCCGGGCGGCCTCGATCTGATAATCGACCTTGTTGCCGCTCTGGAACAGATAGGTGTGGTCGAAAACGGTGGTACAGCCCGAGAGCGCCAGTTCAGCCAGCCCGACCAGCGTGCTTGCCCGGGAGGCCTCCGGATCTGTTTTCGCCCAGATACGGTAATGGGCCTGAAGCCAGGGAAACAGGTTGTTGTTCTGGGCCGCCGGCAGGTTCCGGGTCAGGGTCTGGTTCAGATGGTGGTGCGTGTTGACGAAGCCGGGCAGCACGATCTGGCCTTTGGCATCGATGACCCTGTCCGCCGTATCCGGCAGCTCGCTCGTCCTGCCGACCTTTTTGATCACCCCGTCTTCGGCATAGAGCCCCCCGCCCACAAGTTCCCGGCGCGCACCGTCCATGGTGACAAGCATGTCGGCGTTTTTCAAAAGCAGCGATTGAACCATCGGGCACCCACGGGAGGACTGAAATCAGATGTACACACAAGCGTACAACCTACCCGTTTACAGGTTTCATAACTATTTTCGAATTTCCGAAACTGCCTTAAAAAGAAATTGAGAATGACTGCGAACCGCCTCTGCTCCCGGCGCTTCTTTCACTGTTCGCGGCCTGACACCCCGGCCTGGGCAAAACCGGAACACAGGTCCTCCCGGCCTGAAGTGGTTGTGTCCCCGACCAGTTCCCCGGCATCGCCCCGCCTCGTGTTTCGCGGTACGCGGATCGTGAGACCGATCCCGTTTCCGACCCGTCCGACTTTTCACTTAACCAGCGGCGGCATACGGTTCCAGGCGTCCAGGGCAGCGATCTTGTAGGCTTCGGCGAGCGTCGGGTAATTGAAGGTGTTCTCGACGAAATATTCCAGTGTGCCGCGCAGGTTGAGCACGGCCTGCCCGATATGGATCAGTTCGGTCGCGCCCTCACCGACAATATGACAGCCGAGCAGACGGCGGGTCTTGAGCGAAAAGATCATCTTCAGCATGCCGGTGTCGAGGCCCATGATGTGGCCACGGGAGGTTTCCCGGAACCTGGCAACACCGCATTCGTAAGCGATCCCCCGGTCGCGGATTTCTTCCTCCGTCATGCCGACAGTGGAAATTTCCGGCACGGCATAGATGCCATAGGGGAAATATTCCGGCGGGTCGTAGGCCTTTTCGCCCAGCGCGTGGCAGGCAGCGATGCGTCCCTGCTCCATCGACGTGGACGCCAGGCTCGGGAAACCGATCACATCGCCGGCTGCGAAGATGTGGGGCACATCCGTCTGAAAGGTCATGGGATCGGCCTTGAGACGCCCCCGATGGTCCACCTCCAGACCACAGCTTTCAAGGTTCAAAGACGGCGTCGCTCCCATGCGGCCCGCGGCGAAGAGAACCACGTTGGTCCGCACGCATCGCCCGCCTTCAAGGGTGACCTCGCAATCGGCAGCCCCGTGCTTTTCGATCTTCTCGACCTTTGCTCCGAAGCGCAGCGCAATGCCCCTGTCGCGAAGCTGATGCGTGAAATCGGCCACCAGTTCCTTGTCGAGAAAATCCAGCATGGTGTCGCGCGGTTCCACCAGTGTGACATGGACATCAAGCGCGGAAAATATCGAGGCATATTCCACGCCGATCACGCCCGCACCGATGACGGCTATGGAGCGCGGCAACGTTTTCAGTTCCAGGATCTCGTCGCTGTCGAGCACATATTCGCCGTCAAATGGCACGTAGTCCGGGCGGAAGGGTTTCGTGCCGACGGCAATCACGAACTTGTCCGACGAGAAGATATGGATTTCCCCTGCCTCTCCTTCGACCTCGATCTTATGGGCGTCGGTGAACTTGGCTTCACCGTAAATCGTATCGACCTGGTTGCGCGCGAACTGATGTTCCAGCACCTCGACCTCGTGATCGAGCGTGATATGCAGCCTTGCGCGCAGATCCGAGGCGGTTATGTCGTCCTTCACACGATAGGACCGGCCATAGAAACCGCGTTCGCGCCATCCCGTCAGGTTCAAAACCGTTTCGCGCAGCGTCTTGGACGGGATCGTGCCGGTATGAACCGACACACCGCCGACACGGCGTCCGCGTTCCACCACCAGAACCTTGCGGCCGAACTTCGCCGCCTGGATCGCGGCCCTCCGACCCGCGGGTCCGCTGCCGATCACGATCAGTTCGTAGTGTTCCATTCGCCCCTCACTCTCGCCCGTTCACCCGACCTGACCATAGCCGCGCCTTACGGTCACGCCGAAATGCGTCCTTTTGTGTTGCTGCAGCGCAAAGACAGCATCTCCGCCGACGGGTCAAGACCAACGGAAACGAAGGGATGAACCCAATCCTTCGGCAGCCATGGACCTCAAGAGTGCCAGGACGGCCTGGATCCCGGCCACCTCCCCTTATGCTAAAAAACAGGCAATGGTTCCGAGCGAATCCGTCGTTATTATTGCGCCAGGTCGAATCCTTATGGGGAACGTTGATTTGTGAAACCACTTCACGCGTATTTTGCTTGCCTCCTGTGCGCACTCATGGTCGTCGGAACGGGAAGGACGGAGGCGGCCACCGTTACCTTTGCCGCAGATGAATGGTGTCCCGTCAACTGCGTTCCGGGTTCAGCCAGGCCGGGCTACATGGTGGAGATCATCAGGGCCATCCTGGAACCGCAGGGCTACGACGTCCGCTATGTGACGGTGAACTGGGCTCGTGCCCTGCTCTACACGAGATCGGGCCGTTTCGACGCCGTGCTGGGCGCACTCAAAGGCGATGCGCCCGACTTCATCTATCCGGACCTGCCTCAGGGCGAAACCGAGGTGGGTCTGTTCGTGCGGGCTTCCTCAAGCTGGCGATATCTCTCCGAAGCATCACTTGCGAACCAGAGGATCGGCCTGATCCGCGACTACGCCTATGGCGAAGAATTGGAAAAACTGATCACCGAAACAGCCCGGCCGTCCTATGCGGGTGGCGACCACCCACTCAAGCTCAACATTCTGCAGCTTCAGGCAGAACGGATCGATATTGTCGTGGAGGATGTCAATATCTTCCGACACACGGCCAGCGAAATGGGACTCTCGGGCGCTTTCAAGCTGGCCAAGACCTTTTCAAGGGAAGATATCTTCGCCGCATTCTCGCCGAACGGAGCCAGATCCCGCCAGCTTGCCGAACAGCTTAGCGCGGGCATGGCGGATCTGCGCACCTCCGGCGAATTGCAGCGCATCATGTCCCGCTATGGCCTCGATGACTGGCTGGCGCCCCCCGATCAGCAGACACCCGGGAACTAGGCTGTCGTAACCAATTAGCGACTGGCGGCACCTTCGGGTTTGGTCCAGGATTGTCCCTGAAGGCGTTGGAAATGCTCGAAACTGCGCTGCACCTCCTTGCGCTATCCGCCGGTTCAGGAACGACCCTGACCTCAACGATGCCAGTCGTGAATATGTCACGACAGCCCGGGCAGAAGCGATGCCCCGGTTCATATGGCCCAACAAACCCATTGCATTTGACCTGAGACCCGAGTTTCTTCCGGTTTAGCGCAGAGTCCTTTGGTTGATTGGAGTGCTACCCAACGTGCCCCCAGGAAGGGCTAGAGTTTTCCGGACCAAATCAGGAACACGGGCTGGCTGCGTGTTCTGATTTCATGAGATCCACCGGCACTTTGTTGCCGATGGCACCGTGAGGTCTGTGTTCATTGTAGTCCTTGCGCCAATCCTCCAACTTTTCGGTCGCATCCGCAAGGCTCAGGAACCAGTGTGCATTCAGGCACTCCGCCCTGAAACGGCCGTTGAAGGCCTCAATGAAGGCGTTGTCCGTCGGTTTCCCAGGCCTGGAGAAGTCAAGCGTGACGCCCCTTCTATAGGCCCACAGATCGAGATCCCGAGAGATGAACTCGGAGCCCTGATCGACCCGGATCGTCTTCGGATAGCCAATCCGGGTGCAGACAGTTTCCAGCGTTCTCACCACATCCTCGCCACGGTAACTGAAGCGCGGATCAAGCGCCGGCACATAGCGGGAGAACGTGTCGATCACCGTCAGAACGCGGATCTTCCGACCGGTTGCGAGCTGATCATGCACGAAATCCATGGCCCAGACATCATTCGGACCCACGGCTTCCTGGCGATCTTCCCGAAGCTTCGCCTTCACTCGGCGCTTGGGATGCTTGTTCCTCAGTTGCAGGCCCAACTCGTTGTAGATCCGCCGTGTTTTCTTCATGTTGATCACCCAGCCTTCCCGAAGCAGCAATACATGCACCCGCCGGTAACCGAACCGGACGCGCGTCTGGCAAATCTCCCTGATACGCTGTTCCAAAGCGGCCTGGCCGGGCCGACGGGATCTGTAACGGTAGGTCGTCGGGTCAAGCCGGATCACCGCGCACGCACGGCGAATGGACACCGACCAGTCCGACCGCATCTCGTCGACCAGCGTTCTCTTCCGGGCAGGCCTCAGAGCTTTCGTTTGACAATGTCCTGAAGCATCTCCTTGTCGAGCGACAGGTCCGCGACGATCTTCTTCAGCCGGGCATTCTCCTGCTCAAGCTCCCGAAGACGCTTCATCTCCGACGGCATCAAACCCGCGTATTTCTTCCGCCAGTTGAAATAGGTCGCCTGGCTGATGCCAGCTTCACGGCAGATCTCCGCAACCGGAACACCTTCTTCCCCACGCTTGACGATGAACGCCTTCTGCGCATCAGAAAACTTCGATGCCTTCATCAATTCCGCTCCTTCCTCAGCCAGGAAAATCGTCGCGGAAAACTCTAACCCAAATCGAGGGAATTTAGCGGGGGCACATCACCTTCCCCGGCCTCGTCGGCTATGGCTTTGGCCATGAACATGATCCTGAAGGCAGCATGGTGGTGGCGCGGCGCGAAATAGGCGGCCAGCGATCACTTATGCTCTGACGGGAACAAAGATCAAACCAAAGGCCGCCGCGGGATACCGCTGGCGGCCTTGGTGCATCGACCTCGTTTCAAAAGGAGGTGCTTTCCCAAAATCAAAATTACTTCGATAAGCTGAATTTCTTAATTTAGAAGCTACCTGAAAAAATTACTTCACCAATTGCTTCATTGAAGTAGTATTCAGCTTCATGGTCAGTGAACGACATATTATTTCCAGGACTTCCAAAAATGTTAACATCATTCTCCACAACAAAAAAACCATGTGAATCATATGGCAACTTAACGTTAGAAACGGGAACCTGAAGAGGGCAAAACAACCCCGTACTAGAAAGCTTCTGCAAGGAATTAGAAGAGCACACTAAAGCTGCAGTCGAAATCTCAACGTAAGGAAACACAGACTGCAAATGTTTCGCCGCAACCGTAATTGTATTTCCGGACCTAGAAATATCATCCACAATCATAATCTTTCTAGCTGAGGCCGGAACTTTTTCCTTGAAATTTTCACTCAATCCACCACTGCTCTCATCGTCTCCAGTAATATTAAAGGGTAGAATACAAGAATCATTGCCCAGCCTACGACCCAAATACTCACCGACAATCCTACCTCCTCGGTTGAGCGCAACAATAGCATCTGGCGCGACTTGCCTAGTTGCCACTTCCAATGCGCCGAAGGCGAGATGAACATCTGAAGGACTTGCTACCCCATCTGTTAGCTTAACCATCTTTGAGGCTCTAAAGGCATCTGCAAACAAGTTGGGAAGTTGCTTTAATCGTTCATGTGAATACGCAGGAAAAAAACGTTCGGATGCGATCCGGACAGTGTACTGTGGGACCTTCCCAACAAATTCCTCTGCAAAGGCCTCGGCAACATTCTTTTCGAAACTTACTTGCAGAGCATCGGAAATTGCAGTTTTAACTGAATCGAGTTGCATCGATTTGAGGCGTCTCACAATTCGTTGCCACTCAGCATAAGTCGCATTGCGTTCACACCGAGCCTTTGCTCGCACCAATGCAGACCGACTTTTTTGAACACCGTTTTCGAGTTCTTCAATTTGGTCGATCGACATCTTGTTGGAGAGTTCAAGAAGCTTGGCTTTGGTGGCGTCGTCGACTGCCACCTTTGAAATGGCTTGGCGCGCTCTCCGCGTCAGATCTGAAGATTGTGGCGTACTAGACATTAGTATTGAGCCTTGTATCTGGCCAGTTCGCTGTCAAATTCTGACAGAAATCCGTTAACTAGATCAAAACACCGTTTGAACCCATCGTCTAGTTCAGCGCGGTTTGTTTCACTGATCAGGCTTAATGAGTCCTGCACTTTACGCAACAGTGCGCATTCTGGATTTCCCCTTTGTTCCAGCAAGTGCTGCGTCTCTTCCAAAGCCTTCTTCTGCGTATGCTGTGTTATCGCACTTCGGCACAAAATCTCGGCCAAGCTCTGAGAGATATCGAACCTAAAAGTGACATTTGCAAGGCTGAACGCTCGTTTGGTAGCCTTTAGGAAATTTTTCTTCGCCAAGTGTGCCGCGACCTCAGAACGCAGCCAGTTGACGTAAGAGCCGAGAGAATTGAACGTTGTTAGATCTCGTGGAGGGTTGCCGTTAGATGAAATTAGAACCTCTTGAAAAGCCCAGCTCTTTCCTACCGCCGTTGCATTCCAATTATCAAACTCCACCGGAATACACATGTTCGTGACAGGCAGTATCACGTCTTCCGCAATCTGTCCCACGTAATCGACTTTCCAGTTTTCTAACGCTTCAGTAGATTGCATTGCAAAGCTAGATCTCGCCTCATTCAACAAAGCATCAATTTCATCGAATGGCCAACTCAAGCGTCGACCATTCCACTTCACGTAGACAGGCAACAATACATCGTCGATTTTTTCGACACATGCTTTCCTCGATAAATTGTTGATGTAGGCTCCGTCAAATCGCTGAAAGTACTCACAATAGTCTAAATCTCCCAACGTATAAATTGCGCCCCCTAAAACACCACTCCCAGAAACTAGTATTTGGCAAGGCAAATTTACGCTTATTTGCAAAGCCATTTCAAAAATACGTTCGAACTTGCTCGGTGTAGGGAAATGAATTGCAACGGTATACGGGACAAAAACCACGTACCCTCTGTAATTTATTTCTGCATACCCAGGTAATTTCTCAGAAACACTGCTATCATATCCATATAGCTCAAGAGAAACTTTTGACAACGCTGCATGTTCTTGGCACAACTTGACAAATTCAGCTTGAGGACATGCGGTTTCAAATTCAATTCCTTCTGCCCTTAGTCGGCATTCGCATGCTGCTCTTAGAGAGAACTCGCGATATAGTTCAATGTTGCTCATGGTTAGAAACACTCAAATCGCTCAACTTGCAATTTTTTGCTTTTATCGCAAAAAGCGTATGCGAACAAGATTTTGTCCCTCAAGACTCAAGATTTTGTCCCTCAAGACTTATGAACCTGGACCCCATTGCCAAACTTCTTCCCTTCCGCTATGGCTTTGGCCATGAACATGATCCTGAAGGCAGCATGGTGGTGGCGCGGCGCGAAATAGGCGGCCAGCGATCACTTATGCTCTGAAGGGAACAAAGATCAAACCAAAGGCCGCCGCGGGATACCGCTGGCGGCCTTGGTGCATTATAAGGCCGTCACACCTCCAAGGCAGCCACCAGAACGGGACAGACACACCATGCCGGCGCTGGCAGACCAGACCTTTGAAACGTCAAGCGGGATTACGATCCTGCGCACTTCCCGCCCTTCCGACTATGAAACGGGAACGTCGGACTGGATCGACCGGCTGGATTCGGAACGGGGTGCGGTGCTGTCCTCTTCCTATGAATATCCCGGCCGCTACACACGCTGGGACATGGCTCTGGTCAACCCGCCCCTGGTCCTCGAAGCTGCGGACCGGCGCGTGGAGATCCGCGCCCTCAACGACCGCGGCAAGATTATCCTGCCCGCACTCGCGGACACCCTGAAATCCCATCCCGACGTGGCGACCTTCGAGGCGAGCGACGAACAGGTCCGGCTGACCGTGAAAACGCCGGACAGGCTCTTCAACGAGGAAGAACGTTCCCGCCAACCGTCGACATTTTCCGTTGTCCGGGCAATCAAGGACATGTTTGCCTGCGACGACGACCAGCTCGGGCTGTACGGGGCGTTCGGCTACGATGTCGCCTTCCAGTTCGAACCGATCGACCTGAAGCTGGAGCGCCCGGACGACCAGCGCGATGTGGTGCTTTTCCTGCCTGACGAAATCCTGATCGTCGACCACCATGGCAAGCGCGCCTATGTGCTGGAATATGATTTCATCGTCGGGGGGCGCACGACCAAGGGCCTGGAGCGAACGGGGGAGAAGCAGCAATATTCGCCCGCGAACCGCGACCCGGGCCGCGGCGACCATGAACACGGCGAATATGCGCAGCTGGTGCACAAGGCCAAGGACTACTTCCGCCGCGGCGACCTGTTCGAGACCGTGCCCGGCCAGACGTTCTACGAGCCCTGCGCCAACCCGCCCTCGGCCGTGTCGCGCCGCCTCGCCCAGATCAACCCCTCCCCCTATTCCTTTTTCTTCAATCTCGGCAACAACGAATACCTGGTCGGCGCGTCACCGGAAATGTATGTGCGTGTCACCGGTGGCCGCCGCGTCGAGACCTGCCCGATTTCCGGGACGATCCGGCGCGGAAAAAACGCCATTGAGGACGAGGCCCAGATCCGCAAGCTCCTGAACTCGGCCAAGGACGAAGCGGAACTGACCATGTGTTCCGACGTCGACCGCAACGACAAGAGCCGGGTCTGCGTGCCGGGCTCGGTCAAGGTGATCGGCCGGCGTCAGATCGAAATGTATTCGCGCCTCATCCATACCGTGGATCATATCGAGGGTATCTTGCGCCCGGACATGGATGCGCTTGACGCGTTCCTGTCACACACATGGGCCGTGACCGTGACCGGCGCCCCCAAACGCTGGGCGATGCAATTCATAGAGGATCACGAGAAATCCCCCCGCGCCTGGTATGGAGGCGCCATCGGTGCGGTGCTCTTCAACGGCGACATGAACACCGGCCTGACACTGCGGACGGTGCGTATCAAGGACGGGACGGCCCAGATCCGTGCGGGTGCTACCCTGCTCTATGACAGTGTGCCGGAAGACGAGGAAGCCGAGACGGAACTCAAAGCCGAGGCCATGCGCGCTGCCGTTCGCGAAGCCGGACTGGCCGCCAGGGACGCCGAGAAGACCGAAGCGGTCAAGCCCGGCAAGGGGCTGAAAATTCTCCTGGTCGACCATGAAGACAGTTTCGTGCACACGCTGGCCAACTATTTCCGCCAGACGGGGGCCGACGTCGTCACCTACCGCACACCGGTGGCCGACCATGTTTTTCACGACGTCAATCCGGATCTTGTGGTGCTGTCCCCCGGACCGGGCAATCCGAAGGATTTCGACTGCACCGCGACCATTGGACGGGCGCGCTCCCGCGCCCTGCCGATCTTTGGCGTTTGTCTCGGCCTTCAGGCCCTTTCGGAATATTTCGGTGCCGAACTCGGCCAACTGGACATTCCCATGCACGGCAAGCCCTCGCCCGTGACCGTCTCGGGCAATTCGCTGCTGTTCGACGGACTGAACGCGCCGGTGATTGTCGGCCGGTATCACTCGCTCTATGCGAAACGGGACACCCTGCCGGGCGACATCCGTGTCACGGCGGAAACGGAAGACGGTGTGGTGATGGCGATCGAGCACCAGAAAGAGGCTATCGCCGCGGTCCAGTTCCATCCTGAATCGATCATGTCCCTGGACCAGGACGCAGGGCACAAGATCATTGAAAACGTCATCAGCCGGCTGGTGGCCGCGAAGGAACAAAAGGTCGCCGCGAGCCTTTGATTTTTGTCACGCATCTTTTTGCGATCTGAGGTTAGTCTGCAGGCAGTTTTCATAAGGAGCTTTCTCTTGCACATACTGCTTGCAGCCCTCGGCATCCTGGCCGCCGTGGCCTTCTGGCTTTACCGCGCTCGCGCGGCGGTAGACAACACCCGCGTGGTCCTGGACGCCGCCCAGGACGTCAAGGCCGCCGCGCGGCGTTTCGGCTATAGAACCCGCGCCAACCAACATCCGACCGAAGGTGTCGATGACCCTCGTGTAACCGGTGCCGCCCTCCTCGTGGTGGTCGCGGAAACGGACGGCGGTATTTCCAAGGCGGAACAGGACGAAATCCTGGAACAGCTGTCTTCCGTCTTCGGGCTGTCCGCACGGGACGCGGAAGAACTTTATCTGTTTTCCAAATGGCTGGCGAACCAGAGCAGCAATCCGGATGACATGATGCGCCGGCTGATCAAGCACACGATCACGCTGGGCGGCCGGGACACGCTGCCGGACATGATCAGCATGGTACGCGCCGTCGGCATGGCCGACACCGGAACCCTGACAGATGACACCCAGCAGGTGATCGAGTGGCTGAAACAGCTGAGCGGATGAATATTGGTATTACCTAGGGCAAGTTCACCACCAGCATTCATCAGCTGCAGCCTTGAATTTCGATGCAATTCAGTTGCAGAAAACAATTCGGGCAAAAGAAAGTTGATTAACAGAACGCAACAGAGTTCTATTGAAATACGCAGCCGGATTTAGTCGGCCTTCACCGGCAGACAGTATAATTATTGGATCCTGCCGATCGAGTTCTGGGGAGTAGACATGGCCGAAGGCCTCCAACGGGTGGTGTCGCGAACGTTTCGTTCGCTGGGATTGATCGCGCCGCTCGTTCTCGTGCTGCTCCATCAGACTTCATCGACCTCTGTTGCCAGCGCCCAGGAAACACTTCCCAGTCAAAACCACCTGCTGGCAATCGGCAATTGCCCGCCGTGGAAAGCCCAGTCCGTCGAAGTGTGCAAGAACAGCCTAGAAAAGGTGATGAAGTCCCTTGCCCCCCGTCTGGATTCCGGCCCGGGAAACCAGCATTTTCTTGTCAACGAGGGCGCCAGCGCGGCGGCCTTGAAGCTCAAGGCGACGGAACTTGCCAACAAGCTGGAGCCGCAAGACCGGCTGATCATCTATGCCAACCTGCCGCTTGGGCTGTCGGAATCGGCCGAGGCCGACGACGCCAACGGGTATGTGCTTGAATTGTGGGCGGAACAGAAACCGGAAACGACCTCGCAGGCCATCAGCGACGGCACTTTCATGTCCGCCTCGGCCCTTGCGGCTCTCATTCATACAATTCCGGCCGGTGAAGTCATTCTAATCCTCGACACGAACAACCCGCACGCAATCGGCATCGATCTCCTGGCGAACCACAAGGTCGATCACAAGGATCGCCCGGAAGCACTGGTCATATCGTCGGGGCCGGGTCAGGCGGCGAATTATTCCGCCGACCGCACCATCTCACTTTTCGCCAAGCATCTTTCCATTGCTCTGGAAGGAACAGACGGCTCTCTGCTGGACGTCATGACCGCGGCCGTGGGCGGCACCCGACAGGCGGCCATTCCCATCTGCGCGGATCTCAAAGGCACGCTGGCAGAGGGCGACACGCAGAGGAGCGACTGCGCACAGGTTCCCGAGATTCACGACCCGGACGCGTTGCTGGACAAGACCATGCTGCTCCCGCTCGTGGAGTCCGGACTGAACTGACAGCTCCCCGATCTGCATGAATCCCGCACCGCACCGCCCGGAATCCGCAAGGTCGTCCCGATTCATGTGAGGAAGGCTCCGCTCAGCTGGCGAGGTTTTTCCTGTTGGCGGCCTCGAACACCTGCAGACCGCCGAACTTCAGGCTTTCGAGTGCCCTGGAAACGTCCGCCGGAATGGACTGCACCAGACGCTCGGCGGGCTGTGGCATGCCGATCAGATAGCCCTGCGCCTCATGGCAGCCGCGTTGCGCCAGAAGACACAGCTCTTCGGTATCCTCGACGCCTTCGGCAACGATGCGCATGTCGAGCGCCTTGCCGAGCCTGACCACGGTTTCGATGATTGCAAGCGATCCATAGTTCCGCCTGGCTTCGGAGACAAAGGACCGGTCGATCTTGATGCAGTCGAACGGGAACCGGCTCAGGTAGCTCAGGGAGGAATAGCCGACGCCGAAATCGTCCAGGGCGATCTTGACACCGATGTCCTTCAACCGCGTCAGGACGGAAAGCGCCCTGGCATCATCCTCGATCAGGGTATTTTCCGTTATTTCCAGCTCGATCCGGCCGGCCGGTATGCCCGACAGGCCGATGGCCTGTTTCACGTCATCGACAAAGTCCTTGTCGCGGAACTGAACGGGACTGACATTGATGCTGATATTCGCGTCCCGGATCGTTGTTGCGGCCACTCTCAAAGCCTGCGCCAGCACGTATTTTCCGATTGCCACGATCTGGCCGGAGGTTTCTGCAACGGGAATGAACTCGGCGGGGCTCACGAGGCCCCGAGTGGGATGGTTCCAACGGATAAGCGCCTCATAGCCGACGATTTCGGCAGCTGCCAGGCTCATGCGTGGCTGGAAGAACAGTTCGAACTGACCGTCCGACAGGGCCGAATTGAGATCCTTCTCCAGCGCCCGGCGCTGGCGGACCTCGTCGCCCATGCCCGCCTGGAACAGGCAATAGGTGTGACGGCCCCGGTTTTTCGCGTTGTAAAGGGCTATGTCGGCATTGGATATCACCTGATCCTCGTCGTCAGGCCCAGTCACCAGGGCAATACCGATGCTCGCCCCCGGTTTCAGAACCAGTCCGTTGCCGCAATCAATCGGCTCGGACAGGATCTGAACGAGTCGCATGGCCATGTCCTCGGCCTGATTGGCAAACTGGATGCCGCTTTGGACAATGGCGAATTCGTCCCCTCCCAACCGCGAGACCGTGTCGCCGCTGCGGCTGGCCTGCCGCAGCCGTTCCGCCGTCATGCGGATCACGGTATCCCCGACCGGATGTCCGTGAAGGTCGTTGATATCCTTGAAGCGGTCGAGATCGATCAGCAGCAGGGCCGCGAACCGGCCGTCCTGCTGGCACCGGCCGATCGCCTGTTTGAGTTCGGCATTGAAGACCGCGCGGTTTGGCAGATCCGTGAGCGGATCGTGTTGCGCAAGGTGCAGGATCTGCGCCTCGGCCTTTTTCCGTTCCCTGAGATCGACCAGAGCGGAAACCCGGGTCGGGATGCCGCGGTATGAAATCACGCGGGTCCGGATTTCCACCGGCACCCTTTCGCCCGAGCGGCTGACCAGAGTGACTTCCCGCGGTTCCTTTTCCGCCTTGACCAGATGTTCCTCGAGTGTTCCGGCAAGCTCGTTGTCGACAAACTCGTAAAGCCCGCGCATCTCAAGTTCGTCGATACCGTATCCGATCAGTTCCTCGAAGGTCCTGTTGCCGTCCAGGATCCGGCCATCAACCGATATCACGATGGCATCGAACGTGGCATTTGCGAGCGCGGACAGGCGCTCGGCCTCCTCACGGGTCCGTTTGGCATCGGCCGCCCGGTTATGCGCCAGTTCCTCGCTCTGGACCGTGTCCATCAGGGCGTTGAACAGACGCGTCAGACGTTCCGAATCGTCGCCCTTTGCCACATCCAGCCGCATGGACAGGTCCGCCTTGCCTGCAATCAAACGGTCGAGCGCGTCCTCGACGTGACCGATGCCGAGACGGGTCCCGTGTTCGGCCTCGTTGAGACCAAGATCCTCGCTGGCAGCATCCAGTCGCAGCGGCTGCACCCGGTTCAAGAGCGAAAGCAGCAGCCACCCGGTGCCGAAACACCAGACAAAACAGGCCAGCACGCCTGAAATCTGGACGAGAAACTGTGGCAGGCGCGCTCCCAGAGGCAGCAAGTCGACGGGAGCCAGCAGCGACAGGCCGATCGTTCCGGCCGCACCCGCAAACCCGTGCACGCCAATTGCGCCCACCGGATCGTCGATTTTCAGTTTCCGTTCCAGGAACACCGCGCCGCCTATCGCGGCGGCCCCGCCGATGCCGCCAATGGCAAGAGCGCCCATGGGAGAAAGCACGTGGCATCCTGCCGTCACGGCGACGAGGCCGCCCAGGAGCCCTGAAATCGAGTTTTCCGGCAGGATCACCCTGTCTTTCCACCGCCCCAGCAGGTACCCCATTCCCGTTCCGGCGGCTGCGGCCAGAACGGTGTTTGCCAGAATCATCGGCACGTCCCGGGAGGCCGCCAGCGTCGACCCGCCGTTGAAACCGAGCCAGCCGACAAACAATATCAGGGCACCCGAAGTTGCCAGAACAGAGCTGTGTCCCTGAATGCGGAAGACCTGCCCGTCCGCACCGAAGCGTCCGGCCCGCGGCCCGAGGATCGTGCAGGCTGCAAGCGCAATCCAGGCTCCCGTCCCATGGACCACGGTCGAGCCTGCGAAATCCACGAACCCCACATCGGCCAGGAAGGCCGTGGCATCGGCGAACAGCGCTCCGCCCCAGGCCCAATGGGCAAACACGGGGTAGATGAAACCGGCTGTCAGAACCGAGCACCAGATATAGGAAGACAAGCGCATCCGCTCGGCGACGGCGCCGGAAATGATGGTCGCGGCAGTGCCGCAAAACATCACCTGGAAGGCAAAGACGGTCAGTCCCCAGGCATCAAGCCCGGACAGGCCGAACAACCGCGTGTCGAAACCGGCAAACCAGCCGCCGCCCGCACCGAAAGCCAGAGAGAAGCCGAAAAGCGCGAAGAACAGCACCGACACCGCGAAGTCGAGCAGGTTCTTCTGGGCGACGTTGATGGAATTCTTGGAGCGGACAAGGCCTGCTTCAAGCAACATGAACCCGGCCTGCATCAGCAGAACCAGTCCCGCCGCGAACAGAACCCAGACCATGTCCAGGCTCTTCTGAAAGGCAGCGACTTCCATTGCCCCGGACGCATTTGCGGGTTCCGACGCGGTCAATCCCGCGAAACACAAAACGGTTGCGGCTCCGGCTGTCCGCTTGATCATGTCTCTGCCCCATATAAAGAAATCGGGGGCATGATCCCGCCCAATACGTTAATTCTTGCTTGCCATTTTTGCCAATGCCCTTGGCAAAAACAGGCTGCTCATTTCCTCAGCATCCGCTTCAGATTTCCGCTCCAGCGCGGCGTCTCCGCAATAACCTGAATTTGTTGGACTTATTTCAACCGCGAGATGTCCCCGCTGCCGCACCTGCTCAAGGCCGCACCGAAAGCGTGCTCATAATTCATGCATCCGAAAGCGTTCCGACGTTACGGCAATATGTTCACGTTTCCGGGCAACACCGTTACCTGCCACCGCCCAGGGTGGCCTAACCTGTCGCTTCCTCGCCCGAAAAACAGCTGGAGAGAGCCGCGATCTCCTGGCGCGGCACAGAGGTGACTTCCGCCCGGCGAACGCCGGGCATGCCCTGAAGGCGTGTCAGCAACCAGTCGAGGTCACCGTCTTCTACCCGCACAAGATCCGCGAACCTTTCCGGTCCGGCCGGGCGGATCTGTGCGCCGTCGAGCTCGCCGATCACAAAACGGAAGGCGTAGCCAGGTGTCAGGCCCATGCGCAGGTCCGACATGACGACACTGGTCCCGATCAGGTCCGTGCGGAAGTAACCATGGCTGAACCAGTCCAGCTTGCGATAGGCGGTGGTCTCCTCCAGGCACGTCCCGAGGTTCGGGTGGCGCGGATGAGAGTAGATTTCTGCCGGACCGGGCCCGTCCAGAAGCGAGATATAGAGATTGTCGTAGCTGTCCTCGCGCAGACCGATCACCTTCCAGAACAGGATATTGAACGGCGTCGCTATTGCGTAGACGCGATCCGGGAGCGCGCCGTTGTCCAGAAACACCTGTTTCGCCCGCCCTTCCACATGATGCTGGATTGCAGCGCTGAGGCCCAGATATCCCGTCGATACGACAAGAGCGGCGGCAACGCCGTTCCGCAGGCTCGACGTCCAGGTTTTCTTGCAGAGTGCCCAGATCACAACCGCCAGCAATGGCAGCGTGTAGAGCGGATCGATGATGAAAACGGATCCCACGCCAACAGGGTCCGGATAGAGCGGCCAGAAGATCCTGGTGCCATAGACCGTCATCGCATCAATGGCAGCATGCGTGGCGAGGCACAGGAACACCGTTGCCCAGACCAGCCAGCGGTGCTCGCGCAGCCCCTTGAACAGGCGCAGCACACCTTCGCCCAGGAAGGGTGCAGCCAGCGCATGTACAAACACGGAATGGGTCCAGCCGCGGTGATAGACAAAGCTGTCGACCGGATCGTCGAAGGGCAGGAACACATCCAGGTCCGGCAGCGTGCCAAGGGCGCCGCCAATGAGCGCGGCCTTGCGAGGTCCGACTTTCCTGCCGAGAAGTGCTGTGGAGACGGCTGCGCCGAGAACGAATTGCGTCAGAGAATCCATAAAGGTGTCCGGATCGGGGGATGTGCGGGCGAACAATTAGCCGGGTATGTGGTTGCTGCTCACGATATGGCAAGCGCTATCCACCAGGGAACACGGTTGACCAGAAGGAATCCCAGGAGAAAATTTTCATGTTGAGCGTGAAAAAGAGCAGGAACGCCGGCAGAAGAAGAGAAGCCAGCGCGCGGGCACCCCAGCGGGAATGGTGCTCCGGATATCTTATGAACAACGTCGAGATGCCGCCAAACACCAGGCTCAGGCCCAGATAAAGATAGTATTTCAGGGGAATGACTTTCGCCGTAAACCGGAACGTTCCACTTGAATCCTGTTCTCCGAGCGTCGAGACCGCGTAAAAAACGATCATGAAATTGACGATCAGAATGAGGATTGCAACGGCCGTCTGAAACCCCTTTTCACGCCCCAGTCCCCTGATCACGAAATGCGTTCCCTCTGATCCCAGTAGATGCTGGCTGCCAGCCAGGCCCGAAAACGAACAAGCGGGCGCTTGGCCCGCTTGTCAAATCACGAGATACAAGTCGATCAGTCGACTTCGCGAACCGCGCCCTTGGACGCGCTGGTCGTCATCTTGGCGTAGGCACGCAGGGCCTTGGAGACCTTGCGCTTGCGCTGTTCGAGCGGTTTCCAGGCGCCCTCGCCCTTGGCTTCCATGGCCGCCCGGCGCGTTGCCAGCTCCTCGTCGGAGAGATCCACCTTGAGCACCCGGTTCGGAATGTCGATGACGATGGTATCGCCCTCCTCGACCAGGCCGACGGCGCCGCCCTCGGCCGCTTCCGGCGAGATATGGCCGATGGACAGGCCCGAGGAGCCACCCGAGAAACGGCCGTCGGTGACCAGCGCACAGGCCTTGCCGAGCCCCTTCGACTTCAGGTAGCTGGTCGGATAGAGCATTTCCTGCATGCCGGGACCTCCGCGCGGCCCCTCGTAGCGGATCAGCACCACGTCGCCTTCCTTGACCTTGCCGGTCAGGATCGCGGAAACCGCGCTGTCCTGGCTCTCGAAGATCCGGGCCGGACCGGAAAAGGTCAGGATGCTCTCGTCGACACCGGCGGTCTTCACCACGCAGCCATCCTCGGCAATGTTGCCGTAGAGCACCGCGAGACCGCCATCCTTGCTGTAGGCATGATCCAGCTCGCGGATGACGCCACCCTTGCGGTCGAGATCGAGATCGTCCCAGCGGCGTTCCTGGCTGAAGGCGACCTGGGTCGGCACGCCGCCCGGGGCGGCCTTGAAGAACTGGTGCACGCTTTCGGAATTGGTCTGGCGGATGTCCCAGCGCGCCAGCGCTTCCTTCATGGTGGCGGAATGAACGGTGGGGACCTGCGAATGCAGCAGGCCGGCCCGGTCGAGTTCACCCAGGATGCCCATGATGCCGCCCGCACGGTGGACGTCTTCCATATGGATGTTTTCCACCGCGGGCGCGACCTTGCACAGAACCGGCACGCTCTTTGACAGGCGGTCGATGTCGTCGATGGTGAAGCCGACCTCGCCTTCATGGGAGGCCGCCAGCAGGTGCAGGATGGTGTTGGTCGAGCCGCCCATGGAAATGTCGAGGCTCATGGCATTCTCGAATGCCTTGAAGCTGGCGATGTTGCGCGGCAGCACGCTTTCATCGTCCTGCTCGTAATAGCGTTTGGCCAGGTCGACAATCAGGTGCCCCGCCTCGACGAACAGCCGTTCGCGGTCGGCATGGGTTGCCAGGGTCGAACCGTTGCCGGGCAGCGACAGGCCAAGTGCTTCGGTCAGGCAGTTCATGGAGTTTGCCGTGAACATGCCCGAGCAGGATCCGCAGGTCGGGCAGGCATTCTGTTCCATCGTCAGCACGTCGGCCTCGGATATCCGGTCGTCCGCGGCAGCCACCATGGCATCGATCAGGTCGACGGATTTCTCGACGCCGTTTTCCAGGACCACCTTGCCGGCCTCCATCGGCCCGCCCGAGACGAAGACGACCGGAATGTTCAGCCGCATGGCGGCATTGAGCATGCCCGGGGTGATCTTATCGCAATTGGAAATGCAGACGATGGCGTCGGCGCAATGGCCGTTGACCATGTATTCGACCGCGTCGGAAATGACCTCGCGAGAGGGCAGCGAATAGAGCATGCCGTCATGGCCCATGGCGATGCCGTCATCGACCGCGATGGTGTTGAATTCCTTGGCTACGCCGCCGGCCTTTTCCACTTCGCGGGCCACAAGCTGGCCAAGATCCTTCAGATGCACATGACCCGGAACAAACTGGGTGAAGGAATTGGCGATCGCAATGATCGGCTTGCCGAAGTCATTGTCCTTCATTCCGGTCGCGCGCCACAGGCCGCGGGCACCGGCCATGTTGCGGCCATGGGTCGACGTTCTGGAACGATACGGGGGCATTGTTTCTCTCCCTGCAGGGGCGCGTCTCCGGTAACGGCCCTTTCAGCTGTGCCGGAACCGGGGTTCTACCGCGCCCAAATATGTAACTGACACCGGGTTTGACAGGTTTTCAGCCGAAGCGAAAGGCCGGATTGGCGAAAAAGTGTACGCTCCGGTACGGTTGCGGGAATGCGCGTCCAATTGCCTTGCCGCACCGCAACCCTCAAGATAATTTTATTAACAAACACATTGTTAAGTTGTATTCTATTCAAATCTTCAAATTATATTTTTTTGGATTTTTCATGAACACGCCAAGCACCACGCCGCCATCGCGGCCAACCCTTTTCAGCAACTTCTTGAATTGGTTTATTGATTCCTTGAAGTTGACGATTGCCATTTTTCACACGTGCATCGCGCATCCGGTTCGTTGCGTTGCGGGGGTCGCGCGCGCCTGCCACCTTCTGAGATCGCAGATTATCGTCGTCGCCCTGGCTGTTTTTCTTCTCGGTTACGGCCAGACAGTCGACGAATACAGGGCACTGCTCAGTCCGGTGCGCGCGGAGTTCTCGTGGCTGCCATATGTCGCGTTGGTGGCCAGTCTTGTTACCCTCCTGGTCTGTTTTCCCTTCACAATCTGGTTCACCTCCCGCTGGCTGACCGAACTCAACGATGACGGCAGCCGGCCGTCCGGAACCGAAATGAAGCCGGATTACCGGAGCGCGGCGGATGCCGCCAACGCTGCGCGTCTTATACTGCCGAGGCTGCTGGCAATCCTGCCCCTGCTTACGGTTGCGGTCTCGGCCTACCAACAGGGACGCCAATCCGATGGAACCGCGCTCTATTGGGCTGCCGCGGTGTGCAGTTTGGCAATTATCGTCTGGCTGGCGATATTCATCACAAGAACAAGAAACAATCTCTTCAAATTCGTTTCGAACATGCTCGAGACGGATTTCCGGGACTTGTGGCTGTTCTTCCTTGTTTTCCTGGTGTTGAGCCTCCTGTCCACCTGGGTTTCTCCCGTATTCATGCCGCAACTGCTCGGCACCCTGACCTATGGCGTCGGCTTTTTTATCGTCATCCTCGTGTTCACGACTTTCCTGACCCGGGCACAGATGCGCACCAAGGTGCCCTTTATGGTCATATTGGGGATGTGGGCCGGAGTGCTGGCGTATTTCGACGCCACCAACAACCACGATGTCGACACGCTTGTGGGTGGCGCCCCTTCCGAGACGGATACCAGACAGATCCTTCTTCCAGAACAGGTCGGGTTGCAAACCGCCTTCGAGACCTGGCTCACACGCAAGGCCGAGCGTCAATCCGTTTCAGACCCTGACGGAAAGATCCCGGTCTTCATTGTTGCCGCAGCCGGGGGTGGCATTTACGCCGCGCAGAATGCGGCCTTCACCCTGGCAAAACTCGATGACAGCCTGGCCGCAGAGGGATGTGGTGCCTTTTCCAAACATGTTTTTGCCGTCAGCGGTGTCTCGGGCGGTTCCGTCGGAGCGGCCATCCACGGTGCAGTTCTGAAGGGACAACTTGCGGCAAATACGCAAGACGGCGGTTGCCGGACGCCTGACGGCACACTGGAAGAGACGATGTTCAAGATCCTGAACGAGGATCTGTTGTCTCCTGTCATCGCAAACTTCGTGACGCTCGACTATCCGCAGCGCTTCTTGCCGGCGTATCCGGTCTCATTTCCCGACCGGGCCAAGGCGCTGGAAGACGTGGTTGTGTCCTCTGTATCCAAATATGACCCAAAGGCCGTTGCGTTTCTTGAAGCACCCGCCAGTGCGCTGTGGTCACCCGAAAGCGGTCTACCGGCCCTCGTTTTGAACGTGACCGAATTGCAGACCGGCCGAACGGTGAGTTCAGCCCCCTTCAAAATCAGGGGGCATGAGTCTGACGGCGACATTCTCTCCCCGTTTTCGCAGAAGGATGTCACCTTTCGAGAAATACTCGCCAAGCGTCCGAACAACACCGACGTCTACAAATCCATGGAGAATTGCAGCGAGAACAAGCTTGGAGAGGAGGCGCTTCAGACTTTCAAGGAAGACCGGGACCTGTCGCTGGTTCAGGCGGCCGTCATGAGCGCAAGGTTCCCGTATGCTTCACCCGGAGGCACGTTGACACGGCTCGTCGCATCGGCTGAATGCGCTGGAACGAACGATCACGGGACGATGCTTTTCCAGGCGGAAACCCAGTATATCGATGGCGGTTACGTGGAGGCCTCAGGAACCGAACAGGCCCTCAGACTCGTAAAATTGCTTCAGGACCAGATCCGCCAAAACTGTTCAGCCGCCCGGAACGCTGACGCAGGAAATTTCTGGTGCCGAGTGGATCTGCACCTTGTCGCCGTCAATTTGAGAACGCCGGATCTTCTTGCCGACAGCTCCTACGGCCTGGTCCTGACACCGCCCATCGGGTTGTTGAAGACCTGGTCACGGCGATCCGTGACATCACTTGAGGTGGCAAACGACTATTTCGCTCTCAACAAAAAACTGAAGAGACAAGAAAAGCCTCTCCAGGGAATCGGCGAGCTCATTCGGGTGGAACCCTATGACGAGCGCAAGCAGATCCCGCTAGGTTGGAGACTGTCCAGCGGCACCTCCATGACGCTGCAGGAGTTGCTCTGCGAAGGGAAAGCCGCGGACGCCCTAACCAGACTCCTCTTGATCGCGTCACCGTCCACGCCGGCGAACCTGTCCTGCGTGAACAAGGGTACTTCCAAGGACACCTGATTTCACTGGTGGCCAAGCTGACAGGGAGGTAGGCCGGTCGATGCTTACTCGCGGATATTCCCCTTCCGCATTGACCCCGGCGTTCGGCCGGTCACCTTCTTGAACGCACGTGAAAACGCCGCTTCGGATTCATAGCCGGCCTGCGCGGCAATTTCGGCGATCGGGCGGCTGGTGCGCTGCAATTCGGTCTGGGCAAGCCGCATGCGCCAGCGACCGGCATACTGCATCACACCCTCACCGGTCAGATGCTTGAAACGGGCTGCGAAGGCGGATCGCGACATGCCGGCAACAGTCGCAAGTCCGCCGACGGACCAGCCGAAGCGCGGCGCCTGATGGAACGCCTGCAGGGCCCTGCCGATCTTCGGGTCCCGCATGGCCGCCAGCCAGCCGGTTGCCTGGTCACCCGTGCTGTCGAGCCAGGCACGGATGGCCTGCACCACCAGGATATCGGTCAAGCGGGTCAGAACCGTTTCGCCGCCGGGCCGCGGTTCCCGAGCCTCCTCGGCCAGATAGGTCAGGGTCTGGTTTACCCAGTCTCCTGCCCGCGGCTTGAAACTGTCCAGGAGAATGGCATTCGGCAGCAGGCTGACCAGGCGGTCCGCCGCCGCGTGGTCAACCCTCAGAACACCGCAGGTCATTCGGGTCACAGCGCCGCCTCCGCCATGGACCATGGTCTCGAAGTGCGGGCTGTGCCGGATGGCCGGTATATCGAAAAGCGGCGTCAAGGCGCTGCCGGGTGCGTCCCGCAGGTCGACAGGGCGCCCGTGAGGCAGAAGCAGCAGCTGACCAGCGGACAGGACAAGCTCCTCCGCGTTGCCGAGATCAACACGGCAACCTCCCTCGGTCACCGCGATCAAAACCAATTGCCGGTCCAGATCCGGAACGGCAATGCCCCATGGCGCCGACAGCTCGGGAACACAATAGAAGGTGCCGGTGAGCTGCAAAAGGTGGAGGATCTCTCCCAGCGGATCCAGAGACACGGGAGGGCCCGACACTGGCGTGGTGGCGCTTGACGGCGACTGGGACATGATTGCGTCGACTTCCACGCCTTTCTTGGACGATCTGCATAAGCATTAGCACTTTCCGGCATGGAAAATCCACATCGACGTCGTCATCTTGCGGCCACCCAACATCAATCCGTGGAGTATCGTTATGCGCAACCTGGCCGCCAAGACCGCCCTCACGCTGTCCGCCATCACCTTTTTTGCCATTGGAAGCCTGATCGTCTTTGCACCCGCTTTCCTGTTCGCCATGAACGGAATGGTGCTGGATCCGGCACCCGCCATGATGAGTGAAGTTCGTGCGCCCGGGATTCTTGTCCTGCTCGGCGGGCTCGTCGCGACGGCGGGGCTTGTGAACAAAACCCTTGAGCGCCCCGCCCTACTGGCCTCGGCCGCCCTGCTGCTGGCTTATGGCATTGGGCGCCTGATCAGCCTGCCTCTCGACGGACTGCCGCCCGCATCCCTGCAGGCTGCCGCCGCCGTCGAACTCGGCCTTGGCGCCTGGTGCGCGGTGCTTGCCCGCCGCGCCGGCCTGCCGACGTTTCAAACTGCGTAAAAGAAAGCCGGTGCGGGCCAGGGGCACGCACCGGCTGTCCTTCGGACTGCCCAGGAAGGGGGTGGATGTCGGGCAGCCCGAAACCGGGGCCGGCTATTCGGCGGCGACGGCTGTCTCCGCCAGCGCCGGGTAGTCCGTGTAGCCTTTTTCGCCGCCGCCGTAGAGCGTGTCGGGATCAAGCGCATTCAGCGGCGCGTCCTGCTTCAATCGCTCGACCAGATCCGGATTGGAAATGAACGGCCGGCCGAACGCGACAAGGTCAACGGCACCACTGTCCACCGCTTCGATTGCGGACGCGCGGTCGTACCCGTTATTGCCCATACGGGCTCCGTCGAACAGCGCATAGAGCGCCGCGAGATCACTGCCATCGGGAATGTCGCGCGGGCCGCCCGTCTGGCCTTCGACCAGATGCAGATAGGCAAGGCCATAGCCGTTGATCAGCTTGATCGCGTGCGAGAAGGTCGCCTGCGGATTGCTGTCGGCAATGTCGTTTGCGTTCGAGAACGGGCTGAGGCGAATGCCGACCCGGTCGCCCCCCAGGACACCGACCACGGCGTCGAGCACCTCCTTCAGGAACCGGCTCCGGTTCTCGAGCGAACCGCCATAGGCATCGTCGCGCTTGTTGGACCCGTCACGCAGGAACTGATCGATCAGATACCCGTTGGCGGCATGGATCTCGACGCCGTCGAAGCCGGCCTTCTCGGCGTTTTCGGCGGCCTTGCGATAATCCTCGACAATGCCCGGTATTTCAGCTGCGTCGAGTGCGCGCGGCAGCGGCGTGTCCACGAACTGCGTGCCGTCGAATGTCTTGGATCGGGCCGCGATGGCGGACGGGGCGACCGGGTCCGCGCCACCCGGCTGCAACACCGGGTGGGAAATCCGCCCGACATGCCAGAGCTGAATGACGATCTTGCCGCCCTTGGCATGCACGGCGTCGGTCACCTTCTTCCAGCCCTCCACTTGTGCATCCGAATAGATGCCCGGCGTCCAGGCATACCCCTTGCCCTGAGGCGACACCTGCGAGGCTTCCGTGATGATGAGACCCGCCCCGGCGCGCTGGTCATAGTATTTCACGGTGAGCTCATGGGGTGCGTCGTCTTCGGCGCGCGCCCGGTTCCGGGTCAAAGGCGCCATGACGATCCGGTTCGACAGTTCGATGGCACCGGCCTTGGCAGGGGTAAACAGCTTTTCACTCGACATGCTTGGTCTCCTATAGACTGTCTTCACAAACGGTATTTCTGGACTGTTTAGTCCATAATTATGCGCGTGACTGCTGGCGCAGGCAGGAGCAGTTGGCCCGATGGTTGTTCCTAGGTTGAGAGCACCGATCTGGCTTGTTGAAGCGTTCTGGCAATCCGTTCCGGCGGAATACCGGCCTTGCGGAGCGCCAGGGTACCGATGGCGAGCGAATAATAGGCGCTCGCCTTGTCCCGTGCCGCGTCCGGGCTGCCGGGATCCAGGGTTTTGGCGAAGATCTCCTCGATGTTCTCTATATGGCGGCGGCCGATTTCGGCGACCTTCTCGTCGTGCGGCGCAAGTTCGGTGATGCAGTTGATCAGCAGGCAGCCCTTGGACCCGCCATCGGGATTGGCCAGGGCCTGCATCATGGCATCCATCGCATCGCCTTCCGCGGTCTCCGCCACCTCCTTCAAGGTACGGATGGCCCGGCGCGAATAGTGATCCACCGCCCGCAGAAACAGGGTCTGCTTGCACCCGAAAGCGGCATAGAAGCTCGATTTGCTCAGGCCCATCGCCTTGGTCAGGTCCTCCAGGGACGTGGCTTCGAAGCCCTGCTCCCAGAACACCCGCATGGCCGCGTCCAGCGCCGCCCCTTCATCGAAGCTGCGCGGCCGGCCCGGGCCGGCACTGCGTTTGTCCACGCCTGCAATATGGTTGCCTGTTGCGGTCATGCTCCTGATATGGACCACGCAGTCCAGAATGCAAGAGCACCTGGAACAGTTTTTGGACCGGACGTTTCAAAAACCCTGTGACCGGGTCGCGGGACTACATCCGGCAGGACCCCGAATAGGCATCGCCGACATCGTCGAACACGCGGGCAACGGCCTCCATCTCGTAAAGCCGGCTGGTGCGTCGCACCGCCTCGACGAGGTAGAAGTCCTGAATGGGAAACTGGTTGGAATTGAACCGGAAATCTCCGCGCACGCTCTCAAAGGGTGCCGCGCTTATCGCCGACAGCATGGCCTCCTGGTCCTTGACGCCGCCGGTCAGCTCCAGCGCGAAATGGATCAGCCTGGCTGCGTCGTAGCCCTGGGCGGCATAGGTCGATGGTTCGTAATTGTAGGCGCGCCCGAATTCCCTCACGAACCGCTTGTTCGCCGGATTGTCCAGATTGGGCGCCCAGTGGGCCGCTGAAAAAAGACCTTCCGCCATCTCGGATGTGTACGGCAGCGACAAGGCATTCACCGTGTTGGATGATAGAAACGGGACAAGGCCCTTGAGGCCCGACGTGTGGAACTGCTTGACCAGTTCGACGCCCATCCCACCGGGCATGAAGGCATAGATGGCATCCGGTTCGATTTCCTCGATCTGTGCGAATTCGTCCGAAAATTCGGTCTGGCCGAGTTTGGGAAACAGTTCGCGCGCGATCTGTCCCTTGAAATGCCGCCGGAAGGCGGCAACCGCGTCTCGGGCCGCTTCGTAGTCCGGCGCAATGGTCACGACCTGCCGGTACCCCTTGAGGCTGGCGTAGCGTCCCATGGTCTCGTGGACCTGATCGTCCTGCTGGGCGGTGGAAAAGAAATACCGGCTGCAGTTGCGCCCCGCGATCGGTGCCGGACCGGAATGGGTTCCGATGAACAGCGTCTTTGAACGGACGATCGGGTCGTGCACCGCGAGCATGATTTTGGAAAAATTCACGCCGACGATGATGTCGACACCGTTTTCCTCGATCAGCTTTGTCGCCTGCTGGAGCGCGTAGTCCGGATCAAGCTTGTCGTCGACTTCCAGGACATTGGTCGGCAAGCCGCCGAGCGCTCCGTTGGACTGCTTCACCGCAAGCATGAACCCGTCACGCATGTGTTTGCCATAGATCGCGGCAGGGCCGGACAGGGTTGCCATCAGCCCGATCTTCAGTTCCGGAATGTCCTGCGCGCTGGCCGCCTGACACACCATTGCAAGACCGGCCAAGAGGCCTGCCGCCTGTTTTGCCACCCGTCTTCCTGCCTGTATGACGAGATGCGAAAGCCAGCGTTTCATGATCATTTGCCTGTCTGCTTCTGGGTCCTAAGGAGCCGCCGGACGACGCGGCATGCCCGATCCATGACCGGATTGCGGGCTGCTTCATGTCAAGTTTGGCAAAGACTGGTTAGGCATTTGCAAACAGCGGACTGTTTGCGCCCCCGAAAACACAGCCTCGTCACATTTATCGAAAAATTCCCCAGAGCCGCCGCAATCCTGCCCGTGTGGCGACGCATTGACAAAGGTTAATACCTTCCGTCCCGAACCGGCAATCGCTCCGCGCATACCCGATCCGCAAAACTCAGGAGGGCCACATGTATTTCGTCTCTGCGCCTGCCGCTGCTTGCGAAGATTTTGCAGGCATCCATTCGGACAATGCACCCAAGAAAATCAAAAAGACCGATCTGAAGCTCGTCCCGAACATCCAGGGCTCCCAAGCCGCCAAGGTGGACGGACCTGTGGCCACCTCAGATACGCTGGCGGCCAAAATTCTGGAAATGCACGCGGCGTCGAGTTCGCCCGAACAAGCTGCCTGCCGCCCGCCAAAACTGAAAGGCGTGAGCGATGATCCTGCTTTCGAGATGCCAGGTGTGCTCAAACGACCTGAAAAGAAGATCACCGCTTCGAGCCTTCGTCCCGATCCAGTGCCGCAACCCGTGACAGGGCGACCCGTGTTCGGCGGCCTGCGAAAACACCCGGGATTCAAGATCCTGCTGGTCGGCACCCTCCTGGTCCTGTCGGCAGGCGGTCTTGCGGCGTTTTACAGCCCCGGCGCTCCAATCGGTGACGGTGAACGGACGGTCCCGACGGAACGGATTGCGGCGGAACCGACCATTGAAAGCCTGATCGCCGGGAGTACACCCTCCGGGCAGAAAGCGGCAGGAACCTTGGATTCCGGCACCCCGACAGCGGAACAGATCGCCAGGGCGAAGGACCGCATCCGCAATGCGTTTCAAGAGAGCGGCCGCTCTGCGGACCTCAACACCGATCCAACCCTGCCCTTGAGCACCCCTCCGGCGCGGGACCAGGATGGCAAGGTGCAGGCCCGGCTGACAACGCCGGCAGCCGATCCATCGCGCACGGCCTCGCCGCACACGCCCCGGGGCAGCCAGCGCGTCACGAGCGACCGCGCAGCCCTCGCCATTGCGGCCAGCGCGGCCGCCGCCTCGAACCGGCCCGGGTCCGCCGCGGTGGCGACCACGACCCTGCAGACCGCGGAAGAGCAGCCTGTGCCCCCTCTTCACAACGCGTCGGAAGCAGCCGGTCTCCCCGGCACCCCTGCTTCATCGGAGGCCTATCCGAACACGGGACGGACAACAGCTGCCGTCAACTTCCGCAGAACCGAGGACAAGAACGCGGAAGTGCTCGGAACCATTCCGGCCGGCACCGAAGTCAGCTTTGACAGCTGCGGCACGTGGTGGTGCGGCGTTGTTCACGAGGGCCGGAAGGGGTTCGTGGGACAGAAATATCTTGAACGTTCCCGGTAGATCCTTGTTAAGCGCGCTGCGCTAGACTGCGGAAAGTCCGTGTCACCTGCCGTTCAACACACGGCAGGTGACCCATCGCTTTTCAAGTTCCGGCCTCAAGGAGACGGATCATGACCCGCATGACTTCAGCCAGCGCCTTTACCGCCCTCGCCCTCGCGACCTGCATGATGCCGCCGTCAGCGCAGGCCGACGGTACCGATTGCGTGGTCTATGCGACCGACTACGCCAATGCACACATGGGCAGCGGCGACCCGGTCGGCGACGCGGTGTCCGGTGGCATGGCGGGCGCGGTTGCCGGCGGCGCCTGGGAAGGCCCTTCCGGCGCCTACCGCGGTGCACGCGTCGGCGGCGCCCTCGGTGTGCTGGACAATCTCGGGTCGATGCCCGGCGGCTGGCAGGCGCTTTACGACACCGCCTATCAGATGTGCCAGCAGCAGACTTCAGGTGTGAACGCCCCCTACTACACCGCTCCGACCCTGGCTCCCTCCGATCCGGACTGCCGTTCCTCGGCCAGTGTCAACGCCCCGCTCAAGCGCACTCCCGATGGCGGCATCATTGCCGGATCGGGGTTCAACGGCTGTCGCTAACAGCCTGTCCCGACGTAATGCGGCCGTGGAAGACCCGGAGATGGTCCCTGCGAGCGGTTGACCTTGCGCGCGAAGCACAGTCAACTATGCCCGATTTTTTTTGAACGCTCCGACCTGCCTTCGGCACCTAGAACGACGGGATTTTTCATGACGCGCCATCGCTCCACAAAGACATTTGCAGCAGCTGCCCTGACCGGTTTCCTGATATCGGCGGTTCCGGCCCTGGCCCAGCAATGCGGTGGCGATTTCCGGCAATTTCTGGCGGGTGTCAAACAGGAAGCCGTCAGCAAGGGGCTTTCGGCGCAGGCCGCGGACAGGACGCTGGCCGGCGCACAGATCGACCGCAAGGTGCTTTCGCGCGACCGGGCCCAGGGCGTCTTCAAGATGACGTTCCTGGATTTTTCCAAACGTGTCATCTCCGGCTACCGGATAAAAAACGGCGCGGCGAACATGAAGAAATATGCCGGCGTGTTTCAACGTGAAGAAGCCGAGTACGGGGTACCGGCCCCGGTCATCACCGCATTCTGGGCGCTGGAGACCGATTTCGGGGCTGTCCAGGGAGACTTCAACACGGTCAACGCGCTGGCAACACTGGCGCATGACTGCCGCCGGCCGCACCTGTTCCGGCCGCAGCTGATCGCGGCGATCGAGATGGTTCAGCACGGTGACCTGGATCCGCGCAACACCACGGGCGCCTGGGCAGGCGAAATCGGCATGGTGCAGATGCTGCCCGAAGACATCATCAAGTTCGGCAAGGACGGCAATGGCGACGGGCATGTCACGCTGAAAAAGAGCGCGGAAGACGCGATCATGACCGCTGGCGCGTTCATCCAGCATCTGGGCTGGCGACGCGGCGAACCCTGGCTGCAGGAGGTTGCCGTCCCTCAGAACCTCGATTGGGCGGAAACAGGCCTCGGCAAGACCAAGACCGGAAGCCAATGGGCCGCGCTTGGTGTCCAGCCACGCTGGGGCCAGATCTCCTCCAGTCTGCCCGCTTCGCTGCTGTTGCCGCAGGGCCGCAAGGGCCCCGCTTTCCTGGCCTATCCCAACTACAACATCTACCTGGAATGGAACCAGTCCTTCGTCTACACGACAACGGCCGCCTATTTCGCTACGCGGCTGGCAGGCGCCCCCGTCTACACCCAGGGCAATCCGGAGCCGGGTCTGAGCGACGCCCAGATGAAACAGTTGCAGTCGAAGCTCGCCAACATGGGCTACGACGTCGGCAAGATCGACGGCATTCTCGGGTCGGGAACCCGCAATGCGGTTCAGCAGGTCCAGCAGAAACTCGGCATGCCGGCGGATGCCTGGCCGACGCCGGCGCTGCTCAGCAGGCTCTGAACGGTTTGAACGCGGTTCCGGGCAGCAAAAGGGTCGTCAGCTCAGTCAGTTGCTGAGACGACGACAACATGCTCTTCCAGCGTCGGGCCCGATCCCGGGAAAACTCCATCCCCAAGAGGAACCCGTCCATTCCTGGTGTAAATATCGCTCCGCGAACCGAAGGGACACCCGCCCAAGGCATGTGCCCTATGGCAATTCGCCGGACCGGATTCTTGCTTCGAACCCGGTCCTGTCGGAACGGACTTTCTCCACGGTTCCGGTCATGGCGTGCGGGGCAGTGTTGTACTTGCCGCTCCACAGCATGATTTCAGCCAGAACCGGACCGAGGTCCCTGCCCTTCTGCGTCAGCTCATAGACGAAACTGCGCCAATTCTCAGGGTCCTTCCGTTTCGTGACCAGGCCCTTTTCTTCAAGGTGCTTCAGGCGCTGTGCAAGAATGTTGGTTGAAATTCCCTCCCATCCCTTCAGCAATTCGCCATAGGTGCGTGCTCCCCTGACCGCCATGTCCCTGATGATCAGCAGGGACCACTGGTCTCCGAACGCATCAAGGGCGAAGGCAACGGGACAGCCTGAATCGTATTTCTGTTTTTTCGTGGTCATGGCACAAATCTAATTAATTGACTTGCTTTTTGCAAGTTGATACCGCATATCGAGTCAGCTTGCATTTTGCAAGTTAAAAGGAGAAAGCAATGAAGGATGAAGTCAACCCGACAGCAAACGGCGAAAAGGAAGGGCTGGACAGGCGCCGCTTTCTGGCCGTGAGCGCGGCCGGCGTCCTGTCGGCGCCAACCGTCTTGAACGCAAAGGAGACAATCCAGATGACACCAGGAGCATTCGTCTATACGGAAGTTGCAATATCGGTTCCGTTCGATCAGGCCCCCTGGGCCAAGATCAACGAGGCCATCAAGGAACAACCCGGCTTCCTGAACAAAACCTGGCTTCAGGGACATTCGACACAGTCGGTCGGCGGGTTCTATTCCTTTGACAGCCTGGAAAATGCCCGCCGGTTCGTGACCGGATATTTTCCGACGGAGCCGCGTGCATTCGGTGTCGCGCACAACACCCGGGTCTTCGATGCCGGGATTGTCAGAGCGGCCAGCGAGGACCTCGGCTCGGTGCACTACGGAACCGCATCCCGGAAGAAACCCGGTGCATTCGTCTATACCGAGCTCCAGGTTTCGGTCCCGTTCGGCGATTTTGCATGGGAGCAGCGAAACGCAGCCCTGAAACAGACAAAGGGGCTGCTGAACAAGATCTGGCTGAGCGGTGTCGAAACCAACACGCTCGGTGGTTTCGACGCTTTCGACACCGTCGAAAACGCCCTGGATTTTGCCGTCAACGCCTTTCCGGCCGTTGCCGCCAAATTCAACACGGCACTCTATACGCGTGTCTTCGATGCCTCGATAACCGAAGAAGCGAGCCGGCAAATGGCATCGCCCTATTACACCGTCTGATCGTCCTGGACTGTGGCGTGGCCGGCTGACCCAGACACCCGGCCCGCTGTGGCTCCGCCGGCAGACCCGATTTGCCGGCGGCAGCCTGCCGCTATTCGACCTTCTTCTTGTCGGTTCCGGGCGCATCCTCGGCGACCGTCGCCTTGCCGTCGTCGCCAAGGAGGAAAACTGCCAGGATTTTCGCCGGCGCATCACCGGTATTTTCGCCGCGATGGGTCACGTCCATGGCTTCCAGAAGTCCGTCGCCCGCGCTGTACACCTTCTTGCCGATCTCCTCGTAGGTGACCGTGATTTCACCTTCCAGGATATAGGCAAAGAGCGGCGCATGGTGTTGATGCCAACCGGTCACCTCACCCGGCTCCATGGTGATCTCGATGGCATGTACCGAAGCATTGTTCTGCGGGAAAGACACCTTTTCATCGGCAACCGTGAGGTCGCCGGCAAACACTTCACGCACTTTCTCGTAGGGCGTCTTTGCCGCGGCTGCCTCTTCCTGAGCCGCCTTGGAGCCCGGCTTGGCATGAGGCTGGGACGGTGCCGGCTTGCCGTCGGGGGTGATGGATTTATCCGCCGAGAAGACGGGGGGCGCCAGCAAGACCCCGCCAACAACCAGCATGAATGCAAATTTGGCCCGCGTCATATTATGTTCCCGATAGGCTGTTTGAACCGATGGCACCAAGTGCTCCGGCGTTGTCGTGACATCAAATTGTGCCGGCATTGTGCACGACCCTTCGGATCGCAACAACATTTTCACAATGACTTGAAAGCCTTATCCAAGAAGAGAACGCAGTTTCGGGGATATTTCGACCTCGATCACGGAGGTTCCCTTGTGGGCAAGAGCCTCCTTGAGCGCTCCGGTCAGCTCCTCGGCTGTCTTCGCCTTCGCCGTTTTGGCCCCATAACCACGCCCGAGGGCCTCGATATCAAGACCGGGCAGATCCAGCCCGGGCACATTCGGCGTTTCCTCGAGGATCGCGAACTCCTTCAGGATCGCATATTCGCTGTTGCGCATGGCGACGAAGACAACATGTGCCTCTTCCTGAACACCGGTGTAGATGCTCTGGACCGAATATTGGAAAGACCCGTCGCCGATCACGGCGACAACCGGACGGTTTCGGCCGCTATCCGCCTCGGCAAGGGCGAGACCGACCGCTGCCGGCATGTCCCAGCCAAGCCCTCCGGACGCAAAGGTGTAGAACGTATCGGGCGTGTTGATCGGGATCTGGCGTTCCAGCTCGATCACGTTGGACGGCGATTCCTCGACCAGCACGAAGTCTTGCGGAAGCGCGTCCCTGACAAGGCTGTAGACCGCATCCGGTGTAAGCGGCAGCACCGAGAGGTCCGGTACCGGCGCCGGCTCCTTGGTGTAGGGATTGGCCTTGTGCGGCCGTTTGTCCAACAACGGCAGGATCGCCTCGAAGAACAGCCTGGCATCGGAGACGAGACTGTCTCCGACCGGAGCCTTCGCCGCCATGTCCGGATCATCCGTCACCTGTAGCAGCCCTGTTCCCGCCGGCAGGTAATCCCCGGGTACGTAGGGATAATAGCGGAAGACCGGGGCTCCCACGGTCACGACGAGATCGTGCCCCTCCAGGCGCTTGCAGATCGGACCGATGGCCGAGGGCAGCGTTCCGGCATGCAGCCTGTGACTTTCCGGGAAGGGTGTCCGCTCCGCAAACGGAGCGGTCAGGACCGGTGCCGACAGGGCTTCCGCAAACGCGATGCCCTCCTCCCAGGCCTGCGCCCGCGCGATGTCGGAGCCGTAAACAAGAACGGGATTGGTGGATGCGGAAATTCGCTCGGCGAATTCCCTGATCCGGGCCGGGTCCGCGGCGGAGCGCAAGGCCACTGTCCTTGCCACGGCAGGCCCTTCCATTTCCTGATCCCAGTCATCCAGAGGCAGGGACAGGAACACCGGGCCACAGGGCTGCTGAACGGCTGCAGCATAGGCCCGCATGAAAGCCGCAGGCACATCCTGGGCCCGGGACGGTTCATAGCTCCACTTCACCCAGGGCTGCGGCATCAGCGTCGCGTTGATGTTGGTCAGAAGCGGCTCGAGCAGCAACATGTTCCGGGTCTGCTGGCCGGCGGTCAGGATGAGCGGTGTCTTGTTCTGATAGGCCGTCAGGATACAGCCCATCGCATTGCCGAGACCGGCACCGGTATGCACGTTGACGATGACCGGCTTGCGCAACCCCTGGGCCATGCCATCTGCAATGCCGACCACACTTGCTTCCTGCAAGGAAAGCACATAGCGAAAATCGTCCGGGAAATTCTTCAGAAAGGTTTCTTCGGTGGATCCGGGATTGCCGACGATGGTCGTCAGGCCCAGGTCCCGCAGCAAGTCAAACGTAACGTCTTTTACCGTCGGCATTTCAACCCTCCTGAAAATGAGGCCGGCCAACGCGAGGCTCAATCAGCTCAATTGAAATGCCCCCGGGCTGCGGCTTTGCAAAACCAATCCGAAACTCCAACTTTTATCGCCTTCCAGCATCTGCCCCCGACAGAGCCAGACTTGTCAGACCGTGACAGTCCCACCGGGCTTCAATGCCGGCACCTTGCCGCTATCGGGCCCGAGCGCCTCCAGAAATGCGTCCGAGGTCGGGTCGATGATCGGGAAAGAGCCATAATGGCACGGCACGATCGTGTGGAAATGGAAAAACTTCCGGCAAGCCAGGGCGGCCACCTTGCCGCCCATGGTGAAACGATCGCCGATCGGCACGATGCCGACCTGCGGCCGATAGATCTCGTTGATCAGGGCCATGTCGGAGAAAATATCCGTGTCGCCCATGTGATAGAGCACCTTCTGACCCGGCACCTCGATGATGACGCCATGGGGATTGCCGAGATAAATCGCTTCGCCGTCGGTCTGCTTGGAGGACGAATGGACCGCCATCGTGAAGGCGACCTTGAACGGCCCGGTATTGACCATGCCGCCCGAATTCATCGGATTGATGTTTTCAATCCCCTGCCGGGTGGCCCACATGCAGATCTCGAAATTGGAGGTCAGCTGCGCGCCGGTCTTTTTCAGGATCTCGACGGCATCCCCGATGTGATCGTCATGTCCATGGGTAAGAACGACATGCGTCACGCCGTCGGCGACCCGATCCACCGTCAGATCGTCCGGAAAAGAAGGATTGCCGGTGAGAAACGGATCGATCAGGATCGACGCGCCATCGATTTCGATCTTGAAGGCGGAATGTCCGTACCAGGTCAGTTTCATCGATGTCTCCAGGACTTCGTTGGATTGATGCCGAACTTAGCAGCCTCTTCCCAGGCTCAACAAGTGATTGCGTCAATCAACTTACACGCGCTCCAACTCGCAATTGGTGTCTGATAGACTTCTGTCTGCCGGTCCGGCGCAATCTTCTGGAACAATTGCCAAGGGCCTGATAAAGCCACGCCATGGCAAACGACCCCGCGCTCCCCCTTGAAGACTTCATGGCCACCGTGCCGGCCAACACCCGGCTGATCGGGCTCGATCTCGGCACCAAGACCATCGGCCTCGCGCTCTCCGATCTCGGCAGGGGCATCGCTTCTCCCATGGAAACGATCAAGCGCAAGAAATTCACGCTGGACGCGGAAAAGCTGCTGGAAATCTGCGCGAGGCAACAGGTCGGCGGCATCGTGCTCGGTCTGCCGCTCAACATGGATGGCAGCGAAGGCCCGCGGGTCCAGGCGACCCGCGCCTTTGTCCGCAACCTTTCCCAGAAGACGGAGCTGCCGATCACCTATTGGGACGAGCGGCTCTCGACGGCCGCCGTCACGCGCACGCTGCTGGAAGCCGATTCCAGCCGGGCCAAACGCGCCGAAGCCGTCGACAAGATGGCCGCCGCCTTCATCCTGCAGGGCTTTCTGGACCGACTCGGGTTCATGGGATTAGAGTAAGCTCCCGCCTCACCGTCCGGCTTCGGCAATGACACCGGGCCGCGACCTTCGGTTCGCAGTTGAAAGTCCTGAACAATGCTAACCACGCTGTCCGCCCTCGTGCCGGTGATCCTGGTGATTGCCTCCGGCTATCTGATCGCGCGCACCGGCCTGATCACGGGAGAACAATGGCGCGGTGTCGAACGGCTGGCCTATTACGCCCTCTTCCCCGCCGTGCTGTTCCGGACGATCTCACAAGCGGATTTCAACAGTTTCCCGACCCTCAACATGGGCGGCAGCCTGCTGGCCTCGATCTTTGCCATGGCGCTTCTCCTGCTGCTTGCGAGAACCGCCATCGAGCGGATCTGGGGCATTGGACCGGCCAGGTTCACGTCCATCTTCCAGGGCACCCTGCGCTGGAACGCCATGATCGCCCTGGCGATAGCCGACAATGTGGCCGGAGACATCGGCCTGGCCATGCTCGCCGTCGCCATGGTGTTCATGATCCCGGTGCTGAATGTTGCCAGTATCGTGGTGCTGTCGCGCTATGCCAGTGGCACCACGCCGAGCGCCGCCAGGATCGCCCGCGATCTCTACACAAACCCCTTCATTCTCTCGATTGGCGCGGGTGTCATCATGAATGTCGGCGGCCTCGCCCTGCCGTCGATGATCGACGAGACGCTGGAAATATTTGCCCGCGCGGCCCTGCCCATCGGCATTATCTGCGTCGGCGCCGGGCTTGATCTCGGCTCGCTGCGCCGTCCCGGCCCGGCCTTGACCATAGGCACGTTCCTGCGGCCCCTGTGCATGCCGCTCTTCGCCTTTGCCTTCGCCAGTGCCTTCGGCGTCAGCGGACCGGCGCTCGCCGTGGTCATCATTGCGAGTTCGGTGCCCTGTGCCAGCAACTCCTTCATCCTGGCGCGGCAAATGGGCGGCGATGCCAAACTCATGGCGGAAATCATCACGTTGCAGACGCTGGCGGCGACCGTGACCATCCCGCTTGCCCTGCTCCTGTTCACCTGACTTTCCGGCCTGCCTGCATTACCGGCTTGCCCGCGCATATTTTGTCCAGCCGTTCAAATATTTAGCCGACATGTGGACAGCGGGCATGAGCCGATTTCACCGCTTGTGCAGTTCCCAAAAGCCCCTTATAGGGATGATCTCGATGACCGTGACAGATACCCATCGAGACAGCCCCTATCCCCATCGTCACCTTTTGGGCATTGAGGGCCTTCACCCCCACGAAATTCTGGGCCTGCTGGACCGTGCCGAGGAAGCCGTCGAGGTTTCCCGCCAGATCCACAAGCGCAAGCATGTTCTTGCCGGGCGCACCCAGATCAACCTGTTCTTCGAGAACTCGACCCGGACGCAAAGTTCGTTCGAGCTGGCCGGCAAACGGCTCGGCGCGGACGTCATGAACATGGCCGTGTCCCAGTCGTCGGTCAAAAAGGGCGAAACCCTGATCGACACGGCCGCGACGCTGAACGCCATGCATCCCGACCTGCTCGTGGTTCGCCATCACGCCGCCGGCGCGGTCCATCTTCTCGCCCGCAAGGTCAGCTGCTCGGTGGTCAATGCCGGTGACGGGCCGCATGAGCACCCGACCCAGGCCCTGCTTGATGCCCTGACCATCCGCCGCCACAAAGGCAAGATCGCCCGTCTGACCGTAGCGATCTGCGGCGACATCGCCCATTCCCGGGTTGCGCGCTCTAACATCATCCTGCTGAACGCGCTTGGTGCCCGGGTGCGCGTGATCGCGCCCTCCACCCTGCTGCCTTCCGGCATCGCCCAGATGGGCGCCGAGGTTTTCACCAGTATGAAAGAGGGGCTCGCCGGAGCTGACATCGTCATGATGCTGCGCCTGCAGCGCGAACGCATGAACGGTGCCTTCGTGCCGTCCGTGCGCGAGTATTACCGCTATTTCGGCCTCGACGCGGAGAAGCTCTCCTATGCCAGCGAAGATGCCCTGGTGATGCACCCCGGACCGATGAACCGCGGCGTCGAGATCGACGCCTCGATCGCCGATGGAGCCCAGAGCCTGATCCGCGAACAGGTAGAGATGGGCGTCGCCGTGCGCATGGCCGTGCTCGAGGCGCTGGCTGCCAACCTGCCGAACAACTGACGACCAGAGGAACGACAAAGTGGCTCTCGACACACCCAAACCTCTGGTTCTTTCCAATGCCAGGGTGATCGACCCGGCACGGGAACTCGACGCGCCCGGCTCGGTCATCATCGCCGACGGCACGATCCTCGCGGCCGGTCCGGAAGCCGCCAACCAGGGTACGCCCTACGGCGCGGAAATCGTAGATTGCAAGGGGGCGATTGCCTGCCCTGGCCTGGTTGACTTCTGTGTTTCGGTGGGTGAACCGGGCGCGGAGCACCGTGAGACCCTGGCCAGCGCGTCCAACGCCGCAGCCGCCGGCGGCGTCACCACGATCTGCACCATGCCGGACACCGATCCCATAATCGACGATCCGGCCCTGGTCGACTTCATCCTGCGCCGCGCCCGCGACACGGCCAGCGTCAACGTGTTGCCGCTGGCGGCCCTGACGAAAGGTCTCCAGGGTAACGAGATGACCGAAATCGGTCTGCTTCAGGAGGCCGGCGCCGTTGCCTTCACCAACGGGCACAAGTCGGTCAAGAACGCCCAGGTGATGCGGCGCATGATGACCTATGCCCGCGACTTCGGCGCGCTCGTGATCCACCACACGGAAGATCCGGATCTGGCGGGCGGTGTCATGAATTCCGGCTTGAACGCGAGCTGGAAGGGCCTGTCCGGCGTGCCGCGCGAAGCGGAAATCATCATGCTGGAACGGGATCTGCGCCTGGTCGGCATGTCCAGGGCAAAGTATCACGCGAACCTGATCACGACCGCCGACAGTGCCGACGTCATCCGCACCGGCAAGGCCCGTGGCCTCGACATCACCGCGGGCATCTCGATCAACCACCTGACCCACAACGAAAACGACATCGGTGCCTACCGAACCTTCTTCAAGATGTCGCCTCCCTTACGCGACGAAGACGACCGCCAGGCGATGATCGCCGCCGTTGCGGACGGCACCATCGACATCATCTGCTCCAACCACGACCCGCAGGATGTCGAGACCAAGCGCCATCCCTGGGCCGAGGCCGAGGACGGCGCCATCGGCCTGGAAACCCTGCTCGCCGCCGCGCTTCGTCTGTATCACTCCGAACAGGTCGACCTCGTCACCCTGTTGGCCACGATGACCAGCCGTCCGGCGGACCGGCTCGGCCTCGAAACCGGACGGCTCGCCAAGGGCGCCCCGGCGGATGTCACGGTGTTCGACCCCGACCGCCCCTGGGTCCTGGAGAAAAGCGCGATCCGCTCGCGGTCCAAGAACTCGCCCTTCGAAGATGCCCGTTTCTCGGGCCGTGTACTGCGCACCGTGGTGGCCGGAAAAACGGTCTACTCTCACGCCTGACCCGCCGTCGCCTGGAACAAACTCGTTTGGTGCCCAATGCCGGACTTGATCCGGCAATCCATGCCGTTACAGTGCGATGAAACAAAGGCCGTGCGCACCGCGCGCGCCAACAAGAAACGCGCCACTGGGGGAAACCTGCGTGCCTGATCCGATCAGCTGGGAATTCGCCTGGCCCTATTATGTCGCCGCCCTCGCCTTCGGCTACCTGCTCGGCTCGATTCCGTTCGGGCTGATCTTCACCCGCATGGCCGGTCTCGGCGATATCCGCAAGATCGGCTCCGGCAACATCGGCACTACCAACGTGCTGCGCACGGGCAACAAGGCCGTCGCCCTGGCAACCCTGCTCGGGGACGGCTTGAAGGGCACGGCCGCCGTACTCGCCATCAACCATTTCTATGGTCAGGAAATGGCGTTGATCGCGGGCCTGGGCGCATTTCTCGGTCATCTCTTTCCGGTCTGGCTGAAATTCAGGGGCGGCAAGGGAGTTGCAACCTATCTCGGCATCCTGCTCGGGATCTTCTGGCCGATGTTCCTGCTGGCGGCCGCGATCTGGATCGCCATGGCCGTCGTGTTTCGCTATTCCTCCCTGTCCGCCCTGACAATGACGCTGCTGACACCGGTGCTGCTGTGGCTTGTTTTTCATCAGGTCCAGATGGCCGAGATGTTCGTGCTCCTGACCGTTCTGGCATGGGCCAAGCATCACGAGAATATCAGCCGCCTGCTGCGCGGACAGGAAAGCAGGATCGGTTCAAAGTCAAAACCCGCACCGGACGCCTCCGTGTCCGGTGACGGAGGCGCGTGAGCGGCCCCGCGGACGATAAAACCAGACGCCTCTCCGAGGCAGACCGGATTGCTTGGCTCCGGCTAATACGCTCCGAAAACATTGGACCCGTCACCTTCACAGACCTGCTGGACCATTGCGGCACCGCGCAGGAGGCGCTTGAGCGTTTGCCTGAACTTTCGCGCCGCGGCGGACGCAGGAGCTACAGGCTCTGCCCGCTCGAAGACGCCGAAGCCGAACTGAGCGCCCATGAGCGCGTCGGGGCTCGGCTGGTGGCGCTCGGTGACGACGACTATCCACCGCACCTCAGGCACATAGACGGTCCACCGCCTCTCCTGTCGGTTGTGGGCGGCGATGCCATCACCCGGGAGCGCATGATTGCCGTTGTCGGTGCCCGCAACGCCTCCCTGTCGGGCCGCAAGCTCGCGGGACAGTTTGCGCACGGACTGGGTGGGGAAGGTTTCGCGGTGGTGTCCGGCCTCGCCCGCGGCATCGATACCGCCGCCCATGAGGCAGCACTGAACACAGGCACGGTTGCCGTTTTTGCCGGCGGCATCAATGTTCTCTATCCACCCGAGAACGATCGGCTGCTCGCCGCCCTTCTCGATGCGGGCGGGGCCGCAATCAGCGAAATGCCCTTCGGCTGGAAGCCGCGCGGTCGCGACTTTCCACGCCGCAACCGCCTGATTTCAGGATTGTCTGTCGGCGTTGTCGTGATAGAGGCCGCAAAAGCCTCCGGCTCCTTGCACACCGCGCGTTATGCGCTGGAGCAGAACCGGGAAATCTTCGCCGTGCCGGGGTCTCCGCTCGACCCGCGGTCCGAGGGCGCCAACAGGCTGATCCGCCAGGGCGCAACGCTGGTCACGTCGACGGCGGATATTCTGGAAAGCCTGTCCGGCCGCCTCGAACCCGCGCTGCCCTTCGCTCCGAAATTGTTCCGCGAGCCTGAGATCAACACGCCCCGGGGACCGACGGATCCGGACACAAGGCTGCGGGAACGTGTTCTCGGCGCCCTCGGACCGGCGCCGGTGGACCTTGACGAACTGATCCGATTTGCCGACGGCGACGCCCGCTCCATCCACATAATCCTCCTGGAGCTCGAGCTGGCGGGGCGTGTGGAACGGCATCGCGGCAACAAAATCTCCGCATTGATGTGAGGCTTCGAATTATCTTGAATCTCAGTGGATAACCCGTATCTGGAGCGGATGGCTTGACCCCGCTGCCTCAAAGGTCCATTTGACACGCGGCGCGTGATCCTTGATCGTCTGCGCCATCAGATCAGTTGCAAGATCACCTTCTCCACCGGACGGGGACTCCGTTTCCGGCAAAAATATTTTGGGTAAGAATGAACGTCGTCATTGTGGAATCGCCGGCGAAAGCCAAGACGATCAACAAATATCTAGGCTCCGACTACACGGTCCTGGCCTCCTACGGTCACGTGCGCGACCTGCCGCCCAAGGACGGCTCGGTGCAGCCGGACGACAACTTCGCCATGAGCTGGCAGGTGGATTCGAAATCCCAGAAACGCCTCACGGAGATCGCGAACGCGGTCAAGGAAGCCGACCGCCTCATTCTCGCGACCGACCCCGACCGCGAAGGCGAAGCGATTTCCTGGCACGTTCTGGAAGTTTTGCAGAAGAAGCGCGTCCTTAAGGACAAGCATGTCGAGCGGGTCGTGTTCAACGCCATCACCAAGAAGGCGATCCTGGAGGCGATGGACAATCCGCGCCAGCTCGACACGCCGCTGGTCGACGCCTACCTTGCGCGACGCGCGCTCGACTACCTGGTCGGCTTCACGCTGTCGCCGGTCCTGTGGCGCAAGCTGCCCGGCGCCCGCTCCGCCGGCCGTGTGCAATCCGTGGCCCTTCGGCTCATCTGCGACCGGGAAATGGAGATCGAGGTCTTCAACCCGCAGGAATACTGGTCGATCTTCGCCAACATGAAGACACCTGCCGGCGACATGTTCCAGGCGGGGCTGACCGGCTTCGACGGCAGGAAGATCGGCCGCCTCGACATTACCAACGAGGCGGATGCCACCACCATCCGCACCATGCTGGAAAGCGCCAGCTTCAAGGTCGACAGCGTCGCCTCCAAACCGGCGAAGCGCAATCCGGCCGCGCCCTTCACCACCTCGACGCTGCAGCAGGAAGCCTCCCGCAAACTCGGTTTTGCCGCATCACGCACCATGCAGGTTGCGCAGAAGCTCTACGAAGGCATTTCCATTGGCGGGGAAACCTCCGGCCTCATCACCTACATGCGTACCGACGGCGTGCAGATTGCCGGTGAAGCCATTGCCGCCGCCCGCTCGGTGATCGGCAAGGATTTCGGTGACAAGTATGTCCCCGAAAAGCCGCGGGCCTATTCCTCCAAGGCGAAAAACGCACAGGAAGCCCACGAGGCCATCCGGCCGACCGATCTGTCCCGCCGCCCCAAGGACGTTGCCCCATTCCTCGACCAGGACCAGGCCAAGCTTTACGAGCTGATCTGGAAACGGACGATGGCCTCGCAGATGGAATCGGCCGTTCTGGAACGCACCACCATCGAGATCCTGGCCGATGGCTCGGGCAAGCGTGCCAACCTGCGTGCCACCGGCTCCGTCGTGCGTTTCGACGGTTTCCTGGCGCTCTACCAGGAAAGCCGCGATGACGACGAGGACGAGAATTCCAAGCGCCTGCCCGCCGTCGACGAAGGCGCCGCGCTAACGGCCGCCTCGGTCGACGGCAAGTCGGACGCGATCGAAGCCTCGCAGCATTTCACCACACCGCCGCCGCGTTACACCGAGGCGAGCCTGGTGAAGAAGATGGAGGAGCTCGGCATCGGACGGCCGTCCACCTATGCCTCCACGCTGCAGACGCTGCGTGACCGCGACTATGTCGAGCTTGACAAGAAGCAGCTGGTGCCGATGGACAAGGGCCGCATCGTCACAGCCTTCCTGGAGAGCTTCTTCCAGCGCTATATCGAGTTCGATTTCACCGCGAGCCTGGAAGAGCAGCTCGACAAGATCTCCGCGGGCGAGCTGTCCTGGCAGGATGTGCTGCGCGACTTCTGGACCGGCTTTTCCGGCGCTGTCGACGAGATCAAGGACTTGCGCGTCGCCCAGGTCATCGATGCCCTCAACGAGCTGCTCGGTCCGCATATCTTCCCGGCCAAGGAAGACGGCTCCGATCCGCGCAAGTGCCCGACCTGCGACAGCGGCCAGCTGTCCCTGAAGGTCAGCCGCTGGGGCGCCTTCATCGGCTGCTCCAACTACCCCGAATGCGGCTACACCCGCCAGCTGGGCAAGCCGAACGGCGAGAACGGCGATGCCGACGAGGGTCCGAAGGTGTTCGGCACCGACCCGGAAAGCGGTCTGGAAGTATCCCTGCGCACCGGCCGGTTCGGTCCCTATGTGCAACTCGGCAACGAGGCCAAGCCGAAGCGGTCCTCGCTTCCCAAGGGCTGGTCCGCGGCCGACATGGACCTGGAAAAGGCGCTGCAACTGCTGTCACTGCCACGCGAGGTCGGACCGCATCCCGAAGACGGCAAGATGATCACCGCCGGCATCGGCCGCTACGGTCCGTTCGTGCTGCACGAGGGAACCTACGCCAACCTGTCCACGCCGGACGAGGTCTTCTCCGTCGGCATCAACCGTGCCGTCGATGCCCTGGCCGAGAAACGCGCCAAGGGTGGAGGCCGCCGCGGTGCCGCGGCGACGCCGCTGAAGGAACTGGGCGAGCATCCGGATGAAGGCGGGCCGGTCAACGTCTATGACGGACGCTACGGGCCATATGTCAAGCACGGCAAGATCAATGCGACCCTGCCCAAGGACAGCGATCCGACGGCGGTCACGCTGGAACAGGCGCTGGAGCTGATCGCTGCCAAGGCCGCCAAGGGCGGCACCAAGAAGAAGGCCGCCGCGAAGAAACCCGCCGCCAAGAAGACCGCTGCCAAAAAGGCCAACGGCGAAGACAAGCCGGCGACGAAGAAAACGGCCTCCAAGAAGACGACCGCAAAAAAGGCCGAAAAGGCCGAGGTCGACACGTCGTCCGAAGAGGTTCCCTGGGATGATGCCACTTGAGCGCAAAACGCATTAACACGCGCAAACATACCAAACGCAAACACGCCAAGGTGCCCGGTGAAATGCCCTCGCGCGAGGACATTCTCGCCTTTGTGGCCGACAATCCGGGACGGGCGGGCAAGCGCGAGATTGCCCGCCATTTCGGTATCGTCGGCGGTGCCCGGGTCCAGCTGAAAAAGATGCTCAAGGACCTGGCCGATGACGGCCTGGTCGAAAAGCGCAACAAGCGCATGATCCGGCCAGGAGACCTGCCGCCCGTGTTTGTCGCCAGTCTGGGAGCGCGCGACCGCGACGGTGAACTTCTTGGAACACCGGTCGACTGGGACGACGAAGCCGGCGAGCCGCCCAAGATCCTGATCCTGACAGGCAAGACCAAGGCGACCCAGCCGGGTCTTGGCGACCGCGTATTGATCCGCCTGACGGAGGCGGAGGCAGGTCCGGAGGCGGCATACGCCGCCCGGGTCATCAGGGTGCTGGAAAAGAAACAGGGGGCCGTCCTCGGCATCCTGCGCAAGCGCGACGGCGACAGGCCGCCCTATCTGGAACCGATCGACAGGAAGCAACGCGAGCTGGACGTCGACCCGACCGACCTCAAGGACGCCGACGACGGCGACCTCGTCAGCGTACAGGTATCCCGCTCAGGTCGATACGGACACCCGCGCGCGTCGATTGTCGAGCGCTTCGGCTCACTGAAGTCGGAAAAGGCGGTCTCGGAAATCGCCCTGCAGTCCCATGGCATACCGCATGTCTTTCCGGCGGCCGTCGAGGCCCAGGCCGAGAGCGCCAAGCCGGTCGAAACGCTCGGCAAGCGCGAGGACTGGCGCCAGATCCCGCTGATCACCATCGATCCGCCCGACGCCAAGGACCATGACGACGCGGTCTTCGCGGAGGCCGACGAGGACCCGCAGAACGAAGGCGGTCACATCGTCTACGTCGCCATCGCAGATGTCGCCCATTACGTGACCCCGGGCTCGCCGATGGACAGGGAGGCGAACCTGCGCGGCAACTCGGTCTATTTCCCGGACCGGGTCATTCCGATGTTGCCGGAGCGGATCTCCAACCAGCTCTGTTCGCTCCGGGAAAAGGAAGACAAGCCGGCACTCGCCGTGCGCATGGTCTTCGACAAGACCGGCCGCAAGACCGGCCACACGTTCCACCGGGTGCTGATGCGCTCGGCCGCCAAACTGTCCTACATCCAGGCGCAGAAGGCGATCGACGGTGTCACGGACGAGAAGACGGAAACGATCCTCGACGGCATCCTGAAGCCGCTCTGGGCGGCTTACGCGGTGCTGCAGAAGGGACGTGACGCGCGCGAACCGCTGGACCTGGACCTGCCGGAACGCAAGATCAAGCTGAAGGAAGACGGCACGGTCGACCATGTTTACGTGCCCGAGCGGCTCGATGCGCACAAGCTGATCGAGGAGTTCATGATCCAGGCGAATGTCGCGGCGGCAGAAACCCTGGAGAAGAAAAAGTCTCCCCTGCTCTACCGGATCCACGACGCCTCGACGCCGGAGAAGCTGGAAAGCCTCAAGGATTTCCTGTCCACGCTCAACATGAAGCTGCCCTCCTCCGGCGGCCTCAGGCCCTCGGTGTTCAATGGCATTCTGGCGAAGGTCAAGAACACGCCCCAGGCACATCTCGTCAACGAGGTGGTGCTGCGCAGCCAGGCCCAGGCAGAATACGCGCCGCAGAATATCGGTCATTTCGGCCTCAACCTGCGTCGCTACGCCCACTTCACCTCGCCCATCCGCCGTTATGCCGACCTGATCGTGCACCGGGGTCTGATCTCGGCGCTCGGGCTTGGCAAGGACGGACTTCCGGAGGGCATCGAAGGCAAGCTGGAAGCCATCGGCGCGGAAATCTCCGGAGCGGAACGCCGCGCGATGCTGGCGGAACGCGACACGATCGACCGGCTGATCGCCCTGTGGATGAGTGACCAGATCGGGGCAACCTTCCAGGGACGCATCGCCGGTGTCGTGAAATCCGGCCTGTTCGTGCGTCTGGAAGAGACCGGTGCAGACGGCTTTGTGCCGGCCTCCACCATCGGCCTGGATTATTACCGATACGACGAAGGGTCGCATGCCCTGATAGGTGACAAAACCGGCGAGACCTACCAACTTGGCGATCAGGTCGAGGTCAGGCTCGTGGAAGCGGCACCCTTTGCCGGAGCGCTGACTTTCGAAATGCTCAGTCACGGACGCAATGCCGGAAAGCGCATTCGAAAGGGAGCTCCCAAGGCCCGGCGTGGTCCGCCCAAGGGCAAACGCGGCCCGGCCTCCTCGAAAAACAAGGGTCGAAGGAGATCTTCGTGACGGTCCGTTACGAAATGCACGAGAAACTGGAGGCGCCCGAAGCGCCGGCCGAACGGCCACGCCGCAAGGTGCTGGCCGCCATGCTTCGTGGCGCACAGAACCGCTGCATGAATTGCGGCAAGGGCCATATCTTTGACGGTTTCCTGACAAGCTGTCATGCCTGTTCCGTATGCGGCGAAGAAATCCATCATCACCGCGCGGACGACGCCCCGCCCTATTTCACAATCACCATTGTCGGCCACATTGTCATTCCCGCTCTGCTGCTGGTCGAGGTGCTCTGGCGTCCCGCCCTGTGGATCCACATGTCGCTCTGGGTGCCGCTGACGCTCCTCCTGTGCTTCGGCCTCATGCGGCCCATCAAGGGCGCCCTGATCGGTTTGCAATGGGCGCTCTATATGCACGGGTTCGATCCGGACGCGGAAGACGACCTGCCGCCGATGCCTGCCGAAAGGACTTCATGACCGGCTCATTTGAAAAACGGTTGGCCAAGGACGAAAAGGCGGGCGACTTCCCGTATATCCGGCCGAAGGATGCGGCGACGCTTCTCATTCTGGACCGGGATACGTCGGGAAAGGTGCGCCTTCTGATGGGCCGGCGGCATATGCGCCACACGTTCATGCCGGGAAAATTCGTCTTTCCCGGTGGCCGGGTCGATCCGTCGGATTCGCGCGTCGCCAATGTCCTGCCCTATCATCCCGATGTGGAAGCCAAGCTGTTCAAGGACCTGAAGAACGCCAGAACGGCTGCCCGCGTGCGTGCGCTTGCGCTGGCGGCAATCCGCGAGACCTACGAGGAAGCCGGCGTCTTCGTCGGGCGGAAGGCCTCAGACACCTCCCTGCGCCTCGGAGCCGGTTTTGAGGCATTTGCGGAACGCGGCATCCAGCCGGACCTCGGCGGCCTGCGCCTGATTGCAAGGGCGATCACACCACCGCAGCGCCCGAGGCGCTTCGACACCCGTTTCCTGGCCGTGTGGGCCGATGCCGTTGCCGACCGGTTGCCGGAGGGCCACGGCCCGTCCGGCGAGCTTGAGGACTGCGCCTGGCTGACCTTCGATGAAGCCCGCGAGAAGGAACTGCCGATGATCACCAACAAGATCCTTGGCGATCTGGAGGACCGGCTGGCGGCCGATCCGGACCTGACGCCGACAACACCGGTGCCATATTATTTCTTCCGCAAGGGCGGTTTTGTGAAGGACGAGATCTGAACATTCGCGAATTCGGTGAACGACGGTAGCCGCGACGGTCAAAAAGCGCCGCGGAACCAAAGCAAGCGCTTGACTTTCACGCCATGATGAGTAGGTTGCGCGCTGATTTCAGACATTGGGGCAGATTCCTCGCCAGCCCATCTGGCCACAAGAACTCTTTGCCCGACAACAAAGAACAGGAACCACGGCCATGGCCAAGGCGACAACAATCAAGATCAAGCTGCTCTCCACGGCGGACACCGGTTTCTTCTATGTCACCAAGAAGAACTCCCGCACGATGACCGAGAAGATGGTCAAGAACAAATACGACCCGATTGCGAAGAAGCATGTCGAGTTCAAGGAAGCCAAGATCAAGTAATCTTCGCTTCCGAGCCTGTATCAAGAACCCGCCGGCGACGGCGGGTTTTTTGTTTCAGGAAAGGCGCTTGTGCCGCGGCACGCATGGCTTGCGGACATACGGCAAACAAACGGTGCCTACCGCCCGGGGGCGGACAAATTCACGTCACGATTTCGGTGAAAGAATTAGTGGTCGGCGGGAACACGGCATTCGAGGAGGCCACTCATCGGCCGGTTCCCTGCCGACCTGCCCCACGGACCCAGGAGATGCGGCGGACCTGAGCACTCCGAGGGGAAACTGTTTTGCCAACTGACGTCCGGTCACACATGACCACGTCAATGACCCGATCAGGAAAACTCCTAATCTTCGGCCACACTACCCTATTGTAACCCGAATGCAATATTTTCCATAAAATATGCACAGAAACAATGCCGTTTTAGTAAATCCGTAACCTTAATGTGAACTGAAAAGCGCCTGCGGAGCAGGTGTTTTCCCGTAGCACAGCCGTCGGCACAGCCTGACCCGTCGTGAAACCTTGACCAGAACTTGCCTGCAAAAGGCCATCACGCCTGTTTCAATCAGGCCTCGCCGAGATAGGCGCGTACCGTTTCCAGGAACTTCGCAACCGAGATCGGTTTGGAGATATAGGCCTCGCAACCGCCCTGGCGGATGCGTTCCTCGTCGCCCTTCATGGCGAAGGCCGTCACCGCGATCACCGGAATGGAAGCGATATCCTCGTCTTCCTTGATCCACTTGGTGACTTCCAGGCCGGACACTTCCGGCAGTTGAATGTCCATCAGGATCAGGTCGGGGTGATGCTCGCGCGCGAGGCGCAGGGCCTCGATGCCGGTCCGGGTCTGCAGGGTGTTGTAGCCGTGGGCTTCGAGCAGATCATGAAACAACTTCATGTTCAGCTCGTTGTCTTCTACGATCAACACCGATTTTGCCATAAGTCCGGCCCTTTACCCGGCCTTGCGCCGGTCCCATTTATCTTGTCGCGACGCATTCCCGTCCGCGGTAGAACCCTTCCCCGGTCCACATCAGATGTCTTCTAACCCGGAATCGTTTCAGAAAGGCAAAAAAACACAATGAAAAATCTACAGGGGAAGTCATTGTCCGTTGAAGAAGCACAAGGAATTGCCACTGAAGCCCTGCTCCAGCTCAGCAAAGAGCCGGAGCAGATCGGCCGGTTTCTGGCCGTTTCCGGAATTGGCCCTGAAATGATTCGGGAGGCGGCCGGAGAACCAGGTTTTCTTGCAGGAGTTCTTGAGTTCTACATGATGGACGAGACACTTCTGCTTGCCTTTTGCGAGAATGCGGGTATCCGGCCGACAATGATCGCGGCCGCACGGTATGCCCTGGCCGGTGGAGACGAGAACCATGCCTGAGCCCACCCCCGTGCTGCCGGAAGTGCTGGTACAGATCCAGGCGCTGCCCACCTCGTCGCGACCGCTGATCATCTGCGATGTCGACGAGGTGATCCTGCATCTGACCACCCATCTTGAAGATTTCCTGCACGCGCGGGACCTCCTGTTCCTGAAACATGAATACAGGCTGACTGGCAACATCGGCAGGCGGAGCGACCGTCGGCCGCTGGGCGCCGACGACGTCAAGCGCCACCTGCTGGCGTTCTTCGACGAAGTCAGCCACCGGCAGGACATGGTGCCCGGCGCCGATGCAGCGCTGAATTCTTTGGCGGAAACCTGGGACATTGTTCTCCTGACCAACCTGCCCGGCGGCCACAACAAGCCGGCGCGGGAAAAGCTGCTCGGCGGCATGGGCATACCGTATCCCGTCCTGACCAATTCCGGCCCGAAGGGCGGTGCCGTCGCGGCCCTCGCCGCTGGCAGGCCGGCACCGGTCGTCTTCATCGACGACAGCCCGACCAATCACGTGTCGGTCAACGCCTCCCTGCCCTCGGCCCGCCAGGTCCAGTTCATTGCCGATCCGCGGTTCCGCTCCAGCATGCAACAGGCTGATCATATCGATCTGCTCACGGGCGATTGGCAGGAGACGGCTTCCTTCATCGGCGATATTCTGCCCTGACGCGCTCGCGCAGCGCAGAGCCATCGAAGCCGGATCCCGTGACCCAGACTCCTTCGCCGATACGCGCCCTTTGCAGGGATTGCGGCGCCCGACCGCAGGATCGAACCACGCGCTGCCCGCGCTGCGGCAGTCCGCGGCTGGTCCGTCACGCCGAGCTCGACCAGTTGTCGATCGCTCACATCGATTGCGACGCCTTTTATGCGTCCATCGAGAAACGGGACAACCCGGATCTTCAGGACGTGCCCGTCATTGTCGGCGGCGGCCAGCGCGGCGTTGTCTCCACATGTTGCTACATCGCCCGGATCTACGGCGTCCGCTCGGCCATGCCCATGTTCAAGGCGCTGGAGGCATGCCCCCAGGCCGTGGTGATCAGGCCGAACATGGAGAAATACGCTGCGGTCGGCAAGGAGATCCGCGAGCGGATGCGCGCCCTGACGCCGCTGGTCGAGCCGATTTCCATCGACGAGGCCTTTCTCGATCTGACCGGCACCGAACGCCTGCACAGGGCGACGCCGGCGGAGACCCTCGCCGGATTCGTGCGTGACCTTGAATCCGACATCGGCATCAGCGCATCGGTGGGCCTGGCGCCGAACAAGTTCCTGGCCAAGCTGGCCTCCGACCTTGAAAAACCGCGCGGATTTTCCGTGATCGGCGCGAGCGAGGCCAGGGCGGTGCTGGCTGCCATGCCGGTCGGACGCATCTGGGGCGTCGGCAAGGTCTTCCAGCAGAAGCTTGAGAGGGATGGAATCCGCATGATCGGGCAGCTGCAGGAAATGGATGCCGCCGACCTCGCGCGCCGCTACGGCTCGATCGGCCTGCGCCTGGCCAGGCTGTCGCACGGCGACGACAGCCGGGAGGTCAAACCGGAACGGGGCGCCAAGAGCGTCTCGTCGGAGACGACCTTCCGCACGGACATTTCCAGTTTCGAAACGCTGCGGCCGATTCTCAGGAACCTGTCGGAGAAGGTTTCGGCCAGGCTGAAGAAATCCGGCCTGTCCGGGCGCGGTGTCACGCTGAAACTGAAGACGGCGGACTTCCGGACAATCACCCGTGCCCGCCACCTGCAGGACCCGACGCAGCTTGCCGACAGGATTTATGCGGCCGGCGCAGATCTGCTTGCAAACGAATGCGACGGCCGGCGGTTCCGGCTCATCGGCATCGGAGTGAGCGACCTGGAATCGGCGGACCGGGCGGATCCGCAGGACCTCGTCGATCCGCTGGCAGAGCGGCGCAAGAACGCGGAACTTGCTGTCGACCGTCTCCGGGACAAATTCGGCAAGTCTGCCGTCGAACTCGGCCTGACCCACACGTCGCGGATCGAAAAAGACGCCAAGAAACGGGGGGACGGCTGAGAATGCCCCACCCCTTTCGACCCGCACGGGCCTGAAGGGGCCAGGCTCAGTTCGGCGGACAGTCTCCCTCCTCATAGAGCTCGAGCGACGCCATCTGACCAAGGATGGTGAAATCGCCATAGTCCAGTTTCAGGTGACTGCTGATACCGTTCTGATAGAGCCGGAAGGCCAGCTGGTAGACCGGAAGCAGTTCCCCGGATGCGTCTTCCTTGCTGGGATCGAAATAGGCCACCGTAACCGGCCAGTAGCTCAGGCCGGCCAACGGGGCTGTTGCCTTGCCCGCTCCTGCCTTCAACTCGTTGACCGTCTCCGCACCGATGACCGTCGTGGTCGCATAGACTTTCTCACCCGTCTCCGCGCCGTCATAGATATCGGCGGCGACAAAATGCACATTGTCATCCGCCGCTTTCAGGATGGCGACAAGATGCTCGGTCGGAAACAGCACGTCGCTGCCAATCCGGAGGGACTTCTCGGACGGTTCTTTCAGCTCAACTGTTTTCGCATCGGGTCCGGCATGCGCTGTCCCGCGCGTTTCTTCGACAAGTTTGCGATCAACGAAGGTCTTTGACAGAAACTGATAGCTTCCGGCATGCGGTTCCTCGAAGGAAGTGGTCTGCAGATCGGTGATCTGGGACCCGCCGTTGGTGTCCTGAAACTTTGTCACGAAACGGAAGTTGACGCTGTATCCATCACAGGCATTGCCGGAAAAATCATAGACCATGCGACCCGTCAGCCCGGCGATGCCTGCCTGCTCTTCCGATTCACCAAGCTTCATGTCGTAGACGGCGCGGTGGGGCACCAGTTTCGGCCCGGCAGTTGCCGCGGGGCCGGCTGCAAGCGCACCGGCCTCCGGTACCACAATCCCGGCGGAGAGCAGCAGGAAGGCCCCCAGAGACAGGAACATCGACTTAGCTACGACTTGCATAAAAAACCTCTCGTTGGTCCGAACAATCCACATAGCGGGACCGCCGATACACATTATGCGGCAAACCATGCTTTTCGCTACACTGAAGTGCAGGCCGGCTGAATGTTACCGGCGCGGGTAGACGGCACAAGCCCGGACGCCGTGCCCTTCAAGGCAGCATGTCCGACCGATTTTGGCCTTGTCACCTTTGCCGAATTGCGCCAAGACACGACGAAAGTCCTAACACCGGGAGTCGGTCGATGAGCAGCGCAATTGAAGCCCGTTTGAATGATCTGGGGATTACACTGCCGGAGGCCGCAGCCCCGGCGGCGAACTATGTTCCCTTCGTGGCAACCGGCAACCAGCTGTTTGTTTCCGGGCAACTGCCCATGGCGAGCGGCAAGATCCAGGTGACCGGCAAACTGGGTGACAATGTCAGCATCGAAGACGGAAAGCAGGCCGCAAGACTTTGCGCCATCAATCTGCTTGCCCAGGCAAAGGCCGCGACCGGAGACCTCGACAAGGTGGTCCGCCTGGTGAAGATTGTCGGTTTCGTGAATTCCACGGCCGAGTTCACCGAGCAACCGCAAGTCATCAACGGAGCCTCCGACTTCCTGGTGGAAGCCATGGGGGACGCGGGACGCCACGCCCGATCCGCCGTGAGTGCCGCTTCCCTGCCGTTTGGCGCGGCGGTCGAGATCGAGGCGATTTTCGAAATCGACTCCTGATCCTGTCATGGTGCTCCGGCAAGGGAGCACCTGCCCTTTCGCCGAGAACCTGCATTGCCATGACCCCGGAACTTGAAGCCATTTTCGCGCGGCCGATTGCGCATCGCGGCTTTCACGATGCCGATAACGGCATCATCGAAAACACGCCGAGCGCCGTCCAGCGCGCCATCGACCGCAATTTTGCGATCGAAGTCGACATTCAGGAAACGGCCGACGGCCAGGCGCTGGTTTTCCACGACTATGGTCTCGACCGGCTTGCCGAGGGCAGCGGCCGGATCATCGAGCAGACTGCGTCCGATCTCGTGCAAATTCACATGAAGACCGGCACGGACAAGCTTTGGCTCCTTGCAGACCTGTTCGAGCTGGTCGCCGGGAAGGTTCCGCTCGTCATAGAAATCAAGTCGCTGATGCGCCGGGACGCCCAGGGAGATTTCGTCCGCCATGTCACCGAACAGGTTGCGGCCTATCGTGGTCCCGCCTGCATAAAGTCCTTCGATCCGGACATGCTGTCACTGGCCAGGGCACACCGGCCTTCCGTCTTGCGGGGCATTGTCGCCGACGGCGCCGAAACCGGCCCCGACTACGCCCGGTACGGACGGGTCGACCGCTTCATCCTGCGCCACATCCTGCATGCGCCGCGTACCCGTCCGCATTTCATCTCCTACGGCGTCAAGGACCTGCCCAAGGCCGGCCCCAGCCTGATGCGATCCCTCTTCAAGGTGCCTTTGATGTGCTGGACCGTGCGCACGCGTGAGCAGCGCGAGCGCGCTGCAAGATATGCCGACCAGATGGTCTTCGAAGGGTTCGATCCGGACAAGGACACGGTTTGAGCCGGGTGGAAACGCGCCGGATCCGGCCCGGCCTCTTGCACCGCAATATGACCGCGCTACATTTAGGGCGATGGTTCCCAAATCGAGTTTCTTCTAAAGCATGACCTCTTCCCAGTCCGAGGACGGCAGTAATCCGGAAGGTTCAGGTGCCCGGGAAGCCGTGACCCTGCGCATTCTATCTTCCCTGGGGGATGTTCCGGCATCCGCCTGGGACCAGGTTGCCAATCCGGGCTGGACGCTGTCCGGACGGGGCCACCTGACGCGGGATCCCGCCTGCAGTTCGGTCTCGGATCTTGCCAGAGCACTCGGCGGCGACGTTGATCCTGTTTCTGAAGAAACAGACTTCAACCCCTTCCTTTCTCACGCTTTTCTGGAGGCTCTCGAGGCTTCCGGCTGTGCCACCGCCGACACCGGCTGGTTGCCGCGGCACATGGTGCTCGAGGAAAGTTCAGGCAAAATCAGCGGCGCCGTGCCTGCCTACCTGAAAAGCCATTCCCAGGGCGAATACGTGTTCGACCATGGCTGGGCGGACGCCTTTTACAGGGCTGGAGGCGAGTATTATCCGAAATTGCAGATATCGGTGCCGTTCACACCGGCAACGGGACGGCGGTTCCTGACCGGCGCCGGCATCAACCGGGAAGCCGGCCTGCAGGCTCTGGCCGCGGGTCTGGTCCAGGTGTGCCAGCGTACGGGTGCCTCCTCCGTCCACGCAACGTTCCTGACCAAACCCGAATGGGACAGTCTCGGTGCGCTGGGTTATCTGCAACGGACAGATCAGCAGTTCCATTGGGAGAACCAGGACTATGACAGTTTCGACGCCTTTCTGGCGGACCTTGCCTCACGCAAGCGCAAGGCGATCAAAAAGGAACGGCGCGAGGCCTTGAGCGCGGACGGCATAGAGGTCGAATGGGTGACCGGATCGGACCTGACCGAAGCGCACTGGGACGCCTTCTACGCGTTCTACATGGACACCGGCTCGCGCAAATGGGGCCGTCCCTATCTGAACCGCACATTCTTCTCGCTCATCAACGAGCGGCTGGCCGAACGCACCCTGCTGGTCCTGGCCAAGCGCCATGGCCGATACATCGCCGGCGCACTCAATTTCATCGGTTCGCAAATCCTGTTCGGACGCCACTGGGGCTGCACGGAACATCATCCGTTCCTGCATTTCGAACTCTGTTACTACCAGGCCATCGACTTCGCCATTCAACACGGCCTGAAACGGGTGGAGGCAGGTGCGCAAGGGGCTCACAAGCTCGCCAGAGGCTACCTGCCCAAGACGACCTATTCCGCCCACTGGATTGCCCATGAAGGCCTGCATGAGGCGGTCGCCGATTTTCTCGAACATGAACGCATGGCGGTGGAACGCGAAAACGAGGCGCTTGCCGAACACGCTCCGTTCCGCAAGGGAGATTGAGCTGATCCGGGGAACTGCCTCCCCGGTCAATCAAGGTCCAGCCACATCTCGTCCTGTTGCAACACTTCCCGGGCTCCCGCCTTCCTCAGGAACGCGTGAACGCCTGTTGCGTCGGTGTCGACATTCACAAATGTCAGTTCCTTCCGGCCGACAGCTTGCCACAGGGCATGAAGGATCGCGCTTCCGACCCCCTGGCGCCGGTCGGGCTTGCGCACCCCGATCTGGGCGATCGCACCGTCCGGGTACGCAGCGCCCCACCCCGACAGCTCCCCGTCGCGGACGACAGCGACCAGATGAACGGCAGAGTTCAGTGCTTTAAGTGCCGCTCTGCCGTTCTGCGGGCTTGGCATCGTGTCGAAATAATCGTCCTCAAGATCAGGCAGGTCATCAAGGCCAATGGGACGGGCGGCGTGGGTTACGACACCAGGAGCGGGCAACGCATCCAGCTTGAGCACTCCCAGGCGTCGTTGACGGCGGAAACCGAACGCCTCGTAAGCCGTGATCGCTTGCCGGTTGTCGGTGATCACCTCCAACTGAAGCCCGGCCGCACCCAGGTCACGCTGTGTCTCCAGCACCGCGCCCAGCAGACGCCGCGACAGTCCGTTGCGCCGGTGTCCGGGGTGTGTCCCGACGGACAAGGTGTAGGCGCGATTGCCGTAGGCCGCCATCGGCACGCCGGAAAACCAGAAGGCGGCGATCCCGTCATCCGCCAGTGCGACAAAGGACTGTTCTGCCGAGAACCCGCGCTGCTGCTGGAATTCCTCGAACTGGCCGACAGACAAGTTCAAAGGGATCACATAGTCCGAGAAAGCCGCGTTCATTGCAGCGCACAGCGCTTGCGGTTCGAAGGGTCGGCAATCAGTGATCCGGTAGGTCATGCAGGGGCTTCCGTCGCGTGCCCGAGTTCCCACGCTTCCATTCAGGACTTCAGGTGACCTGGGTGAGGACAAGCTTGTGTTGGGCACACGGGCGCTTCACCGAGGCAGCTGTTTCTCTCAAGAAACGCCCTGCCCAGCCCAGAGGGCAGGCACCGGGTCTCAGTCAAAGCTTTCGGCGACGTCATACATCACCGGCTCGAAGCTCTTGCAGAGCGAACCGATGCGCCGGTTGCGTTCGCGCATCTCGGGCGTCCTGAGCATTGCCAGAAAATCCTCGCGGCGGCGCCATTGCGAATAGTTGGCAATGCGGGTCTGGGCGTCGTTCACGTGCAACCCCGCCCCGATGAACCCCGGCTGGTGCCGGATGAAATTCTCATAGGCGTCTTTCAACTCGTCCAGTAGATCGAAGCATGTGCCCGGTGTCATTTCGAACGTGGTGATGACGGTCTGACAATCGCGGTCGCTTGAAATTTCAGGCATGGCTCTCCTCCGTTGCCTTGGACAACGAGGCTGGCATGTTTTTCTGGGACCGACAACATCAGGAGGAATACGGGTCTTCAGCCTGACCTTTCCGAGAAGCGGTCCCGAGGAGTGTCAGCCGGGTTCGTCCAGGGCGACACCCTCGACCGCCATGTCCCGGACGGCCTGCCTTGCAAGCACCAGCAGCTTCTCGAAATGGGCATTCCTGGAGCTGCCCCGCCGCCAGACCAGATACATCAGGCGGCGCATGGGCAGGCCGTCGACCTTCTTCAAAAGCAAGTCCGGTTCCTTGCGGAATTCGGAGGCAACATATGCCGCCGGAAACAGGGCCAGTCCCATGCCGATCGAGGCCATCTGGCGCAGAGCGTCCAGGCTGGTGCCCTCGTAGTCCTGTCGGAAATCCGCCCCCGCCGCCCGGGCCAGCGCCTGAACATCGTCGTGAAGGCGGAACCCCTGACTGAGCGCCAGCAATTTCTCTCCCCGGAGCAAGGCAAGCGGAACGCTCTCCAGTCCCGCGAGCGGATGGGATCTCGGGACAGCCAAAGCAACACTCTCATGGCACAAGATTTTCGCCGTCAGGAAATCGGACGGCATGATGTCCGGGGTGAGAATGCAATCCAGGCTTCCCGCAGCCAGTCCCTCCTCGAGGAGATTGGGACGGTCCTCCCGGATATAGAGCTCCAGTTCCGGAAAGGACTGTTTCAGGATCGGAAGGAGATAGGGCATGAAATAGGGCCCGAATGTGGGCGACACTCCCAGTCGGATCAGACCACCGAGGTTGGCCCGCCCGGCCTGCGCGGCCGTCACGATTTCGTCGAGTTCCTCCAGGGCCCTGCGGGCAAGCGGCAGCAGGCGTTCGCCCGACGCGGTCAGGCTGATCCCCCCGGCCCCGCGCTCCAGAAGGGTGCAGCCGAGCTGATCCTCCAGAAGCTTGAATTGGGAGGACAAGGTCGGCTGAGAGACATTACAGGCCGCGGCTGCTCGGCCGAAATGGCAGGTGTCGGCGAGCGCGACGAAATACTCAAGTTGGCGCGGTGACGGCCGAAAGCGCATCAAGCCTCCCCAATGATAGAGAATTTCTATCAACTTAATTCAAACAATGTATTTCATCTATTTCTGTACCTTCCCCATATCCGGAGTGTCAACAACGCACCACCCCGAACAGGAGACAGGCTCCATGTACAACCGTCTGAAATCCCTGCGCAGCCAGCACAGCACGCTGGACAGCCTGATCCGCCGTGAAGAAATGCATTCCTATCCGGACAGGCAGCACATCCGTTCGCTGAAGAAATTCAAACTGCGTCTGCGCGACGAAATCAGCCGTATCGAAAACGGCCTGAACGCCAACCGCCTGGCCTACTGACCGAAAGAGCCCCTGCGGCCAAGGAGTTTGAAATGCCGATGTTCTGGCCCTTTATTCCGGTGTTCCCGGTGAAATCCATGCAACTGACAAGACGCACCAGGCTGCAGGACCTGGAAGCCCGAATGAGCTCGTTCCTGTCCGAAAAGAACGCTTCGGGCACCTCCTGCCCGCAGGTGCTCGACAATGTCAAAGCCGCCCGCAACAAGATCCAGCGCGAGATGAATTCCGCGCGCTAGGCCATCCGGACTTCCGCCGTCCGGGCCAGGCAGCGCCATCCCGCTGGACCAGCCCGCCCGCAATAGGCCTCGCGGGCGGGCCCTTTTTCCACCCACCCGGTCGAAAGACCTTTTCGAGCACCAAACCGGAAAAAGGCGGCCAGATGGCCGCCTTTTTCAATCAGTACAGCTCCCGAGCCTATTGGGCAGGCACCGCATTCGCTGAAGGCGCCGGTTCCGCTTTTGCCTTGTTTTTCTTCGGCGGGCGCACCCGGAAGAACAGCGCATAGAGCACGGGTGCGGCGATCAGCGTCAGAACTGTGGCGAACGCAAGTCCGCCCATGATCGTGACCGCCATGCCGCGGAAGAACGCGTCGGACAGCAAGGGTGCCATGCCGAGAATCGTCGTGATCGCCGCGAGCATCACCGGGCGCATACGCGACACGCTCGCCTCGACGATCGCCTCGTATTTTTCCCTGCCTTCGCTGATCAGAAGATCGATTTCTTCCAGCAGCACGATGGCATTCTTGATCAGCATGCCCGACAGGGACAGGAAGCCCAGCAACGACATGAACCCGAACGCGGTGTCGGTGGCCAGAAGCGCGATGGCGACACCATTGATCGACATGGGCACCATCAGCCAGATGATCAGCGGCTGACGCACCGAGCCGAACAGCAGGATCGAGATGATCAGCATCACCAGGAAACCGAGCGGCAACTGGGCGCCGAGTGACGCCTGGGCATCCTTCGTGCTTTCAAATTCGCCGCCCCATTCGAGCGCGTAACCGGGCGGCAATTCAATGGCTTCGATTTGCGGCCTGACCCGGGCCAGCGCCGCCGTAGCGGTTTCACCCGCGGTTGTCTCGGCCTTCACCGTGAGCGTACGGACGCGGTCGCGCCGGTGGATCAGCGTGTCCTGCGGCTCCATGTTGAATTCCCTGACGACCTGGTCCATCGGCACGTAGCGGCGCTGATTGGCGCTCCAGACGAGGGAATCGGCGACGCTTTCATTGACGGACAGCCCGTTCTGTCCCGCCTTGCGGGCAACGATCGGAATGCCTTCGTCGATGTCCCGGTAGGAGCCGACGCGAACACCTTCCGTCGCAAACTGCAAGGCAACGGAAAGCTCCTCGCGGGTGACGCCGGAAATGCGCGCCCGGTCCTCGTCAAACACCGGACGCACAACCAGTTCCCGCTGGCGCCAGTCCGTGTTGACGTCGGCCAGCCTGTTGTCGGGCATCGCGAAGATGGCCTGGGCCTCGTTGCCGAGGCGCTTCAGCACATCGGCGTCGGGACCGGAGAAACGGGCCTCGATCTTGGCTCCGCCGCCGGGGCCGAACACCAGCCGCTTGGTGATCACCTGGGCCGACGGGAACCGGTCGGCAAATGCACGGCGCAGGTCGAGCGCAAGCATGTCGATCTCATCCCGGCTCCCGGTGCGGATGATCATGTGGCCATAGGCAGGATTGGCGTCTTCCGGAGCATAGGTCAGCATGAAACGCGTGGCACCGCCCCCGGCGAAACTGGTCACCGTCTCGACGCGGTCATTGGCCAGCACGATCGCTTCCATTTCCTTCAGGTCGGCTTCGGTTGCGCGCAGATCGGTGCCCTGGGGCGACCAGTAATGGACATAGAAGATCGGCGTGTTGCTGTCCGGAAAGAAAGCCTGCTTGACGTTCCCGAACGCCATCACACAGGCGGCGGTGATGCCGATCAGGACAACCACGGTCAGCAGACGCACATGGAGAGAGCCGATCAGGAACCCCCGATACAGGCGGTAAAGAATGCCCTTGTAGGGGTCGTGGTCGTCGAGGTTTCCGGTTGCGGTCCTGAAAAAGTACTTGCCGAAAAGTGGCGTCACCGTCACCGCGAAGACCCAGGACAAAAGCAGGGAAATTCCGATCACCGCAAACAGGGAGAACAGGAATTCGCCGGTCGCATCCGGCGACAGGCCGATGCCGGAAAAGGCCATGATGCCGATCACGGTCGCGCCGAGCAGCGGCCACATGGTCTGCCGGACCACCCTGCTCGCCGCCTCGATCGCCTTCATGCCGCGCTGCATGTTGATCATCATGCCTTCTGCCACCACGATGGCGTTGTCGACCAGCATGCCCATGGCAATGATCAGGGCGCCGAGCGAAATGCGTTCCATTTCGATGGCGAAGATCCGCATGAACAGGACGGTCGCCATCACGGTCAGAAGCAGCACGGTGCCGACGACCAGTGCAGCCCGCCACCCCATGAACAGGGCCAGCACACCGATGACGATGACCACCGAGGCGGCAAGGTTCAGGATAAAGCCGTTGACGCTTTCATCGACCACGACATTCTGTTCGTAGATCGGATGGATCTGCATGCCGACGGGCAGTTGCGCCTCGACTTCCGCCAGCTTTTCAATCACCCGGGCCCCGACATCGACGATGTTGGTGCCGTCCACCTGGGAGACACCGATCGTCACCGCCTCGTGCCCGTCATGCCGGATGAGCCGGCCCGGTTTTTCCGGTTCCCCGAGTTCCAGGGTCGCGATGTCCGAGAGGCGGATCATGGCCGTGGACCCCGGCCGCCCGATGACAAGGTCCTGAATACCGCGATAGTCGTCAAACGCGGAGGCGGTCATCAGCCGAATGCGCTTCTCGCCCGAGACCGCCGAGCCATTGGTCTGGATGCGGTTCTCCGCGTCCAGGACCCCGATGACATCCGAAAAGGATATTCCGAGCCCAGCCATCTTGTCCTGGTCGACATTCAGGTAGATGACATCCTCGGGTTCGCCGGCCACCTCGACCTTGCCGACCCCGGTAACCGTCAGCAATTCGCGGCGGATCCGCTTGACCGTGTTGCGAATGTCGCGATTGGAATAACCGTCGGCCGTGAAGGCGTAAAAGAGACCATAGACATCGCCGAAGTCGTCATAGACGAGCGGGACGCCCGCGCCTGTTGGCAGATCCCGGACCTCGTCGGTGACCTTGCGGCGCAATTCGTCCCAGACCTGCGGCAGTTCGGTGCCGTCATAGGTCGGCTTGATCTCGACACTGATGCGGGAAAGGCCCGGCTCGGAAACCGAGGTTATCAGGTCGAGTTGCGGCATCTGCTGGATCGCGGTCTCCAGCCTTTCCGTGACCTCGTTTTCCACCTCGGCGGCGGTTGCGCCCGGATAGCTGGTGATCACCTGTGCCTGTTTGATGGTGAAGGCAGGGTCTTCAAGCCGGCCCACTGTGGTCAATCCCCAAAGGCCGCCCAGAAGCGCCATGAGGACGATCATCCAGGTATTGACCGGCTTTTGAATGGAGTAGCGTGCGATGTCCACGGCGTCTGGTCCTTTCTCTGACTTTGCCCGGATCAGCGCAGCCGGCGCACAATCTGGCCTTCGCTCAGGTAGGCGACACCGGCCGAAACGATTTCGTCCCCCGTCTCGAGACCTGACCGCACGGGAATGTAGTCTCCCATCACGGTTCCGATTTCCACCGGCCGCTTGGAGACCGCGCCACTGTCATCGGCATAAGTCCAGACATAAGCCTTTCCATCGCCGTCGATGGCCACGGCACCGGTCGGCACGAGGTACTGCTCTCCGAGTTCCAGCCCCTCGGGCAAAAACTTGACGATCACCGAAGCGGTCATGCCCGGGAACAACTGGTCGGCCCCTTCCCGCGGCATGGCCAGCGAGACGCGATAGGTCTGAGTGACCTCGTCAACCTGGCTGGAGTGTTCGCGATAGGTCAGTGGAAACAGTTTTTCGCCATAGGCGGGGAATTTCGCCTCGATCGAGGCGACTTCCGATTCCGTGACCCGGCCGAACAGGGCCTCGGCCACGTTGATGTCCACCTGCACTTCGGAGACATCGTGCATGCGCACGACGGGTGTTCCGACACTGACCGTCGTGAAATTGTCGACAAGACGGTTGGAGACGATCCCGTCGAACGGGGCCTTGAGCGAGGTGTATTCAAGGTTCTGCCGGGCTTCCTTCTGTTCCTCCAGGGCCAGATCGTATTTGTTCTTCTGCTCGTCATAGGCGGATTGCGAGATCACGGAGCGGTCTCGAAGGGTTTCCAGGCGATCCAGTTCCCGCTTGGCCTGTTCGGCATTGATCGTTGCCTCGCGAACGGCGCGGTCATAGTCGGTGGTGTCGATGCGGGCGATGAGATCGCCCTCCTTGACCTGCTGACTTTCGAGAACCGGAAGCTTGACGAGTTTTCCGGGGACCTGAAATGACAGGTCCACGGTCTGCACAGCGGCCACACGACCGGCGAAACGGCGCTCCAGAAGGCCTATCTGGTCGGTCACGGTGAATGTTTTTGCCGGACGAGGCGCAGCATTCAGCTCCGCCTCGGCCTGAGCGACGGGGTCGACAGCTTCTTCCTGGCAGGCGGCCAGCAGCACGCCAGCCAGCAACAGGCCTGCCCAACGGCCGATCGGGGCTTTCCCAAGTGAGAACATCCGGTGTTCCGTCCTAGTTCTGGTAATTGTCAGCGAGGTAACCGCGGAGTTCCTGAAACACCGCTTTCCGCTCGTCTTCGGAGAAAATGGCGACACAGTGGGCCTCCGAAAAGTGCAAGCCTTCCAGGCAGGACCAGATGGCCCAGGCCTGACCGGTCGCATCGGTTTCCGCCTCGATGGCCGCCTTCAGGCGAGACCTGACATGCATGAAAGGCTGGCTGAGTTCCGGGCGGTCGGCCTTGGTGGCCAGCATCGCCCGGGCGACGTCGCGGTTCTGGCTCAGCCAGCCTTCGGTCACGTCGATCATGGCGCTGAGCGTCGGACAACGCGACGCAAGATGCCGCTCCCGGGCCGTGGCCACTTCGGCTTCGTACTGGCCGGCGAGATGTTCGACCATTCCGGTAATGAGTGCGTCCTTGGTCGGAAAATTGTAAAGGACACCGCCCTTGGAAAAGCCGGACTCTTCCGCAACTGCGTCGATTGTCAGGCTTGGCGCGCCGGAGCGCCGGATAAGGTCGAGTGCGGCCTGCAGGATTTCGGATTTCGAATCCTGCGCCTTGCGTGTCGGGCGCGGGTTCATGAAGCTTTACCGTCTGGTCAGTACAGTTTTTTGCTATGTATACCGTCCAGCCGGTACAGACAAGATGGGAAATCAAAAAAGGCGGCCCATCAAATGAGCCGCCGGTTGTTTCATGTTGTGCCGGAACGTGCCGTCTTGAAGCCGGCGCCTGCGGCCTCAGGCTGCCGCGTTGGCCATGGCTGCCTCGTTGGCGGCCCGTTCCGCCGCAGCCGCTTCGGCGGCAATCCGGGCGCGCTCGCGGGCTTCCTCTTCTGAGCGTTCCGCGAATTCGATGAATTCGTCGGCGGGCATGGGTGCCGCGAAAATATAGCCCTGCGCGGCGGTCACACCGAGTTCGAGCAGGCGATCTATCTGTTCTTCCAGCTCCACGCCCTCGGCAATGATGCCCATGCCGAGGTTGTCTGCCAACTCGACCATGGAATCCACGATCGTCGTGGAGTTGTCGTCCGAGCCGATTGTGTCGATGAACATCTTGTCGATCTTGATGATGTCGACCCCGAGCTTCTGAAGGTAGGCCATGCCGCCGTGACCCGTTCCGACATCGTCCAGGGCGACCCTCACACCGAGTGCCTGCAGCTCGGCGATGATCTTGCGCGCCAGTTCCATGTCTTCCAGCGGATGGCGTTCGGTGACCTCGACCACGATCTGCTGGAACGAAATGGCCGATTTCTCGAAGATCGACTTGATGTCGGAAATGATTTCGCGATCCAGGAAGTGGCCGGCGAACAGGTTGATCGACAGTTTGAGGTCCGGATTTTCGCCGTAGAGTTCGCCGATCTCTTCCGACGACACACGCATCATGTGCCGGGTCATGTCGAAGATATGACCGTTGTTTTCCGCATAGGCCATGAACTGGCCGGGAGACACGATCATGCCGTTCGGGCGGCGCCAGCGCATCAGGATCTCGCAGCCGCGCAGGCGCCCGCTCTCGATGTCCATGACCGGCTGGTAGTAGGGGATGAATTCACCGTTGCGGATCGCCGCGATGAACTCGTCGTCTGCCTCGCGTTCCGGCCGCCAAGAGAGCCAGACGCCGATGGCCACAAAAAGGATTGCAATACCTGCGCAGGCGGCCACCGCCACGACCTTCAGGTCCTGCACCACTTGCCCGGCCGCGGAGACCGGTGCCGTCACGGTAGCGACAAGCGGATAGAGTTCGGACGCCACTTCCACCGAAAGGAGGTCTGAGGGATCGCTGGACTCGGAGTTATAACCGCCAACGGAGTACCAGAGCAGATTGTCTCCCAGGCGAAGCTCCGCCCGCCGGTAGGACCTAAGATATTCCGGACCCGGGTCCATGGCGATCACGGCGGGAGTGACCTCGGCGAAAAGACGGGTCTCGTTCTTCAGGTCCCAGCTGATCACGGCGGCGCGCGCGCCGAGATAGGATCTTTCCAGCATGCCGATGCCGACAAGCGGCCCGTCATCGCGTATCGGCGGCAGGATAATCTTGCCGGCGAGATCCCGGTCCGGAATGATGCACATGCGCCGCCCCAGCGCATCCGCAAGACCGATCGCGTCGATCATGCCGTGCGCGACAATCTGCTTTTCATAGATGACCCGGTCCGACGCGTTGCAGGTCTGAACATCGTCCCTGTCCAGCCGCTGCAGCAGGGACACCGTCGTGCTGATGGCCTCTTCGGCACGGTGAACTGCCACGCCGCCCATGGCTTCCATTTCGGTCACGGCACGGCGTTCCGCGTACTGGTTCAGAATGATATTGATCGCGAACAGGGGCGCCGTCGCCAGCACAAGGGCGATCAGGACCGTTTTCGCAAAACCAAGATAGCGGAAAGACAAGACACAAGCCTGTTCGTGTGTAAACTCTTCCCGACCATGGCCGAACTGGGTAAACAAGGACTGAAGATTGGAGATCAGAACCTGCTCACACGATTGAAATGGCGCAGCAAACGGCAATGAGCTGCAGGGTGAAACACAATGGACGGGCGTCCAGCCTGGGCCGGCGGTTTGGCGCAGCAGATCGAAATGTTCTCGCGTGTCTCATGGACCGGATGTCCTTGCCCCGCAACGTTGCTGGAAACCAGCTGGACCAGTCGGGTTCCTTCGGTTCCGGGCCTTGCACCGCCTTTCATAAAGACCAGCCAATTCAATCATGCGGACAAGTTCCGACCCGGCCGTTTCATCGAGATCAAAGCCGCACGCCGCACAGCTGTGCTTAGCTGCGTTACGGGTACGACATCAGCATTGTGGAGGTCTTCATGCAGGCATTGTTTATTGGACAAGCCTATATCGACGTGACGTTTCTGACCGATTGCCTGCCGACGGGCGACGAAAAAGCCATTGCCGAAGATTACGCAATCAGTTTCGGCGGCAATGCCGTTACCGCGGCGTTTTGCTGCGCAAAGCTGGGCGGCAAGCCCGAGTTGTTGTGTTCGCAGGCCGACGACTGGCTGGCGCGCATGTTTCTCGACATGGCCGCCGCCTACGGCATTTCGGTCCATGGCCGGAAAGTACGCGAAAGTTCCCTGTCCTTCATCATGCCGAAAGGCGGCAAACGCGCCATCGTCCGCTGCCGGGACAATGATTTCCTGCACCCTTTTCCCCCGCTGACGCTGACCGGCATGAAGGCCCTGCACCTGGACGGCCACATGCCGGATGCCGCGCTTCACTATGCCGTCACCTGCAAGAACCTGGGCATTCTCACCTCGCTCGACGGCGGGGCCGTGCGCGAAAACACGGATGAGCTGCTGGACCATATCGATATTGCGGTCGTTTCCGAGCGCTTCTGCGAGCAACTCGGCAAATCGACCGGCGAGACGCTGAATTATCTGCGCTCGAAAAACTGTCCGGTCGGGGCAGTCACGCTCGGTGAACACGGCACCGTCTGGTATGAAGCCGGCGGCCCCGACAAGGTGTTGCCGGCGCTGGCCGTCCCGCTTGAGAAGGTGGTGGATTCCAATGGCGCCGGCGATGTCTTTCACGGCGCCTATATCGCCTCCTATCTCCATTGGCCGGAACACAGCTGGGACCAGCATTTCCATTTTGCGCGCGGAGCCTCCACCCACGCCATCCAGCACCTGGGCAACGAAGCCAGCCTGCCGACCATGGCGGACATCGACCGCGCAATCGCCGATTTCCCGGAAAAGCTTGCCGCCTGACCCCAAGGACAGGCCTGCCCCCAGCCCGAGCCTTTTGTCCGCGTTCTACCAAAATGTGACGCAGGACACATCCCGGCCGGAATGAGCGGCTAAAGCTTGCACCGGCTTTCATCTTGCCACGCTCTGGAACATCAAGCAGAGTGGGACCACCTCTATTTCGTGGAGAGTTTCAATGAATTTTGCCCGTTCGCCCCGGATTGCAGCCGGCCTGACGGCGGCCGTCAGCCTGATCGCCCTTCATGCGTCCCCAGCGCTCGCCTTCGATCCCACGGGAAGCGACGTCGCGGATGCGTTTCTGAACCTGCTCGATGCAGAGGACGGCACCGTTGAAAGCTATGGCAGTGTCGACGGATCGGGCGGCACGGTGACCATCAGCGACATCGTCGTCACCAAGGACGGAGACGATGACGGCCGGGTCACCATCGCCACGACCACGCTGACCGACGGAGCCGTTCAGGATGACGGCCGGCTCAAGCTGGGCAGCCTGGCATTGGAAAACCTGCAACTGACCGCGGACGACGGCGGCATGTCGCTGGCCAGACTGAGTGTCACCGATCTCTTGCTGCCGTCAGCGAAGGAAATGGGGGCTGATACCCCGCCCGTTGGCCCCGGCTACAAGACCCTTGAAGCCACCAGCATCGAAATCCTCAACGAAGACGGCAAGCTCGCCAATGTCGCCAGGATCTCCTCGTCGATCGATGCAATGGACGGCGACCTGCCGACCGGCGGCCAGTTCTCGGTGACCGGCGCCACCGTCGATGTCAAACAGCTGCAATCCGAAGAAACAAAGACCCTCACCGACCTCGGCTACGAGACGCTGACCGTCGATCTGGCCGGATCGGGCAAGTGGGATCCGGACGCGGCGACCCTGGTGATTTCTGAAATGAAGATCGACGCCAAGGACGCGGCGAGCCTGTCCCTGTCGCTCTCCCTCGGCGGCGTAACCCGCGAGGTGATCACCGAGCTGAACGCGAAATCCGACAAGCCGGAAGAAGCCATGGCGCTTCTGCAGAACGTGACCATAGAAAACGCCAAGATCCGCCTGGATGACGCGTCCCTGACCGGCCGGGTCCTCGACCAGGAAGCGAAAAAGGCCGGTGTTGAGACACCGCAATATGTCGCCGGTCTCACCGGCAGCCTGCCCCTGATGCTCGGCATGCTGCAGAACAAGGAGCTCGAGGGCCAGGTGGCACAGGCGGTCACGCAGTACCTGACCACACCCGGATCCCTGGAACTGAAGGCCGCACCGTCGGCACCGGTGCCGCTGTCCCAGATCATGGGCACCGCGATGCTCGCCCCCCAGATGATCCCGCAGATCCTCTCGGTGGGCATTACAGCCAACCAGTAAGCCGGCAAGGCTCTTCTGCAACTCAGAAAAGCCCGGGCAGACCTGTCCGGGCTTTTTCGTTATTCAATCAACTCACGCCGTCATTCCGGACGGTCTGCAGCGCCGCTGCACTTGTCCGGAAAGACGCGCTGAAGGTTTGTCAACAGTTCCTGAGCCCCCGGTTATTCCGCCGCTTCGTTGCGGTTCTGGAACTGCAATTCGCACAGGCGGCGGTAGATGCCGTCATGTTCGAACAGTTCGTCATGGGAACCGCTCTCGACAACCTGCCCCCTGTCCAGAACATGGATCCGTTGCGCATGGCGCACGGTGCTCAGGCGGTGCGCGATCACCAGCGTGGTCCGCCCAGCCATCAGCGTTTCAAGTGCCGACTGGATCTTGGATTCCGATTCCGCGTCGAGCGCCGAGGTCGCCTCGTCGAGCAGCAGGATCGGGGCGTCGCGCAGCATGGCCCGCGCAATCGCGATTCTCTGGCGCTGACCGCCGGAAAGACGTCCGCCGCCCTCACCGGCCGGCGTCTCATAGCCGTCGGGCAGTTCCAGAATGAAGTCATGGGCGTTGGCGGCCCGGGCAGCGGCCTCGATGTCGGCCTGTGACGCCTCCGGTTTTCCTACCGCGATGTTGTCGCGCACGGAAATGTTGAACAGGTAGGATTCCTGACCGACATAGGCGATGTTCCGGCGCAGCGACTGCATCGAAACCGATTTGACCGGCTGGCCGTCGATGACAATCTGGCCGGCCTGCGGATCATAGAACCGCTCGATCAGCGCAAAGACCGTCGATTTCCCGGCCCCCGATGCCCCGACCAGCGCGGTTGTCCTGCCGCCGGCCGCCGTCAGTGTCAGGCCGGTCAGCGCAGCCCCTTCGCCGTAGGAGAACCGGACGTCCTCAAACGATACCTCGCCATTCGAGATTTCCAGCTCGGGCGCGTCATCGCGTTTCACCAGGTCCGGTTCCTCGTCGATCAGCTCATACATCAGCCGCACGCCGACGATGGCCTTGCTCAGATTGACGTTCAGCCGCGCCAGCCGACGCGCCGGATCATAGGCAAGCAGCAACGCCGTTATGAAGGCGAAAAAGGCGCCGGGGTCCTGCCCCATTTCGACAACGGAATAGCCGCCGTAGAAAATCACCAGCGCGATGGCGAATCCGCCAAGGGACTCCATCAGCGGAGACGTGCGCGCGGTCAGCGACGCAATCTTGTTGGACTGGCTTTGAACTTCCGCGACAGAGCCGGCCATGCGCTTCTGCATCGCAGGCTCCATGCCGAAGGCCTTGACGATGCGAATGCCCAGGACCGTTTCCTGCAGGGTCGCACCGATCTTGGCATTGGAGACCACCTGGCGCTTGGCATAGGTCTTGACCCGTTTGACCAGGAAACTGACGCCGATCACGATCGGCGGCATGATCACCAGTGCAAGCAAGCTCATGACCGGGTCCATGCTGATCAACACGACAACAAGTCCGATCAGCGTGAGGATGTCCCTGCCAAGACTTAGAACCAGCATGTCGATCACGTTGCGGGCGCTCGCAGCGCCGGTGTTCACGCGGATGGCCAGTTCTGGCAGTGACATGCGGTCAAAATAGGCCTGGTCCTGTTCGGTTAGCCGCTTGAACAGCTTTTTCTGCAAATCCGCGACGATCGCATTGCCGACCCGCGACAGGACAACCATCTGGCCGTAGGTCGATGCGCCCTTCAGCGTAAAGATCGCCAGGACTGCGCCGGCGATGACATAGATCATCGCCTTGTCGCGGTTGATGAAGACCTCGTTGATGATGTCCTTCATGATCCAGGCACTGGCGGCGGTGGTCGCCGCGACAATCCCCATGAAGACGAAGGCGAGCGCATAACGCGGGACATAGGCGCGGATGTTCTCGCTCAACAACCGCCTGACGGTTTGGACGGTGCCGTCCGGATCTTCCCAGACCTGCCATTTTGCAGGATTTAGCACGAGGCAAAGCCTTTCTTCAGGTTGCCGTTCCCGGCACGAAAGAGGCCAGCAAAGCCGGCCTCCTCTGCCCCTTCGCAAAGGGGTACTCTTTTTCTGTCGTCTGCTGCAAGAGCGAAAGCTTACGCTTCCGGCAAGTTCAAACGCAGGTGCAGCTCGCGCAGCTGGGCCGAGGTCGGTTCGTTGGGCGCGCCCATCATCAGGTCTTCGGCCTTCTGGTTCATCGGGAACAGCATGACCTCGCGGATGTTGGCCTCGTCCGCCAGCAGCATCACCATGCGGTCGATGCCGGCCGCGCAGCCGCCATGCGGCGGGGCGCCGTACTGGAACGCGTTGACCATGCCGCCGAAACGCTTGTCGACTTCCTCGTTCGGATAGCCCGCGATCTCGAAGGCCTTGTACATGATTTCCGGCTTGTGGTTCCGGATCGCGCCGGAGACCAGCTCATGGCCGTTGCAGGACAGGTCGTACTGGTAGCCGAGCACTTCGAGCGGATCGCCTTCCAGTGCTTCCATGCCACCCTGCGGCATCGAGAACGGATTGTGTTCGAAATCGATCTCGCCGGTTTCCTCGTCCTTCTCGTAGATCGGGAAGTCCACGATCCAGGCGAATTCGAACCGGTCCTTGTCGCTGTGGCCGAGCTCCTCGCCGATGATGACACGCGCCTTGGCGGCCACGGCCGTGAACTGCTTCGGCTTGCCGCCCAGGAAGAACGCCGCGTCGCCTTCTTCGAGGCCCAGCTGGACGCGGATGGCTTCCGTGCGCTCCGGACCGATGTTCTTGGCGAGCGGACCGGCGGCTTCCGTGGAGCCGTCCTCGGCCTTGCGCCAGAAGATGTAGCCCATGCCCGGCAGGCCTTCGCCCTGCGCGAACTTGTTCATGCGGTCGCAGAACTTGCGGCTGCCGCCCTTGGGCGCCGGAATGGCACGGATTTCCGTACCCGGCTGCTCCAGAAGGTTGGCGAAGATGGCAAAGCCGGAACCGGCGAAATGCTCGGAGACGACCTGCATCTTGATCGGGTTACGCAGGTCCGGCTTGTCGGTACCGTACCAGAGCGCCGAATCCTTGTAGGAGATCTGCGGCCAGTTGCGGTTGACCGGACGGCCGTTGCCAAAGCGCTCGAAGCAGCCCGCGATCACCGGCTCGATCGTGTCGAAGATCTCCTGCTGGGTGACAAAGGACATTTCCATGTCGAGCTGGTAGAAATCGGTCGGCGAGCGGTCCGCACGCGGGTCCTCGTCGCGAAAACACGGCGCGATCTGGAAATACTTGTCGAAGCCGGAGACCATCAAGAGCTGCTTGAACTGCTGCGGCGCCTGGGGCAGCGCGTAGAACCTGCCCGGATGCAGACGGGATGGCACCAGGAAGTCGCGCGCACCTTCCGGCGAGGACGCGGTGATGATCGGGGTCTGGAACTCGTTGAAGCCGATGTCCCACATGCGGTCGCGCAGGTCGCGGACGACGTTGGCGCGCAGGATCATGTTGTTGTGCAGCTTCTCGCGGCGCAGGTCGAGGAAGCGGTATTTCAAACGCACTTCTTCCGGATAGTCCAGCTCGCCGAAGACCGGAAGCGGCAGTTCCTTGGCCGAGCCGAGCACTTCCATCTCGCGGATGAAGACCTCGATCTCGCCGGTCGGCAGGTCCTTGTTGACGGTTTCCTCGGTGCGCTGCTTCACATTGCCGTCGATGCGGATGCACCATTCCGAGCGCACGGTTTCCGCCAGGTTGAAGGCAGCCGAATCCGGATCGACCACACATTGCGTGACGCCGTAATGGTCACGCAGGTCGATGAACAGCACCCCGCCATGATCTCGGACCCGGTGAACCCAGCCGGAAAGACGGATGGTCTGGCCTTCGTCGGACAGACGGAGATCACCGCACGTGTGACTACGGTAGGGGTGCATTCTTGTTCCTCGGCATTCTTCTTGGCATGGAAAATCATTACGGCCCGCCGGAGGCAGGCCGTGTCGGGCTGCACAAGCCATGTTGCGCGGCGAAAGTCAAGGGAGAGGCCCGTACGGGGCCGTGCGAACCTCTTCAACACCGCGCTTTCGGCCCTCTTCGGTCAGCTGTCCACCGCCTGCAGCAGCGGATGCCATTGCCCCCGGATCTCGTGGGACTTCGAATCCGAATAATCGAAAATGCCCGACCCCGCCGCCGCATGACGGGCATAGAGGACCCGGTCGGAAATCCGGGCCAGCAGCGGATAGCCTTTTTCGGCGAAGGTCCGTTCCAGGTCGGCCACCTGGGTCGAGCGCTTGTTGATGCGGTTGGCGACCACGAAGATGTCCGCCTTGCCCTTGCGCACCCGCTTGATGTCGGAAATGCCGTCCAGGAATTTCAGCGTCGCGTCCCAGTCGAAAGCGGAGGCTAGCACGGGCACGATGATGTCGGAGGCTTCGGCGATCAGGTTTTTGGCAAGTTCCGAACGCAGGCCACCCGGCCCGTCGATCACGATTGCATCCAGAGACTTGTCCTTGCCGCCGATCCTGTCTTCCTTGGTCCAGTTGAGCCCTTCGATGGGGGTCATGGTCTTCGGGCGGCGCTTGATCCAGGAGAGCGAGGATTTCTGGCGGTCGGCATCGGCAAGGGCGACATCCTCCCCCCGCGCGGCAAGGGCGACGGCGAGATTCGTGGCCAGCGTGGTCTTGCCGCAACCGCCCTTGGAGTTCACCACCAGTATCTTGCGCATGTTCTCTCCCGTTCGTCTTGGTCTTTGCTGACCGCCTCTCCAACATAGGTGCACATATTGCGCCTTCACAAGAGTATCCGAGCTGAAAAATTACCATTTCGTGGCGACAAAGGGGCAGAACTCGGGTATAGGTTTCGGTCACCATGCATGTGATTACAAAAACAAAAGATCTCGCCGCTGCGTGCCAGCGCCTTGCCGCCCATGACTATGTGACCGTGGACACGGAATTTCTCCGTGAGACCACCTTCTGGCCGAAGCTCTGCGTCATCCAGATGGCTGGCCCGGACATGGCCTTCATCGTCGACGCTCTGGCCGAAGGGCTTGACCTTCAACCCTTTTTCGACCTGATGCGTGACGATGGCGTGACAAAGGTGTTTCACGCGGCGCGCCAGGATATCGAAATCATCTACCATCTGGGCGAACTGATTCCCGCGCCCCTGTTCGACACCCAGGTCGCCGCCATGGTGTGCGGTTTCGGCGACAGCATTTCCTACGACCAGCTGGTCTACAAGGTGACCGGCGCGCGCATCGACAAGTCATCGCGCTTCACCGACTGGGCCCGGCGCCCGTTGACGGCCAAGCAGCTCGACTACGCGCTGGCCGACGTGACCCATTTGCGTGATGCCTATCAGTTCCTGAAGGCGAATCTCGCCGAACAGAACCGCAGCCACTGGGTCCAGGACGAGATGCAGGTGCTGACATCCGTCAACACTTACCGCACCGACCCGGAACAGGCCTGGAAGCGGCTGAAGCTGCGTGTGCGCAAGCCGATCGAACTGGCCGTGATGATGGAGGTCGCCGCCTGGCGCGAACGGGAAGCCCAGTCGCGCGATGTTCCGCGCAGCCGGGTGGTGAAGGACGACGCCATCTACGAACTCGCCGCGCAGCAGCCGCAGGACAGCGAGGCCCTCGGCCGGCTCAGGACAATTCCGCGCGGTTTCGAGCGCTCCAGGTCGGCCGACGATATCCTCAAGGCGGTGAAACGGGCCCTCGACCTGCCCAAGGCCAAGTTGCCGAAACTTCCCAAGGGACGCCAGGCGCCGGACGGTTCCGCCGCCGCGGTCGATCTCCTGAAGGTCTTGTTGAAGCTGGTCAGCGAAGCCAACGGCGTCGCCGCAAAGGTCATTGCCACGGTCGACGATCTCGAGAAGATCGCCGCGGATGACGACGCGGATGTCGCGGCACTGAAAGGCTGGCGGCGGGAGCTCTTCGGCGAGACCGCCCTGAAGCTGAAACGCGGCGAAGTCGCCCTCGCCTTCCAGAACCGGCAGATCGTCGCGCTGGACCAGAAGGCGTCACAGGCGGAAGTGGAAACGCAGGCGGCGGAATAGGCTTCGGAACTGCCGACGGTATGCAAGCTTCCCCACAGACCAAAGCGTCATCCTGAGTGTCTGGCCTGAAAGTGATCCAGGACGCAGTTTTCATCGTTCCTGGCACAAACTCGCCCCCTCTCGGTTGTCATCCCCGCGAAAGCGGGGACCCAGCAACCTCATGAATCCGCTAAATAAATTTAGATCCAGCCTCACGGTGTCCTGGCTTCCCGCTTTCGCGCACAGCTGTCCGGGATTTTTGTCGTGCAGTCGGTTTTCATGCGAGTTGCAACTCCAGCTGGGGTTTTGGTGGTCTGAGGCGCGGTGGTCTTGGTTTGGGTTTATGACGCGCGGAGAGGTCAAGGGGGTTGAAGAGGGCGACTTTCAATCGTGCCATGAGATCCTTGAGGGTGCCTTTGTGTGCCTTGGCACAGGTGTCCTTCAGCAGCCTGAGCAGGAGGAAGGCGATGAGGGCGACATAGAGCTGGATCCTGACGGCATTTTCGGAGCGTCCGAGGAAGGTCTTGATCTTGAGGTTCTGCTTGATCCACTTGAAGAACAGCTCGATCTGCCAGCGCTTCTTGTAGAGTTGGGCGATGTCCTCGGCCGAGCGCTCCATGTCGTTGGTGACCAGCCGCAGAGGCTCCTTGTTCTCGCGCTCGACCAGGATCTCGCGCAAAGTTGTGCCGAAGAGCGGGTTGTCCGCCCCGCCACGGGGCTTCTTGTGACCGACCTTGAGACTGTTGTCGGCGAGGATGGGGGCTTCGAGCTGGTCCGTGTTCGCGCTGACCTCGCGCCGGCGGGCGTTCTTCTTCAGGCGGGTGACGAAGATGGCACCGGCCTGATGGAGGCCAAACCACCAGGAATAGTCGGCAAACCCTTTGTCGAACACATAAGTCGCCCCCGGCGTGATGGTGATGGCGCGGGCAAAGGTCGTGTCACTGACCTTGGGCGAGGTCAGGTCGAAGCAGGTCGGATGCTTCGTCTCGGGGTCATAGTGAACGTAGAGCTTGAGGCCGCGCACCCGGCTGTCGGCCTCCGGCCAAGCGAAGCGGGCATCGCGCAGTGGGATCGGCGAGGCGTCTATCAGCTCGATCAGGCCCTTGCCTTCCTGGCGCAGCCTGCGGGTCACGTCGCTCATCAGGTGGCCGGCCAGATCGCGGAAGACCGCCGCCGGGCGGGCGGCGTTGGCGTCCGACAGCGTCGACTTGCCGGGAACTCTCAGCCCCAGGTGGTAGAGCGCCTCCGGCCGGGCCGCCAGGGCCTGCTCGATCTCGCGCAGGCTGGAAAGGCCGGCCAGTTGGGCGAACAGCAGGGCCTTGAGATGGCGCTGGCAGGTCCAGGCCCCGTCTCCCTCGCCAACACCGTGGTTGCCCTTGTGCTCGCTCACCACACGGTTGACCACACGACGGTCGAGCGGTTCCAAAACGCGGTGAAAGGCGGTACGAATAAACGGCACGGCAGGCCTCCAAAAATCAAGTTTGGCGACAAGATTTTTGACCTCAACCGCAGGAAATGTCTGCCGTGCACTTTGACTCACCCCTAAAATCCCGGACAGCTGTGCGCTTTCGCGGGAATGACAAAGGTGAGAGAAGCATTCGCCCCGGCCGTCACTTTCGGGCCAGACACTGAGGAGCGCGCAAAACGGTCCTCCTCAGGATGAGGCTGTTTGGTATGGCTTATGCTTTGAATGCTGCAGGCCGCCGCCCCTAACCAGCCGTCACCTCGACATCGACCTTGATCACCTTGCCGAGCTGGTTCGCCCGCTTGCGCAGACGGTCGCCGTCAAGACTGGCCAGCTCCGTGCCCAGCTTCAGCGACAGCGTCTCACCGGCCTTGTCGATCCCGACCTTGGGCAGAAGCCCGGCAATGGATGCGCTCAGCAGCGAGGCGACCCGCAGCGTTGCTCCCAGCACCTTGGCGCGGATACGCAGGCGGTCGGTGAACAGTTCCCGGATCACCGGAGACAGGTCGCCTTCCCGCAGACCCTGGTGCCGGTAGAACACGGCCGCGGCCAGGTAGGCCCGGCTGGCATGGTCCAGGCCCACAAAGGACGCGTTGGAGATGATGTTGAGGCTCTGTTCGCCGCGATAATCCGGATGTGCGCGCCAGCCGATGTCGGACAAGAGACAGGCCGCATGCCGCAGCCGCGTCTCGTTCGCGGTTTCCTCGATGCCGAGTTCCCTGAACAGCTTGTCGGTCCAGCCGATCAGTTCCTCGGCATGCTCCGGCGAACGGGCACGCAAAGTGCACAATTCCCGGGCCGCCTCGATCACCGGATCATGCGCCTGCATGGCCGCGGACAGCTTCTCATGCAGCAGGCCTTCCCGCACACCGGTCGCCGAAAACACAAGGCGTTCCGCCTTCATCGATGTCAGCACCTGTTCCAGGACGACCGCCCCGATCGGCACCAGCGACCGCCGCTGCTTGGAGACGACCTCGGCCATCTCGATGCCTTCCAGGTTCGGAACCGCGATCTTGCGGCAGAACTCGATCGCCTCGTCGGCGGCAATCTCGTAATTGTGCATGACGTGTAGCGGATAATTGTTCTGGAACAGATGCAGCCGGCCGAGGGAGCGCCAGGTGCCGCCGACCGCGTAGAAAGTGCGCTCTCCCGGCACCAGGTCCGGCCAGTCGAACCCCTTCAGGGCCGCTTCGGTCAGCTTCTGCGCCTTGGCGATCTTGCCGTCCGCCTCTTCGGAAAGGCGCAAGCCGCCGAGCGGAAAGGTCGCGCCCTGTTTCGGCGCCTTGTCGGCGATCTCGACCAGTTCCAGACTGCCGCCGCCCATGTCGCCGACAATGCCGCGCGGCTGCCAGAACCCGGCAATCACGCCAAGGGCGGAATAATAGGCTTCCTCGCTGCCATCCAGAATGCGGACCGGCGCGTCCAGGGACCGCTCGACCTCGTGCACGAATTCGGCGCCGTTGGCGGCATCACGCGCAGCTGCCGTCGCGACGATGTAGAGCTCCTGGCAGCCGGTATGGTCGATCAGCGCCTTGAACCTGGCCAGCTCGCCTAGTGCCAAGCCGACCGACTCGTCCGCCAGGCGGCCGGTGGCGGCGACACCCCGGCCAAGCCCGGCGAGCAGTTTCTCATTGAACAGCATGGTCGGCGTGCGCGCCTTGCGCTCGTAAATCACCAGGCGGACGGAGTTTGAACCGATGTCCACGACCGCGACAGGTCCGGTCCCGTTGAGACGGCCTCTGGAGGGCTTGAATTTGCCTGGCATTCTAACCTCGTTTTTGCCGTTCCAGGAACGGCTTCGGACGGTCACTCTTCAATGACTTGCCCCGCCCGGACAGTGAGGGATTGGTCATGAAATACTGGTGGGCGTTGAAAGGTTCCTCGTTCGCCTCCGGAACGATCCTTTCGTGGCTTCCGTCCGACAGGATACGCCAGCTCTGCTGGTTGTCCTTGAGGTTGGCAACCATGATCTGGTCCAGCACCTGCTCATGCACGGTTGCGGTCAGCAACGGGGTCAGCACTTCCACGCGCCGGTCGATGTTGCGCGGCATGAGGTCGGCGGAACCGATATAGACGTGGGCCTCGGGCGACGGCAGGCCCTGCCCGTTGCCGAAACAGAATATCCGGGAATGCTCGAGGAACCGGCCGACGATGGACTTCACCCGGATATTGTCCGACAGGCCTGCGATGCCCGGACGCAGGCAGCAGATGCCGCGGATGACAAGATCGATCTGCACCCCGGCCTGGCTGGCCCTGTAGAGCCCGTCGATGATCTCCGGATCGACCAGCGAATTCATCTTCATCCAGATCTGCGCCGGACGGCCTGCGCGCGCATGCTCGATTTCCGCCTCGGTCATCTCCAGCATCCGCTCGCGCAGATTGACCGGCGAGACCATCAGGTTGTTGAGTTCCGCCGGACGGGCGTAACCGGTGATGAAGTTGAACACCCGGGCGGCATCCTCGGCGATGCCGGGATCGTCGGTGAAGAACGAAAGGTCCTCGTAGATGCGCGCGGTGATCGGGTGATAATTGCCCGTGCCGATATGGCAATAGGTTTTCAACTGGCCATGCTCGCGCTTGATCACCATGGACAGCTTGGAATGGGTCTTCAGTTCGATGAAGCCGAAGACGACCTGGACCCCTGCCCGCTCCAGGTCGCGCGCCCACTTGATGTTGGCTTCCTCGTCGAAGCGGGCCTTGAGCTCAACCAGCGCGGTGACGGATTTTCCGGCCTCGGCGGCCTCGGCAAGCGCCTTGACGATCGGCGAGTTGTTGGACGTCCGGTAGAGCGTCTGCTTGATGGCGACCACGTCCGGATCGCGCGCCGCCTGGCGCAGGTACTGCACCACCACGTCAAAGGATTCGTAAGGGTGGTGGACGACGATGTCCTTCTGGTGGATCGCCGCCAGGCAGTCGCCGCCATGCTCGCGGATGCGCTCGGGAAAACGGGCAGAATAGGGTTCGAATTTCAGATCCGGCCGCTCCAGGTCGACAATCTGCGACAGGTTGTTGAGAGCCAGGAGGCCGTTGGCCAGGAAAATTTCGCTTTCGCTCACGCCAAGCGCGTCGGCAACAAATTCACGCAGCGCCGGCGGGGTCGTCTCCTGGATCTCAAGGCGGATGACCGATCCGCGACGGCGGCGCTTCAGCGCGCTTTCGAACAGACGGACCAGATCTTCCGCCTCTTCCTCGATTTCCAGGTCGCTGTCGCGGATCACCCTGAAGGCCCCCTTGCCGCGGATCTCGTAGCCGGGAAACAGGCGGCCAATGAAGAGGCTGACAACCTTTTCAATGGCGATGAAACGCGCCGCGCCGTCCTCGCCGTCCGGCAGCTGCACGAAACGGTCGACCTGGTTCGGAATGCGCAGAAGCGCGATCATGCCACGGCCGCCCGAGGTCGGCACCAGTTCGAAGACGATCGAGAAGCCCAGGTTCGGAATGAACGGGAACGGGTGGGCCGGATCGATGGCCAGCGGCGTCAGGACCGGGAAGACGTAGCTGAGGAAATAGTCCTGCAGCCAGGTCTTGTCCGATCCCTCCAGCGTGTCGCCGTGCAGGATCTCGATGCCCTTCTCGGCAATCTCGCGGCGCAGTTCGACCCAGATCTTCTGCTGCGAGGCCTGAAGATCGCGCACGGCGTCACTGATCTTCTGCAACTGTTCCGTGGGCGTCAGGCCGTCATCGGACAGATTGGTCACTTCGGCGCGCTGCTGGCCACGCAGACCCGCGACCCGGACCATGAAGAATTCGTCGAGATTGTTGGCGGAAATCGACAGGAACCTGACCCGCTCCAGCAGCGGGTGATTGGCGTTCATGGCCTCTTCCAGGACACGCAGGTTGAACTGCAGCCAGGAGAGTTCGCGGTTCATGAATCGAGCAGGAGACGTCGCCAGCTCACCTTCCGGAACCACCAGGTCGCCGTTCTGGACCGGGTTTTCGGAAGTGACCGCGGAGGCAGGCAAGATGTCCGAAAGAGCAGGCGTTTCGTTCATGGCGTCGTCCCTTTTCCCGGCCGTAGCGCAACCGTGACCGCAGACAGGCCCACCCTGTCACTGCCGCGTGCCGCCGTCACTAGCATGGACTGCCGCCGCCACAAATGACAGTCCTGTGGCAGTCCCGCAGATTATTGGCCTTTATGCACATTTTCCAAAACCCTGCCAGCCAGAGGTTTTGTGATCTTGACACGGCCTGCGAGCGCTTCCTGGTCGATGGCCTCCACCGCCCTGAGCGCGACCTCCAGGGACCGCTCCATGCGCACGACCAGGTAGTCGACCACGCTGAGATCAATCGCGATCTGCCGGTCGGCGAACAGCTTCACGAGGACGCGGCGCAAGAGGTCGTCGTCCGGTTCGAGAATTTCCACGGGCGTTGCCGCCCGCAGGCGTGATATCAGGTCGGGCAGCGTGATTTTCCAGCTTGCAGGCCAGGTCCGGCTGGTGATCAGAACGGTCTTGCCCGCTTGCCGGGCCGCATTGAGAAGATGAAACAGCGCGGTGTCGTCGATGCCAAGATGGGCGTTCTCCACCACAGCGGCGGGCGCCGCCACGAGGGCCTCGACATCGGCCTCACGCAGGTTCGGGGCGTCCTTTACGGCGGCGCCGGTTTCGTCCTGAAACGCCTTGACCAGATGGGTCTTGCCGGATCCGACCGGTCCCGCCAGCACAACCACCGGCGAGGGCCAGTCCGGCCAGCGCTCCAACAGTTCGAAGGCAGCCCGGTTGGAGCCGCCAACCAGGAAATCGTCGCGGCTGAGCGCCTCTTCATGTGGCAGATCTAACGGCAGCTGGCGCGGAGGTTCCGCCATGTTGTTACTCGGATACTTCTTCGTCTGGAACCGCCACCGGGCGGCCCGTTCCCTTATAGACCGGGCTTGCGAGATACTGCTTCAGGGCAAATCGCGCAAGCACGCCGATCATGGCCGCCGCGGGAACCGCCACCAACATCCCCACAAATCCAAAGAGATATCCAAAGGCAAAGAGGGCGAACATCAGGGAGACCGGATGCAGGCCGGTGCTTTCGCCAACCAGCTTGGGCTGCAGGATGTTGCCTTCCAGAAACTGGCCGACGCCGAAAATCGCGGCGACCGCGATGATCCAGGGCCAGTCCGGCCAGAATTGCACCAGCGCCACACCGATAGACAGGATCATGCCGAGCCCTGCCCCGACAAAGGGAATGAAACTGACAAGACCGGCGGCCATGCCGATCAGAAGGCCGAAATTCAGGCCGACCAGCGCGAGCGAGACGGCATAGAAAGACCCGAGGATCACGCAGACGGATACCTGGCCGCGCACGAAACCGGCAACCGCCTGATCCATTTCCCGTGCCAGGCCGCGGATTTCCTCCAGGTGGTCGCGCGGCAGCCAGCCGTCGATGCGGGCCACCATGTGGTCCCAGTCCAGAAGCAGGTAGAAGGCGACGACCGGTGTGATCACGAAAAGGGACAGGATCGACAGGAGCGCCTGGCCACCACTCCACAGCGATTGCGCCAGCTTGCCGACAAAGGACGCGCCCTGGCCGATCAGGTTGGACATGGAGGATTGCAGGTCTTCCGCGCTGATGCCCGCAACGCTCGCCAGATCCGCGGGAAAATACTGCGACAGGAGGGATTGCAGCTTGCGCACCAGATCCGGAAACCGGTCCAGGAACAAGGCCAGCTGGTTGCCGAGCAGCGGCAACAGCAGAATGAAGAACAGCACCAGGACCAGCACGAAGCTGGCAAGGATGGTGAGTGTCGCCCACATCCGCGCCATGCCCAGTTTTTCAAGCCTGTCGCAGACCGGGTCGAGCAGATAGGCCACCGCCATGCCGGCAACGAAGGGCAGCAGCACGCCGGAAAAGACATACAGAAACAGGCAGAGGACAGCCAGGGAGACCAACCAGAACTGGACCTGACGGCGAAGTGTCATTGATGGCGCTCCTCGGATCTCTCTAAACCACAAGCATATGCTGCAGATGGGCTTAAACCCCGGTAGCGGTCAAGTCCAGAGACGGAACATGTTCGCTGTCACCGGACCTCAGAAAATCGAAAAGGGCGCGAACCCGGGCGGTCTGCCGGAGTTCCTCGGGCGCCAAAAGCCAGACACCGAGCGAGAAACAGGGTTCGGGCACGAGACACGCCAGATCCGGCTCTTGCGCCGCGATCTCCACGGGAAGTGCACCGACCCCCATGCCGGATCGAACAGCCGCCAGCATCATCAGAGGTGTCGGAAGGTAGCAGCTTGAAACCGCCTTCGGCACATGCCGTTTTTTCCACTCCGCCGAGCGTTCGCGGCAGTCGCGAGAACTGTATTCCAGCCAGGGCAACGCATCGAGCGGTCTTCCGTCGGAGGTCAGCTCCCGGTGGCCAAAGACCGCGAAGTTGAAACGGCCGATTTCATGACCGAACAGGTATCCTTCCGGCGAATTGGTCAGCCGGAGGGCCACTTCGGCATCGCGCCGGGACAGGCTGAGAACTTCCGTTTCGGTGGAAACGGCCAGTTCGATATCCGGAAAACGCGACCGAAACTGCGACAGGAGCGGCATGTACCGCCACACCAGAATGTCGACGCTGGTCAGCGATATCCGCCCGGACAGGCTGCTGTCTCTCCCGGCGACACGCCGTTCAAGGCTCGCCAGTTCCTCCGCGATCCGGTCAGCGCTCTTGAGCGCCTCCTCGCCCGCTTGCGTCAGAACCACACCATCTCCAACCCGTTCCGCCAACCGGGTTCCGAAGTAGCGCTCAAGCAGACGTAATTTGCGCGCCACGGTCGTGTGCGAGGTGTCCAGGCGCCGGGCAGCGGCCGAAAAGGTCCTTGCCTCCGCAAGAGCCACCAGAAAGGTCAGGTCGCCGGCCTGCATGATGTCTCCTTTGCAGTTGAACAATTTTGCACATCACTAGCACATATTCTTCGATTGCCCGAACATCGTTGCAGATCTACTTGTCCTTCTGCCGGGCCATTTCGGTCTCCTCGCAGCAGAAAGACAGTTTCATGGAAATCATCGTCCTGATCGGCATCGCTGTGCTGGTCTTCTTGTCCGCGGCCGTGCAGCACGCCAGCACGGCCCTTGCCCGCGGTGTCGGCTTTGTCATGAGCGACCGGTCGGAGCCGTTGCCGGAAACCGGCTTCACCGGCCGTGCACGCCGGACCCTGCAGAACACCCTGGAATCTTCCGCGATGATGGCACCTCTCGCCGTGGTGGCTCTCGTCACGGGAGCAGCGACACCCGTCACGCAGGCCGCCGGCGCGGTCTACCTGGCGGCGCGTCTGACCTTCTGCCTGGCCTACTGGCTCGGCATCAGCCTGGTGCGTTCGCTGAGCTGGGCCGCCGGCATGGCTGCCATCGCGGTGACGTTCACCGTCCTGACGGTGCAATTGCTTTCCGCAGCCGGTGGCGGAAGCTGAGAAGAAGATGATCCCCTCACGGGTGCGGCGGACGGCAGTCATTCCGGTGTCCCGTCTCACCCGGCCAGCCCCGATAGGTGAGGCTACCGGAGCGCAAAGCGGGGGTTATGCTGGCCAAGCTCTTGTTTTCCGCCGCGCCAGACTGTAAGCCGCGTTGGCACAGCCACACGCACGCAGTCCTGGAGTGCCCCATGAGCGAATCCTCTGGATCCAACGGTCTGACCTACGCCGATGCCGGGGTCGATATCGACGCCGGAAACGAACTGGTGAACCGCATCAAACCGCTGGTCAAGGCCACGTCGCGCCCGGGCGCCGACAGCGACATCGGCGGTTTCGGCGGCCTGTTCGACCTGAAAGGTGCAGGTTTCGACGATCCGATCCTGGTGGCGGCCAATGACGGCGTCGGCACCAAGCTCAAGATCGCCATCGAAACCGGGCAACATCGCACGGTCGGCATTGACCTTGTTGCCATGTGCGTCAACGACCTTGTGGTCCAGGGCGCCGAACCGCTGTTCTTTCTCGACTATTTCGCCACCGGCGCCCTGGACGTCGCGACCGCGACCGACGTGGTCGCCGGCATTGCCGACGGCTGCAAGCTGGCGGGCGCTGCCCTGATCGGCGGTGAAACCGCCGAGATGCCGGGCATGTATGTGGAAGGCGACTATGACCTTGCCGGGTTTTCGGTCGGGGCCGTGGAACGCGGCCGGATCCTGCCGCGCAAGGATGTTTCCACCGGTGACGTGCTGCTCGGCCTCGCTTCCTCAGGCGTTCACTCCAACGGCTACAGCATGGTGCGCAAGATCATCGAGCTTTCCGGCCTGACCTGGTCCGACACGGCGCCCTTTGCAGACGGCAAGACCCTCGGCGAAGTCCTGATGGAGCCGACCCGGATCTACGTCAAGCCGCTTCTGGCGGCCCTGAAGGCGACATCCGGCATCAAGGCACTTGCTCATATCACCGGCGGCGGTCTTCCCGAAAATCTGCCGCGCGTGCTTCCCAAGGACTGTTCGGCCCGGATCGATCTCTCGCGGATTTCCGCACCGGACGTATTCGGCTGGCTTGCAAGCACCGGCGGCGTCGCCGAACCGGAAATGCTGCGCACCTTCAATTGCGGCATCGGCATGGTCGTGGTCGTTGCCGAAAACGAAGCCGAAGATGTTATCCGCGTGCTCCAGGACCAGGGAGAGACGGTCACCGGCATCGGCCGTATCGAGGACGCGGGCGCAACGCCGGTGATCTTCGACGGCAGCCTGGGCTTCGGCGCATGAGCCGAAGAAAGACAGCCATCCTGATTTCCGGCCGCGGCAGCAACATGAGCGCGCTGATCTCGGCCGCCATGTCACCCGACTACCCCGCCGAGATCGCCCTGGTCCTGTCCAATCGCCCGGACGCCAAGGGCCTGGAACGCGCGGCCGAATTCGGCATACCGACAGCAGTGGTCGATCACACGGAGTATTCCGGTGACCGGGAGGCCTTCGAACGGAAGGTTGATGCCGTCCTCAAGGACCACCAGATCGAGGTCGTGGCGCTCGCAGGTTTCATGCGCATCCTGACCCCGTTCCTGGTCAATGCCTGGGCGAACCGGATGATCAACATCCACCCGGCCCTCCTGCCCTCTTTCAAGGGTCTGGCGACCCATGAACGTGCGCTGGAGGAAGGCGTCAAGCTGCACGGCGCCACCGTGCATTTCGTCTCCGCCGAAATGGACGACGGCCCGATCATCATCCAGGGCGCCGTTCCCGTGCTCGATCGGGACACGCCGGACACGCTTGCCGCCCGCGTCCTTGAGGTGGAACACAAGATCTACCCCAAGGCGCTGGCCCTGGTTGCCAGCGGCAAGGCCAAGGTCACCGGCGCGCGCGTCAGCACGGGTGGCGACGGGGCGAACGTCGGCGACCTGGTCTGGCCGTAATCCGGCCAATGCGGAGTCGGCGAGTGATTAGCCATCTTTGCGACCAACGCCAAATCGCCTAAGCTCCCGACATGATACTCAACGTCCTGTCCGCGCTCGGCGGTGTCGGGCTTTTTCTGGTTGGCATGCTGCTTCTGACCGACGGCCTCAAGGCCCTGGCGGGCAAGCGCATGCGCGACGTGCTGGCACGCTTTACATCGACGCCCGTTTCCGGGGTCGCCACCGGCACGGTGGCGACGGCCGTCGTCCAGTCCTCCAGCGCGATCACCGTGGCCGCCGTGGGGTTCGTTGCCTCCGGGCTGCTCACGTTTCCGCAGTCGCTGGGCATCATTCTCGGAGCGAATATCGGCACGACTCTCACCGGTTGGCTGGTTGCCATTCTCGGCTTCAAGATGGACCTCGGGCAGATCGCAATGCCCTTCGTGTTCCTGGGCGCGGTCATGCGGCTGGCCTTCAGGGGCAAGACGGCCCTGGCCGGCCAGGCCCTGGCCGGATTCTGCCTGATCTTCATCGGCATCGAGCACATGAAGGACGGTCTCGATGCCTTCAGCGGCCTTGTGACCCCCGCCGACTTCCCGCCCGATACGCTGTTCGGCCGGCTGCAGCTGGTCTTCTTCGGCATCGTGATCACGCTGGTCACCCAATCTTCCAGCGCGGGCGTGGCCACGGCCCTGGCCGCGCTCGGTGCCGGTGCAATCAACTTCCCGCAGGCCGCGGCGCTCGTGATCGGCATGAATGTCGGCACCACCTTCACGGCGGTGCTTGCCACATTCGGCGGCGGCACGATGGCACGGCGCACAGGCGCGGCGCATGTTGTCTACAACCTCATGACCGGGCTGATCGCGGTTCTCCTGCTCACGCCGTTCAGCAATCTGGTGGAAACCCTGGTCAATGGCGGCAGCAGGAGCGGTGGCGGTGACGGCCAGATCGCACTGGTTGCCTTTCACAGCCTCTTCAATATCGCCGGTGTCCTGCTGGTCCTGCCCTTCACCCGGCCGTTTGCACGGCTGATCGAGCTGATCATTCCGGAAAAAGGCACACCTTTGACCCGCGCGCTCGATCCGCTGCTCTTGAGCGAACCACGCACGGCGACCACGCTGGCGCGGCAGACCGTCGAGGACCTCACGGAAGAAGTGGTTACGATCCTGCGGGCGCGGCTGACGCCGCCTTCGGCCCGGCAGGCGGATCCCGACACGCGCGACGTAGCCCAGGCGATCACCGAAACGCGCGCCTATCTGGACAGGATCCCGCTAATTGCCAATGACACCGAACATGAGCAGCAGATCAGGGGGCTCTACCACAGCCTGGATCATCTCGGGCGGCTGCTCTACCGCTGCAGCCAGACGGAACGCATCGCGGAGCTGTTCAGGGACCATCGCCTCAACCGGCTCCGGAATCTGCTCAACCGGACAATACGTCCCGCAGCTTACCGGGACCCGTCTCTGCCTCCTGTCGATCCCCTTGACTGCGAACATCGCCTGAACCGGCTTCGCACGCTGATGCGCCGCCAGCGCCGCCAGATGCGCGACAGCCTGATTGCCCGTGCGGCGGCCAGGACCCTGCCTGAAAAAGCAATCTGGCTGAAGCTGGATGCCCTGCGCTGGCTACACCGCGTCGCGTATCATCTCTGGCGGCTGCAAGTGCACCGAAATGCCCTCGCATCGGCCGAAATCCCCGTTGTTTCGACAGAAGAAGAGGCAAGGCTCGACGTTGATCACGAATGACCGGAACCGATTGCGACCTCGTGCCGGCCTGCTGCGTCGAGATCTTTCGCCAGACAGCCTTTCGGCGTTCCGGCAGGCGATGATTTTTCGCCACCTCCCGCGGCAACCTCGAAAACCATGCGCCGAGTGACCGGTGTTGTGGAAAATTCACAGACCTGCGGCAAAACTGTGAAAACAGGGTATGGTCCCTCACGGAAGAGACCTGATTTGGAGCTGACATGAGCGGATTGCTAGCCCTGCTGGATGACGTTGCCGCCATTGCCAAGGTTGCAGCCGCGTCCGTGGACGATGTTGTCGGCCAGGCCGCAAAGGCCGGCGCCAAGGCGGCAGGCGCCGTCATCGACGACGCCGCGGTGACGCCGAAATATGTCGCGGGTTTTTCTCCTGCCCGTGAAATTCCGATTGTCTGGCAGATCGCGAAAGGGTCACTCAAGAACAAGCTCCTGTTCCTGCTGCCTGTGGGCTTGCTGCTCAACGCCTTCATTCCAGGGATCATCACCCCGCTCCTGATGCTGGGCGGAGCCTATCTGTGTTTCGAGGGCGCGGAGAAGATCTATCACATTTTCAAGCCGCATCATCATGATGCCGACGAGCCCGAAGGCTTTGTTCCCGATCCGTTGCATCTGGAAAAACAGAAGGTTGCCGGGGCGATCAAGACAGACTTCATCCTGTCGGCGGAAATCATGACCATCGCGCTGGCCGAGATTCCCGACGGCTCGATCTGGATGGAAGCGGCAACGCTGGCCGTGGTCGCCATCGGCATCACCGTGATGGTCTACGGATCCGTTGCGCTGATCGTCAAGGCGGACGATTTTGGCCTGCACCTGTCGCAGGAAGGTCAGTTTGCCGCCACCCGCGCCATCGGGCTCGGCATCGTCAAGGCGATGCCCGGCTTCATGAAGATCCTGATGACGGTCGGCACGGCCGCCATGTTGTGGGTCGGCGGATCTATCGTGCTGCACGGCGCGGATGTTCTCGGTTACGGGCAACTCTACCAGGTCATCCACGACATCGCCCACGGCGCTGCCCTCGCCGTCCATTTCGCCGAAGGTTTTGTCACCTGGGCCGTAACCGCGGCCCTCGACGGCGTCTTCGGCCTTGCGCTCGGCCTGGTGCTGATCCCGGTGGCAGAGAAGGTGATTGCTCCGGTCTTCGGACTGTTCAAGCGGAAGAAGGTTGGCGCCGAAGGGCAGTGACACTTTCCGCGATCAACTGATCGCGGAAAGTTTTGTCTGACGGTCACCGGATCTCGGACTGCTTTCAGCACATTCGGTCCCTTGGAAGGACCTCCTCCCGGTCATGAGGCGGTCAAGCAGGTGCCGTAAGGAAAACCTGCCTTCGGCGGTCCTCAGTCATCGTCACGACCGTCGCTGTCGTCGCCACCATCGTCGTTGCTGTCGTCGCTGCTGTGGTCGTCACGACTATTGTCGTCATCTCGGCCGTTGTCGTCATCTCGGCCGTTATCGTCGTCACGGCCATTGTCGTCGCCACGGCCATTGTCGTCGTCACGGCCGTTATCGTCGCTTCGGCCGTTGTCATCGTCTCGGCCGTTGTCGTCGTTCCAGCTTTTGCTCTCCGTCCCACGGTCATCATCGGAACGTGAGAAGTCGCCGGAAATCAGTTTTTGCAACAAGCCGTTCTTGCCTTCCGCCATCGCTCCCGATGATCCGGTGAACAGCAACGCGCTTGCCAACACCACGTGCACCAGTTTCATTTTCAGTCTCCTCGTTTAAGGTACGTTTCACATCCCCAATTGCACGGCACCGCACACGGCAAAACGTGCTGGTCGTTTCAAAAAACGACCCTTCTTCTCCAGAACGGGCAGCGTTGCCTCTTCATGTCCGCTCACCCAAGAAAAAACCCGAACCCAACAAACAAGCATGAAATTAAACCTTCAAACTGTCACAGTTGTTCGATACGTATTTTCACTTATATTTCACTTTGCTTACCACCGACATTCTCCACACATTCAATTCAAGAATTGAGATTGATGAATACGGTAATTCACAATTGATTTTCTGATGAAAATGTCCATAAGCAGATGCTTATCCCGTCCAAGACGCATCCTTTTTTGGGTATAACTGGAGACAGACGATGCAATGGAGCTGGTCATCGCTGGGACACCTGAAGGCCTCACTGCGTTTCTCAACGCTCCTGGCCATCGTCCTCCTGCAAGCAGCGAGTGCGGTCTTTTTCATCGGTGACGTTTTCTGGGAGTTCCGCAAGTCCGGCTTCATCGGCCACACCGGATTTGAGGGCCTGGCAACGCTCGGACTCGTTTTAGGTGTCCTGTTCGGCATTTTTGAAATGGCGCGCATTCAACGTTCTGCCGACATGGCCGAGAACTCGCTCAAAATCGCGGCTGATGCCTTTGGCGACCTGATCAGGGACCGGTTCGAGACCTGGGCCTTGTCGAGTTCGGAACGGGAAGTCGCGTTGTTGACCCTGAAGGGCTTCGACGTGAATGAGATCGCGCGGTTCCGCAAGACCGCCACCAGCACGGTGAGGGCGCAGCAGGCAAGCATTTACGCCAAATCCTGCACCCACAACAGGGGACAATTCGTGTCCTCCTTCATCGACGCTCTGGTCGAAACGCCGCTGGTCGCACGTCAAACCGGCTGAGCACGGCCGGGAACAGCATAAATCGGGGTAATCCTCAGACCCGCAGCGCCTCGCTCAAGGAAGTTCCCCCCGCCAGCTTCTCCTTCAGGTCAAGACCGGAGTGCAGGTCGATGATGTGGCTTTTCTGAATGCTGTCGGCGGCTGCGCCGTCGCGTTTTTCAAAAGCGTCCATCAGGGCATGGTGGGAATGGCTTTCACAGGCCGTGTCGGACCGCTTCCAGTAGAGCGCGATGATCAGCGACGAACGGGAGATCAGCGAACGCACCATGCCTGCATAGATGCGGTGATCGGCAATGTCCGCAATTTCGGTATGGAAGCTGCCCGAGAGAAACAGGGCCCTGCCCATGTCGCCGGCATGAAGCGCCGCATGCTCGGCCTCCAGGTGATCGTAAAGGTGGCTGAGCTGCCCTTCCGTGATGACCTCGGCTGCCATCCGAGCAACCGCGGGTTCGATCAGGGCCCGTGCCTGGAAGACTTCGTGGGCCTCTCGGATCGTCGGCTTGGCGACGAAAGCCCCCCGGTTCTTTTCGATCGCGACAAGGCCGGAATGGGCCAGCGCCTGCAAAGCCGCGCGCACCACCGTGCGGCTGGCGCCGTAGATTTCCCCGACCTCGTCCTCGGACAGCTTCAACCCTGGTGCCAAACGGTGCTCCAGTATGGCGGCCTGCAGCTTCAGGCAGATGTCGAGTGCCCTGCCCTCCGGAAGGGCGAAGACCTCATGCAATCTGCTGCTGCGGGTTAATGCGGCGGTTGTCACAAGTCTTGTCATTGTATTTGGAGTACCCGACGGGTCGAATGGTGAACTGATCCTACTCCGCGGTCCGCTCACCGGCAATCCAAGATCGTATACAATTTTTAATCACTTCGTATTGCATTTGCCGATTTATTGTGCACTTTTTTTGAACACGATTATGAACGGAGTGACAGCTCACCAGCCGGACTCTCGAAAATCAGCCGATTTTTGACATTGGCACGGTGCTTGCTGTTGCAGGACCCAAACTGTTTTCTCAAGGAGACGTCCGGAGATGGCGAAGTCCCTCGATCTGGAATTGGCGGCAACCACCAAGATGTATGGCGACACGGTCGCCGTCGACGCGATCGATCACAGGTTTGTCGCCGGATCCTATTCCTGCCTGCTGGGCCCGTCCGGCTGTGGCAAGTCTTCGACACTGCGGATGATTGCCGGCCACGAGAGTGTTTCCACCGGCGACATTCTCCTGGGCGGCGCGAACGTGACCGACCTGCCCCCGGCCCGGCGTGGAACCGCGATGATGTTCCAGAACTATGCGCTGTTCCCGCATCTTTCCGTCATCGACAATGTCGCCTTCTCCCAGAAGATGAAGGGGATCGAAAAGCCGGTGCGCCTGAAGAAAGCGCATCAGCTCCTGGAGCTGGTCGACATGGATGCCTACGCCGAGCGCCTGCCGGCGCAGCTCTCCGGTGGCCAGCAGCAGCGCGTTGCGCTCGCCCGCGCCCTGATCACCGAACCGTCTGTCCTTCTGCTCGACGAGCCGCTGTCGGCGCTCGACCCGTTCCTGCGCATCAAGATGCGCCTGGAGCTGAAGAAACTTCAGCGCGAACTCGGCATCTCCTTCATTCACGTGACCCACAGCCAGGACGAGGCGCTGGCGCTCGCCGACGACATCATCGTCATGAATGGCGGCCGGATCGAACAGGCCGGCAGCCCGCGCGACGTCTTCAACGCGCCGGCGACGGAGTTCGTTGCCCGCTTCATCGGCGGCCACAACGTGCTGCAACAGCACGGCGCGAGCGTTGCGCTCAGGGCCGACCGGCTGCTGGTGAAGAAAACGGCCGGAGAAGATGGAGCCTTGCTCACAGCGAACGTCCGGGACGTCGAATATCTGGGTTCCACCGTCAACCTGGCGCTGGATGCCGGCGGCGCGGGGGACCTGACTGCCGCACTTACCGACGAGGCGTTTTTCCAGGATCCGATCGAGATCGGCGCGACCGTCTTCCTGACCTGGAAGCCGGAAGACGCACACCAACTGGCGGCCTGAGGGCGGCCGTTCACGGCCGTCTCCCACGGCCAAACAAAACTCCAGAGGGGAACAGGAGTAGGAAAATGACAAAGAAACTCGACACCAAGGGCGTCAGCCGCCGCAGCATCCTGAAGGGCGGCGCCGCCGTTACCGGTGCCGCGCTCGGTTCCGGCGCGATCACCGGCTTTCCGACCATCTGGGCGCAGAACATCAAGGACGTGACCCTGCGCCAGTTCGGCACCGGCGTCTCCAACCTCAACGAGGTGGCGCAGAAGGTGAAGGAAGATCTCGGCTTCACCCTGGAAATGACCGCGCTCGACAGCGACGCCGTCACCCAGCGTGCCGCCACCCAGCCGGACAGCTTCGACATTGCCGACATCGAATACTGGATCTGCAAGAAGGTCTGGCCGACCGGCAACCTGCAGGCCATGGATACGTCGAAGATCAAGAACTACGACAAGATCGTCGGCATCTTCAAAAGCGGCAAGCTGACCCCGGAATCGGTGATTGCCCAGGGCACCGCGCCGCACACGGTCGGCTTTGTCGACGGGCCGGACGGCAAGAGCTTTGCCGGTGAGGAAACCGGCTGGATGACACTGATCCCGACGATCTACAACGCCGACACGCTCGGCATCCGCCCGGACCTGATCGGCCGGCCGATCGAGAGCTGGACCGAGCTGCTCAACCCGGAATTCAAGGGCAAGGCCTCGATCCTCGACATCTCCTCCATCGGCATCATGGATGCGGCCATGGTCTGCGAAGCCATGGGCGAGATCCAGTATGGCGACAAGGGCAACATGACCCGCGAAGAGATCGACAAGACCATGGCGATCTTCACCGAGGCCAAGAAGAACGGCCAGTTCCGCGCCTTCTGGAAGACCTTCGACGAGAGCGTCAACCTGATGGCTTCGGGCGAAGTGGTGATCCAGTCGATGTGGTCGCCTGCGATCACGGCCGTCAAGTCGCGCGGCATCCCGTGCGTCTACCAGCCGCTGAAGGAAGGCTACCGCTCCTGGGGCGGCGGCATCGGCCTCTCGAAGAGCCTCTCCGGCCTCGAGCTGGAAGCGGCCTACGAATACATCAACTGGTATCTCGACGGCTGGGTCGGCGGCTTCCTGATGCGCCAGGGCTATTACTCCGCCGTGCCGGAAACCTCCAAGAACCACATGGACGAAAACGAGTGGGGCTACTGGTTCGAGGGCAAGGAAGCCACCGGCGACATCACCAGCCCGTTCGGCGACGTGCTTGCCAAGGCCGGTGAAACCCGCGACGGCGGCTCCTTCTACGACCGCATGGGCGCCGTTGCCTGCTGGAACGCCGTCATGGACGAGAACCAGTACATGGTTCGCAAGTGGAACGAGTTCATCGCCGCCTGAGGCTGATCTTTTGCAACCTTCGCCCGGGACCACGGCCCCGGGCGCTCCCTTTCCAACCGGACCGGAACCACATGACGGACCAGACGCATCTCTTCATTCACAAGGACACCGGAGCCGCGCCGGCAAAGTCACGGACACCCTTCAGCCTGAGCCGGTTGCCCGATGCCGTTACCGGATGGCTTTTGTCGCTGCCGCTCGCGCTGGTGCTGTTCTTCTTTCTTGTGCTGCCGATCGTCATGATCGTTGTGGTCAGCTTCTGGGGCGCGACCGAGTTTTCCATCTATCCGGCATTCCAGTTCGACAATTACGAATTCCTGCTGACCTCACCAGTCACCTACCAGGTGTTCTTCAACACCATCAAATACGCGCTGATCACCTGGGCCTTCACGCTGGTGATCGGCTTCACGGTCGCCTATTTCCTGGCCTTCCACGTCAGGACGCTGACCTGGCAGATCGTGCTGTTCCTGCTGTGCACGATCCCGTTCTGGACGTCCAACATCATCCGGATGATCTCCTGGATCCCGTTCCTGGGCCGCAACGGCATCGCCAACTCGACGCTGATCTCCATGGGCGTGATCGACGAACCGCTGGACTGGCTGTTGTTCTCCGACTTCTCCGTGATCCTGGCCTTCGTCCATCTCTACACGCTGTTCATGGTGGTGCCGATCTTCAACACCATGATGCGCATCGACAAATCCCTGATCGAGGCGGCCTATGACAATGGCGCGTCCGGCCTGCAGACCCTGACCAACGTGATCATTCCGCTGACCAAGCCGGGGATCATGATCGGCTCGATCTTCGTGGTGACCCTGGTGATGGGCGATTTCATCACCGTCCGGTTCATGTCCGGCAGCCAGTCGGCCAATGTCGGCCGGCTGATCTCCAACGACATCGCCCTGCTGCAATACCCGTCCGCCGCGGCGACGGCCGTGATCCTGCTTGTCACCGTGCTTCTGGTGATCTCGATCCTGCTGCGCTTCGTCGACATCCGGAAGGAGCTCTGAGCCATGGATAAACGTTCCCGCTCCTTCTATGTCCTTGCCGCCTTTTTCACGCTGTTCCTGGTGTTCCTCTACGGCCCGACGATCACCATCGCGATCCTGTCGTTCCAGGGGCCGCAGGGCGGCCTGACCTTCCCGATGCGCGGCGTGTCCCTGCACTGGTTTCATGACCTCTTCCAGCAGCAGGCGGTGGGAGATATCTGGGGGAGTTTCGCCCGCTCGCTGACCCTGGGGCTGATGGTGATGGTGACGACCGTCGTCGTCTCGGTCATGGGCGGTCTCGCCTTCCGCAAGCGTTTCCCGGGCTCGGGCGTGATCTTCTACCTGATCATCACCTCCCTGGTGATCCCGTCGATCCTTGTCTCGCTCGGCGTCGGCCTGATCTTCTCTCAATCAGGCCTTTCCGTGCACTGGTCGACCTCCGGCTTCGGCTCCCAGCTCACCTGGACCCTGCCTTTCGGCCTCCTGATCATGTTCGCGGTGTTCAATCGGTTCGACAAGTCCTACGAGGAAGCCGCGCGCGACCAGGGCGCCACCGCCTGGCAGACGGTCCGTCATGTCGTGCTGCCGATCATCGCGCCGATGCTGATCGGGGTCGCCCTGTTCGGCTTCACCCTCTCCTATGACGAGTTCGCCCGCACGCTGCTGACGGCCGGCAGCTACAACACGCTGCCGCTGGAAATCTACGGCATGACCACCAACGTGACCACGCCGGTGATCTTCGCCCTCGGCACGCTCACCACATTGTTCTCGTTTCTCGTGATCGGCCTGTTCCTGGCCATCGTCGTGACGCTCAACCGGCGCCGGTCGCGGCTCGGCTCGGATGCCGGCAAAGGGCTTGTCTGAGGCCCCCATGAAAGAGACCCACATCCTCGTCATCAACCCGAACACGACGGCCTCGATGACGGACAAGATCGCGGTGGCTGCTCGCACCGCAGCCGGTCCTGCCTGCCGGATTACGGCCATCAATCCCAGGCATGGACCGGCAGCCATTCAGGGCCCTGACGACGGGGCCGCCGCCCTGCCCGGTCTTTACGCCTTGTTCGACCATACACTGGAGAATGACAACAGCATCAGCGCCGTTGTCATCGCCTGTTTCGACGACACCGGCCTGTTCGAGCTGAAGGCCCGTTCGCCCGTCCCGGTGATCGGCATCGGCGAAGCCGCTTATCATGTCGCCTCCGTCGCCGCGCTGAAGTTCTCGGTCGTCACCACCCTGCCCGTCTCGGTGCCGGTGCTGGAGGAAAACCTCCGCCTCCTCGGCCTTGCCGCCCGTTGCGCGCGGGTGCGCGCCTCGGACGTGCCGGTTCTGGAACTGGAAAACCCGGAAAGCGACGCCCGCCACCGGATCGAGCAGGAAATCGAGAAGGCCCTGGAGGAAGACGGCTCCGGCGCCATTGCACTCGGATGCGCCGGCATGGCGGACCTTGCCGCCGATCTGACAGCCAAGTTCCGGGTGCCGGTGATCGACGGAGTGGCGTCCGCGGTGAGGCTGGTGAAAGCTGTGCTTGACTGACCCGGACGGAGAGGCGGCCTCCGCGTTCCGGTCGCTCTACCATATCGATCAATTCCGGCTTGATCCTCATCAACATCCCCGCGAAACGAAACTGGTAGAATGCACAGGTCTACCGGAGACCGCTGCAGCGTAGGCGCCGGCTCCGGCGAAAGCAGGAGACCTGTGATGAAAAAACCAATCGCAATCACGGCTGCCGGCCTTGTCCTTGCCGCCACAATCGGAAGCGTGCAGGCACAGCAAAACGGCTACATGATGAACCGGGGCGGACCCGGAATGATGCAGATGCCCTCGGACTACCAGAACCATCCCATGTTTGGCCGCGGCGGCCGATATCGGATGATGGGCCCTGGCATGATGGGATCCGGAATGATGGGACCCGGCATGATGATGGGCGGCATGATGGGACCGGAAATGATGGTGTTGATGATGGACACCGACAATGACGGCAACCTGTCCCTGGAGGAATTCCAGGCGGTCCATACCAGGATGTTCAACTACCTGGACAAGAACGGCGATGGCCAGCTCACCGGCGAAGAACTCCGCAACCGGTGGCAGCAGGACGATGACGACGACTGATCAGACTGCACGCTCCGAAAACCGGCGTCGAAACCTTCGCAACAAGCGGCTTCAGCCAGTTGCCGCAGAGCGCTCGATGGGCCGAAGACCGGTTTCGCTTCGTTGCGTCAGGTTGCCGACGCCCTCCTGCGGCTTGCGCACCCGCGCCTCTTACCGGAACCCGACCGTCTGCTCCCAGTCGCTCAGGGTCAGGTCGTAAAGCGTGTTGAAGCCGGAGGCCGGGACCGCCCGCTGGGCCAGCGTGATATAGGGCGCGACCGTCAGCGCTGTGCCGACGAAACCCGGCTTCATGATCACGTAGGCATAGGACATGAAGGTGCGGTCATAGAGCACCGACTGGTCCTTGCCGCACGCGACGATGCTCCAGGCGACCGCCTTCTGGTGCTCTTCGAGGAAGGCTTTCAGGTCGGCCTCGTTGTCGTTCTTCGTCCAGGTCCCGGCGTCCTCGATGAAAAGGTCGGCCGAATTGTACCGGTCCCGGGTGATGGACAGGGCGATGTAACACCAGACGCCGTAAGCCTCGCCCTTGTCCGGGTTCGGCTCACCTATGCGCGGCCGCAAGTTGGTCGTGCTCTTGTTGGCGCAGATGACATGGGCGCCGGGTGCCGGCGGGAAGCGGCGATGCGGCTCGGTGCCGAACAGTGCAATGCCTGCGTCGATCAGAGGCCCGGCGTCATAGACCGGCAGGTCGGAACCGTCATACTGCTTTGCGGTGAACATCGGTTTCAGCGTGTTCAACGCGCTGTTATAGGCCAGATCGTAGCCCCAGACATTGCCGGCAATGCCGCAGAAGGAAGACGCCGTTTCCATGTTGATCTGGCCGATATAGGCGTCATTCGCCTCGGCGCGGTCATAGGCAACAATGCCGTCGAGCAGAAAATCGTCCGTCTTTTCAACGGTTCCGGTGGCAACCTTGACGACCGACACATAGCCGTTGCCGATGTTGCCCGGACGCGCATAGCCGTCGCAATAGGTCGGATACCCGCTGACGGCGGTTCTGTCGATGGTCGAGATTGTCTTGCGCATTGGCCCCTCATTTCCGCTTGTGTCTGCAACGAAAGCGTGAAAATTTCCCCGCCACGTCATTAAACACCTGCACCCGGGGCATTTCAATTCAATGCGTCATCCATCTCGGGTTTCCACAACCGGTGCACTGTCCCGACGCCGGCAAGTGCTGCCCGGAGGGCCTCACACCGCTCCGTCCGCATTGCCGAGACATTCGGCCAGCCGCCGTTTTTGCCGGCCGTTATCCGCGAAATTCTCCGGAGACAACCAGGCCTCGTAGCCGTGTTTCAGTGCCGGCCATTCCTTGTCGATGACGGAAAACCAGGCGGTGTCCCGGTTCCGGCCCTTGACCACCAGATGTTGGCGGAAGACGCCCTCTTCGCGAAAACCGAAGCGCAGGGCCGCGCGTTTCGACGGTGTGTTGGCGTTGTTGCACTTCCATTCGAACCGCCGATAACCCAGGTCGTCGAAGACATGTTTCATGAAGAGATACAGCGCTTCCGTCGCCGCCCGCTTTCTGGAGATCAATGGCCCCCAGTAGATGTTGCCGATCTCGATGACGCCGTTTGCCGCATCGATGCGCATCAGGGTCTGCCGTCCCGCAACACGCCCGCTCGCCTTGTCGACGACGGCAAAGAACAGCGGATCCTCGCTCAAGGCCTTTTCCGTGAGCCAACCCTGAAACTCGGCCTCCGAGGCCGGCGGATATTCGGGCAGCCACCGGAAACGCTCATCCGCGTCCGCCACGCTGGAGGCGGCATAAAGCTCCTTGCCGTGGCGCACCGGATCCAGCGGTTCGAGCAAGACATATCGGCCGTCCAGGGGCGCGCGCTCCGGCCGGGCGCGCGCCGTCCATGTGCTGAGGTCTTCTGTCATCGGGTCCTCCGGAATGGTGTTTCGGTGCTATCTAGCAAGCGGGCGGCGGTGCTGAAAGATCCAGTTTCTCAACTCCCTTGGGACCAGGCCCCGCCACCAGAGTGGCGGGGCGCAAATTCATGGTGGCCCAGGGACGCGCGAAAAACACCCCGTCACAACCTGGGCTCTTGGTGCTATGCTTCTTTCCCGATTGTCCGAGGAGGCGTGCCATGTCCGCGGGAATGACGGTGCTTGTGGGAACCACAAAGGGAGCCTTTCTGCTGTCGGGCGGCGACAGCCGGGACGGCTGGGCCGTCAGCGGTCCCCATTGTGACGGCTGGCCGATCAATCACGTGATCGGAGATGCGGCAAGCGGCACGATCTGGGCCGGCGGCGGCGGTGACTGGTCCGGCGCCGGTGTCTGGCGTTCCGAGAACGGCGGCGAGACCTGGAGCCTCGCCAAGCTGACCAGGGGCACGATCGACGATTGGGCGGCCAATGACCCCGAAACGGCCAGGTTCCTGAACTGGGAACCCCAGGACGCGCCCTTCGAGGACGCCTTCTCGCAGGTCTGGTCGCTTGGCTACGCGCACGGCACCCTTTACGCTGGCACCAAGCCGGCGCGCCTGCTGGCCAGCAGGGACGGCGGCGTGACCTTCGAGCATCTGGACGGCCTTGCCAACCACCCGTCCGCGGACAGCTGGAACCCGGGCGCGGCCGGTCTCGTGCTTCATACCATTGTCACGGATCCGGCAGGCCCGGAGAAACTGTGGATCGCGATCTCGGCCGCCGGCGTCTTTGCCAGCGAGGACGGTGGTGCCACCTGGGAACGGCGCAACCGTCTCTCCAACGCGGCTGCCTGCGAAGGCCATGACCATCCCGCCGCCCCGCGCGGCGGCGAGACCGGTCACTGCGTGCACAACATGATGCGCGCGCCCGGACATGGCGACGTGCTCTACCAGCAGAACCATCATGGTGTCTGGCGGTCTCCCGATGGCGGTCGAAGCTGGGACAGCATCAATGACGGTCTGCCCTCCACCTTCGGATTTCCGATCCGGGTGCACCCGCGCGACCCGCAAACCATCTGGACGCTGCCGCTGAACAGCGATACGGCCGGCCGTTTTCCGCCCGGTGCGGCCGCCGCGGTCTGGAAATCGGAGGATGGTGGCCGGACCTGGCGGGACAAGCGCGCCGGCCTGCCCCAGGAGGCCTGTTTCTTCACCGTGCTGCGCCAGGCCATGGCCGGCGACGCCCGCGATCCGGCCGGGCTCTATTTCGGCACCAATTCCGGCTCGATTTTCGCCAGCCTGGATGAAGGCGAGACCTGGCAGGAAATCGCCCGCCACCTGCCGACGGTGCTGTCGGTTGAAGTGATGGACCGCAGCTAGCCGGCCCGATCACGACAGTCTCTCCCGGGTCGGACAAGGCGCTCCTGTCCCCGGCTCTTTCCGGCATCGCCTTGTTTTGGCGACAATTTCACACCAGACACCTGTCTCGTGACCTTCGGTCAGGCTTCCGGCTGGCGGCAAGGGACTTTAGCATCCATGACCGGACGCGGAGCCAACCGGATGTCTGCCTGAATGCACACTTGACCTCTTAATTGATGACACATCTTTCCCAATCAAATATACAGTCAATATCCAGTCAATTTTGGAAAGTCTCGCCACGATGAAAAACTGGACCCCGGATCTCGCCGGGAGCAACGCACCGCGGTACCTGGCCATTGCCGACGCCATCGAAGCAGACCTCAAGGCCGGGCGATTGTCTCCCGGTGACAGGCTGCCGGCGCAGCGGCAACTCGCCGGACTGCTTGGGCTCGATTTCACCACTGTCGCGCGCGGGTATTCGGAAGCGCGGCGCCGCGGCATCCTGGCCTCGCAGGTCGGCAGCGGCACCTTTGTCACGTCGCGGGACAAAACTGACGGGCAAGCGTCCCCAACCAGTCAGAAACCGCGGCAGTCGTCTGCCGACTTTTCCATGAACCTGCCTCCGGAACCCGACACGGCTGACCTGGCGAGACGGATGCGGGAAGGCTACGAAGCCCTGGCAGCGGACCTCGTGCCATTGCTGCGCTACCAGACCTTTGCCGCCTCCGATCCCGACCGGCAGATGGCCGCGCACTGGCTGCAGGGCGTCGGACTGTCGCCGCAGCCGGACGGCATCCAGTTCGCTCCCGGCGCCCAGGCGGCCATGGCCTGCATTCTGGCAACAATCGCCAGGCCCGGAGACCGGATTGCCTGCGAGGCGGTCACGTATCCCGGAATTCGCTCGCTCTGCGCACAGCTCCGGCTCGACCTGATCGGCCTGCCCGCCGACGCTCACGGCATCGATCCGGACGCCCTTGAGGCGGCTTGCCGCAATGGCGGCCTCAAGGCGCTCTACCTGAACCCCACGCTGCAAAACCCGACGACCCGCACCCTTCCCGTTCATCGCCGGAAGGAACTTGTGACAATTGCCCGGCAGCAGGGCATCCAGATTCTCGAGGACGACGCCTACGGCCAGCTCAGCCGGGCCAAGCCCTCGCCGTTCGCCGCGATGGGCCCGGACCTGACCTGGTATGTCGGCTCTCTCTCCAAGAGCCTTGGCGCCGGTCTGCGGCTTGCCCACGTTCTTGCTCCCGGCCAAAGCGCGTCCTGGCAATTCGCACGTGCGCTGCGGACATCAAACGTGATGATCTCGCCGCTGACGGCGGCGCTTGCCGCGCGCTGGATCGAAGACGGCACCGCGGCGGCACTGCTCCTGCATATCCGGGCGGAAAGCATGGCCCGGCAGAAGCTCGCAGCCGGACATCTTTCCCGCAGCCGGTTCCTCGCAGATCCGGACGGCTTCCACCTCTGGCTCAGCCTGGACAACGGCTGGACGCCGTCCGCATTCGTCAGCCAGATCCGCACGCAACCGGTCGGGCTTGTGGAAGGCGACGCCTTCGTCGCGGCGGGCCCTGCGCCCAATGCCGTGCGCCTCTGCCTCGGCGGACCACACACACGTGTCCAGATCGACAGCGCACTCGGTGCGATAGCAGCGACGCTGGCCAGCACACCGCAGAACGTTTCGACCTATTTCTGACACGCTGCCCCAGGCAATCTGCCGCAGTCAAACAGGTTGCTTTGAACGGATTTTCACTTATCTTTGCATGCAGTCAATTGCAATCATTATCACATTGACTGCACAGTTTGCGCAGACCGGTCGGGAACAAGACGGCTGCAGAGCAGGAAAGAGCGTCCCATGAGCACTCCCCAAAGCTGGCCCGAACTGCCGCCGATCCAGACCGGCATCAAGGGCCGCTGCCCGCGCTGCGGCGAAGGCAGCATCTTCGACGGGTTCCTCAAGCTGAAACCCTCCTGCCCCCACTGCGGCCTTGACTATGGTTTCGCGGATCCGGCCGACGGCCCCGCCTTTTTCGTGATCTGTTTCGGCTGCGTGCCGGCGGTGGCCTTCGCCATCTGGCTGGAGATCGCCTACACCGCGCCTTACTGGGTGCACCTGGTCACGACCCTGCCGCTGATCCTCCTGACCTGCATCCCGATCCTGCGGCCGCTGAAAGGCTGGCTGGTCGCGAGCCAGTATTTCTACAAGGCCGAGGAAGGCCGTCTGGTCACGCCGAACGAACCCAAGAGCTCAGAAAGCCAGCCCTGACATCCGGGAGCCCCAAACCGGAAGTCTGACTGGCTTGACCTGGGAAGGCGGCTAGCACCGGACGGGCGGTGCGCCGCCTTTTTGGTGTTTTTATGTTCGATGACGCATGAACAACTGACAACGCCAAACATTCAACGTCATCCTGAGGAGGGCCGCCAGGCCCGTCTCGAAGGATCGGCCACGAAATCCAGGGCAAGTGGCCCATCCTTCGAGATGCCGCTGACGCGGCTCCTCAGGATGACGCTGAGTTTGTATCATGCTCTTAGAAATCAGTTTTGTGCGGATCGGCGAGCCATTCGCCGCCTTTCCAAATTTCTTTCCAGGCCTCCAAGCGTTCCGAAGTAACCTCAACCAGAACAAGTTCCTGCAGCCTACGATGGATCCTTGTCGTCTGGCGCATGCAAGAAACAGGCGTGACATCGCCGCAATAGGTCGACTGGAGCGCGTTCAATTCATCGTTCCATTGAAGGTGGAAGTGCTCATCGCTGACAATGACGGACCAGCCAAGAATTGTTTTTTTAAACGACGGCAAATGAAGAGGCTGCCAAAAAATGCCTTTTTTCGGTGACAACGTGCGACCACTACCAGTCACAAGCGCCGCTTTCGATACCATTACAGGTCCGCGCTCACGCGTTACGACAAACAAAAATGTACGATTGTCGATCATACGCGAAAAGGCACTAGAGATGTCTTCCGACGCCGCGAGATAGCGCCGCAAGTCTGCCGGGAAGACCTTGAAATCGCTCGACGACAAGCTCGGGTTGTCACGGAATATCTGCCGAAACTCAGTGTGGCCCATTTCCGGAAGGTTGGCGCTCGGCATTTCCTGGGCATATGTTGGCTGGATCGCTATTCCAACCAGAATTGCCGCCACGCCTATAGCGCAAATCGCTGTCTTCGAACGGAAAAATACAAACATCTCTACACTCTCACCGTCATCCTGAGGAGGGCCGTCAGGCCCGTCTCGAAGGTTCCGCCGCAAGCTTTGTAATATGTGGCCCACCCTTCGAGATGCCGCTGACGCGGCTCCTCAGGATGACGCCGGGTTGTTTAATGTGCAGAGGCGTAGCTTGCCAAAAACAACCTAAACTGCCCTCACCCACACCGCGCTGTCGTGAAACGCAGCGCCGCCGTAAGGCGCCACCGGATCGGCGCCGGTCAGCGTGTTGATGCCCTTGCCGTCCTCGAAGGCGTCATTCGGCCAGATGCCTTCCGAGATGACGGTGCCCGGGGCGACAGTGTCGACCAGACGGGCATGCAGGGTCACGGCGCCGCGGCTGTTGCCCATCTTCACCTTCGCGCCGTCGTCGATGCCGAAACGCGCCGCTTCGTCCGGCCGCAGCCAGACCTCCGGACGGCCTTCCTTTTTCTTCGAACTGTCGGTTTCGTTGAAACTGGAATTCAGGAACGAGCGCGCCGGGGCTGTCACCAGCCGGAACGGATGCTCATCGTCGGCGAGCTCGATACTGTCCCATTGATCGGGCAGTTCCGGCATCGCCTGCCAGGGACCGAAAGGATCGCCGTCCGGCTTGTTGGGCGCCGCCGTGCGGCCCCAGTCCGGCCGAAAATGAAACTTGCCGTCCGCGTGGCCGAAGCCGCTCAGATAGTGGGCCATTTCGAAATCCGGCTGCAGGTCGATCCACTTTTTCGTCTCAAGCTCTTCCAACGTGCCATAACCGGAACTCCGCAGCATCCAGTCGATATGATCGCGCGCGCTCATGTCGAAGCCGGGATGAGGTTTTGAATCAACACGCCGGGCGATCTCCTTGATGACAAAGATGTTTTCCTTCGGCCCTTCCGGCGGCTCAACCGCCTTCGGGCCGAGCATCAGGTACTGGTGACCGCCGCCCTTGTAGATGTCGTCATGCTCCAGGAACTGGGTGGCCGGCAGCACGATATCCGCCATTTGCGCGGTCTCGGTCAGGAAATGTTCGTGCACGACCGTGAACAGGTCCTCGCGGGCGAACCCCTGCTTGACCAGCTCCTGTTCCGGTGCCACGGAGACCGGGTTGGTGTTCTGGATCAGCATGGCCTTCACCGGCGGGCCGCCGAGCAGCGCGGCCTCGTCGCCGGTCAGGATGCGGCCGACCAGGCTCTGGTCGAGCGCCCGGACCGACGGATCCCTCAAGGAGCCGGCCTCGATCATGTCCTTGTTGAGTTCGTAGATGGCGCCGTTGTTGTGAAAGGCACCGCCGCCCTCTTCCTTCCAGCAACCGGTGACCGCCGCGATGGAACTCGCCGCATGCATGCCGACGGCACCGTTGCGCGACCGGGTGAAACCGTAGCCGAGCCGGAAATAGGTCTTCTTCACCTCGCCGATCAGCCGGGCGACCTCCTCGATCTGCGTGGCCTCCAGTCCCGTGATCGCCGCGGCCCAGTCCGGTGTCTTGTCCTTCAGGTGCGCTTCCAGCTCCGCCGGGCAGTCGGTGTATTTTTCCAGGTAATCCCGGTCGGCAAAACCGTCGCGGAAGAGGACATGCATGATCGCGCAGGCCAGCGCGGCGTCGGTGCCCGGCTTGAGCACAAGTCCGATATCGGCCTGTTTCATGGTTTCGGTCTGGTAGACGTCGACGACGATGATGCGCGCACCACGCTTCTTGCGGGCCGCGATCGCGTGGGTCATGACGTTGACCTGGGTCGCGACCGGATTGGTGCCCCAGATGACGATCTGGTCCGACAGCGCCATCTCGCGCGGGTCCGGACCGGCGAGCCTGCCGGTGCCCGCGACATAGCCGGTCCAGGCCATGTTGGTGCAGAAACTGTCGAACTGGCGTGAATAACCCTTGGCGTGGCGCAGCCGGTGAATGCTGTCACGCTGCACCAGCCCCATCGTACCGGCATAGTGATAGGGCCAGACACTCTCGGCGCCGAACTCTGCTTCAGCCGCCAGGAATTTCTCCGCGATTAGATCCAGTGCCGCGTCCCAGGAAATCTCCTCGAAGCGGCCCTCGCCCTTTGGGCCAACCCGGCGCAGGGGTGTCATCACCCGTTCCGGGTGATAGAGCCGTTCCGGATAGCGCGCGACCTTGGCGCAGATGACCCCGGCCGTATAGGCATTGTCGCGGGCGCCGTTGAGCCGGCGGACATCGCCATGCGGATAGAAATGCACTTCCAGCGCACATGTCGACGGACAATCATGCGGACAGGCGGAGAACGTGCTCTTGGGCGGCTGCTGGGTCATGCGGAACCAATCATCCTGAAAGCTTCGGAACAGTGTACGGCCCAGCCTTATGAAAAACAAAAAGAGGCGCCGTCAAGCGCCTCCCTGTCACCGGTACAATCCCGACGGACCGCTTTCTTTTGCCGTAAGCGCCGCTATTTGCGGCCCGGCCCGAAGTCGGCGCGGGTCACCACACCGTCCCCGTTCCGGTCGATCATTTCGATCCAGGGCGCCGCATTGTCCAGGAACTCCGTTTCCGAGACCTTGCCGTCGCCATTGGTATCGTTGACCTCGAGCCGCATTCCGTTTGCCGGGTTCTGGTTGCCACGCCCGCGCCCCTGAGGTTCGTTTTCCGCCTGGTCCAGTTCCCTGGCCTCGTCGAAGAGCACGTATTCCTTTTCATCCAGAAAACCGTCTTCATTCGCATCGAAGCTTGCAAACACGTCGGAACGGCGGTCACGTGCTTCTGCAACCGTCACCACGCCGTCCCCATTCAGATCCCAGCTTTCGATGAAATGGGCCCCTGGGCCCTCGAACGCCATCGCCGTTGCCGTGGCAACGCCCAGTGCGAGGGCGACAGCCGGTGCCATGATCGACGCTTTCATTTCACAACTCCTCTATTTGTTGTTTCGAACATATGAACATTTTGCTTCGAAAAAAGTGCGTGAGAACACGCACTTCTGTCCCTTTCGGCTCAGCTCCCGCTGCACGGGCCCCGTCCGCCGCGACCGCCTCCCGGAGGCATGCCACCTGGAGGCGGCCCGTGACGCGGCCCGCGTCCCGCCCCCGGTGGCGGAGGCCGGCCGCCGGGCAGGAACCGGGGCGGCCGTCCGCCCTGGGCCTGGATCAGTGTCACGCTTGCCTCGCTGTTGTTCGTCAGAGCGGCAAAGCCGATCGTTGGCTGTTCGTCCTGCGTGCCGGTGTCACCACGCCGGCCCGGCCCTTTCAGGCGCCTGAAACTGCTGTCGGGGCTGCCCATCCAGCACCGCGGAATGAAAGGAAACGTGTCGGTCAGGACGTAATGGTAGGTGCCTTTGGGAAATTCCGGTGTCACGGCAATACGGCCGTTGCACTGGTCAAGGTCTCCCGCGCCGGCCACATAAGCCCAGTCCTGGGTGAACTTGCCATTATAGCGTCCACCGGGCCCACCCGGACGGGTTCCCTGCTTGACCCTGTAGCTGCTTTTCAGTTTGCGCACCGGTGATTTCCGCTGCGGATCGGAGTAGCCATAGGGTCCGTAAACCGGAAAACCGTCGGCGGCAAACCCGATCAGCGCAGGGACGGACGCGCCACCCTCGGCGGCCAGCACACCGGTCGGAATGCCGTGGTAATGATAGGTGCCGTTAGGCTGGACATGGGCATTGTACTTGTCGAGGCCGAGCTTGCAGGCGCCGCCCAGCGCCTCGTAGTTCCAACCGGACCGCCGGTCGTTCTGCCAGTACTCCGCCGTCCCCGGGTCCATCACCACGCCGTTGATCGCAATACCGAAGACCGCTCCCTGCGCATCCGTCGCCCGGCCGTTCCTGCGTGGCAATAGCGGCACTTTCAGATTGTAGTTCTTTTTGGAAATGCTGTGCGGATTGTTGCGGTTGGGAAAACGCCCCGGAGGTTTGACAGGATAGCCATTCGCCCGGATCCGGCGGTTGTTACCGTCAACGGTGATGTCCGCTGAGGCTTCCGCCCCGGGCAGCAACAGGTTCCAGATGTCCACGCCGACATGTGAGTGCCCGAGCGGCTCCTCGCCGTTCAACGGGCCCTTGCTGTCATGGGCCGCCGCAGGCAGCGCGATCAGCGCACCGGCCAATGCAAGGCATAAACGCATCCGTTTCCTCCAAATTCCTCTCGCCCACGGATCTATTATGGAGGTTGTCGGTTCAGAATGCTGTCGCGCAATCTTCGGAATTTGTATCCGAATGTGTCAGAACCGACTTCCGGAAACAAAAAGAAAAGCCGGCCCCGAAGGACCGGCTTCCCGAAAGCAAATCCGGTGGACGGATCAGCCGACGATTTCGGTTCCGGAGAACCAGAAAGCGATTTCCTGGGCAGCGGTTTCCGGCGCATCGGAACCGTGCACGGAGTTTTCACCGATCGACAGCGCGAATTCCTTGCGGATGGTGCCCTCGGCTGCTTCGGCCGGGTTGGTGGCGCCCATGACTTCACGGTTCTTGGCGATGGCGTCTTCACCTTCGAGAACCTGAACGACGGTCGGGCCGGAGGACATGAATTCGGTCAGTTCACCAAAGAACGGACGCTCCTTGTGAACAGCGTAGAAAGCTTCCGCTTCACGCAGGGACATCCAAACGCGACGGGAAGCAACCACGCGCAGGCCGGCTTCTTCCAGCTTTGCGGTGATGGCGCCGGTCAGATTGCGCTTGGTGGCATCCGGCTTGATCATGGAAAACGTGCGTTCAATCGCCATGGTTTCGTCTTTCTTGTTACAGGTTGGACCGGCGGATTGCCGGGCCCGGAAATTCGATTTTCGCGGCCTTAATAACGGTGCGCCGTCTGGCTCGCAAGGGGGCGCGCTCATGACAGTTTCATGTCGGCAAGGATCTTCCATGCTGGCAAACCGCTTCCACTGTGAATAGTCTCCTGCGAAACAGTGCAGATCGTCCGTGCGCGCTCTGTAAAAAATGCCTTTCAGGAACGGGACAATGCTCAAGGTTTTCGCGCAGCCATCGCTGATATTTGCCCTTTGCACATTTATATGGGCAGGAACGGTTTCACCGGCCCTGTCGGCGACCACCACGAGCGGTCAGGACCCAGCGCCTCCGGTTGCACTCGACCAGGTCATCACCGGCCTGCCCCAGGACGACCTGGAGGACCTGTTCGTCTTCGTGGCGGGCAATGTGCTGTTCACGCTCTATCACGAGGGCGGCCACATGCTGATTTCGGAACTGGGCCTGCCGGTGCTCGCCCAGGAAGAGGATGCTGTCGACAATCTTGCAACGGTGACCATGCTGGCGGCCGACAACGATGACATGGACCTCTACCTCGCCCAGGCAATGATCGGATGGTTCCTGATTGCCGAAGAGGCCTATGAAGACCTTGTCTTTTACGACGAGCACGATCTCGACCAGCAGCGCGGTTATGCCATTCTGTGCCTTATGGTCGGCGCCGACCCGTCGGCTTTCCGCGGATTGGCCCGGGATCTGGAACTCCCGGCGGACCGGATCGAATCCTGTGGCTACGACTATGAACAGGCAGCGGATTCCTGGGACATCGTCACCTCCCCACATTTGAGGGACGCGGACGACCCGGGTGGAAAAATCAGGGTCGTCCATGAACCGGCACCGGCGGGCCTGGACTCCATGGCCGTGTTCCTGAAAGAAAGCGAACTGATGGAACTGGTCGCGGAAGAACTGGACACCTTTTACGACCTGCCGGAAGAGGTGACGTTCCGCGCAACAACCTGCAACGAGGAAAATGCCTTCTGGGACCCGGACACACGGGAATTGATCCTCTGTCACGAACTGCTCGGCGGCTTCGCCGAGATTTTTCTGAGCCTTCCCGACGGAGATCAGGACGACGAGTGAGCGATCTTGCGGAACGTACCCGGCGCAGAGCCGTAACTTTTCTGGAATTCGCGATAGAAATTCGACCGTGTCAGAAAGCCGACCTGTTCCTGGATACGCGACACCGGAGCGTCCGTGGTCTTGAGCAGCCGGGCAGCCTCTTCCAGCCGCACCTGATTGACGAATTGGCTGACATTCATCCCGGTCACCGCGTTGACCGCGCGGGAAAGGTCCCTGTCCGGCACCCCGGCCCGGCGCGCGAGCCGCGTTAGCGTCAGGCCCGGGTCCCTGAACAAGCCCTGATCGACCAGAAGGCGTCTGGCGGTCTCGACCAGCGTCCCGTCTTCGCCGGCCGCCTCGGCGGAAACGCTTCGGGAGCGTTTCGTCCGGCGTGACCGCAACGAGAGCAGCACGAGAATTATGGCAGCGGCGAGAAACAAAAGGCTGGCCACCGAGACGGCGCGGGCGGCGGCATCCTGACGCGCCTGGGCAAACAGCAACGCGATCCAGACGTCGACAAACAGCGTCGCAGCCATCGCGAAAATGGCGACCAGAAGCAACCGGTGCAAAATGCCGCCCAGCGCGGTCGGCGCTTCTGAAAACCGGTCGGCGCCTTCCAGCCACAACCGGATCAGCGCCAGTGTGTAGACCATGTAGCTGGCGGCAATCAGGGCATCGACATAGCCGGCAATCCGAACCGGCAGGGCCATTGCCGCTGTCACAACCAGGGCAATCACGCCATGAAACAGGATCCGGCGCCGGAAATCCGCCACCGGACCCGTCAACGCACAGAAGGCCAGATAAACACTCGGCGCCACCCAGACGGGCAGCACCTGCTGGACCGCGAGAAATTCGATATGCCCATAGGCAAAGCGCATCCCGACCAGGCTGGCCTCAAGTGCCATCAGGCAGAACAGCCCGGCAAACATGCCGCGCGCCGGAAACGGCAGCGACCGCCACGCGAACGCCGCCAATGCCAGTCCAAGAAAGAGGGCAGCGAGCAGGAAGGACACCGGAATGCTGATCATCGCGGGCTCATTCGGTCAAAGGACTTGATGCATCTGTCCTTTATCACGTTTGAGGACAGGACAGCGCCTCTCCGGCAATTGTCAACAGGTCAGGCAGCGCGCATCTGAATGGCTCCCCGCAACCGCATTGGAGATCCCATGATCGCGCAGACACCCTCACGCGCCCTGACCACAAGACTGTGCCGGACGGCGGCCTTTCTCGCCGTTACCGCCCTCCTTGTACTCCCAGCAGGGGCCGGCGACGCCCTGCCCTTCGGCCCCGGCGCCGCCAAGATAACGATCGAGGATGCACGCGCAGACCGGCCGCTTGAAGGCGACATCTGGTATCCGACCGCGACGCCTGACCAATATGCCATAGCGGACAAGAGCAAGGTCTGGCAGATGGCGCCGGCCGATCCGGACGGAGCGCCCGCAGAAGGTGTCTTTCCGCTCGTTGTCGTCTCGCACGGGATGTACGGCAACACGCTCAATCAGGCCTGGCTTGGCTCGGCGCTTGCCCGGCGCGGCTTTGTCGTCGCCATGGTGAATCACCCGGGCACCAGCACGTTTCTTCGCGATCCCGATCAGACCCGCCAGCTCTGGGACCGGCCGATAGATCTTTCCCGCCTGATCAGTTTTTTGACCGAGGAGAGCGTCTACAAAGACAGGATCGATCGCGAAAGGATCTATGCGGCCGGGCATTCCCTCGGCGGCTTCACCGTGATGCTTCTAGCCGGCGCCGAATTCGAACCTGACCGGTATGAGCGTGTGTGCTCGGGCGAGAATCTACCTGTTGCCTGCCAAGTGCTAACCGGGTGGTCCATCGCGAAAACGGATGGCGACCGGATCGAGATGGCGACTTCCCGCAAGGACCCACGGCTAACCAAGGTCATCAGCCTGGATCTCGGCGGAACGCCGGTCCTGTCTCGCGAGAGCCTCGGCGCCATCGACATTCCCGTGCTGGTACTCGGCTCGGGACGTGCCGACATGCTCGACCAGGAAGCCGAGTCGCGGGCGCTGGCCGCCGCCCTGCCGGACGACAAGGTCCGTCATGTGGAACTCGCCGATACCGGCCATTTCGACTTCATGGGCGTGTGCAAGCCGGAGGGCTTTGCCATTCTGGAAGAGCATGAACCCGGAGACGAGATCGTCTGTATCAAGGGCCATGCGGAACGGATCGAGCAGCACCGGCTTATCCTTTCCGAGGTTCTCGCCTTCCTGCACCCCTGATGTTTGCAGCGGCGGCTTGCAGGCGTGCAGCGATGCCACAGCCCGCCGCTCGAACGCATGTTCCTTCCGGTTTCCGCTTGCATCCTTGAGGCGGCTTCGCCAAACATCCGGCCCATGTTGCAGATTTCGGACCTTACATACCGGATCGGGGATCGTCTCCTGATCGACAAAGCCAGCGTAACCCTGCCCGGCAAGGCCAAGACCGGGCTCGTGGGCCGCAATGGCGCGGGCAAATCGACGCTGTTCAAGATCATCACCGGTGACCTGTCGACGGAGACCGGCGGCGTGCAGATCCCCAAACGCGCCCGTATCGGCCAGGTTGCCCAGGAAGCGCCCGGCACGGAAGACACGCTGATGGAAGTTGTGCTGGCGGCCGACACCGAGCGCAGCCGGCTGCTTGAAGAAGCAGAGACGGAAACCGACCCGGAGCGGATTGCCGAGATCCACACCCGCCTCGCGGATATCGGTGCCCACACGGCGGAGGCACGCGCGGGATCGATCCTGTCCGGCCTCGGTTTCGACGCGGCGGCCCAGCAGCGGCCCTGCTCGTCCTTTTCCGGCGGCTGGCGCATGCGCGTCGCCCTGGCGGCTGTCCTGTTCTCCGAGCCGGACCTGCTGCTGCTCGACGAGCCGACCAACTACCTGGATCTGGAAGGCACGCTCTGGCTGGAAAACTACGTCGCCCGCTATCCGCACCAGGTGCTGCTGATCTCCCATGATCGGGACCTGCTGAACAAGGCGGTCGACAGCATCGTCCATCTGGAGCGCGGCAAGCTGACCTATTATTCGGGCGGTTATGACAGTTTCGACCGGCAGCGGCGCGAGGCGATGATCCTTGCCGAGAAGGCCAAGGAAAAACAGGACGCCCAGCGCAAGCACATGCAGGCCTTTGTCGACCGCTTTCGCTACAAGGCCAGCAAGGCGCGGCAGGCACAGTCGCGGCTGAAGATGCTGGAAAAGATGCAGCCGATCGCGGCCCTCACCGACGAGAGCAGCAAGCCGATCCATTTTCCCGATCCCGAGACCCAGCTGGCACCGCCGATCCTGAAGCTTGAGGATGTCTCGACCGGCTATGGCGAGACGAAGATCCTGTCGAGGCTGACGCTCAACATCGACACGGACGACCGGATCGCCCTGCTCGGAGCCAACGGCAACGGCAAGTCGACCTTCGCCAAGCTGATCTCCGGTCGCCTCGACGCGATGGACGGGGAGATCACAAAGGCCTCGAAGCTGAAGATCGCCTTTTTCGCCCAGCACCAGCTGGACGAACTGAAGCCCGCCGAAAGCGCGGTCGCCCATGTCCGCGCCCTCATGCTCGACGCGCCGGAAGCCAGGGTGCGTGCACGTGTGGCCCGGATGGGCCTGCCGACGGACCGCATGGACACACCCGCGAAAGATCTCTCGGGCGGTGAAAAGGCACGCCTTCTCCTGGGACTTGCCACCTTCGACGGTCCGCATCTCCTGATCCTCGACGAACCGACCAACCACCTCGACATCGACAGCCGGGAAGCCCTGGTGATGGCGCTGAACGAGTTCCAGGGCGCTGTCGTGCTGATCAGCCACGACCGCCATCTGGTCGAGGCCTGCGCGGACCGGCTGTGGCTGGTCGCGGATGGCCGGGTCGCGGCCTATGATGGCGACATGGAAGATTACCGGCGCCTGATCCTGCAAGGCCCCGAAGCGGCGCAAAAGGCGCGGGACAAGGCTGCCGCGGATGAGGCGGAGAAAGCGTCGGCGCAGGAAAAGCGCCGCGATGCCGCCCAGAAACGCAGTCAGCTCAAGCCGCTGAAACAGAAGATTGACGCGGCCGAGAAGGAAATGGCCCGCCTCCAGGAGAAGATCGGCAGGCTCGACGAGGCGCTCGCCGATCCGGAATTTTTTGCAAAGGAGCCTGACCGGGCGACCAAGTTCGCCAAGGAACGGGCCTTCTGCGAAAAGAAGCTGGTCAAGACCGAAGAGGACTGGCTCGAGCTTTCCGCCGAATATGAAGAGGCGTCCTGATGGCCAAGATCACCACGCTGGGTTTCGATGCCGACGACACGCTCTGGCACAATGAGCGCGTCTTCCGTCTGACCGAGGAACGCTTCGCGGAACTGCTGGCGGACTACACGGAGAAAAACCATCTCTCCGAACGGCTCCTGGCGGCAGAGCGGCGCAACGTGCTGCACTACGGCTATGGCGTGAAGGGCTTCACCCTGTCCATGATCGAGACCGCCATCGAAGTGACCGACCGCAAGGTGTCCGCGGATGTCATCGCCGAGATCCTCGAGGCCGGACGCGAGATGATGCGTCACCCGGTCGAGCCCCTGCCCCATGTCGAGGACACGCTGAAAGCGGTCAAGGCCGACTACCATCTTGTGCTGATCACCAAGGGCGACCTGTTCGACCAGGAGCGAAAGGTTACCGCATCCGGCCTTGACGTCCATTTCGACGCCATCGAGATCGTCTCCGAAAAGTCGGAAGACACCTATCGCACCCTGTTTTCCCGGCATGGCACCGGTCCGGACGAAGCGTTGATGATCGGCAACTCCCTGAAGTCGGACATCGTACCGGCCCTCAATGCCGGCGCCTTTGGCGCGCATGTGCCCTATGACGTGACCTGGGCACTGGAAGAGGCCGACGCGCCGCAGGGGCACGATCGGTTCTTCCGGCTGGACCATATCGGCAAGGTGCCCCACCTGCTGGCGCGATTGCGCTGACGTTCTGTCTGTTTCCCGGTTTTTCCGGAACTATCTAAAATCCTACGTGTTGTGGTCACAGAACGTTCCGACTTTCGCGCCACGCTTTACCCGCTTGCGCGGGTAGTCGCGCCACGGCGATGGCTGTCTGAATGATAATGCCCTGACACGACATGCAAAAGGAAATGGAATGTCCCTCGCAAAATCCGTCACATTGCTGGTTGGTGCCGCGGCACTGGTTCTCGTACCGGCCCTCGCGCCCGACCTGCCCGGATCCCTCCTGCCCTCTGACAAGGCATTCGCCAAGAACGGCAACAGCAATGGGAATGGCAACGGAAACGGAAACGGAAACGGCGGAGGCAACGGGAACGGCGGAGGAAATGGAAACGGCAACGGGAACGGGAACGGGAACGGGAACAAGTCCGCGGGAAACGGCAACCGTGGCAACGGCAAGACTGTGTCCGGCAATGGTCTTGGCGGTTTTCTGAACTCGGTCTTCGGCACTCCCAAGAACAAGACCCGGCAGAAGAGTGCGTCTCGCGGCGGAGGTGTGAAATCGCAAAGCCATCGCCTGCCGAAAGCCGAACGCGCGACGCTCGCCAGCGTGGCCGTGACGCCCCAGTCGCATCCCGGCGGCAAGCCGAAGAACTTCAATGCCAAGCTGGCACGGCTCAATTCGCTGAACCGGAATTATCACGCCCTGATCAATTCCAACGCACCGCATCTGGCGGCGATCCAGGACTACATCAACAACACTCTGTCGTACGAGCAGTTCTCCGACTCCCTGAAGGAGCTGGAGGAACAGCTGACCACCACCCGCGACAACTTTGATGAGCTGCTGGCATCCATCGAGCCCTATGACGACTTCTCCTATGAAGACCTGACGAGCGAAGAGCTCGAAGAGCGCCTTGCCGCCTTCGACGAAGTCGATACGACAGACTTCACGGACGAGGAGCTTGAAGCCTTCGCTGCCGAGCGCGAGGCGCTGAGCAACGCGCTGGAAAGTGACGAGTTCACCACGTTCAAGGACGCGGAAACGACCTTCGAGACCGAGAAGGACAGTTTGGAGACGCTTGCCGGCGATGTCTCGGACGACGCCCTGACAGAGGCTCTGCTTGCCATGGCGAACGAGAACCGGGTCCGGGAATATGGCGATGAGTATGTCGACGAAGAGCTGCTTGACTGGGCGAAAGACGTGCTCGGCGTCGGGGACAGTTACGGCAAGATCGACGAAATCCGCGAAGCGACCGTGATCGAGGAAACGGAGACGTCGGATGACGATCTGCCCCTGACGAGCACGGACAACTAAACGCCTCCGGCAGGCGCGCGGCCGGTCAGTCGTTTTTCTCGACCGGCCCGCCCTTGTCGATCCAGTCGTTGAAGCCGTCCTTCAGATGGGCGGCTTCGAACCCCATGTCCTTCAGCATTGCCACGGTCAGGGCCGACCGCCAACCTGCGGCACAATGGAAAACGAAGCGTTTGTCCTGTGCAAAGACGTCCTTGAAATAGGGACTTTCCGGGTCCACCCAGAATTCGATCATGCCGCGCGGGCAATGCACGCTGCCCGGAATGAAACCAAGTTTTTGCCGTTCACGGATATCGCGCAGATCTATGAAGACAACGCCCGGATCTGCCACAAGACCGATGGCATCGGCCGTCTCGACTTCCTCGATCCGCTCCCGAGCCCTGGCAACCATGTCCGCAGAGGATATTTTCAGTTTGGCCATCTTACCCTTGCCTTGATGCTGGATTTCCTACGCCTTGCGTTCCCAGCCACCTGCCTGGGTCTGCTGCCAATACGCAATCTCAAAGCCTTCCGCCTTGGCGTCCTTCCATCTCTGACGCGCTTCCTGGACGGCGCTGTCGTCATTGCCGTCGAACATGTAGATCGCACGCTTGTAGGAGCCTAGCGGCGGGGGCTGCGCACGGTCCACAAGAAAACGGACGTCTGCCTCATTGGGGTTGTCCTGCTCCGCGGTGAGGTAGATGGGCTGATGCTCCGCATGGCCGTCGGCTTTGGTGCCGTGCGGCAGGAAGCTGTCATCGGCAAATGTCCACAGGTGCGCATCGAGCGCATTGCAGCGTTCCTGTGAGCCCGTCTGCACGACGACTGACCAGTCTCTCTCGAGACATTTCTGCAGGAGCTGGGGCAAGCCCGCTTCCAGAGGTTTGTGCAGGAGGTGATAGAAAACAACTTCGACGCTCATTCCAGGCTCCAGCCCCACGTTTCCTCAAGGTCACATCCCCTGCCGGGTCCCTGCCGTCCAGAGGCCGCGCGGCATGTGATGCAGCCATGCAACACCGATGGCTCCAAATGGCCCTGCCGGCAATCTGATCATGGACTCACCACAAGACTCGTATCATTAACCCTTCGAAAATGTCGATTGACTAGGGTTCATTCCCGGGGACGATCCAAGGATCATTTGAAGCGGCTGGTGACCGGTATTCCCGACCCAGCTCTAAAGGGGACTTTGTGTATGCTTACACGTGTTGTTGTGTTTGTTGCGTTGGTGGCGGTTGTTGCGGGTGCCACGTTCGGAATGGGGCTTCTGGTCGAACCGGCGACAGCCTGCCAGACCTACAAGACCTGCTGAACAGCCGGACAATACACTGCCAAAGCCCGCCTTCCGGCGGGCTTTTTTGTTTGGCATGTCGCCCGCCCCGAAGCTTCGCCCGGGGCGGGTTTCTCACAAGCAGTCAGCCTTCGTAGTGATCGGCGACCAACTGGTTGAGCAGACGCACGCCATAGCCGGACGCCCAGCTCTGGCAGATGTCGTCCTTGGGGGCGCCGAAAGCGGTTCCCGCAATGTCCAGATGCGCCCAGGGCACGTCATTGGCGAAACGCTGCAGGAATTGTGCCGCCGTGATGGACCCGGCCCAGCGACCGCCGGTGTTCTTCACATCGGCATTCGGCGTATCGATGATCTTGTCGTAGTCCTTCGACAGCGGCAGCCGCCAAAGCGGTTCTCCGCTGGCCTTGGACGAGGCCAGCAGCTTGTCGGCCAGTTCGTCATTGTTGGAAAACAGTCCGGCGTTCAGGTTCCCGAGGGCGACCAGAACCGCGCCGGTCAGCGTCGCCAGGTCGATCATGATCGCGGGCTTGTATTTCTGCTGCGTGTACCAGAGGGCATCGGCCAGCACCAGGCGCCCCTCGGCGTCGGTGTTGAGGATTTCAATGGTGGTGCCGGACATTGCGGTCACGATGTCTCCCGGGCGCTGTGCATTGCCGTCGGGCATGTTTTCCACGAGCCCGATGACACCGATGACATTGGCCTTGGCCTTTCGGCCCGCGATGGCATGCATGGCACCGACGACGGCGGCGGCGCCCCCCATGTCTCCCTTCATGTCCTCCATGCCCGCGGCCGGCTTGATCGAGATGCCGCCTGTGTCAAAGACCACGCCCTTGCCGACCAGTGCTACGGGTGCGGTGCCCTTCTTGCCGCCGTTCCAGCGCATCACCGCCAATTGCGGCGGCCGCGTAGAGCCCTGGGCGACGCCCAGCAGGGCGGCCATCTTGAGCTTCTTCATTTCCTTTTCGCCGAGGATTTCCACCTCGACACCGAGAGATTCCAGTTCCTTGGCTTTCCCGGCGAATTCCACCGGGCCAAGCACGTTGGGCGGTTCATTGACCAGATCGCGTGCGAGCAGGACACCATCGGCGATGGCCTCGGCGCTTCCCCAGGCCTTCTTCGCGGCCTTTGGATCCGCGACAGACAGCGTGAGTTTCAGGTCCTTGGTCTTTTCCTCGTCCTTTTTCTTCGTCTTGTAGGCATCGAATGCGTAGGCCCGCAGCTTGGCTCCCATGGCAAACTCCGCAGCCGTCGCCGCTGCAATCGTGGTTTCCGGCGCATCCAGAAGCACGGTGGCGGTATCCGCCTTGGCCTTCTGCAGCTCCGCCAGAACGGCTCCGCCCAGAGCCCGCCAGTCATCGCTCGTCATGTCTTCAAGCTTGCCCAGGCCAAAGACGATCAGGCGGTCCAGTCCGAGGCCCGCAGGCGCGACCAGATCCATGCTGGTCTTTTTCTTTCCGGAAAATCCGGCAATACCGGCACTCCGTTTCAGCCCGCCCTCCAGACCGGCAACAACCTCTTCCGCGAGCGGCCCGAGGGAAAGCCCCTCGCCGGTCAGGATCACCGCCACACCCGCCTTCGGGGCCGCAGCCTTGGAAAAGGACATTTTTGAAAGTTTTGTCATTCGTCGATCTCGTTGTTTTCGTGAGGAGCCCAGGGTCCTGACCCTTGGGACGGTAGAGAACGTGTGCCCCATATCCCATGGATTGCGGGTGCTCCGACAAATCATGGGGTTTCAACAGCTTTTGGGCAAGGGCGGCAAAAATTAATGTATATTTACCATTCTTATTCATGGGCCATTCACCACATTCCGTGTTATTCGGTGCCAGGCCGTTTATCGTCATTTTTGCAAGGACCCTTCCCGGCGCGCTTATGAATACGATTGAACGTTACATCATCCGCCGAACGGTCTATGCATTCACCCTCACGATTGCGGCGATGACAGGCGTGGTCTGGGCGACCCAGGCCCTGCGCCAGCTTGATCTGGTGACGTCCAAGGGCCAGACCATTGTCCAGTTCATCGGCATCACCATGCTGGCCCTGCCGTTCCTGATCGTGATCGTCGCTCCCTTTGCCTTGATGATCGCACTGATCCTTGTGCTGAACGCGCTGTCCGGCGACAGCGAGCTTATCGTGATCGACGCCAGCGGCGGGTCGAGGTTTCTTGTGCTGAAGCCCGTCCTGATCTTCTCCTTCCTGGCCATGCTGTTGACCGCAAGCATGTCGCTCTATTTTGCGCCCATGGGCCTGGCCCAGCTGCGCACGGAGATCACCCGGGTGCGCGCGGACCTTGTGGCCAACATCGTCAAACCCGGCCGGTTCATCACCGTGGAAAGCGGCCTGACCTTTCATATCCGCAACCGCACGGGCAAGGGCACGCTCGACGGATTGCTCCTCCACGACACGCGGGACGAGGAAACGGCGTTCACTTACCAGGCAGACACCGGGCAAATTGTCGAGGCGGCCGACCGGACACTCCTGATCATGCAAAACGGCACCATACAGCGGCGTCCGAAGCAGGAGGGCGACATCTCGATCGTCCGGTTCCAGTCCTATGCGTTCGACCTGTCCAATCTGATTCCGGAAGCGGGAGAACCCGTCTTCAAGGCCAGCGAGCGCACCACCGCAAATCTCATGGCACCGGCCCGCAACGATGCCTACGCCCTGAAGAATCCCGAAAAGCTCACCCAGGAACTGCATGAGCGCATCAGCCAGCCGCTTTATTGCCTGTCCTTCGGGCTGATCGTGTTCGCGTTTCTCGGCAAGGCCCGCACCACGCGCCAGGGGCGCGGGCTGGCGGTCCTCGGCGCCATTTGTGCCTGCATCCTGCTCCGGACGACAGGATTTGGCGTGACGGCCGTCTCCGGTGGAGCCACCGCTCTGCTGAGCCTTCTATACCTGGTGCCTGTCATTGGCGGTGTGTTGGCGATCATTTCGATTTTCCGGGAACAGCGCGGTGCCGAGCACAAGTGGCTGAGCGCCCTGCAGCATCATGTCCAGGACAGGATCGACGCCCTGATCGACCGTCTCAGCGGGCGCAAGACAGGGGGAGCCGCATGATCCTCGGCCCTACCCTCTCGCTGTATTTCTCGGGGCGGTTCCTCAAGGCGATCCTCGGCCTGTTCCTCTTCGCGGCTGCGCTGATCTTCCTGTTTGATGTACTGGAGCTGGTGCGCCGCGGTGGGGACCGCGAGGGCTTTTCCGTCCTTCGTGTCGCCCTGATCTCCCTCCTTCGGGTGCCGCTCCTTCTGGAACAGGTCATTCCGTTTACCGTCCTTTTCGGTGCCATCGCCGCCTTTGTCACGCTCAGCCGTGCGCTGGAGCTGGTCGTTGCGCGGGCGTCCGGCATTTCCGTCTGGCAGTTCTCCCTGCCGGCAATCGCGGTCGGACTCATCCTCGGCATCCTGTCCGTCACGCTCTACAATCCGGCCGCAGTCTGGTTTCAGCAGAAATCCGATGAAGTGGCCTCCGGCCTTTTCGGAACCGAACAGAGTTTCCTGATGTCGTCGTCTACGGACGTCTGGGTCCGCCAGGACGGCCTCGACGGGGAATCCGTATTGCTCGCCAAGCAATTGCTCGACGGCGGCGTCCGGCTTCTCGGCGTGACGATCTTCACCTTCGACAAGGACGGAACGTTCCGCGAGCGCATCGAGGCAGCCGAAGCCCATCTGGGAGACGAATTGTGGACGCTGGACGACGCCATCGTCTACACGACGGAGCGGGATCCCCAGCCCTACGGACACTATCAGGTCAGCACATTCCTGACAGCCACCGAGGTACGCGAGAGTATCGGCTCACCCGAATCAATTTCTTTCTGGAACCTGCCGCGCTTCATCGAGTTGGCGAGAAACGCAGGGTTACCCGCCTATCGCTACAATTTGCAATATCACACGCTGCTCGCCAGACCCCTGCTTTTAGTCGCAATGATTTTGATCGCGGCGGCAGTTTCCCTTAAAGTTTCGAGGTTTGGCGGATTGGGAAGTATGATTCTGGGTGGAATCCTGTCCGGGTTCGTGCTTTACGTTCTAACCGAGCTTGCCAAGGACTTCGGGGGCGCGGGTATCGTGCCGCCCCTCGTGGCTGCCTGGGCACCTGGAATATTTGGAGTACTTATGGGTTTGACAATTCTCTTGCATCAGGAAGATGGCTAAGGCGATGTCTTTTCCAGCTTTCCTGAACACAGAGATTTGGGCCGGTAAAGGCAGGTTGCTGGCCGCTGCGAGCGTTTGCGCGATCGCGGCGACGCTTTGCGTTGCCCAGGCGTCGCCCGCCGCGGCTCAGGACATCAGCGAGAGTCTTACAGACCAGATCAATCCCGACGCGGACCTTCTGCTTGAATCCAGCGAAATCACCTATGATTTCGACCGGGACCTGATCATCGCCACCGGCAATGTGCAGGTCTACTACGACGGCAACACCGTTCAGGCACATCAGATCATTTTCGATCGCAAGAGCCAGCAGCTCAAGGCGGCCGGCAACGTGATCTTTATTGAAAAGAACGGCAATGTCGTGCGCACCCAGGAAATGGTCCTGTCCGAGGACTTCTCCGAAGGGTTTGCGCGCGCGCTTCAGATCGACACGACCAAGCGGACGCGTTTCCTGGCCGAACGGGCACAGCGCGAAGGCAACAACATCACGTCGATCGAGAACGGCGTCTATACTGTCTATACCAAGCCGACCAATCCGCCGAACAAACCGCCGCTCTGGCGCGTGCGGGCCGAAAAGATCATCCACAATCAGCAGGAAAAGATCATCCGGTTCGAAAACGCCGCCTTCGAGGTTTATGGACAGCCGATCGCCTACCTGCCCTATCTGACCATGCCGGACCCGTCGATCAAGCGGAAATCCGGTTTCCTGATGCCGAGCGGCATTGTCAACGAAAAGCTCGGCTACGGCGTCACGGTTCCCTATTACTGGGCGCTCAGCCCCTACTTCGATGTGACAACCACACTGACGCCTCTGACCAAGCAGGGGCTCTTTGGCGATGTGGAATACCGGCACCGCTTCTCCGCCGGACAGGTCAGTTTTTCGGCTGCCGGCCTGTTCCAGGCCCAGCCAAGCCAGTTTTTCACCAGACGAGCCGATGAACGCTGGCGCGGCGCGGTCAACTCCACCGCCAATTTCAAAATAGCCCGGGACTGGACGCTCGGCTGGAACGTGACCTACAAGAGCGACCGAGCCTTCTTCAAGGACTACTCGTTCACCAGCTTCGGCGACAATGGCGAGACTTCGGAAGTCTACCTGAACGGCCGGACGGACCGGAATGCCCTGTCCGTGAAGGCTTACGCGTTCCAGATCTCGCAAGAGGATTATGTCGACAGCGCCTTCGATGCGAACGGTTTTTCCCCCGTCGGCAGCTCCCTGCAGGACAAGCAGCCTCTCGTCCTGCCGGTGATCGACTATGACTACGTGTTTGCGGATCCGATCCTGGCCGGCGAGCTCGCACTGACCGCGAACTTCACGTCCCTGACCCGGGATGAAACCGATGCCTTTTCGATCGACGGCGGGACAACACCGAAATTCCGTGGCGTGGACGGCACGTTCTCCCGCCTTTCCGTGAAAGGCAACTGGCGCCGAACCTTCATTGACCCGCTCGGCCAGTCGTTCACGCCCTTTGCCTATGTGCGCGGCGACCTGTTCTTCCTTGCGTCGCCGGATGCCGACGTGACGGCCCTGACCGGAGAAAGCTTCGTCGGCAGGGCCATGCCGGCAATCGGCATGGAATACCGGTATCCGTTCATAGCCACATTCGATGGCGGCAACCAGATCCTGGAGCCGGTCGCCCAGATCGTTGCCCGTCCGAACGAACAGCGGATCGGCGAGCTGCCCAATGACGACGCCCAGAGCATCGTCTTCGACACGACGACGCTGTTCGATGCCGACAAGTTTTCCGGTTTCGACCGCGCCGAGGGCGGCACCCGTCTGAATGTCGGCGTGAACTACAAGCTGCAACTCGACAGCGGCTACTATGTCAGCGGCCTGTTCGGTCGATCCTATCTGCTTGCAGGGGACAATTCCTACGCCATTCCGGACATTCTCGGCGCAACACAGGATTCGGGTCTAGAGACCAACCTGTCCGATTATGTCGGCAGCCTCTACCTGGACACCCAATACGGCGTCAAGGTCGGCGCCCAGGCCCGGCTCGACAAGGATGACCTTACCTTCAACCGGGTCCAGGCCCAGGCGAGCGCCATCTATGGCCCGGTGGTCTCCTCCCTCGCCTATGCCTTCCTGAATGCCCAGCCCGATGTCGGCATCGACTCTCCGCGCGAAGAACTGCTCGGCTCGGCGAGCTTGCGGCTGGAGGAAAACTGGCGGGTGTTCGGCTCCTTGCGCTACGACCTTCAGAACAGCGATTTCGTGCAGGACGGGTTCGGCATCGGTTACGACGACGAAGGTTTTTCTTTCTCGGTCACCTATGCTGAAGACCGCAGCCGGAACGACGGCGAAGAGGTCGACCGTACGCTGTATTTCCGTATCGGCCTGAGGACGATCGGAAACACCCAGGTCTCCAGTGGTGCACTCAACTAGGTGTGATCGCGCACGGCAAGTCATGATGCCGCCACGAATTGAGGCAACATGCGTGCGAACTTTGATATTTCGGCCATGATATGCGAAACATCATGCGTTAAACATGAACTTCGGTTTGGCTCTTCGCCAGCACGGATGGTTATTCAATGCGACTTCGTCTCGTCCCCGTACTCCTTGGCCTCGCGCTTGTCCTGACAACACCCTTCTCCGCGCCCGTACAGGCCGCGATCAGGGTCATCGTCAACGATGTGCCAATCACGGATTATGACATCAGTCAGCGAGCCCGGCTGATCACGCTGACACAGCGTAAATCGGCGTCCATCGCCAAGCGCCAGGCAAAGGAAGAGCTCGTTGACGATCAGGTCAAGCTTGGTGAGGCCGAACGCATGGGCATCGACATCAGCAGTGGCCAGGTCGACAACGCCTTCAACAACATTGCCCGGAACGTGAAGATGTCTCCCGGCCAGTTGTCCAAGGCCCTGCGTCAGGGGGGTGTCAACCCCGACACGCTCAAGGCCCGCCTGAAGGCCCAGCTCGCGTGGAACCAGATCGTCCAGGCCAGGTTCCGCGGCAAGATCGACGTCAACGAGTCCGATATCATCGCAGCGCTCAAGAAAACGGACGAGGAAGAGCGCCTGAAATCCGTCGAATACGATCTCAAGCGGATCATTGTCGTGGTTCCGAAGAATTCCTCCGGCGGATTCAAGTCCAAGCGCAAGCGCGAAAGCAATCAGATCCGGGCCGCCTTCAAGGATTGTGAAAATCCTGGAAGCGTGCTCGGCAAATACAGCGAAGTGGTGGTTCAGCCGATTGGACGCCGGCTGGAGACCGAGCTGCCGGAAAGCGTGCGGGACGAGATCCAGTCGATGGATCCGGTCGGCCTGACCAAGCCGAACACCACACCGGTCGGCTACGAGATGATTGCCGTTTGCGGCAAGCGCGAGATCGCGTCCGACATTGCGGTGCGTACCGAACTGGAAAACGAGCTGCGCGCCAAGGAAGGCGAGAGCCAGTCCCGCCGCTACCTGATGGAAATTCGCCGCCGCGCCACGATCATCTACCGCTGATCGGCATGGGCTCGCGTCAACAGCCACTTGCCGTCAGCATGGGCGAACCGGCCGGTATCGGGATCGACCTTGCCCTGCTGGCCTGGTGCAACCGCAAGGCGCTCAAGTTGCCGCCGTTCTATGTGCGCGGTGACGAGGCGCTGTTCCTCGACAGGGCAGCCAGGCTGGAACTCAATCTCCCGATCGTGTCGACCACGCCTGACCAGGCGTCGTCCCTGTTTGCCAAGGCCCTCCCCATCGTCCAGACGGGACCGGCACTCGCCGACCGGCCCGGTGAAGAACAGGCGGACACGGCACCATCGGTCCTGTCCTCCATCGAATCCTGTGTTGAGGACATTCACGCCGGGCACGCCTGCGGTCTCGTCACCTGTCCGATCAACAAGGCAGCGCTGTACGAAACCGGCTTCTCCTTTCCCGGCCATACCGAATATCTGGGGGACCTGGCCAAAAGATACTGGCCCGATGCACGCGTGCGGCCCGTCATGATGATCGCGGGTCCGGAACTCATGGTGGTGCCGGTTACCATTCACATTGCCCTGAAGGATGTTCCCTCCAGGTTGACCAGTGACCTGATTGTCGAAACGGCAACGATTGCCGCAGAGGACCTTAAAGCACGGTTCGGCTACGAGGATCCGCGTCTGGCGATTTGCGGTCTCAACCCGCATGCGGGCGAAAACGGCGCCATGGGAACGGAAGACCGGGATGTGATCGCACCAGCCGTCGAGACGCTGCGCGCACGCGGGCTTTCCGTAAGCGGCCCGCTCCCTGCGGACACTCTTTTTCATCCTGAGGCGCGGGCACACTATGACTGTGTCCTCGGCATGTATCACGACCAGGTGCTGATACCGGCGAAGACAATCGGTTTCGACGACAGCGTCAACGTGACTCTCGGCCTGCCGTTCGTGCGGACATCGCCCGATCACGGTACGGCCTATGCGCTGGCCGGGACCGGCAAAATACGCATCGACAGTTTTGCCGCGGCGTTGAGAATGGCCGCCGCGCTCGCACTTCCTGAAAAGTACTAAGGGCAGGATATGGCCCAGATCGACGACCTGCCTCCCCTGCGGGACGTGATTGCCGCACACGGGCTCAATGCGAAGAAATCGCTCGGCCAGAACTTCCTGCTCGATCTCAATCTCACGTCCCGCATCGCCCGTTCGGCCGGGAGGCTGGACGATTGCACGGTTCTGGAAATCGGTCCGGGGCCCGGCGGCCTGACACGGGCCTTGCTGGCTGCCGGCGCCAAGAGGGTTGTTGCCATCGAAAAGGACAGCCGGTGCCTGCCGGCCCTTGCCGAAATCGCCGCACATTACCCCGGCCGGCTGATGGTCATCGAAGGCGATGCGCTCGAGATCGACCCGGTTGCCGTAACCGGCGGAGACAAGGTCCGTATCGCCGCCAACCTGCCCTACAATGTCGGCACCCAGCTTTTGATCAACTGGATTACCACCCCTGACTGGCCGCCCTTCTGGCAATCGCTCACGCTGATGTTCCAGAAGGAAGTCGGCGAGCGCATCAGCGCGGAACCGGGTTCGAAAGCCTATGGCCGGCTGGGAGTCCTCGCGGGCTGGCGCTGCAAGGGCGGCATCCTCTTCGACATCAGCCCGAAAGCCTTCACGCCGCCACCCAAGGTCACATCCGCCGTGGTGCACCTGACCCCCAATCCCTCGCCCCTCGCCTGCGATCTGAAGGCCCTTGAAAAGGTGACCGCGGCTGCCTTCGGCCAGAGACGCAAGATGCTGCGCGCCAGCCTCAAGGCGCTGTCAGCGGACGCGGAAACCCTGATCGAGGCGGCCGCGCTCAAGCCGACCGCGCGTGCGGAAGAAATCGACATCCCCGGGTTTGTCGCTCTCGCCAACACCTTCAGGTCTGCCGGGGCCGTCTAGGCGCAACTTCGGACGGGGCCTGCTCCCGTTTCCGGCACCGGCCACGCTGCACCGCTGCCCGATTGTCAGGGTCGTCCAGACCGAGGTCCCGTGCCATCCAGGCGGGCAGGTCCTCCGGATCAAGCGCCGTTCGGGGCGCGGCAAACAGGACGATGCGTTTCTTTCGGAAACAGTTTCGGAACATGGTCATAATCATTTTCAGCCTCATGCGTGATGGACGGAAAATGGCAGACCATATTTCCAATGTAATTGAATAATAATGCATGATATCATTCATTTATGAATAATGACGATTTTGATTGGGATGCGGTGCGGGTGTTTCTCGCGGTCGCCGAACATCAGAGCCTCAGCCGGGCCGCCGAGACCCTGAACCTGTCCCAACCCACGGTCGGGCGACATGTTGGCCGTCTCGAGGAACAGCTTGAGGTCCAGCTGTTCGACCGGCGGCAGACCGGTTACGAGCTCACCGGCGCGGGGCGAAGGCTGGTCAAGGTGGCCCGGACCATGGCGCGCGGCGCCGCGGATTTCGGACGCGCGGTCGACCTGGAAAAGTCAAGTTCACCGGAGCAGGTCTGCCGGGTCACGCTCGGGGAATGGGGCCTGCATTATCTGACCCAGCGGGCCGACAATATCACCCGCGGTCTAGACAACATCCGTCTCGAGTTTTTCGCCGACGATGCCTTCTGGGACCTGAGCCGGAATTCCGCCGATATCGCCATCGGCAACCGGCCACCGAAGCACCCTCACCTGATCGCCCAGAAGCTGGGTGTCATCTCGTTTCACGTCTATGCAGCGCCGGGCTACCTGGAACGTCATCCGGACGCGGAGGATCCTTCCACCTGGCAGAACCAGGTCTGGGCCGGCTATTGCGGCAGCCGTGCCCGGCTGAAGTCGTCCCAGCTTCTCAACGAGATCCTGAAAGGTCGTTCCAGCCGCTACGCGGTCAACAGTTCCGTTGCCCTGTTCAACGTCCTGCAAGCCGGCGATGCGATGGGGGTCTTGCCTGACTGGATCGCAGAGACAGAAGGTCTGGTGCGGCTCTCCGGAACCCCGCTCGCCGTGGGAGATTCCTGGATGAGTTTCCACGAACGGCTGCGCCTGCACCCGGTGCTGGTCACGGTGAAGGACCGGATTGTGGGGCTGTATCGGCAGAGGTATGCGGAGGCTGCGGGGATGTGAGGTCCTCCCCTAAGCGCAACGACTCGACCGTTGTTGATCTAACGCGCAAAATTCGAATGAGACCGGAGAAGGCGTATCGATTTTTCCGCTTAGTTGGCGAAGGTCATCCACCAAATCGGTCGCTTGCGATAGTGCTCAGACTTTTGCGAGATGGAAAATTGGTAACTTGGCAACATCTCGCCCAATTAATGATGTTCAGAGCAGATTAGATCAACAATCAATTTTTTCTGGCTTCTGAGTAAAGCCGCCATAGTCATTAGCTACATCCTCAATCCTATCTGCGAATGTAAATCGAAGCAAAAGTAGTTTCCCATCCACGTTTTCGAACTCCATTAAAAAGTACAAATTCCCTTTCCCTTTTAAATTCATGACAGCGAAATATTGTTTATACAGGTTATCTAGATCTACAACCAGAAAAGCTGAGCCTGCAACATATTCAAATTCTTTCAGAAGGCCAAAAGAATTTTCGGCTCTACTGCGTGCTTCTTCACTATAAGAAAACATATTCACGAGTTCTGAGGTTCCAGCAAGTCCACCTTTATTTGCATAAGCAGATACAAGTTTGCAAATATCTGCTTCAGGAGAGTATTCCTTTGCTTGAACCGCAGTTGACGCATAAGTTGATACTAAGTAAATCATTAGCAATATTATTCTGAACATGAACAGCTCTTCCTACTTCTGAGATTTTCATTGCGTATCGAGAATTTAAAACCTTACCCCATAGTTTCAAACTGAACTATTGAGGCGACGGATTTGGCATGTCAACCTTCATGTTCTACATCTGCCGTCTCAGTTTATTGGCACGCTCCTGTCCCGGAAGGCACGAGATCCCTTGACTTCGGATCCTTCAGCGCAAAAGCGGTCTTAAAGGTCACTCGCGGACGGTGGTATGTTCGGTACACTGATGTAAAGCATATGGCGTCTGCGCACGTCTTCGCTTCGGTGGATGAGCGTTTGCGTTTTAGAACTAATGGGACGAACCATGTCTGCTCACCGGCACGCCTGAAGGGCATGAGATCCTAGATGCCTTGCATCAGGCGCTGAACGCGGACCGCTGATGCCTCGAACACCGCAATGCACTGCTACGGGCCAGCCCTGCCTCGTTCAGTCCTTGATCGTACCGAGCCGACCTACCTTCACCCCTCGCCGCCGAGCTCCGCTTCCAGGTCGTCGACCATGCCCTGGATCAGCGGGCCGATCTTGGGCGAACGAAATTGCTTCAGTCGTTCCGCCCGCAGGATGGCGCGGACATTTTCATAGGCCCGTTCCAGATCGTCATTGACGACCACGTAGTCGTATTTCGACCAGTGCCGCATTTCACCGACAGCGGTTTTCATGCGCTTTGCGATGACATCGTCCGTGTCTTCGGCCCGCCGTTTCAGGCGGGATTTCATCTCTGCGATCGACGGCGGCAGAATAAAGACGGAGACGACATCGGAGCGCATCTTCTCATAGAGCTGGAAGGTGCCCTGGATGTCGATATCGAACAGGATGTCCCGGCCGCTCTCAATGGCGTTTTCGACGGGGCCACGCGGCGTCGCGTAGTAGTTGCCGTGCACTTCCGCCCATTCCAGCAGTTCGTCGTGCTCTCGCATCTGCTCGAAACGCGCGCCATCCAGGAAATGGTAATGCACGCCATCGACTTCGCTGGACCGGCGCGGCCGTGTCGTGACGGAAATCGACAAGGCCAGATTGTCTTCGTTCTGTAGAAGCAGGCGGGCGATGGTCGACTTTCCGGCACCGGACGGCGACGACAGCACCAGCATCAGGCCGCGTCGCTGCTGCTCGGCCTCGTCCGCGCTGACGGTGGTCCCTTTTGCGGGCGCGTCGGTCATAGGGTCTACTCCAGGTTCTGTATCTGCTCACGCATTTGATCGATAACGGCCTTCAAGTCCAGCCCGATGGCTGTCAGGTCGACGTCATTCGACTTGGAGCACAACGTGTTGGCTTCGCGGTTGAACTCCTGGGCCAGGAAATCCAGCCGCCGACCAATGGCGCCGCCGCTGTCCATCAGTTCCCGGACCGCGCTGACATGCGCGTGAAGACGGTCAAGCTCTTCGCGAATGTCCGCCTTGGTCGCCAGGAACACCGCTTCCTGATGCAGACGCTGGGGCTCCAGCTGACCGTCGGACGCTTCCATCAGCTCCGCCACCTGCTTTTTCAAACGTGCCTTGATCGCCTCGGGCTTGCGTGCCGGAAGAATTTCCGCCGCCTGGGTCAGCTCGGCGATCCGGTCGATCTGGTTGCGCACGACACCGCCAATGGCCTGGCCTTCCGTGTGGCGCATGTCGACCAGATCGATCAGGGCGCCGTCGAGAGATGTCAGCAAAGCCTTGTGAAGCGCGGCCTGAACCTCTTCGTCTTCCTCCGGCTCCTTGAGCTCGAACACGCCCTTCTGGGACAGGATACCGTCCAGAGAGGGCGGCGTCAGATCGGGAACGCGGTTCTTGAGGAGTTCGATGGTCGCCAGAACCGCGTCCAGCGCGGATTCATTGACCTGCAGCTGCTGTTCGGACTGGTCCCTCTGCATCGCCAGTCCGACCGAGACATTGCCGCGCCTGAGCACGCGGCTGCAGCGCTCGCGAATCCTGGGTTCCAGCGTTTCCAGGCCAGTCGGGATACGGATGCGCAGATCCAGGGACTTGCCATTGACTGATCTGAGTTCCCAGGTCCAGCGGACGGCTCCGGATTCCCCAAGAGCCCGCGCGAATCCTGTCATGCTGGCAAGTGCCATCTGCCCCTCCGGTATATGCCGTCCGGCGCCTGCCGCTCAGGCGGTCAATTGGATGTCGCCGGCTGCGTGTCCTGGTTCTGTTCTGCCTGGCGGCGCTCCCGCTCGATCTTGCGCCATTTGCGGACGTTCGCCTGGTGCTGTTCGTAGGTCTCGGCAAACACATGCCCACCGGTGCCGTCCGCGACAAAATAGAGGTCGAGCGTCCGCGACGGGCTGGCGACCGCCTCCATGGCGGCGCGGCCCGGATTGCCGATCGGCCCCGGCGGCAATCCGTCGATCTGGTAGGTGTTGTACTTGTTTTCCTTTTTCAGGTCGGACTGCGTGATCGCAGACCGGTCCTTGAGCCAGGCTTCTCCACCGTAGAGACCGTAAAGGATGGTCGGATCGGACTGCAGGCGCATGTTCTTGTTGAGACGGTTGACGAACACGCCGGCGACCCGTGAGCGCTCATCTGCCAGCGCCGTTTCCTTCTCAACGATCGAGGCCAGAATCACCAGCTCTTCGGGCGTGGATACCGGCAATTCGTCGGAGCGGCGCTCCCACACCTCGGCCAGAAGCTTCTCCTGCGCCGCCTTCATCTGGTCGAGAACGCCCTTGCGGGTCATGCCGCGCGCAAATGTATAGGTTTCCGGCAGCAGCGAGCCCTCCTCGGGAACCTCCGTGATTTCTCCAACCAGAACCGGATGTTCGCGGACCCGCTCGATGATCTGGGCAGTTGTCCAGCCTTCCGGGATGGTCACGGAATGCGTAACGGCATTGCCTTCCACGAGATCGGTCATGATCTCCTGCATGGAAACACCAGGCGCGAAGGCATATTCACCGGCTTTCAGCTTGGTCGCATTCTTGTAGAAACGGATACCCAGATTGAAGATCCATTCGTCAAGGAGACTGTCGTCGATGACACCCTGGCCGGACAACCTGTCGGTGATGCCGGACAAGCCGGCACCGGAGGAAATGACGACCGTCGCATTTTCCTCGAGAGGTCCGGCCTGTTCGAATTTCTGCTTGCCGAAATAAAGCGCGCCACCGACGGCGGCCAGACCGAACACCGCCAGCGTGATTAAGAGATTGATCAGGATCACAAGCGGATTGCGCACATGACGGGAACGTTGCGGCGGGCCCGGCGCAGGTTCCGGCTGCAAGGCTTCTCGCGGGCTTTTCGGCTTAATGCGCATGTCGGATCGCACCTCCAGGATCGAGCCCCCGAGCTCCCGGCTCAGGCTCAAACGGACCAGTTGTCACAAAAAAACTCGGGCCGGACCGACAGAATCGGTCCGGTCCGACGAATTTGAAGGGGTTATGCGGCAACTTTACGGAAGACGAGCGAAGCATTTGTGCCGCCAAATCCGAAGGAATTCGACAGCGCAACATCAATGTTAAGCTTCTTCGGCTTGTGCGGCACCAGATCGATTTCCGTTTCCACTGAGGGATTGTCAAGATTGATCGTCGGAGGTGCCATGCTGTCGCGGATCGCCAGAACCGAGAAGATCGATTCAACGGCACCGGCGGCACCGAGCAGGTGTCCGATCGAAGACTTGGTCGAGGACATGGTCAAGTCGGACGCATGCTCGCCGGCAAGGCGTGTGACCGCTCCGAGCTCGATCTCGTCGCCGAGCGGGGTCGAGGTTCCGTGGGCGTTGACATAGTCGATATCGGCCGGCGTGACCTGGGCGCGCTTGAGCGCGGCTTCCATGCACCGGTACGCACCGTCGCCGTCGGATGACGGCGCCGTGATGTGATAGGCATCGCCGGACAGCCCGTAGCCGATGACCTCGGCGTAGATATTGGCGCCACGGCGGACGGCGTGCTCGTATTCCTCGAGCACCACGACACCGGCCCCCTCGCCCATCACGAAACCGTCGCGGGCGACGTCGTAGGGGCGAGACCCTTTTTCCGGCTCGTCGTTAAAGGCCGTGGACAAGGCCCTGCAGGCTGCAAACCCGGCCAGGGCCAGCCGGCAGACCGGAGATTCCGTTCCACCCGCAACCATGACGTCCGCATCGCCAAAGGCAATAAGCCGGGAGGCGTCGCCAATGGCATGCGCCCCGGTCGAACACGCGGTGACGACAGCGTGGTTCGGACCCTTGAGGCCATGCCGGATGGACACGTAGCCACCGGCAAGATTGATCAGGCGGCCCGGAATGAAAAACGGAGAAACCCGGCGCGGCCCCTTTTCGGCCAGCAGATGCGCACCCTGTTCGATGCCCTGCAGCCCGCCGATGCCGGACCCGATAAGAACACCTGACCGCGCCTGCTGTTCGTAGGTCTCTGCCTTGAAACCTGAATCGGCCATCGCCTGGTCGGCGGCAGCCATTGCATAGACGATGAAGTCATCGACCTTGCGCTGTTCCTTGACGTCCATCCAGTCGTCCGGATTGAACGCACCTTCAACCGAGGAGTCGCGTGGAATCTGGCAAGCGATTTGGCAAGCCAGATCGTCGACCTTGAAATTCGTGACCTTGTTGGCCCCGCTCTTTCCCTCAAGGATTTTTTTCCAAGTGACATCGACACCACAACCCAGTGGCGTCACCATGCCCAACCCAGTTACGACAACTCGCCTCATACACCCGCACTTACGTTGTAAGGGCCTGGCGGGGAACTTGCCCCGCCGGCCCAATCTTCAAACATTCGTCAAGAAGGGCCGGGCCCTTACTTGTTGGCTTCGAGAAACTTTACAGCGTCGCCAACGGTCAGAATGGTTTCTGCCGCGGTGTCCGGGATTTCCACGCCGAATTCTTCTTCGAAGGCCATGACCAGCTCAACGGTGTCAAGGCTGTCTGCACCCAGATCGTCGATGAAGCTTGCGCCTTCGACAACCTTTTCAGCGTCGACACCCAGGTGCTCAACGACGATTTTCTTTACCCGATCCGCGATATCGCTCATTTTTCACTTCCTTAGTTTTTCTATTCATCACTCGCGAAACTGCCCCGGACCGTTGTGTTGCCAGCGGCGGTGCGTGATCGCGGCCTAGGACGTCCTCGCGCCTTGGAACCGGATTCCCGGTTGATCGGCGCAATTCGTAACAATCGGCGGGTTGGTAACACACTTTGTTGACCTTTACCAGCCGGTCCAGACCGCTTCGGAGCGGCCCGGATTCTTTTTGCCTGCTCGGCGAAACTTCCTTTTAAATCATAGCCATGCCGCCATTGACGTGCAGGGTCTGCCCCGTCACGTAGGCGGCTTCGTCACTGGCAAGGTAGAGGGCGGCCGAGGCGATCTCGGCAGAAGTCCCCAAACGGCCTGCCGGGACGCTCGTCAAAATCGATTCTTTTTGCTTGTCATTGAGCGCGTCGGTCATCGCCGTTTCGATGAAACCCGGTGCAATCGTGTTGACAGTGATGTTGCGGCTGGCCACTTCCCGCGCGAGGGACTTGTACATGCCGATCATGCCCGCCTTGGCAGCTGCGTAGTTGACCTGCCCCGGATTGCCGGTAACACCGACCACGGACGTGATCCCGACAATCCGCCCGGAACGACGTTTCATCATCCCCTTGATCGCGGCACGGCACAGGCGGAACCCGGAAGTCAGGTTGACTTCCAGCACCTGGTCCCACTCCTCGTCCTTCATGCGCATGAAGATGTTGTCACGGGTGATGCCGGCATTGTTGACCAGAATGTCGACGGAACCCATTTTCTCCTCCGCGGCCGGCAACAGCGCGTCAACGGCGGCACGGTCGGACAGGTTGGCAGGGGTAACGAAGGCGCGCTCGCCAAGATCGGCGGCAAGTGCCTCCAGCTTTTCCGCCCGCGTGCCGGACAACGACACCGTAGCGCCCTGCGCATGAAGCACCCGCGCAATGGCTTCGCCGATTCCGCCGGTGGCTCCGGTGACGAGGGCGTTCTTCCCTTCCAAGCTGAACATATGGGGTCCTTCCGTTGTTCTTTCCGGCCCGGCCGGGCCACGTCGGGGTCCAGGCAGGTATAAGCCTTATTGGGAGATCTTTTCCATAAGGCTGTCGATATCTTCCGGCGTGTTCACGGCGATGCCGGAAGTTTCCCGGGCAATCCGCTTGACCATTCCGGTCAGGACCTTGCCGGTGCCAACTTCCACAAAAGTGTCAACGCCGTTCTCGGCCAGCCAGGTCACGCTCTCGCGCCAGCGCACCGTTCCGGTCACCTGTTCCACCAGGCGGTCGCGGATCTCGTCCGCATCGGTGATCGGTCGGGCGAGCACATTCGCAACAAGCGGCACCTTCGGAGACCGGATCTCGGCATTGGCGAGAGCTTCGGCCATCTTGTCGGCCGCCGGTGCCATCAGCGAGCAATGGAACGGGGCACTGACCGGCAGCATCACCGCCCGGCGCGCACCCTTGGCCTTGGCGATCTCCACGGCACGTTCCACGGCGGCAAGATGGCCGGACACGACCACTTGACCGGGCGCGTTGTCGTTCGCGGTCTGGCAGACTTCCCCCTGGGCCGCCGCAGCGGCGACTTCGGCGGCAACGTCAAACTCCAGTCCGAGCAATGCGGCCATGGCCCCCTGCCCGACCGGCACAGCGTTCTGCATGGCATCGCCGCGCACCCGCAGCAAACGGGCGGCCGTGGCAATGTCGAGACTGCCGGCTGCCGCCAACGCGGAATATTCGCCGAGGGAATGCCCGGCCACGAAAGAGACGCGTGCGGCAAGGTCGAGTCCGCGGGCTTCCAGAACACGCATGGTTGCGAGACTGACGGCCATGAGCGCCGGCTGCGCATTGGCGGTCAGCGTCAGCGCATCGTCGGGTCCGCTCCACATGACGTCGGAGAGCTTCTGCCCAAGCGCCTCATCCACTTCGTCGAAGACGGCCCTGGCTTCCGGAAACGCATCGGCAAGGGCCTTGCCCATACCGACACTCTGGCTGCCCTGTCCTGGGAATGTGAAAGCGATGGTCATCTGGGAGCGCCTCCGTAGACTCGTGCGCGGGCCTTGCAGATCCTGGCAGCAGGCCGACGGCTTTTTTTGAAAGCGGAACTTAAGACAGCCCGGCAGGAGCTGAATTGAAACGTTGGCGCGAGGCTATGATACGCTCTTGGGCGGACTGTCAAGGCCTTGCGGCCAATCATTTCCCAAAATCGCGCGCTTTTCCGAGATTTCCCCTTGCTTGAGGCTCGCCCCTGCGCAATGGGACAGGGAAGGAACAAGGCTCCGGGCTTTCCAGCAGGTTTACCGTAAAAGGCCGGGCAAAGACAGCTTTCCCTGTCTTTCGCAGCAAAATCTCCGGGCCCCACTTGCATTTTCGCCAGAACAGAGTATAGACCGCGCTTCATCCGGGATTTGGCCGGGGGCTGAACGGAAGGGCGCAAGCCAGGATCGTAAGGGATCCGACTTCCCGTGTTCCCGCTCTCGTTGGATTTCTCGTGCCTTTCCGAAGTTGCGAGGAGGCTCTGCGCCGATCCCGCGTTGTCAACATGAGAAAGGCTTGTTTCCATGCCTCTTTACGAGCACGTCTTCCTGGCACGCCAGGACGTTTCGGCCCAGCAGGTCGAACAACTCGTCGAACAGTACAAGGGCCTCATCGAAGGCGCTGGCGGCACTGTCGGCAAGGTGGAAAACTGGGGTCTGCGGACCCTCGCTTACCGCATCAAGAAGAACCGCAAGGCTCACTACACCCTGATGAACATCGAAGCACCGCATGCTGCCGTTGCCGAAATGGAACGTCAGATGGGCCTCAGCGAAGATGTCCTTCGTTACATGACCTTCCGCGTCAACGAGCTCGAAGAAGAGCCGTCTGCAATGATGCAGAAGCGTGACCGCGACGACCGCCGCGGCGGTGGCCGTGGTGACCGTGGCGACCGTCCGGGTGGCAGCCGTCCTCCGCGCCGGGCAGAAGGGGAGTAAGAGATTATGGTTGATATTGCACAGATGCCGAGCCGCCGCCCGTTCTTCCGTCGCCGGAAGACCTGCCCGTTCTCCGGCTCCAACGCTCCGAAGATCGACTACAAGGACATCCGTCTGCTGCAGCGCTACATCTCTGAGCGCGGCAAGATCGTGCCGAGCCGCATCACCGCGGTGTCCGCGAAGAAGCAGCGTGAACTGGCCCGTGCCATCAAGCGCGCCCGCCTGCTCGGCCTGCTGCCCTTCGTGATCAGCTGATCCCTCCTTCAACGAGGGACTTTTCTCCCGGGCACGCCCGGGAGACTCGAATTGGGACCGCGGGCAAACGGTCTCTAACCATCGATGAGATGGGACAGTAGGAGAATACCATGCAAGTCATCCTTCTTGAGCGTATCGCAAAGCTCGGCCAGATGGGCGATACCGTTCGCGTTCGCGACGGTTATGCCCGTAACTTCCTGCTGCCGCAGGGCAAGGCGCTGCGTGCCAACAAATCCAATCTCGAGCGGTTCGAGCGCGAGCGTGCTCAGCTCGAGGCCCGTAACCTGGAACGCAAGAGCGAAGCCGAAGCCGTTGCTTCCAAGCTCGACGGCGAATCCCTGGTGATGATCCGCTCCGCCGGTGAAACCGGCCAGCTCTACGGTTCCGTGTCGACGCGTGACGTCGCCGAAGGCCTCACCGCCGCCGGCTTCACCGTTGGCCGCAGCCAGGTCGAACTGCGTACCCCGATCAAGACGATCGGTCTGCACAATGTCCTGATCCAGCTGCATCCGGAAGTGGAAGTCTCCGTCTCCGTCAACGTTGCCCGTTCGGAAGACGAAGCCGTCCGCCAGGCAGCCGGTGAAGACCTGACCACGCCGGAACAGGACGTCTTCGAATTTGAAGAAGAAGAAGAAGGCGACGCTGAAGCCGAAGGTTCCGAAGAAGGCGAAGAAGCCTCCGAGGAAACTCCGGCCGAAGAAGAAGCCTGATCGCTTCCACCTGCTTTCACAGTTGACGAAAACGGCGCTGAACTTCAGCGCCGTTTTTTGTTTGCCGGCAATCCTAATTCCAGGTTACGGCCAGGGGCTCATCCGGCGCTCTCACTTCTCGGCACAAGACATTGAATCCCCTTGGAAAAAATTAACTGGTCATTAACCTCTCAAAATATCCTATTATTTTCAAAGGCTAAGCTCTACAGCCTTGAGTCTTCAATCAGGTTCAGAGTCAAGCATGTTTCGACTCTTTCCCCGCTGATCTGTGAAAGTCAGTGGGAATCAAAAACGGCTGTTTTTGTTCCTTGAGACACTCATCGCCAGAGAGTATTCCCAATGAACTTGGGTCATCGGGGGACGATATGAAGGGCACATTGCAGAAGGTCGAGACGGAAGAGGACATCCAGCGCCTTGCACCGCATAACGCAGAAGCCGAACGACAGTTGCTGGGTGCCATTCTCGTCAACAACGAGACATTCTACCGGGTGTCCGACTTTCTCGAGCCGCATCACTTTTTCGTGCCCTCCCACCAGGACATCTACGAGAAGGCGAGCCATCTGATCCGTGCGGGCAAGACCGCCTCCCCGGTCACGCTGAAGACATTCTATCCGGCCGACGCCAAGATTGCCGACCTGTCCGCAACTCAGTTTCTTGTCCGTCTGGCCGGTGATGCCGCCTCCATCATCAACGCCGAAGACTATGGCCGCTCGATCTATGACCTGGCCATCCGGCGGAACCTGATCCGCATCGGCGAGGACATGGTCAACATCGCCTTTGACGCACCGATCGACGTGCCGCCGGAACAGCAAATCGACGATGCCGAACGCCGCCTGTTCGAGCTGGCGGAAACCGGACGGAGCGAAGGCGGATTCGTGTCGTTTGGAGACGCTCTTTCCGAAACCATCGAAATGGCCCATGCGGCCTATAACCGCGAGGGTGCCCTGTCCGGCATTTCCACCGGCCTCAGGGAACTCGACCGGCTGATGGGCGGCCTGCAGCATTCGGACCTGATCGTGCTCGCCGGACGTCCCGCCATGGGCAAAACCTCGCTGGCGACCAATATCGCCTACAACATCGCCCAGTCCTACAAGGCCGAGGAACAGCCGGACGGGTCCCTGAAAACCGTCAATGGCGGCGTCGTCGGCTTCTTCTCGCTGGAAATGTCGGCAGAGCAGCTGGCAACGCGTATCATTTCCGAGCAGGCAGAGATCTCATCCTCGAAAATCCGGCGCGGCGACATCACCGAGGCCGAGTTCGAAAAACTGGCTGCCTGCGCCCAGACCATGCAGACCGTGCCGCTGCACGTGGACCAGACCGGTGGCATTTCCATCGCCTCACTGGTGGCCAAGGCCCGGCGGCTGAAGCGTCAGCGCGGTCTTGACCTGCTGGTGGTCGACTATATCCAGCTCCTGTCCGGTTCCGCCAAGAATTCCGGAAACCGCGTCCAGGAAATCACCGAAATCACCACCGGCCTGAAGGCACTGGCAAAGGAACTCCAGGTGCCGATCATCGCCCTGTCGCAGCTGTCGCGCCAGGTGGAAGCGCGTGACGACAAGCGTCCGATGATGTCGGACCTTCGTGAATCCGGCTCCATCGAGCAGGACGCCGACGTGATCCTGTTCGTGTTCCGCGAGGAATATTACCTGTCCAAGACGGAGCCGGAGCCCGACACGGTCGAATACGAGAACTGGCAACGGGACATGGAGCGGCTGAAGGGCAAGGCCGAGGTCATTATCGCCAAGCAGCGTCACGGTCCGACCGGAACCGCCAACCTGCACTTCGAAGGGCAATACACCCGCTTCTCGGATCTGGCTGAAGACGACCATCTGCCGGAACGCTACGAGTAGCCGAAGAAACCGGCGGGATTATCCCGACGGTTGCGACATGACAAACCCGCTGTTGCTCGCGAAGCCCAAAATTAAATTGATGTTAAATCCCTATCTTCACTATAGGTTGCACTATTGAACGAATTTCCTTTTCAAGCGGGCGCCCATTTTGACTCCGATGCAAAAACTGTTGGAAGAAGCGCGCGTCTTTCCTCGCAGACGATGCAAGTGGCCCGGCCTGCTCAAGCAGGAGGCGACCCATCGCCCCTGTGTGGTTGAGGATATCAGTGTCGGCGGCTGCCGCCTTGCCACCAACACCAAAGACCTGGAACCCGATCAGCGCGTCACGATCGAAATCGAAAGCCGGAAGCTGCGCTTTTATGGAGAGGTCCGCTGGGTCCGAGACGGCGAGACCGGTATCGAATTTCTCTACATGGATTGATGCGGATCGGTCCGGCACGGAAAACGGATCCTTGCCTGCTTACGCGCGGTACTACCGCATTTTTCCGGTCATCTTCATTGGCCCAACGGCATCCGGATTTGCTACGCTCCCATCAGCCCAAAGCAACTGATTCTGAGCGGAGAAACAGGCGGAACGTGTCGACCTCGCAAACATTGTCCTTCCCGTCCCCCCTCTATGGCGGCCGCCTGACGGTCGATCTTCAGGCCATTGCCTCGAACTGGCGCTTTTTAAACGGCAAGACCCGCGCCGAAACCGAATGCGCTGTTGCCATCAAGGGAGACGCCTACGGCACCGGCCAGGAAAAGGTGGCGCCCGCGCTGTTTGAAGCCGGATGCCGCACGTTTTTTGCCGCCGTTCCAACGGAAGCCATCCAACTGCGCAAAATCCTTCCCGGCGCGGTGATCTATGCCCTCGATGGCCTCTTCCCGGGGACCCATGAGCATTATCTCGCGCATGACATCCGTCCGGTGCTTGGTTGCCTTGAGGAACTCGAGGAATGGACAGTGGTCTGCAAGGCGGCGGGACGGTCCTTCGATGCCGCGGTCCATGTCGATACGGGCATTCACCGTCTTGGCCTGTCGGCAGCGGAATTCACCTCGGCCATGACGGACAAGGACCTGCTCGGGCCGTTCCGGCCTTCTCTGATCATGAGCCACCTGGCCTGCGGATCGGCGCCCGACAATCCGATGAACCGCCGCCAGCTCGATCAGTTCCGGGAAATCACCGCACCGTTCGCGGACGTTCCACGCTCGCTGGCCAACTCCGCCGGTGTGCTGATGGGGCCGGACTACCATTTCGATCTGGTCCGTCCGGGAATATCGGTTTACGGCGGCCAGGCCATCGAGACCGAACCGAACCCGATGGCGCCGGTCGCCAGGGTTGAGGCGCGCATCATGATCGTGCGCGACGTCCCCGAGGGCGACACAATCGGCTACGGTGCGACGCAGATCGCCAGGCGGCCCCTCAGGAACGCGGTCGTGGCAGCCGGATATGCCGACGGCATGCTGCGACGGGCCAGTTCCACCGACGACCGGCCGGGCGGCTTCGGAATGATCGGCGGATACAGGGCGCCGATCCTTGGCCGGATTTCCATGGACATGATCACGCTCGACGTCACGGACGTGCCGGAACATCTTCTGAAACGCGGCGCGTTTGTGGAAATGCTGGGTCCCCATGTTGCGGCTTCCGACCTCGCCGCCTATGCCGAGACCATCGACTACGAATATCTGACAAGCCTCGGGCGGCGCTTTGAGCGCGTCTATGGCCCTCTGACCTGATCAGGCAAAGTGCGAAGGAAAGCGGATGGCGCGGCGGTCCACATCATTTGTCTGCCAGTCCTGCGGGACAGTGACCTCCAAGTGGGTTGGCCGCTGTGAAAACTGCGGCGAATGGAACACAATCGTCGAGGAGCAGACCGGCGGCGGCATTGGCGGCGGCCCCGGACGGGCCGCGCGCAGCAAGGGCCGCGTGGTGCAGCTGGTAGGGTTGTCGGGCGACTCGAAGGAAGCCCCGCGCATCCAGACCAAGGTGGCCGAGCTCGACCGGGTCACCGGCGGCGGCTTTGTCCGCGGTTCCGCACTTCTTGTCGGCGGAGACCCGGGCATCGGCAAGTCGACGCTTCTGATTCAGGCCGCAGCCCAGCTCGCCACGCTCGGGCACAAGACCGTCTACATCTCCGGCGAGGAGGCGATCGGCCAGGTCCGCCTCAGGGCGGAGCGGCTCGACCTGTCCGGTGCACCTGTCGCGCTGGCCGCCGAGACCAGCGTGGAAGACATCCTTGCGACGCTGGAGGCGGACAAGGCCCCTGCCCTGCTGATCCTCGATTCCGTTCAGACCCTGTGGACCGACCAGGTCGAATCCCCACCGGGAACCGTCACGCAGGTCCGGGCCTCGGCACAGGCCATGGTGCGCTACGCCAAGAAAAACGGCACGACGCTTGTGCTGGTCGGACACGTCACCAAGGACGGACAGATCGCCGGTCCCCGGGTGGTCGAGCACATGGTCGATGCCGTGCTCTATTTCGAGGGTGACGGGGCACACCAGTACCGGATCCTGCGCTCGGTGAAGAACCGTTTCGGCGCAACCGACGAGATCGGTGTCTTCGAAATGACCGGCAAGGGTCTCGTGGAAGTTCCCAATCCGTCGGCCCTGTTCCTGGGCGACCGCAACACGTCCGCACCCGGCGCCGCGGTCTTTGCCGGGCTGGAAGGCTCCCGCCCGCTTCTCATCGAAATCCAGGCACTGGTGGCACAGTCCTCTCTCGGCACGCCCCGGCGCGCGGTGATCGGTTGGGACAGCGCCCGCCTGTCGATGATCCTGGCGGTTCTTGAAGCGCGTTGCGGCGTACGGTTTTCACAGCACGATGTCTATCTGAATGTGGCCGGCGGCCTGAAAATCAACGAGCCCGGCGCCGACCTCGCGGTGGCCGCGGCCTTGATCTCTTCACTCAGCGGGCTTGCCCTTCCGGCCAATAGCGTCTATTTCGGCGAAGTCAGCCTGTCCGGGGCCATCCGACCGGTGGCCCAGGCGCAATCCAGGCTGAAGGAAGCGGAGAAACTCGGCTTCGACCAGGCGTATTGCCCCGAGGGCAACCTCAAGGACAATGCGGCTACGTCCTTCAAGGCGACCGGACTGCCGGAACTTGGGGACTTTGTTGCCAAACTCTCGGCCGAGGCTAGTGCCTCGGGGGACAATTGACGCATGATGGTCGCGGGTTCGAACTGAAGGCATATGCGCAGTACTGAGCGCCAGACAGAGGAAATTTCAGGACCATGCCGATAACGCTGCTGGACGGACTGCTCTTGGTCATCATGTTCATTTCGGCGGTCCTTGCGATGATCCGCGGGTTTGTCCGGGAAGTCCTCTCGATCGTTTCCTGGGTGGCTGCGGCAGCTGCGGCGTTCCTGCTCTACGAACGGGTGCTTCCTTACACCAAGCAATATATCTCACACGATCTCGTCGCCATGGGCGTGTCCGCGGCGGCGGTTTTCCTGGTCACCCTGCTGGTCGTGAGCTATATCACCATGCGGATCTCGGACTTCGTGCTCGACAGCCGGATCGGCGCGCTTGACCGGACCCTGGGCTTTGTCTTCGGCGCGGTTCGCGGCCTGCTCCTGGTGGTCGTCGCGATGATGTTCTTCAACTGGTTCGTACAGCCGGACCAGCAGCCGCAATGGGTCAAGACCGCGAAGTCACGGCCGATCCTGCTGTCGATCGGGGAGCGGCTGGTGGCCGTCCTTCCGGAAGACCCGGAAAAGGCGATCCTGGACAAGATCCGTCAGAACGAACTGACAAGCGACAGCGCAAGTGCCCCGGCCGAGGAACCGGCCTATAGTGACACGGAACGTCAGGGCCTCGAACAACTGACGACTGACAGCAACTGACGCAGGGTCCAGACGCCCGCAAAATACTCCGCATCCAGCCCTCAACGGGCGTTGGATGCTTGAACCGTTCAAAATAGGTCAACGCGCTTCAGGCGATCACGGGAGACGTTGATCTGACGCCCCAGGCCGGACCTCCCAACCGGCCAGAATGAAGGAGTGTTCGCCATGACTGGCGGAACCGAGGTGCACGACCCGTTCGATATCAACGACGATACGCTGCGTGAAGAATGCGGTGTCTTCGGAATTCTGGGCCATGAGGACGCCAGCGCGCTGACGGCGCTCGGTCTGCATGCGCTCCAGCATCGCGGCCAGGAGGCCGCCGGCATCGTGACCGTCGACAATGAGCAGTTCCGCGCGGAGCGGCATCTCGGCCTCGTCGGCGACCATTTTTCCGATGCGGATACGATCGAACGGCTGAGCGGCAAGGCCGCCGTCGGCCATGTACGCTACTCCACCACCGGCGAGACGATCCTGCGAAACGTGCAGCCGCTATTCGCAGAACTGGATGGCGGCGGGATCGCGGTCTGTCATAACGGCAACTTCACCAACGCACTCACCCTCCGCCGCCAGCTGATCCGTGACGGCGCGATCTGCCAGTCGACTTCCGATTCCGAGGTGGTCCTCCAGCTCGTTGCGCGTTCGCGCAAGGGCAAGATCGTCGATCGCTTCATCGAGGCGATCACGCAGATGGAAGGCGCCTACTCGCTTGTGGCGCTGACGTCGAAGAAACTGATCGGTGCCCGCGATCCGCTCGGCATCCGCCCGCTGGTCCTCGGCGACCTCAACGGCGCTCCGATCCTGGCCTCCGAGACCTGCGCGCTGGACATCATCGGTGCGAAGTTCATCCGGGAAGTCGAAAACGGTGAGGTCATCGTGTGCACCTCGACCGGGATCGAATCCCACTTTCCCTTCGGCAAGCAGCAGGCCCGTCCCTGCATCTTCGAATACATCTATTTCTCGCGGCCCGATTCCGTCGTCGGCGGCCGCAGCGTCTACGACGTGCGCCGGGAGATGGGCAAGCAGCTCGCCCGTGAAACCCACACGGAAGCGGATGTGATTGTTCCGGTGCCGGACAGCGGCGTCCCTGCCGCCATCGGCTACAGCCAGGAAAGCGGCGTGCCGTTCGAACTCGGCATCATCCGCAACCACTATGTCGGCCGGACCTTCATCGAACCGACGCAGCAGATCCGCGCACTCGGCGTGAAGATGAAACACTCCGCCAACCGGGCCCGGATCGAAGGCAAACGCGTCGTGCTGGTCGATGACAGCCTGGTGCGTGGCACCACCTCGGTCAAGATCGTGCAGATGATGCGCGACGCCGGCGCCAAGGAAGTCCATTTCCGCCTGGCCAGCCCGCCGATCAAGTATTCCGACTATTACGGCATCGACACGCCCGTGCGCGAGAAACTTCTGGCCGCCAAATACGGCCTGGAGGAAATGCGCGCCTATATCGGGGCCGACAGCCTCGCCTTCCTGTCCGTGGACGGGATCTACAGGGCCATGGGCTTTGAAGGCCGCGACGATGCCAATCCGCAATTCACCGACCATTGCTTTACCGGCGACTATCCAACGCCGCTGACGGACCTGTCCGAGGATCAGGACTTCGTCAGTGCCCCGCGCCTGGTGGAAGTCGGCTGAGGCAGCCCACCCTTCAGAACGAACAGATTACCGCCCCCGGCATCGTCCGGGAGGCGGGTTGATCGAAGAGATCACGCATGAACAAAGACTTCGAAGGCCGGATCGCACTCGTGACCGGAGCCTCCCGCGGCATTGGCTACCAGATCGCGAAACAGCTTGGCGCGCGCGGCGCGCATGTGATCGCGCTCGCGCGCACCGTGGGCGCCCTGGAAGACCTGGACGACGAGATCCGGTCTGCCGGCGGCGAAACCACGCTGGTGCCGCTGGACCTCACCGATTTTGACGCGCTCGACCGCCTTGGCGCCGCGATCTATGAACGCTGGAAGAAGCTCGACATCTTCGTCGGCAACGCGGGCATGCTCGGAGTGTTGTCGCCGATCGGTCATATCTCGCCGAAGGATTTCGACAAGGTCATGGCGGTCAATGTCACCGCCAACTGGCGCCTGATCCGCTCGCTCGACCCGCTGCTGCGCCAGTCCGAGGCCGGACGGGCCCTCCTCCTCACCTCGGTCCAGGCCCAGACCTGCACGGCCTTCTGGGGGCTGCAGTCGATCAGCAAGGCCGCGGTGGAAGCCATGGCCCGGACCTGGGCCCAGGAAAGCCAGAAAACCGCGATGAGGATCAACCTGGCCGATCCCGGTCCCACAAGAACCGGTTTGCGCGCCAAGGCGATGCCGGGGGAAGTCGCGGACAACCTGCCTCAGCCGACCGAGGTCGCCGCGGAGCTCCTGCCTCTCCTGAAACCCGACATTCTGGAAAACGGCAAGCTGTTCGACCGGGTCAGCAAGGACTGGGTCTCGCCATAAAGGCTCCTCAATTTTGAAATTCCATCGCTTTCGGGTCACCATACGGTCCGGGAGTGAGCGAACATGCGTACCGACATCAAAGCGATTGCCTGGGATTTTGACGGCGTTCTCAACCGAAACGTCGTCGACGGGCGCTTTGTCTGGGCGGACGCGCTCGAGGAAGATTTCGGCATTTCTCCGGAGGAATTCCAGAGCGGTATCTTCAACAGCACCTTTACCCATGTCATCAGCGGCAAGGCCGACCTCAAGGACCATGTGCAGAACTGGCTCGACCAGGCCGGACACGCGTTCAACGCCTCCGTGCTCATCGACTACTGGTTTGAGAAGGATGACCTGAAGGACCCTTACACCTGCGGTCTGGTCGACGAGATCCGGAGCCTGGGCGTGGAGCAAATCATCGCGACCAACAATGAAGACCGGCGCGCCAGCTACATCGAGGACACGACCGGGTTTCTGTGCCTCGTCAGCCGCATCTTCTCCTCCGGCCGTATCGGGCATGCAAAACCCGACACCGGGTTTTTCAATCATGTCAGCGACACGCTCGGCCTGCCGCCGGGCGACATCCTGCTGATCGACGACAGTGCGGCCAATGTCAGGGCCGCCGAGGCGCTCGGCTGGAAGGGCTTTCACTTTACCGGGAAGACACGTTTCGACCTTGCGCCCTTCCTTGGCCTTTGACAGCATCGCGGCAGAACGAAATCGGCAGAAGGCCTCACGTGATGCAGCTCGGCGCGTTTTCCATCAGCCTGACGGTCAAGGATCTTCAAAAATCGAAGGCCTTCTACGAAGGCCTCGGATTTTCGGAAACGGGCGGGTCCGGCGACGACGGCTGGGTGATCCTGAAGAACGGCGATACCGTCATCGGCCTGTTCCAGGGCATGTTCGAGAAGAACATGCTGACCTTCAACCCGGGCTGGACCCAGGCCGCGGAAAAACTGGACGGTTTTCAGGATATCCGTGAGATCCAGAAGGAACTGAAAGCCAAAGGCTATCAGTTCGCCTCGGAGGCCGACGAAACCACGTCAGGCCCCGCCAGCTTCGTGCTGGTCGACCCGGACGGCAACCCGGTCCTGGTCGATCAGCACGTATGATCCCCGTCAGACGGCAAGGCTATGCCGCTTCCAGCGGTGCAAACGAGCTTTCGGCAATTTCCCTGAGGTCTTCGTAGACACCCGGTGCGCCGACCACGACGCGGGCGCCGTGGTAGAGGGCATGGTTGACGTCCTGCTCCATGACAATACCGCCCGCCTCTGCCGTCAGCAGCATGCCGGCGAGGCAGTCCCAGGCGTTCATGTGCGATTCCACGTAACCGATCAGGCGGCCGGAGGCCGCATAGGCGAGCATCAATCCGCCGGAAGCGTTACGGAAAAACACGCCCCCCTTGGACACCACCGCGCCGACCACGTTGACCGCGTCCGTGATCGCGGTCCGGCCATTGAAGCCGACGCCGACCGACCCGTTGGAAAGGCTCTGGCTGTCGGAGATCCGGATCGGCTTGCCGTTCAGGAAGGCGCCGTGACCGGCCGCCGCCTTGAAGGTTTCCCCGGCCACCGGGTCATGGATGACGCCGACAATGACCTGTCCCTGGTGCACGCAGGCAATGATGACGCACCATTGCGGGATGCCGGCGACAAAATTGGCGGTGCCGTCGATGGGATCCGTGACCCAGGTATAGCCGGACGCGCCTTCCTCCATGCCGTGTTCCTCACCGAGAATCCCGTCTTCCGGATAGGCCTTGGCAAGTTCCTCGCGGATCAGCGTTTCGACATTGCGGTCCGCTTCGGAGACGAGATCCTGGTGCCCCTTCCGCGTGACCGTCAGGGTGTCCAGCTTGCGAAAATAATCGAGCCCCAGCTCCCCGGCTTTTTCGGCAAGGGCCACGGCGAAATCAAGCCGTTCCATCGACATCAACACGTCTCCTTCAAAGGCTGTGCAGGGCGCCGAGCTTCCCTGGACGGAAGCACGCGCATCCCAAAACTCCGGAACGGCAACGCTCCGGCTACTGAATCTTTCTCTTTTTCCTGGGCGCATAGGGGTTCTCGCCCTTGCGGTAGGACAGCCGGATGGGCGTTCCCTGAATGTTGAACGTCTCCCGCAGGGAATTGACCAGGTAGCGCGTGTAGCTCTCCGGCAACTGTTCCGGACGCGAACAGAAGGCCACGAAATGCGGCGGGCGCGTTTTCGGCTGGGTCATGTAGCGCAACCTCACCCTGCGGCCGGCGACCGCCGGGGGCGGATGGTTCGCCGTGACCTTGTCCAGCCAGCGGTTCAGCTTCGCGGTGGACACGCGCGCGTTCCAGGCCTCGTAGGCGTCAAAGACGCTCTCGACCAGCCGGTCGATGCCCTGCCCCTGAAGCCCGGACAGCGTCGCGATACGAACGCCGCGTATCTGGTTGAAATAGCGTTCGTTGGCATCCCGGATCTTTTTCCAGGCAGCTTCACGGTCCTCGATCAGGTCCCACTTGTTGATGGCGATGACCAGTGCCCGGCCTTCGCGCGCCACCAGATCGATGATCTGCAGGTCCTGTTTCTCGAAGGACATGGTCGCGTCCAGCGTGATCACGACGACCTCGGCAAACTTGATCGCCCGCAACGCATCGGCAACGGAGAGCTTTTCCAGCTTCTCCTGCACGCGTGCCTTCTTGCGAATGCCCGCCGTGTCGAACAGCTTGATGTGCCGGTCCCGCCAGGACCAGTCGACGGAAATGGAATCGCGCGTGATGCCGGCCTCGGGACCGGTCAGCATGCGGTCCTCGCCCAGCATCCGGTTGATCAGCGTGGACTTGCCCGCATTCGGCCGGCCGACGATTGCGACCCTGAGAGGGCGCTCCTTCGTGCCAACCGGATCCTCCTCGTCGATGATCTCGCCGTCCTCGTCGACATCGACATTGGTCACGGCCTCGTCCCGGCGCGCCTCTTCCTCTTCGGTGACACGGTCGACATGCGGCTTCAGGGCGTCATAGAGGTCGGCAAGTCCCTCGCCGTGCTCGGCGGAGATTGCAATCGGCTCACCAAGACCCAGCGAATAGGATTCATAAAGGCCGCTTTGACCTGCCCGCCCCTCCGCCTTGTTGGCCAGCAGGATCACCGGGCGGGTGGTCTTGCGGGCCACTTCGGCGAAATGTGCGTCCAGCGGCGTAACCCCTGCGCGCGCATCGATGACGAACAGCACCGCGTCAGCCGTCTGGATAGCCTCTTCGGTCTGCCGGCGCATGCGCCCTTCCAGCGTGCTGCGCTCCGCGTCTTCCAGGCCGGCCGTGTCGATAATGGTAAAGCGCAGGTCGCCCAGACGGGCTTCGCCCGGTCTCCGGTCGCGCGTCACGCCGGGCGTGTCGTCGACCAGGGCCAGACGCTTGCCGACCAGACGATTGAACAGCGTGGACTTGCCGACATTCGGCCGTCCGATAATGGCGACAGTGGCGCCCACAGCGATAACTCCTGACAGGCGGGCCTGATTGGAGCCCGCCTCTGAATGCTAATTGAAGGCAGCGACGCCGTCATTCCCGGTGAGGACGACCACGCGTCCACCGGCCACGATCGGCGTGACATAGACATCGGTATTGGTGCGCTGGGTCAACATGGTGTTGCCGGACGACGCATCCACGATGGCGACCTGTCCGTCGCTTGAAAAGGCAACCAGCGAACCGTTGGCCAGGATCGGCCCGGCCCAGTTGCGCCTTTTCTTCTTTTTCTCGGGCCGTGGCAAGGCCGTAGCCCAAAGGGTCTCGCCATTCTTCAGGTTGAGCGCAACCATGCGATCATCCAGGTCAACCATGAACAGCGCGCTGCCGGAGACGACAGGCGTGTGCACGCTGCCCAGATCCTGCTCCCAGCGGCGCTGGCCCGTGCGTGCGTCGACGGCAACGGTCCGCCCGGATACCCCCGTCGCATAGACCGTATTTCCGGCCACCACCGGGCTCGCGGAAACATCTGCCAGGCCTGACAGCGCCAGCGTTCTGACGCCGCGCGTAACGCCGTCGATCCAGGCGGGCTCGCCATCCTTGATATTGATTGCCATGATCTCGCCAGAGGAGAACGGCACAATGACCCGGTTGCCGGAAATTGCCGGATTGGCCGCCGACAGAAGACCAGCGGTCTCCTCGATGCCGGCATAGGACCAGGCCACCGACCCATCGGACTGGTTCAGGGCATAGACCTCGTTGGACTGCGAGACGACGAATACGTGTCCCGCTCCTGCAACGGGAGCGCCGCGAGCCGGCGTATCGATATCGACTTTCCAGATCTCCCGGCCGGAACCGGCTTCGAGCGCTGCGACCTGTCGATAGCTGGTCGCGGCATAGACAACACCGCCTTCGACGGTGACCCCACCGCCCGGGCCGATGTCGCGTTCGCCTTCCGGCCGCAGGTTCTGTGTCCATTGCCGGCCGCCACCGGTGGACAGGGCAACCACTTCACCATTGGGCTTGTAAACGTAGATGCGGCTGCCATCGCTTACCGGGCGGGACGACAGCCGGAGCGCGGCGGACGTAAGTCCGCGGCCCGACGCGCCGACCCGTGCCTGCCAGGCGCGGTTGCCGGAAACGGAGATCGCCACATTGCCGGGGTCATTGGTCAAGCCGCCGCCCGCCGTGGTCCATGTCTGGCCACCGGTCGCGGGTCCCACCTTTGCGGCCTGCCCCAGGGCAGAGGCTACCGGATCCGTGCTGTCGAAGACCGGCTGGCGCTCGCCAGGCAGGATCTTTTCCCGGCTGAACGGGTTCAAGTTGCCGGCAAAGTCACTGACGGAGCCACACCCGGTCAACGCGAGCGACAAGGCAACAACGCCCAGCAATCCGCCCTTGCGGCGAGAAACGGTGACAAAGCTCACTGGTTGCTTCCTTCGCTGTCCGCCTGGCTTGCTGCGGAGCTGTCCTGCACGGCCTCGCCTTCCCTGGACCGGATCAGGTCCCGCAAGATGGCGACACGCCGGGTCACGTCGACCGGCGTCTCGGCATCTTCCTCCAGAGCGGTCAGCCACTGGCGCAACATGTCGACATTGCCGTCTTTCCAGGCACTGAGGGCGAGAAGTTCACGTGCAGCCGAACGAAACGGGCTGGTTTCCCCGGTCAGACGCTCGACGCGATCCGCGATCGCGGCATATCCTTCCGTATCGACGGCAAGATAGGCGGCCCGCAGCGCAGCCATGTCACGGACGGCTTCCAACTGGCCACTGTCGCGCGACAGGGCATCGAATTCCGCCAGCGCGTCCCCGGTTTCTCCCGCATTGGCGAGGTCCGTCGCGCGGCGCAACTGGGCCAGCGCCGGGTATCCGCCAACCGCCGATTCCAGCTCGCCATAAAGCGCGGCGGCTTCCTGGTAGTTGCCTTCTTCCGACAGCTGAATGGCATCGAAGAAAGTGTCCCCGGCGCTCTGGGACTGCTGCTCCTGCCAATAGAGCCAGCCCCGGTATCCACCGGTGCCGATGACAATCAGGACCGCAACGCCGATCACCCAGGGGCCGAAACGGTCCCAAAGCCGACGGTATTTTTCCTGGCGGATATCTTCATCGACTTCACGAAAAATGTCAGACATGCGTGTCTATTTCCTGCATTCACTTCTTCGGCCCGGCTCAATTGTCCGGGCAGTGCCCCTTATCGAGTGGCGCACATTATCCATTTGATCCGCCTCGGGCAATTCCCTGATCGGGCTTAAAACGGTCCATCGTGGCGCAAGTGGGGCAATCTTTGGCGAAATACCGATTTCCGGCGGTTTTTTCGAGCCTTTTGAACGGCTCAGCTCACCGGGACCCCGATCAGCCATACATGCAGCTTCCAGACAAACACGCCGTAAAGGGCAAGCCCAACCAGAATCACGACGATATCGGCATATTTGCCGGGCGCGCCCGTCACTGCGGCCACCTGGCCGGCGCCCGGGCCGCGGCGTTTCACCGAGATCCGGTCAACCACCGCCCAGGCAAGAAAACCGCCGAACAGAAGCACGGATGCCAGATCCCCATTGGCAAGAAGATGCGCAAGCGCCCACAGCTTGACCGCCACCAGCATCGGGTGCTTCAGCGTGTTCCTGATCCGGCTGGGAACGTAGGCCGCCACAAGGAAAATGAACACCGGGACCATCAGCAACATGGTCACATGACGCAACCAGAAGGGCGGATCGTAGATGAGCGGCGAACCGTCGAACCGCGCGACGCCATATCCGTAGATCGTCAGTCCAAGCCCCGCGAGGGAGACCAGCGTGAACAGTCCCTTGTATCCATTCTCGCCAAGCTTCGAGACCAACCCGGCCCGCACCGACGGAGCCATCGGCACGGCATGCGAGCCAAAAAACAAGATCAGCCCGGCAATCAATAAAACCATTTCCGCTCTCCCTGGATGCCCGCGTGCGGCATGGCGCAGGTTGTACCGCCTGCAACCGTGCGGACCATACGGGGCGCGAGCAGCCCCTGCAACAGCCCTCAGCGCAACAGCCGTTCTGCCTCAGCGGGTCCTAGTGTTTCCGGACGGGTCGCCGGGTGTTCGATGTCCACGAACGTTCCCGTTTCACCGGACTTGAGAATGGACACCATGACATCGACGGCGTGAAGCGCCCGGTCGAGCGAACACCGGTAGTCTCCCCCGGCATGGATCGCCCGGGCCATGTCCGCAAGTCCCGCCGCCCGGTAATTGGCCTTTTTCACGCCCTGGTCGTCGACATTGCCGACGCCGAACGGGTGATCCGAGCCGTTCAGGTGCCGGCGTTCGCCCGAAGGCTCCGCCAGGGTCACTTCCCCTCCGAAAAAGTTGGGATCGGGCAGGAAAAGCGTGCCCTTGGTGCCGTAAAGCTCCATCGGCGCATGCCCGTGTGCCCAGACATCCCAGCTTGCGGTCAGTGTCACCGTCGCACCGCTCTCGAATTCCAGAAGGGCGTGGATGGTGGTGGGTGTCTCGACACTGATGCGTTCGCCGTGACGCGTGCCATTTCCGATCGTGCGGGACTTGAACGCGGCGGACGACAACGCGCCGACCCGTTTGACCGGCCCGATGAGGTTGACGAGGCTGGCGATGTAATAGGGCCCGAGATCGAGTACCGGCCCGCCCCCCGGTTTGTAGAAGAAGTCCGGATTGGGATGCCAATGCTCCATGCCATGGTTCATGACATGACAGGTTCCGCCGACAACGTCACCGATCATGCCGGTGTCGATGGCCTGCCTGGCCGCCTGCTGCGCACCTCCCAGGAAAGTGTCCGGCGCACAGCCGACCAGCAGGTTTTTCCTGTGGGCCAGATCGCTCAGCGCCTGCCCGTCGCGCAAGGACAGCGCCAGCGGCTTTTCGGAATAGACATGTTTGCCGTGCACGAGAATTTCGTGAGACACCAGGTAGTGGGCGTCCGGCACAGTCAGGTTGACGATGAGATCGATGTCCTCGGCAAGGAGGAGATCATGCACTGTTTCGGCGCGAATGCCATATTCCCGCGCCCGCGTTTTCGCGGCATTTGCATTCAGGTCCGCACAGGCACGGATGTCGAGACCGGCAAAACCGGGGGCCAGGTCCAGATAGGTTTTCGAAATGCTGCCGCATCCGATGATGCCGATACCGAGAACATCTGCCATTGGCGTCTCCTGTTCGCTCACGGACCAGTTTAGACCATTCCGGTTCGCATGGCGTGAAAAGCCTTCGGGCTGGAGCGGTCTCAACCGTCGACAGCGATTGGAGCGGTTTTGTCCCGGTCCAGGGGCCTGCCCCTAGGCCGCGGCGCAGGCCTGGCAGGTGCCGCGCAGCTCGATCGTGGTTCTGGAGAGGTGGAAGCCCTCCTCCCTGGTCCATTCCTCCAGGCAGGCAATGGCCTTGTCCGGCGTGAATTCGCTGACCAGTCCGCATTTCTCACAGATCGCAAAGGCCGCCGCACCGTGACCGGCGCACCCCTTGTGAGAGCAGGCGACGAAGGCATTGAGGCTTTCCAGGCGGTGAACCAGGCCATATTCCACGAGCTTGTCCAGAGCCCGGTAGACTTGCAGCGGCGCCCGGAAGCCGCTGTCGCGCAGCAGGTCGAGAATCGCGTAGGCGGTCAGCGGACCGTCCGCATCGGAAAGTGACCCGAAGACCAGGGACTGGTTTTTCGTCAGGTCGGGATGGGCCTGAGCATTCACGGACGGTCTCCTTTCGACGACTGACTCAGCCTTCTCACGATTTGCCCCCCGGGAACAAGGCTGATGATGAACAGCACCATTGCCGCAACCACGATCGACGGGCCCGAGGGCGTGTCATAGTGCAGGGACGTGTAGAGGCCGCCAGCCACCGCGGCAGCTCCGGTCAAGGCGGCAATGACCGCCATCTGTTCCGGTGAGCCTGACACGCGGCGCGCGGCCGCGGCCGGAATGATCAGCAGTGCGGTGATCAGCAGTGCCCCGATGACCTTCAGCGATATGGCGATGACGATGGCGGTCAGCAGGATGAACACCAGTTCCGTGCGCTCCGGGCGCAGCCCCTCACTGGCTGCCAGGTCCGGGCTGACCGTGGCTGCGAACAGGCGCCGCCAGATCAGCGCCAGCAGGCCCAGAACCACGGCGCCGCCGCAGTAGATCAGGACGATATCCAGGCGCGTCACGGCAAGAATATCGCCGAACAGCAGCCCGAGCAGATCGATCCTGACCCAGGTCATGAACGCCAGGCTGACGAGCCCGAGAGCGAGCGCCGAATGGGACAGGAGCCCGAGTATGGCATCGGAAGACAGCGTGTCGCGCCGCCGAAGCATGATCAGCAGCGCCGCAAGGATGAGACACACGCCCCCGACCGCGACCATGGTGTTGATGTTCAGCAGCAGGGACAGGGCGACGCCCAGCAAGGCGGCATGGGACAGCGTGTCGCCGAAATAGGCCATCCGCCGCCAGACGATGAAGCAGCCCAGCGGGCCGGCAACAAGGGCAACACCAATCCCGGCAACCAGGGCGCGGACAAAGAAATCATCCAGCATCGCGCAGTCCATCCTGGTTTGAACGCCCCTCGTGAATGTGGCCGTCTCCGCCGTGGTCATGATGCTCGCCGGCGCAGGAGGAACACACGGACCCGTCCGTGTGCCTCACCTTGCCGTCCGTCAGATGCACATGGTCGTGATGATGCTCGTAGACGGCAAGCGCGGAGTTTCGGCGGGTCCCGAACAGCGCATGGTAACTGTCGTCCTGGCTGACGTCCGAGGGGGTTCCGCGGCAGCAGACGTGACCGTTGAGGCAGATCACCTGATCGGCCTGTGCCATGACAACATGCAGATCGTGGGAGATCATCAGGATGCCGCAGCCAAGCGTGCCGCGGATGTCGCTGATGAGATCGTAGATCGCGATTTCACCGGAGTAATCGACACCCTGAACGGGTTCGTCGAGCACCAGCAGGTCCGGATTGCGCGCGATGGCGCGCGCCAGCATGACCCGTTGCAGCTCGCCACCCGACAATGCGCGGACCTCGGAACCGAAAAGACGTTCGGCACCTGTACGGGAAAGCGCTGCCTTGCAGTCGGCGTCGCTCAGAGGATTGGTCAGGCGCAGAAACCGCGCGACGGTCAGCGGAAGGGTCCAGTCGATCGCAAGTTTCTGCGGGACATAACCGACCTTGAGGCCGGGCCGGCGGTCCGCGCGCCCTTCCGTCGGCTTCAAGATGCCGAGAGCGAGCTTGGCCGTTGTCGATTTACCCGATCCGTTCGGGCCGATAAGGGTCACGATCTCGCCCGGAGAGACCGTCAGGTCGACACCTCGCACCAGCCACTGATCGCCTTTGCGTATGCCTGCTCGGTCCAGCCGGACCAGCCCGGATCCCGGATTTGTCATGGTTTTGAAAGCCTGCTTAGCGCCAACAGCGCAAGATCAAGTACGTTACATTATTACATATGTAGCCGTCCGGTGCCCTGCTTGCAACCGTCCCAATGGTCCTCCACACTGACCGGACCCTCGAGATGAACGGAATCGGCGCCAAAGCGGCAGCACAGGTACCAAACCATGATTTTTCCTTGCATTTTGTCCGGCGGGGTCGGATCCCGCCTCTGGCCACTGTCGCGCACCGACAGGCCGAAGCAGTTTCTGCCCCTGTTCGGCGGGGAAAGCCTTTTCCAGAAAACATGCCGCCGGATCGATCATCCGGATTTTGCTGCCCCGATCGTGATCGGAAGCAATGCGCACAGGTTCCTGATCGGCGAGCAGATGTCGGAACTCGGCAAGGCGGCGCAGCTGATTCTCCTGGAACCCGTCGGCCGCAACACCGCTCCCCCTGCCCTGATGGCCGCGATGATCGCGCAAGAGACCGACCCCGAGGCCCTGGTCCTGCTGCTGCCCTCAGACCATCTCATCGGCAGGGAAGAGGTCTTTCTCGAGACGGTCAGGGCCGCAGAACCGGCCGCCCGGAACGGACAGATCGTCACGTTTGGCATCCAGCCGACCGAGCCCAACACGGGCTACGGCTATATCCGGGTCGCCGCCGGCAGCGAAGCGGTTCGCCCCGTGGAGGCCTTTGTCGAAAAACCGGATCTGGCCACTGCCGAAAGCTTCCTTGAAGACGGCGGATATTTCTGGAACGCCGGCATTTTCCTTTTCTCTGCAAAAACGATGATCGACGCATTCAGGCAGCTGCAGCCGGCGCTCTACGAGGACATTGTCGCGGTCATGGAAACCCGTCATGGCGACCTGGATTTTACACGCCTGGACGAGGCGGCCTTTGCAAACCTGGACAATATCTCGATCGACTACGCGATCATGGAGAAGGCTGCGAATGTCGCCTGCGCACCGGTTGCCCCGGATTGGGATGATCTCGGATCCTGGTCTGCCATCTGGGCGGTGCTCGACAAGGACGACAGCGGCAATTGCGCGCTCGGGGACGCCCGGTTCCTGGACAGCAGCAACTGCCTTGCCTTCGCCGAACGCGGTCTTGTTTCGGTGATCGGACTTGAGAACGTCATGGTGATCGCGACCACCGACAGCGTTCTGGTTGCGCACAAGGACGCCTCGCAGGAGGTCAAGACCGTGGTGGAACAACTGAAATCGGAGGGACGCCACGAGGTTGACCGGCACCCGCGCGCCTACAAGCCCTGGGGCTACACCGAGCGGATCAATGCCGGTGACCGGTTCGCGGTACAGTCGATGTTGATCAAACCCGGCAAACGCCTCAGCCTGCAGAATCATTTGCACAGGGCCGAACACTGGGTCGTTGTCTCCGGCACCGTGGAAATCACGATCGACGGCAAGACATCGCTGCTCAGCGAAAACCAGTCCGCCTACGTGCCTCTCGGCGCCCTGCACACCCTGCACAATCCGGGCAAGATCCCGGTCAGGATGATCGAAATCCAGTCCGGCACCTATCTGGCCGAGGACGATATCGTCCGCCACCCGGATCCGTCACAAAAAAACTGACCAACACGCCATTTCTGTGACACGTCTTGCCTTATCCATCGAAATCCGGCAAGACTTGCCGCGATCCCGGGCGAGGCGCCCGCAAGGGTCTGTCAACGCGCGACGGTCTGGCAACGCGCGACGGTCTGGGAGGAACCATGCACCACGTTTATATCTGCGACTATGTCCGCACGCCGATTGGCCGCTATGGCGGCAAGTTGTCGGCGGTGCGCACGGACGACCTCGGCGCAATTCCGATCGGCGCCCTGATGGAGCGCAATCAGGATACCGACTGGACCGCTGTTGACGATGTCTTCTACGGTTGCGCCAACCAGGCAGGTGAAGACAACCGCAATGTCGCCCGCATGTCTTCACTGCTTGCAGGCCTGCCGGAAACAGTGCCGGGCTTGACTTTGAACAGGCTCTGCGGCTCGGGCATGGATGCCCTGATCACGGCGGCACGGGCAATCAAGAGCGGCGAGATCGACCTAGCGATTGCCGGGGGTGTGGAAAGCATGTCACGGGCCCCGTTCGTGATGCCGAAGGCGGACACAGGCTTTTCGCGCAATGCGGAGATTTATGACACGACCATCGGCTGGCGGTTCGTCAACCCGCTTCTGAAAGACCAGTACGGTATCGATTCCATGCCGGAAACCGCGGAAAATGTTGCCGCGGACTTCTCGATTTCCCGGGCGGACCAGGATGCCTTCGCGCTGCGCAGCCAGCAACGCGCGGTCGCTGCACAGGAAAACGGACGTCTTGCCGAGGAAATCGTTCCGGTCATGATTCCGCAGCGCAGGGGCGACCCGGTCCTTGTCGACAAGGACGAACATCCCCGTGCGGGCACCACGCTCGAGCAGCTTAACGGTCTCAAGGCCCCCTTCCGCGAAAACGGCTCGGTGACCGCCGGAAATGCCTCGGGTGTCAACGATGGCGCCGCGGCGCTGCTTGTCGCGTCCGAAGCCGCGGTCGAGAAGCACAATCTCAACCCGATTGCCCGCATCATAGGCGGGGCGACCGCCGGTGTGCCACCCCGGATCATGGGGATCGGACCGGCTCCGGCAACACGAAAGCTGTGTGCCCAATACGGTCTCGTGCTGTCCGAGTTCGATGTCATCGAACTCAACGAGGCCTTCGCCGCTCAGGCGATTGCGGTCATGCGCGATCTCGGCCTGCCCGAGGAGGCAGATTTCGTCAACCCCAATGGCGGCGCGATTGCCCTGGGCCATCCGCTGGGCATGTCGGGAGCCCGGATAACCGGGTCGGCAGCACTGGAATTGAAGAAACGCGGCGGCAAGCTGGCGCTGGCGACCATGTGCATCGGTGTCGGCCAGGGCATTGCGATCGCCCTCGCCGCGGTCTGACCGACTGGATCAGGTCAGTGGAGACCGGGATTCCGTGTCCCGTCTCCGCACATGGTCGAAACCGTTCGCGGACAGAACCACGTCTTTCGCGCGCCGGTCCGCCCCGGCGCCGGAGGCATCGACCCTCTGGCGCTGCTTGATGTCCGTTTCGACGTTCTCGATCTTCTCCGCCAACCGTTCAAACAGCATTGTCGGCATGCGCAAGGCCGCGACAAAGATGGTTACCGCCTCCTCGGAGGCCGTTTGCCAGTTCACCTGACCAACTTCCCGATAGACACCTTCCGCGAGCTGCTTCAGCTCGACCGCGTCTTCAACCAACTGCCGCACCAGTTGCACTGTTCGTTCCGGATTGTTGGCGACCCAGACCGCCGACAGAAGGGAAACCAGAGAAAAAACATATATGTGGAAACTTCTATTGAAAAAACGCATTACAACCCCAAGATTTGGTTAACAATTATTTAACCTATCCTTGGTCGTATAAGATCATTCCTGCTACCGCAACCGATACAGCTGGTTCTGAAGGCCAATTTTTAGCAAGTTGGTTAATTCGCTGCGGAAATCGTCCCCTGATCTGCCCGATCACAACCGTGACGCTACGGCATTCATCCCTCGCGTTTCCGCTTGCGTGATTGTCACAAATGCGGGTCCGTAAAATTTTACAAGACGTGTTACCGGGGCCTTAGAGCCTGTGAGTGTACAAGCCCTCATCGCAAACGGAGGCCGCCATGATGAAAAGGACCGAGGAGATGAAACTCTCGTCCGCCGGATTGCTGCTTCTATTGACCGCTGTCGCCATGACGCTTTTCGCGGCGCTGGGGCCAAAACAGGACAGTTTTGCCCGCACCAACGTTCATATTCAGAACAGCCTGCGATGACCCCTGCGCGCTCAATGCGCGCTGTTTCCGGCCCTTAGCGGTATAGTCCACGCCTCTGCTGTGCCGGGACGATCACCGGAATTGGTTTCAACTCGCCTGCGAACACCTTTCGCCGCCGTCCGCCTGACCTTCCGCCGCCCCGGCCGCTTTCCCCCAGCAACATGATCGCAGAGCCGATCACGACAGATCCGAGCGTGATTACCAATGCAAAGGCGAGCATGACGACCGGCAGGACGGGATTCTCCGAGGACAGCACGAGCACCCTGAGATTTCCGATATTGGCCGCGAAAATACCGCCCATCACGAGACCGGCGATGCCAATGCCAGCAAGGCCGTTGATCACCAGGAGCCTGAACAGAGGATCCTTCGGCAGAGCCATGCGATACAAACGGTTTTTCGGTTTGGCCATCCGGCCCTCCCCTGACGATAAGTGCGACAATAGCCGGACCAGCCTAGACCTGTTTCCGCCAACCCAACAACCTGTCAATTAAACGGGTAATCCATTGCGAATTGAAAGATGAGATTCTGTTCATCAATTGAAAAATTTTGTGCAACGCACTCTTGATCTATACCGACACTATATATATTTGTTCGATATATCGACCCAGCATATGACACTTCTGACAATGCCCCCTTGCGCAAATATGCTCGCGCGGGCGTTGGAGAAGCCGGTCACGCCGGAAGGACGCTTCCGGCCGGAGACACCGATGAGCGTACGAAGCCTTTGCCTAGCGATCCTGTCCTTCGGGGATGCCACCGGATACGAGATCCGTAAGGAATCCACCGAGGGGCGCTTCAGCTATTTCGAAGACGCCAGTTTCGGATCGATCTACCCCGCGCTTGCGCGGCTGGAAGCCGAAGGCATGGTCACCGTGCGCGAAGAACCCCAGGCGGGTAAACCCGCGCGCAAGGTCTATTCGATCACGGAAGCCGGCCGGACCGAGTTCATCAGTTCCCTGTGCGAACCTCAGGCACCCGACACCTTCAAATCCCCTTTCCTCCTGATTGCGCTCAATGCGGCACAGCTGCCCCCCGACGTCATTCGCCGGGCGCTGGAACGCCGCAAGGCCCAGGTGCAGGAAGAGCTGCGCCTGCTCACGGATTGCGAACAGCAACAGCAATGTTCGCATCCCGGGTCCAGCTGGACCCGGGAATACGGCATAGCCTGCATGAAATTTACCCTCGCCCATCTGGAAGAGCACGGCGAGGCCCTGATCAAGATCGCCGAAGACGCGGCCCGCCCCCTCCCGGCGGCCGCCGAGTAGGCCTGACGTTTCTTGGAGTTTGACAGAATGCGCGTGAAATTTTCCTACATCCTGGCCGCCGGCCTCGCAGCCGGCATCGGCTTCTGGATGTACAGCGGCACCACCGTGATCGGCGGTGTCGGCGACAGTGAACATGCCACTCCGCCGCCGGCCTTGCGTGTCAGCGAGGCCGCCAAGGAAGCCTTCCGGGTCCAGGTAAGGCGTCTTGTGGCGCAGGATCGCCAGGCTGTTCTCGAGGTCCGGGGCCGGACAGAGGCCGAAGCCAAGGTCGCCGTGCGCTCCCAGACCACCGACGATGTCATCGAACGCCCGGCGCGCGAAGGCGCGAAGGTCGCGGCCGGAGACGTTTTGTGCGTGCTGGATAAAGGCACGCGCGAGGCGAGCATCCTGGAAGCCAAGGCCGCGCTGGCGCAGGCCGAACTCGATCATGAAGCGGCGACCAAGCTGAACAGCAAGGGCTTCACGGCCCAGACCCGTGTGGCCGCCCTGCAGGCACAGCTTGATGCCGCCAAGGCCCGCCTGAAGGAAGCCGAGGCCGAACTGCAACGGACCATCATCCGGTCGCCGATCGACGGGGTCATCGAAAGCCCGATGGCCGATGTCGGTGCTCAGCTCAACAACGGCGGCATTTGCGCCACCGTGGTCAATTCAGATCCGATGATCGCCATCGGGCAGGTTTCGGAACTGAGCATCGGCCAGATTTCGCTCGAGATGCCGGCCAAGGTGAAGCTGATCACGGGTGAAACCCTCGAGGGCAAGGTGCGCTACATCTCGCCGTCCGCAAATCCGGACACACGCACCTTCCGCATCGAGATCGAGCTGCCGAACCCGGACGGCAAGGCACGCGATGGCGTCACGGCGGTCACCATGCTGCCGCTGCCGTCGGAGAAAGCCCACAAGATCTCGCCCGCGATCCTGACGCTGAACGATGCCGGTCAGGTCGGCATCCGCGCCGTGGACAAGAACAACAAGACCGTTTTCTACCCGGTCAAGGTGCTGGGCGGCGAACAGGACGGAATGTGGATCGGCGGGCTGCCGGAAGAAGTGGTCGCCATCACCGTTGGGCAGGAATACGTCTCGGATGGGGAACTGGTTGAACCGGTCTACGAGACGGCAGAGGTGAGCCAATGATTGATATGCTCGAAGGCGTCCTGCGGCGCCCGAAAACGATTTTTGTGCTGATGCTGGCGCTGATCGTCGCCGGTGTCGCGACATATATTTCCATTCCCAAGGAAGCCAGCCCCGACATCGACCTGCCGATCTTCTACATTTCGGTGACGCAGCAGGGCATTTCTCCGGAAGATTCCGAGCGCCTGCTGGTGCGGCCGATGGAAACGGAGCTGCGCGGCCTGGACGGCCTGAAGGAGATCACCGCGATCGCCTCGGAAAGCCACGCCGGTATCGTTCTGGAATTCGACATCTCGTTCGACAAGGACGAGGCGCTGGCGGATGTGCGCGACAAGGTCGACCAGGCGAAGAGCAAGCTTCCGGACGAGGCCGAGGAGCCGACGATCACGGAGATGAACTTCGCGCTCGCGCCGACGATGATCGTCGCCCTGTCCGGCAACGTGCCGGAACGCACACTCTACCAGCATGCACGACGCCTGAAGGACGAAATCGAGGCGATTGATAGCGTGCGCTCGGCCGATCTGACCGGTCACCGCGAAGAGCTGCTCGAGGTGCTGATCGACACGGAACGGCTGGAGTCCTATGCCATCACCCAGCAGGAGCTGCTCAACACGCTCCAGCTCAACAACCAGCTGGTGCCGGCCGGTTTCATCGATGGCGGCAAGGGACGGTTCAACGTCAAGGTTCCCGGCCTCGTCGAGACCGTCGAGGATGTCTACTCCCTGCCGCTAAAGCAGAGCGGCGAAGGCGTTGTCACACTGGCTGACGTGTCGGAGATCCGCCGCACATTCAAGGACGCCAACGCCTATACGCGCGTCAATGGCAATCCGGCGATTGCGCTCCAGGTGGTCAAGCGCATCGGCACCAACATCATCGAGAACAACGCCGCAGTGCGCGCGGTCGTCGAGAATGCCTCGAAGGACTGGCCGGAGACGATCCGCGTCGACATGATGCTGGACCAGTCCAACAACATCTACGAGGTTCTGGGCTCGCTGCAGTCCTCGATCCTGACCGCGATCTTCCTGGTGATGATCCTTGTGCTGGCCGCGCTCGGCCTGCGCTCGGCCCTGCTGGTCGGCCTGGCGATCCCGACCTCCTTCATGGTCGGCTTCCTGATCCTCGGCGGCATCGGCCAGACGGTCAACAACATGGTCATGTTCGGCCTCGTGCTCACCGTCGGCCTGCTCGTCGACGGCGCCATCGTGATGACCGAATATGCCGACCGCAAAATCCACGAGGGCATGAAGGACCGCGAGGCCTATATCCGAGCCGCGCGGCTGATGTTCTGGCCGATCGTCTCGTCCACGGCGACGACGCTGGTCGCGTTCCTGCCGATGCTGCTGTGGCCGGGTGTCGCCGGCGAGTTCATGAGCTATCTGCCGATCATGGTGATCATCGTCCTGAGCGCCTCGCTGTTCACGGCGATGGTGTTCCTGCCGGTGACCGGCGGCATCTTCGCGCAGATGTCGCACTGGATGAGCCGGCACGCGGCACTGTTAATGGCGCTTGTGGTTGCCCTGACCTTCGCCGTGGTCGTCGGGGCCGGTCCGTTCGTTCCCGCAGCGCTTGCCGGCATCGTTCCGGCGGCCGCAATCATTCCGGCCACGGTGCTCGTGGCAATCACCATATTCCTGGTGACCGGCTACAGTGCCTATCGCGTCCTGCGCCCGTTCGTGCGCTGGTCGCAGGCCCGCGCCGCGATACGGGCCGAAAAGGAACGCGCCGAAGCAGCCGCACTCTCCGGAACGGAAGCCTTCGACGTCAAAAAGGTCAGCGGCTTCACCGGAATTTATGTCCGGGTCCTGAAGCTGTTCGCCGGCAATCCGGTGGGCAATGTCGCCGCCATCCTGCTGCTGGTCGGAACCTGCGGTGCGATCTTTGTCAGTTTCGCGTCCAATCCGACCGGTGTCGAATTCTTCATCGAGGAAGAACCCGAGCAGGCGGTCGTGCTGGTCTCCGGGCGGGGCAACATGTCCGCCGCCGAGGCGCGCGACCTGGTGGTCCAGGTCGAAGACAAGCTCATGACGATCCCGGGTGTCGACAACGTCATCACCAACGCGTTCACGCCCGGCGGGTCGTCCGGAGGTCCGTCCGTTGGCGACGTTCAGGACAAGCCGGCCGATGTCATGGGCGAGATCAATATCGAGCTCGCGGATTTCTGCTGCCGGCGCGTGGCCAAGGAAATCTTCGCCGATATCCGCGCCGCGACGTCCGACATCCCGGGCATCAAGGTGGAAACCCGCAAGATCGAAGGCGGTCCGCCCACCGGCAAGGATGTGCAGCTGGAAATCAAGTCGACCGACTATGACGACATGGTCGCCGCGGTTGCCCGCGTCCGTGCCCATATCGACGGCATGGAAACGCTGGTCGACCAGGAAGACGACCGTCCCCTGCCCGGCATCGAATGGCAGATCTCCATCGACCGGGAACAGGCAGGCCGCTACAAGGCGCATATCGCCTCCGTCGGCAACATGGTCCAGCTGGTCACCAACGGTGTCCTGATCGGCACCTACCGGCCCGGCGACAGCGAGGACGAGGTAGATATCCGTGTCCGCCTTCCTGAGAACGAGCGCACCATCGACCGTTTCGACCAACTGCGCTTGCAGACGGACCTGGGCCTGGTGCCGATGGCGAATTTCGTCAGCCGCGAACCGTCCCAGAAGGTCTCGGAAATCGTTCGCCGTGACGGTTTCTACTCCATGTATGTCAAGGCGGGCGTCAATCCGGAAAGCGGGTCCAACCCGACGGAACAGGTTGCCGAGGTCCAGAAATGGCTCGACAGCCAGGAATGGCCGTCCAACGTCTTCCTGAAGTTCCGCGGCGCGGACGAGGATCAGCAGGAATCGTTCGAATTCCTGATGAAGGCCATGGTCGCCTCGCTGTTCCTGATGTTCCTGATCCTGCTGACGCAGTTCAACTCGTTCTACCAGACCTTCCTGACGCTCTCGACGGTGGTCCTGTCGGCGTTCGGCGTGCTGCTCGGCATGCTGCTGACCAACCAGCCGTTCTCGATCATCATGACCGGGACCGGGGTGGTGGCGCTGGCCGGGATCGTGGTGAACAACGCGATCGTCCTGATCGACACCTACAACCGGTTCCTGCATGACGGCCTTGAACCGCTGGACGCGATCCTGAAAACCTCCGCCCAGCGTATCCGGCCGATCCTGCTGACCACGATCACGACCATTGCCGGTCTGGTTCCGATGGCCACCATGATCAATTTCGATTTCTTCAATCAGGTGGTCACCTATGGCGGCATCACGGCCGTCTGGTGGGTACAGCTTGCCACAGCCGTGATTTCGGGTCTTGCCTTCTCGACCTTGCTGACGCTGTTGATGATCCCGGTCATGATCGCGCTGCCGAGCGTCTGGTCAAAGTCCTTCTGGAGCGTGGTCGGATACTTCCGGCACACACCGGCCGTTGCCATGGGAACTGCGGGAGACCAGGACGCCCAATGGACCGACCCGCAACAGGAACAGGAGCGCCCGGCGGCCAAGGTGGTTTCGATGCCAAAGCCGTCGGTGCCCAAAGCCCCCCCGCAGGAGGAACTGCCGCACGCCGCGGAATGAGTTTCCATTCCTCCAACAAGAGGCCGCCGTTTTCGGCGGCCTTTTTGTTTGGGTGCAGCATCCAAAAGTCCACCTTTTCAAAAAGAGTTCGGCTACCCACTGAGGTCATCCCGGCCTTGAGCCGGGACCCAATCCACGTCTCAGCTGGCTTGATCTGCCGGATTGGGCCGAAGGTTTCCACACCACCCTGCCTCCATCATCTGCTCTGGAAACGAGTGGGTCCCCGATCGCGCTTCGCTTGTCGGGGATGACACGAGGTGTTTGACGCGCCTTATCACCACTCCGAACAGGATTACGTCATCCGCCCTGCCCTACCGGGAAGACATTTTGTTTTGCATCCCCCTTGGCACTCCACACCGAAACTCATATAGTTGCATTATACAACTATATGAGTTTTGACATGACCACACCCTCATCCGCCCTCGTAAACGAGATTCGAGCCGCGTCCCGCCAGATGGTCCGGGAGTTCGGTTTCCTTGACAAGGCTGTCGCCGGTACGGATCTCTCCGGTTCGGGCGTTCACGCCATCATGGAGATCGGCCTTCATCCCGGCATGACCGCCAAGGACCTGTCGGCCAAACTGAAGCTGGAGAAATCGACTGTCAGCCGCCTGCTCAAGTCGCTCGAAACCCGCGGCGACATCGTCCAGACACGCTCCGAGACCGACGGACGCAGTTTCGGCCTGAGCCTGACGGAGGCCGGCAGGGAGACCTTCGCCAAGATCGACAGGTTCGGTGACGACCAGGCCCGCGGGGCGCTTTCCCGGATCGAGGGCGACCGCGCCGAAACGATCGCCAACTCCATGACCGCCTATGCCGAAGCCCTCGCTGAGCCTGCAGGCGGATACACCGCGCCCGTACCGCCTCAGGCCCCGGCGTTCGAGATCGTCGAAGGGTACCAGACCGGCATGATTGGCGACATTGCCGCCATGCATGGCCGCACCCATGGCCATATCGTTGGCATGGGGCCGACCTTCGAGAGCGTCGTTGGGAAGGCGATGGCCGAGTTCATGCCGAGGGTCGGCAATCAGGTAAACAACAGCTGGAGTGTCGTCGACAGCGGCGAGGTCATCGGCTCGCTCACCATCGACGGCGAGGATCTCGGCGGCAAGATTGCCCATCTGCGCTGGTTCATCCTGTCGGAAAGCCTGCGCGGCAAGGGGCTCGGCAAGATCCTTCTGGGCAAGGCGCTGGACCATTGCGACCGGCACGGCTTTGACGAGATCCACCTGTGGACCCTGAAAGGCCTGGACGCCGCACGCGCTCTCTACGAGAAAAACGGCTTCGTGCTGGCAGACGAGTATGTCGGCGACCAATGGGGCAAGGCGGTCACGGAGCAGATGTTCATTCGCAAGAGGCCGGTTTGATACGGGGGTTGCGTTTCGTCCGCACGTGTCTCCCCTCTGTTGTCAATCCGGCCAAGGCGTAGCGGAGAGCCGGGACCCGGGACTCCCGGGCACCGGCAGCAATGCAGACAATCCGTTATGCGGGATCCCGGGTCTCCGCTTTCGCGGAGATGACAACAGGCCGGAAACCGCTCTTTACCCTTTCGAGATCGAGTTGCCGCCGTCGCACAGCATGGCTGATCCGGTGACGAACGAAGCGGCATCGGACAGCAAGAACTCGGCAGCCCGGGCGATTTCTTCCGGTTCGGCCATGCGCTTGAGGGCATGCAGACCGGAAATATATTCGTGAAAGGCCGGATCATCGCCCGCCATTGCGGTCCTGGTCCCGCCCGGCAGCAAGGCATTCACCCGGATGTTTTCCGGGCCGTGCTCCACGGCCAATACCTGGGTCAATCCGATCAGGCCTGCCTTCGCGGCGGCATAGGCCGCCATGCCGGGAAATCCTATCGTGTGCCCGACAAAGGACGACGTGAACACGATCGAGCCGCCGCCGCGGGCCCGCATTGCCGGGATCTGGTATTTCGCGGCCAGGAATGCGCTGTCGAGATTGGTGGCAACCACCTGGTTCCAGGTTTCCAGGCTCATGTCCGGAACCTGCCCCATCTCGCCAATCGTGCCTGCGTTGTTGAAGGCGCCGTCCAGTCCGCCGAAGGCATCAAGCGTGGCCTTGACGGAATTTTCCGAAAAACCCGTGTCGGTGACGTCCCCGACAAACAGCGCGATCCTGTTGGAGGCATTGGGCAAAGAGTCCCGGACAGCCTTCAGCCTGTCTTCACGCCGGGCTGCCAGCATGAGATTGGCCCCGGCTTCTGCCAGAATGCGCGCAGCCGCGGCGCCGATGCCGCTGCTGGCACCGGTGATCAGTATGGTCTTTCCATGCAACATGGTCTGTCTCCTCGAATTGTTGAGGAGATCTAAGTGAACCAGAAAAACGGCTGCAGAAACCCGATTTGCGAGGCCGCCAGTTGGCGTCTACCCGCCGTGGTCCTTGTCCCGGTCGGCAAGATCGTCAAGATCGGTGTCGCATTCGTCACCGTCGTCATCGAGGCCCATGTTCGTGTCGGCAAGGACCAGCTTGCGATGCGCACGCCAGGAAAACGGGATCGACAACAGGTAGAGCACGGCGCCGCCGGCAAGCATGCGGAACGGATAACTGACGGTCAGCGCGACGATCAGCACCGCAAAGACGAACAGCGGCAGCACGTAGTCGCGGCGCACCCTTGTGCCGAGGGTCTTGCCCGAAAAGGTCGGCAGGCGGCTGATCAGCAGGAAGGCAATGGCAATCGTATAGGCGGCGACGAAGGCCTCGTCGGCAAACCAGTGCGGGAACAGGCCAAGGAAATCAAGATAGAGCGGCAACAGCACCGTGAGCGCACCGGCCGGTGCCGGAACGCCCGTGAAGAAACGGGATGCCCAGGCCGGCTTGTCCGGATCATCCAGCGCCACGTTGAAGCGCGCCAGGCGCAACGCCGCGGAAATGGCAAAGATCAGGCCCGCGATCCACCCCAGATTGCCTGCATCCTTCAGGATCCAGAGGTAAAGCATCAGGGCGGGCGTCACACCGAAATTGACGAAATCCGACAGGGAGTCGAGTTCCGCGCCAAAGCGCGAGGTGCCCTTCATCATCCGCGCGACCCGGCCGTCCAGTCCGTCGAGAACAGCCGCGACCAGAACGGCGCCGACCGCGAATTCCCAGCGTTCCTCGAAGGCCATGCGGACAGCGGTCAAGCCGGAGCACAGCGCCAGCAATGTCACCATGTTGGGAACGATCAGCCGGAGCGGCACCCTGCGGAAACGCGGAGGCCGGTCTTTCCTGTCCTTGACGGGATCGGGGGTCTGGGTCACGGCGTCCTCAGCTCACACGGGTCAGCGTTTGCGCCGCGCCCTGGGGCTCAGTCAGGTCGGCCAGCACCGTCTCGCCCGCGATCATGGTCTGGCCGAGCGCCACTTTCGCCTGCGTGCCGGCGGGAAAATAGACGTCGAGCCGCGAGCCGAAACGGATCAGGCCGAAGCGCTCACCCGTGGAGAGGTTTTCCCCCTCACGTACGAAACAGACGATACGGCGGGCAACCAGGCCGGCAATCTGGACCACACCGATCCGCGTGTCTCCCGCCTCGATCACGAGGCCGTTGCGTTCGTTGTCCTCGCTTGCCTTGTCGAGTTCCGCGTTCAGGAACTTGCCGGCCCTGTAGGCGACCCTGAGAACCTTGCCACCGAAAGGGGCGCGGTTCACGTGGCAGTTGAACACGTTCATGAAGATCGAAACGCGCATCAGCGGCTCGCTTCCCAGCTCCAGTTCCACTGGCGGGCGCGCCAGGCCGACATGGCTGACGATACCGTCCGCCGGTGAGATCACCAGACCGTCGCCGACAGGCGTGACCCGCTGCGGATCGCGAAAGAAATAGCAGACCCACCCTGTCAGCAGCAGACCGATCCAGAACAGGGGGCTGATGAAATAACCGATCACCACCGTCGCCACGAGTGCGATCGCAATGAAAGGCCAGCCTTCCCGATGGATCGGGACCATGGCCTTGGTGACTGAATCGACTATCGACATTCTTCTATCCGCTTTCAGAACAGGTGGCTCGGGACAACGGCCCGGACATCGGCTCTTTCATCCAGGCGACGCACTTGCCCGAAATGCACCCGATGCGCTTGTTGTTGTGTCCGCTTCTAGAAGCTTTTTCCTTCATTGAGAACCGGAAAGTACCGACATTCATGGCTTTTGTCCCCAGTGAACCCGGCGCAATGCGGTTGCGCCAGCAGGGCTGTCAGCGATTGCAAATGCCGTTGTCGACGGGACAGGTCCCGATACGGATCGCGCAAATCGGAAGCGGTTTCCTAAACACGCCCTCCCGGGGAGACGACCCTATTTGAAACCACAGGCCTTACGTGTTGTTCCAATAGCGCTGTAATGATTGTCCACGCGAAGGCAGCCGTTCTCCCATGTCCCGCGCAAGACCTCGACATCCTGGGAAAAGTACACTCCAAACCCGTGCGGTTCGCCCTTGCTGTACTCCCCTTCGTAGCTGTTTCCATCGACCCATCGGAAATAGCCGTGTCCACTGAAGTCCCCGTCCTCAAAATGGCCGGTATACCGGTTCCCGTTTGCGAAGGTAAGAACGCCTTTGCCGTCAAAACGATCGTTTTCGAATTCACCCTCGTAGCGAACCCCGTCTCCTGACGAGTAGACACCGCTCCCGCTTGCAAGACCGTCTACGAATGTGGCTTCCAGGGTCGTGCCGTCGAACCACGTGTAGATGCCCTTTCCGTGCAAATGTCCCGCTTTGATTGCTCCTTCGTAACTGTCCCCTTCCGTTTTTCCCAAGGTGATGTAGTCCGTTTCCAACCTCCCCTCTCCCGACGCCTTGCCGTTTTCGCACGTCCCTGTCCAGGTCATTGTTTCCCTCGGACGAGGAGACTCGTTCCAGACAACGCAGTCCCGGTTTTCAAGGTCCTGCCACCTTGCCATGGTGTCCGGATGCTTTCCCGCAAGTCTCTCGACGAGTTCTGCGTCAAGCATGCTGGTGATCGGTAGTTGCCAGTCTTGCTGATACTGGCCGATGGCAACGAATGTCTTCCAGCCGAGATTGCCGTTGGTCGAGCCCACATCATAGCCCAGGTCGTCCAGGTTCTGCTGGACTGCGCGGATCTCTTCCGGTGAGAGGGTGGTTTGAGCAACAACGGTATTGGTGAAGACAACGAGAATTGAAACGGCAGTCAGTATTTTCATCATTTGACATTTGGCTTTGACAACTGAAGCGCGAACACTATCGCAAAAAATACGCATGCCTTTCAAGGTCTCCGGGTGCCACGGCAATTCGGCTTCTATGCGGTCCTGTAATCCGTGTCCCAGTAAGGTGGCCGGCCGTATTTCGAAATCAGGAAATCGACAAAGGCTGTCACTTTCGGAGGAACAAACTGACTGGGCGGATAGACCGCCCAGATCGCGCCCGTCCTGGCAATCTTGTAGTCCTCCATGACAGCCACCAGCCGACCGTCGCGCAGGTCCTCCCATACATGTGCCAGCGACTTGAGACTAAGCCCCAATCCATAGATCGCGGCATCATAGGTCAGGTCGCCGCTGTCCCCCTTGATGACGGGATTCTGGATCTCGTAGGCAATCTCGCCCTCGGGACCGGTGAAATACCATACCGGGACGGAGGCCATGGCAATGCAGTCGTGATTGGCCAGGTCTTCCGGCGTCTTCGGTTCGCCCTTGCGGGCGATATAGTCGGGCGATGCGCAAAGGGCTCGGGGATTGCCGCCAAGCCGCCGCGACAGCAAGGAGGAATCGGCCAGTGGCGCGCCGCGGATCGCCATGTCATAGCCGTCCTCGATGACGTTGACGATGGTGTCCGACACTTCGATCTCGATCCGGATGTCCGGATAGAGCGACCGGAATTCGACCAGATGCGGCAGGACATGCTTGCGGCCGAAGAAGGTGTTGCAGGAAATCCGCAGGGATCCGCGCGGGGCCTCGTTCGAAGCCTCGAGGATGGACCTTGCCTGATCGATCTCGCCGATTGCCGCCCTGGCATGCTGCAGCAGGACACGGCCTGCTTCGGTCAACGCCGTCCGCCGAGTTGTGCGGGCGAACAGCTGGGCACCGAAGGTCTTTTCCAGGCTGCTCAGGCGTGTACTTGCCGCGGATGGCGAGAGGCCGATTTCCCGGCCCGCGCCAGCCATGCTGCCGAGTTCGGCTATGCGGACGAAGAACTGAAGATCTTCCAGCCTCATTATTCTACTCTTTCGAAGAATGATTTCGATTTTACCCATATTCTTCGAAAGATGGCAACATGCCATATTCCTCTCACCAACCGAGAAGGAGACCACCATGTTCCATTCAGGAGATATCTACGAAATCCGTGCCCGCGCTTCCCGTCACCAGGAGTTGCGCCGTCTGGCCAGGGCCATCACCGGCTTGTTTCATCGGGCCGCCCCCCTGCACTCCGGTCCGGAAACCCGGTCTTTCGGGCAAACCGATTGCGCCAACGACCCGGCGCTGACGGCACGTCGCGCGGCCTAACGGCCGCGCGACCGTTTCCAGGTTCATTTCGCCGGTACGTAATCCGCGGTATGCCCGCGTGTGACGATGCCCAGATCGTCGTTTTCCATGGCCGCCCGCAACCGTTCTTCCGCCTCGTCGGCCTCGCGCTGACGCGCCCACATCGACGCATAGAGACCATCCTTGTCGAGCAGTTCCAGATGGGTGCCGCGCTCGGCGATCTCACCTGCTTCCAGCACGATAATCTGGTCGGCATTGACGACCGTCGACAGACGGTGGGCGATCACGAGCGTCGTGCGGTTCTGCGAGACTTCGTCCAGTGCCGACTGGATTTCCCGTTCGGTATGCGTATCGAGCGCCGACGTCGCCTCGTCAAGGATCAGGATCGGCGGCGACTTCAGGATGGTGCGGGCAATCGCGACCCGCTGCTTTTCCCCACCCGACAGTTTCAGCCCGCGCTCGCCGACCTCCGACTGGTAGCCCTGGGGCAGCTTTTCGATGAAATCGTGGATCTGCGCCATGCGGGCGGCTTCACGCACTTCCTCGTCTGTAGCGTCGGGGCGGCCGTAACGGATGTTGTAGGCAATGGTGTCGTTGAAGAGCACCGTGTCCTGCGGCACCATGCCGATGGCGTGGCGCACGCTTTCCTGGGTGACATCGCGCACATCCTGACCGTCGATCTCAACAGCACCGTCCGTGACATCGTAAAAGCGGAACAGCAGACGCGAGATGGTCGACTTGCCCGCGCCGGACGGTCCGACAATGGCAACGGTCCGGCCCGCCGGCACGTCAAAGTCGATCCCCTTCAGGATCGGCCGGTCGGCATCGTAGTGAAAGCGGACGTTCTTGAAGGCAATCCGCCCTTCCACCGCCTGCAGGGGCCCGGCGCCCGGCTTGTCCTTGATCTCGGCCGGCACCAGCAGGAGGTCGAACATGGATTCGATATCCGCCAGTCCCTGCCGGATCTCGCGGTACAGGAAGCCGATGAAATTCAGCGGAATGGAGATCTGCATCAGAAGTGCGTTTATCAGCACGAAATCGCCGATATTCTGCTCACCCGCAAGCACCGCCCGGGCCGACAGTGCCATGCAGATGGCCATGCCGACGCCCAGGATCACGGCCTGGCCGAAATTGAGCCACGCCAGGGAGGTCCAGGTCTTGGTCGCGGCCTTCTCGTATTTGGCCATGGAAACGTCGAAGCGGTCGGCTTCCATTTTCTCGTTGCCGAAATACTTGACCGTTTCAAAGTTGAGGAGACTGTCGATGGCCTTGGAGTTGGCATCGGTGTCGCTGTCGTTCATCTCCCGGCGGATGCCGATGCGCCAGTTGGAGCATTTGATGGTGAACCAGACATAGGCAACGATCATCACCGCGACGACAACGACATAGAAGAAGCCGAACTGGTACCAGATCACGGCCGCCATGATGGCGAATTCGAGTACGGTCGGGAAGCCGTTCAGGATGGTGAAGCGGACAATCGATTCAATGCCTTTCACGCCGCGTTCGATCACCCTGCTCAGGCCGCCGGTGCGCCGGGCCAGGTGATAGCGCAGGGACAGTTGATGCAGATGGCGGAATGTCAGGTTTGCCAATTGCCGGACGGCATGCTGGCCGACCCGCGCAAACAGGGCGTCTCTCAACTGGTTGAAGGCAACGGCAAGGATACGGGCCGCATTGTAGGCCAATACCAGCATGATCGGCGCAACAAGAAAGGCTGGCAGGTCCGCGACTTCCCCGGTCAGTGCATCCGTCGCCCAGGCAAAGAAATACGGCGACAGCACCGTGACGAATTTGGCAATGACCAGCGCGACGATTGCCAGCAGAACGCGTTTTTTCAGATCCGGACGGTTCGACGGCCAGATATAGGGCCACAGATTGGCAAGCGTTGTCAGCGTGCTGCCTTCATCTGCGCTGACGGCCTTCCGGTCTTCGGGCGTTTTGGAATGGCTTCCCTTGGCCGCGGCCGTAGGCTTACGCGGCGAGGTGGCTGTTCGATCTGTCACACACAATCTCCGGGCCGCAGGTCACGGCCAGTTAGGTCTTATTCGTGGTCGTCCGCCCGGACCGTCTCATTGTTGGGGCAGTCTTGATGCGTCGACTTCAGGACATCCCAGAAGTTCTGTGACCACTTTTCCGCCTGCGCCAGTTTTTCCCGGTTGAGCAGGTAATGGCAGTTTCGGCCACGTGTGTCGCAGATCAGCAGGCCTGCGTCCTTGAGCACCTGCAAATGCTGGGAAACGGTCGACTGGGCCAAAGGGAGATGATTGACGATCTCCCCGCAGCAGGCCTCGCTTCTTGCTGCAAGCTGCTTGACGATCGCAAGACGCGCGGGATGACCGAGCGCACGAAAAACGGCTGCGAGTTCCTCACAGGCTGCAAGGCATTCAGCACTTCCCTCGAAGGTGGTCTTCTTCGACGCGTCCGTCCCGCTCATCGGGCGGCTTCTCCGTTCACAACAACTTGTTTCATCGTCAATATGCGATGAATGAACAAAAAAACAAGGGCCAGACAGTCGTTCATGTGTCACGACAGCCTAACATGCAAGGGCAGGCAACCGGACACGGCTGCCTGCCCTCTTCAAATCCTATCCCTGAAAGCTCAGCCGTTGTTTTCCGGCAGCTGTTTCCAGTTCAGGTCCCCTTCGGGCGTCAGGAAGACCTGACCGGGGTAGATCAGATCCGGGTTGCGGATCTGGTCCTGGTTGGCCTGATAGATGGTGGTGTAGCGGACACCATGACCATAGAGACGGCGGGAAATACGCCAGAGATTGTCGCCCTTGCGGATGATCACGACCGGGAGCGCCTTCTTGACTTCGGCGCCCTGGCCGTCCGCTTCGCCGCTGGCACCGCTCGCGACCACCTTGGAGAGCACGATCTGTTTGTCCTGTTCCTTCTCGAAAGTGACCGCCGCGCGCGCGTCGACGGAGCTTCCGTCTTCCGCGATCAGGTCCGCACGGACCTCGACATTGCCTTCTGCAATGTTCTTGGTGCCCTGCACGAGCCACTTGCCGCCGGAATTGACCCTGGCCTCGCCCTGGAAGTCATCGCCGACATAGACCCGGACGGAAGAGCCCGGCTCGCCCGTGCCGGCGACAAAGACCTTGTCCTGTTCCGATTCCACGGCCTCGACGGTGACGGTCGGCTCAGCCGGAGCGTCCCGCGCAGGCGCCGCTTCGGCGGATACGGCAGGAACCGTCTCAGACGGCTCGGCCTGCGGTTCCGGTGCCGCAGCCACGGTCTTTGCGGCCGATCCGGCAGCCGGGGCTTTTGTTGCGGATTGCGCGCCGTCTTCCCGAACTTCGGTCGCCTCGGTGTCAACGGCCCCGCCGTCCGGGGCTATATTGCCGGACGCTGATCCGGTTTCCGCTGCAGGTTCAACGGAAGCGGTCTGCGTCTCTTGCGTGGCAACGGCATCTTCAGCCGTGTCCGCGACCGTGGTGCCCGACGCAGTTTCGTCGACAGCCGGGGCTGCGGCTTCGGCCGCGGCGGTCTCCGCATCGCCTGCCGCATCCGCAGACGTGGCCGACTGGGCCTGAACCTGCTGCGAACCTTCGGCCCCGGCCGGGGTCTCTTCCGTTTCCTGCAGGGCGGCTGCCGTCGTCTCCGCTTCACCGGCACCGGTATCGGCCGCCTGTGTCCCGGCGGTCTCCTGGCTCTGTGCTTCAGGTGCCGGAGCGGCTTCGGCAACCTGCTGTTCGGCGGCCGGTTTCTGCAGAATGTCGGACGGGCCATCCGGCGTGTTCAAGACCACCAGCGGCTGTTCCTTGCCGCCTTCCGGCAGGGACACCACCACGCGCTGCTCCGATTTTGCGATCGGTTCCCCGGCCTCGTCATGCACTTCGAGGCCGACATCGTAGTCACCCGGCTTGAGCGGTTCGTCGAGAATGATTGTCCATTCGCCAACCTCGTTGGCAATGCTGGTGCCGACCACCTTGCCGTTCGCGGTCAACGCGACGATTGCGCCGGCATCCGAGCGCCCCGCGACCACGGTTTCTCCTGTCGTTTCCACGCCGACGACGTCGAAGCTCAATCCCTTTGCGCCGCTCTGGCCCGCCTCGCCTTCGGCGGCAGGGGTGTCTGCCTGGGCGGTCTCTTCCGTCCCAGTCCCTGCCGGGGCTTGAGCGGTTGCTTCAGGCGCCGCGTCACTGCCTGCGGTGTCGGGCGCCGCCGTGGTGGCGGTGGTCTCCTGAAACGGCAACTTGCCGGTATCGCGGTAGATATAGGCCGTTACCAGGGCGGCGATGCCGACCGGCACAGCCACCACCAAAGTCCAGACGAGTGTTTTCTTGTTCATTGTTTTTCCTGTCAGGGAGCGGCCGGGTGTGCCGGCGCTCTTCCCTACCTGTTCCCCTGTCGTCGCCCCGTAGAGTCAGCTGCACCTCACGGTCCCGGGAGACCGCCGAACCAGGACCTCGGAGATCCGCAGCCGGTTCAATCGCCGCTGACGCACTATTCTGTCGTGCCCCCTGCATAGCCCTCTTTTCAGGGCGCGGCAAGAAAACCCGCTTCAGAACCAAGGCCTTTCAAACAGAATGCTTGACCTTGCAGGGATCCGAATGCCACATCTTTGCGTTATGGATACGGTATCTCAAAAACAGCTTGCAAGCGTCTGCGTCTACTGCGGTTCGAGCTTCGGATCGGACAGCAGCCACGAGGCCGCCGCAACCCGGCTTGGCCAGCTTATCGCCGAGGCGGGCCTTCGCCTTGTTTATGGCGGCGGTTCGGTCGGACTCATGGGCACGGTTGCCAATGCGGCCCTCGAGGCGGGCGGCAAGGTGACCGGAATCATTCCTCATTTTCTTGAAAAACGCGAGGTGATGCTCGAGTCGCTCGAAGACCTGGTCATCACCAGCGACATGCATGAACGCAAACATCTCATGTTTCAGCGTTCGGATGCGTTCATCGCCCTGCCCGGTGGTATCGGCACTCTTGAAGAGGCCGTCGAGATGATGACCTGGGCACAGCTCGGCCAGCACCGCAAGCCCGTTGTCCTGGCGAACATCAACGGTTTCTGGTCGCCGCTGCTGGAACTTCTCGATCACATGCGTGCCCAAGGCTATATCCGCCCCGACACGGAAGTGCCCTACATGGTTGCCCGCAACATTGACGACATCCTGCCCATGCTCCGGCAGGAAGCAACCTCCGGTAAGCCGCACCCTGCCCAAGAGGAAAAAGCCTCGCTAAACGAGCTCTAATTCGCTCCTCCCGAAGACGTTTCCAGGTGAAAATTCGGATCCTGGAAATTTTCACTTTAACCAAATTGAAGTTGTCCGAGTTGGATAGTACGGTCTGCTCAAATTCCGCAAGAACAGGCATGCTCCATGCAAACTACCCTTCTGGTTGAGGACGCGGCGTTTTTTGAAAAAGCGATCGTCAAGAAATTGCATGAAGTCGGCCGTCACCAGATCATGGTCGCCCGCAGCTACGAGGAAGCGGAGAACTGCCTGAACCTGCCGATCGGCGAACCGGATCTGGCCCTGGTCGACCTGACGCTGCCCGATGCGCCGGACGGCGAAATCGTAGATCTGTGCGAAAAATTCAAGATACCGACCATCGTCTTCACCAGCCGGTTCGATCCCAAGACCCGCAGCAAGATGCTGGCAAAAGGGGTTATCGACTACGTTCTCAAGGATTCGCCGGGCAGCCTCAACTACGTGGCCGACCTCATTCGCAAGCTGGCCCAGAATCCGAAGATCGGCATACTCGTTCTGGACGATTCCGCCGTCGAGCGCGAAGCCATTTCCAATATCGTCTCCAAGCACCTCTACAAGGTCTATCAGGCAGGCTCCACCGACGAGGCCTTGCAGACCCTCAAGGACAATCAGGACATCAAGCTTGTCCTGGCGGACTATTTCATGCCTGACAAGGACGGCTTCGCCTTCCTGAAGGCCGTGCGGCGCGTGCACGACCCGGAGAAGGTCGGCGTCATTGGCATGTCTTCCTTCGCCAACTCGGACAACAGGGTTCGCTTCCTGAAATACGGTGCCGGCGACTTTGTCGACAAGAACTGCTCGCCCGAGGAACTACTCCTGCGCGTGTCGCAGAACCTCGACTACATCTACCGCATCGAGGAACTGAATGTCATGGCGATGCAAGATGCCCTCACCGGCCTCTACAATCGCCGCTTCCTGCTTAACGAGACTTCCAAGTCCGTCAAGAAATGGCAGGCGTCGGAGGGATGCAAACATTGGCTCGCGCTGATGGATCTGGATTCCTTCAAGGGCATCAACGACACGCTTGGCCACGATTTCGGCGACGCGGTGCTGACCAGTTTTGCCCAGCATCTGAAAAAGATGGCCAAAGGCAATGATCTGGTCTCGCGCCTGGGCGGAGACGAGTTTTGTGTCGTCTTCTGCAACCGGACGGAGCAGGATGTCGTCGAGTGTCTGCAGAACCTCCTGGATTCCATCCAGTCCTCTCCGGTCCGCCATGATGGCGAGGAGCATCTGATGAAGACCAGCATCGGGCTGGCCGAGCTGGAGCCCGGCCGTTTCGGCGATGCCCTCAAGACCGCAGATCACCGGCTTTATGCCGCCAAGCGCACGGGCCGCGGCCAACTGGTCGCGACCGGCTGACACTCAGGTCTCAGGGCCGGCGCCTGTACCGGCGCCAGCTGTCATAGGTGAAAAGCGCCAGCGCCCCCCAGATGATCGCGAATGTCATCAGCTTGGTCTGGTCAAGCGGTTCCCCCCAGACATACACGGCCATCAGGAAGTGCAGGGATGGCGCTATATACTGCATCAGTCCGATCATGAAGAGCGGCAGCCGTCGTGCCGCCGCAGAAAAACAGATCAGCGGCAGCGCGGTAACGATCCCGGTGCCCGCCAGCGCCGCCAGAACCGGCAGGTCGTTCAGCACCAGCGCATCGACGCCCCAACTCAGATTGAGCAGCAAATAGACGACGGCGATCGGAAACAGCAGCAATGTCTCGACAAAGAGGCCCGGCGTCGCCTTCACCGGGGTGACCTTGCGCACGTAACCATATCCGGCAAAGGAGAAGGCAAGCACCAGGGAGACCCAAGGCAATCCGCCGGCAAGCACGGCCTGGAGGATCACCGCAAGCGCAGCCAGGATCACGGCACCTGCCTGGCCCGGCGAGAGCCGCTCGTTCAGCACCACGAGGCCGACCATGATGCTCACCAGCGGATTGATGAAATAGCCGAGCGAAACGTCGAGGACCTGGCTGTTGGAGATCGCCCAGACGAAGACCAGCCAATTGACCGCGATGAAGCTGGCAGAGGCCGACAGCCCCATCAGCACCTTGGGCTGCCGGAAGACTTCACGCACTTCCGCCCAGCGGCCGCGCACATATAGGAAAAGCCCGACGAACAGGACCGACCAAAGCACACGGTGCGAAACGACGATATCGGGCGCCACCGTGTCCGTCAGCTTGTAATAGGCGGGAAAAAAGCCCCACAAGCCGTAGGCGACCAGGCCGAACATCAGTCCCTGGCGAAACTCGGCACTCGCCTCGGCCTGGCTCACCGTCTGCGACATGGGCTGCCTTTCTGGCGCGTTTCAAGACGGAGGCGGGCTCAGGCCGCGTCGGCTTTCAAAAGCGCGAATGTGATGGAATCGACAAGGGCCTGGAACGAGGCGTCGACGATGTTGGAGGAGACACCGATCGTGAACCAGCGGCGGTGGCTTATGGTGTCGTGGCTTTCGATCAGCACGCGCGTGACGGCGCCGGTGCCACCGTTCAGGATTCGCACCTTGTAGTCAATCAGCTCGAGCCCCTCGATCGCCGACTGGTACCTGCCGAGATCCTTTCTGAGCGCCATGTCGAGCGCGTTCACCGGGCCGTTGCCTTCGGCAACCGACATCCGGGTCTCGCCGTCTATGTCCACCTTGACCACCGCCTCGGAGATGGTGACCAGGTCGCCGATGGCGTTGAAGCGGCGCTCGACCATCACCCGGAAGGAATTCACGTCGAAATAGCGCGGAACCTCTCCCAGTTCCCGCCGCGCAAGCAATTCGAAGGACGCATCGGCCGCTTCATAGGCATAGCCTTCCGACTCACGCTCCTTCACCTTCGCAAGAAGGGTGTCGAGACGCGGATCGGATTTGTCGACATCGATGCCAACCCGGCTCAGTTCCTCCAGGAGGTTGCTTTTTCCGGCCTGGTCGGACACCAGCACGCGGCGCCGGTTGCCGATGCTTTCCGGTGTGACATGTTCATAGGTCTGCGGGTCCTTGAGGATCGCCGAGGCATGGATGCCGGCCTTGGTCGCGAACGCGGTCTCGCCGACATAGGGAGCCTGGCGATCCGGTGACCGGTTCAGGATCTCGTCGAACGCATGCGAAATCGCCGTGATGTCCTTCAGCTGCGCCTCCGTGACACCAACTTCGAACCGGTCGGAAAAAGCGGCTTTCAGCTTCAGGGTAGGGATCAGGGTGATCAGGTTGGCATTGCCGCACCGCTCGCCGAGCCCGTTCAGCGTTCCCTGGATCTGGCGCACGCCCGCGTCGACGGCCGCCAGGGAGTTGGCCACGGCCTGACCGGTGTCGTCATGGGTGTGAATTCCGAGATGCGTTCCGGGAACGACCTCCTGCACCTTGGTGACAATGTCGAAAATCTCGTCCGGCAAGGTGCCGCCATTGGTGTCGCAGAGCACGATCCAGCGTGCGCCTGCGTGATAGGCGGTGCGGGCGCAATCCAGCGCGTAGTCCGGATTGGCCTTGAAGCCGTCGAAGAAATGCTCGCAATCGATCATTGCCTCCTTGCCGGCATTCACCGCGGCTATGACGGTCTCGTAGATCGAATCGAGGTTTTCCTCGTTGGTGCAGCCGAGCGCGACCCTGACGTGATAGTCCCAGGCCTTGGCGACAAAGCAGCAGGCATCCGAACTGGACGCCAGGACCTCTTGAAGACCGGGGTCGTTGGCCGCTGACCGTCCCGCCCGCTTGGTCATGCCAAAGGCGGTGAATGTCGCGGCCCGGGTCCGTTTCTCGCTGAAGAATTCCGTGTCGGTCGGATTGGCCCCCGGGTAGCCGCCCTCGATATAGTCGACCCCGAGGCGTTCGAGCAGCTCGGCAATGACGATCTTTTCGTTCACCGAAAAGTCGACGCCGCTGGTCTGCGCGCCGTCGCGCAGGGTCGTGTCGAAAAGGTAGAGACGTTCCTTGGTCATGAGCGTTTCCTGCGCAGCGTCCGGGCTGTCTATTTTTCGTTGTCATTCGTGCCGGAGTGAACCGGCGGCCAGGTCTTGGTGTCGTGGTCGGGGTGCTGGTAGGAGACGATCGAGGCCAGGAACTCCAGAGCCTGGAAATCGTCTTCCGTCGAGCGTGCCGGGATCCCGGCCATGTGGTCCGTGTAAGGCAGCTTGCCCTCGATGCCATACTGGATCACGGGCGCAATCTCCGCCGGATCGTCGAAGGCGCCTATGGCAAGGGCAATGCCATCGGGCGCCTCGTAGGTCAAAGGCGTGCCGCAGTCACTGCAAAAGCCGCGCCTGACCGTGTTGGAACTCTGAAAATGGCTCGGCGTTCCGCGGGTCCAGGTCAGATCCGTGTCCGTTTCCACGCTGACCAGCGGCGCGTAGAAACCGCCAAAGGCCTTCTGGCACATGCGGCAATGGCAGATCGACGCCTTGCCGAGCGCCCCATCCACCCGAAACCGGACAGCACCGCACTGGCAGCCGCCTGTATGACTTTCACTCATGCCGCGCTCCTGTGGGCCAGGTCTCCGTATCATGGTCCGGATGCTGGCAGTTGGTCGATGCCACGTCACTGATGCCACCGGGCAGATCGTCCCGGTTGGAGTTGGTCTCCGTCAATGTGAACAAGTCCGCGTAGAATGACACGCGCCCTTCCACCCCTGACTGCTCAACCGGTGTCACCGCCGCGACATCGTCCAGGCTGCCATGGGTGAAGGCGATAAAGGTGTCGCCGACGGTTTCAAACGCGAGCGGAGTGCCGCAGTCACGGCAAAATCCCCGGCGCACCGGTTTCGACGAATGGAACCAGGCCGGTTCGCCACGGGTCCACTCGAAATCGGCCTGCTCCGCTCCGATCAGGGGCAGAAAGAAATTGCCCGACGCCTTCTGGCACATGCGGCAGTGGCACAGATGCGGGTAACCGATCTCACCGCTCACCCGGTACCGCACCGCGCCGCACTGGCAACCGCCGGTCAGCGGCCTTGAGTTTTCCGACATCAGAACTGCTCCTTGCCGCCCGTCTCCAGGATCTTCCGGCAGACCCCGTCGAGATTGGTCATAACGTCGCTGTTCCAGAAGCGCAGCACGGTCCAGTCATGGGAACGCAGAACCCGGTCGCGTTCCCTGTCTTGCTGAAGTCCACGCCTGTCCCCGTGTTGAGATCCATCCAGCTCGATGATCAGCCGATGCGCAGGCGCTGCGAAATCGACGATGTAGCCACATATCGGCATTTGTCTGCGGAATAAAATGCCTTCAAGCCTGTGAGCCCGCAGCGCCCGCCAAAGAACCTTTTCGGCGTCCATCATGCCCGAGCGCAGCGTTCTGGCATTTGCTCTGAGGCGTTTTGATATTTCGCGGTGAGGCATTTGGCGAACCCGGTTGAGACGCTCGAATTCTGCACGCTCAACAGAGGCTGTATACCCCCCTCTGTCCGTAGACGCGGACATCTCCCCCGCAAGGGGGGAGACGGGAACAAGCGGGGCTTCTCTTACTTCATTTCGAAGGTCTCTCGCGATGAAAGTCTCCGAAACAAAAACTGCTTCCTGTACAAGGCAGGTATCAAAGGCACGGCGGTGCCGCATGCGCCCCTCTCCCCCCTTGCGGGGGAGATGTCCCGGCAAGGGCCAGAGGTGGGTATTCAGCCTGTCCGCCCGGCAATGCCTCACCGCTTGACCTCCCAGGTGGTCACGCGTTCGCCGGTTGCCGAGTCTTTTGAATCCTTTAGCAGAATTCCCTGAGACGTCAGGTCATCGCGGATTTCGTCGGCTTCGGACCAGTTCTTCGCTTTCAGCGCCTCAAGGCGCCGGTCGATCGCTGCCAGGATTGCGGTCTCGTCGATGCCCGATAGGTCAACCTCGACCGGGTGCACGCCGAGCAGGGCCGCCGACGCGGAAAAGACGGGAAGTTTCGCCGGGTCCTTGGCGGCCTCGACCGCGAGCGCGTGCAGGGCCTGGACGGCAGCGGCGGTCCCGAGGTCGTCCAGCAGCGGTTCAAGCACTTCACTGGCGGGCGCGGCATCCGTCTCTACCGGCTCGGGCCAGCGCGCCAGCAGGTTTTCCGCCTCTTCCAGCTTGCGCTGGGAGAAGTCGATCGGCTCGCGGTAGTTGGTCATCAGCATGGCCAGCCGCAGGACCTCGCCCGGCCATTTCCGCCCGCCGAAATTCTCCGTTTCCAGGAGCTCCTGGATGGTGAAGAAATTGCCCTCGGACTTGGACATCTTGCGGCCTTCGACCTGCAGGAAGCCGTTGTGAAGCCAGTAGTTCGCCATGACACTGGTGCCGTGCGCGCAGCGCGACTGGGCGATCTCGTTCTCGTGGTGCGGGAAGATCAGGTCGAGCCCGCCGCCATGGATGTCGAACACCTTGCCAAGGTGATGTGCGCTCATGACCGAGCACTCAATGTGCCAGCCCGGCCGGCCCCGGCCCCAGGGGCTGTCCCAGCCAGGTTCCTCGTCGGACGAGAGTTTCCAGAGCACGAAATCGCCCGGGTTCTTCTTGTGCGCCTCGACCGCGATGCGCGCACCGGCGAGCTGCTCGTCGAGCTTGCGTTTGGACAGACCGCCATAGTCCGGCATGGAAGCCGTGTCGAACAGCACCTCGCCGTCCGCCTGATAGGCGTGGCCCTTCTCGATCAGGTCGGCGATCATCTCGATCATGCCGCCGATATGCTGGGTTGCCCGCGGCTCGAAGGTCGGCTCCAGCACACCCAGGGACCTGATGTCCTTGTGAAACTGGTCGGCCGTCTTTTGCGTCACCCTGGCGATGGCGTCGTTGAGCGGAAGTTCCGGAAAATCGCGCAAGGCCCGCGCATTGATCTTGTCGTCGACGTCGGTGATGTTGCGCACATAGGTGACGCTTTCAGCACCGTAGAGATGGCGCAGCAGGCGAAACAGCACGTCGAAGACAATCACCGGGCGGGCGTTGCCGATATGGGCGAAGTCATACACCGTCGGGCCACAGACATAGAGGCGCACATTGCCGTCATCGATCGCGCGAAAGTCCTCCTTCGCGCGGGTCAACGTGTTGGTGAGCTTCAGGCCCTTGAAAGAGCCGGATTTCTCAGTCTCAGCGGCGCTCATGTCAAACGGTCTCCTGGCCGGCTGGCCGGGCGATCCGTCTCAGAGGAATTTTTGCCAAGAGGGAACGGCCACAGCCAGCGGTGTCGCTAGCTGCAAATAATGGTGATCGAAATGATGTTCCGTGTGGCCGTCATCATGGCGGCTTTATGGACCGGAACACGGAAGCCGGTCAAGGCTGCAAATGACGCTCGACGCCAAAACCCGCGGCCTGTGGCGTTGGCGCGCCGCCGGAAACACTCTAGACTTCGCTGATTGGGAATCAGAGGGGGAATTTCCGATGGGAAATTATCGGTTCGGCCGGAATATATGTGCGGGTCTGGTATTGGCGCTTGGCCTGCATCTGCCTGCGGCGCTCCTGCCATTGCCGGCCGGCGCCCAGACGGACGCTGCCACGCCCGAGACCCAGGACGTCCCCCAACCCCGCTTCCTTGAGCCCGAAACCCCGATCGCGGCAGCGATCCAGGCGGCAATGTCCCCCGACCTGCCGGAAGGCCTTGTGCTGTATTATGGCGAGCGCGCCTTCGCGCCGGTCTGGTTTACGCAGGACGGGCTCACGGAAAACGCCCATCTGGCAATCGCCGCCATGGCAGCAGCCAACGAACACGCCCTCAACCCCAACAATTATGATCCGCTGGGCTTCATCAAACGCTCGGAAACCACTGTGAGCGAACAGGATTGGGCACGGTTTGATCTTGATCTGTCGGTCCAGTTCCTGCGCTACGCGACCCACCTGTCCTCGGGGCGTGTCCAGCCCAACGCGGTCAACAAGGCCCTGAACCTGTTCCCGGACCGTCCCGACGCGAAATCACTGTTCGAAAACGCCGACAAGGCCGTCGACTTCAGTGCCTTCCTGGACAGCCTCGCGCCGCAGTCGGACAATTATGCCCGGCTGAAGCGGCGCCTGGCGCAATTCCGTGAAAAAGCCGCCGAAGGCGGGTTCACGCAGATCCCCGACGGAGAAGTGCTCAAACCGGGAATGACCGATCCACGTGTTGCCACGCTCCGGGAACGGTTGGTCCAGGAGGACATTCCGGGCGCCGCCGACCATACGGGTGACATCTATGACGGCGCGCTCGTCGAGGCCGTCATGACCTTTCAGGAATATCACGGGCTGGCCAGGGACGGTGTCATCGGCAAGAACACCCTGGCCCGGCTCAACATCCCGCTGCAGGACAAGTTGATCCAGATGGAACTCAACATGGAACGCCGGCGCTGGATGCGAGACGATCTCGGCGACTTCTACATTTTCTCCAACCTGGCGGACCAGAACCTCAAGGTGGTGCGAAACGGCAAGACCATTCACACTGCAAGGGTCGTCGTCGGCAAGCCCTATCACGCAACGCCCGTCTTTTCCGACCAGCTGGAATATGTCGAGATCAACCCCTATTGGAATGTGCCCTACTCCATCGCCACGAAGGAATATCTTCCGAAACTGAAGCGGAACCCGACGGCGCTGAGCAGCAAGCAGATCCGCGTGTTCCAGGACGGCAACGAGGTCACCCCGACGCAGGTGGCCTGGAACAGTTACTCCGGAGGAAACTTTCCTTTCCGCCTGCGCCAGGACCCGGGCGACGGCAATGCGCTTGGGCGAATCAAGTTCATGTTTCCCAACCGCTTCAACATCTATATCCACGACACACCGTCCAAATCGCTGTTCTCCCAGGCCGAACGGGCCTTCAGCCATGGCTGCATCCGGGTCTCGAACCCGTTCAAGCTGGCCGACATCCTCCTGGTGGACAACAACAAAGCGCCAGGTTACTGGCAACAGGTTCGCGACGACGGTGAACGCACGGTCGTCAAACCCAAGGTTCCGATCGAGGTTCACCTGACCTATCTGACGGCCTGGATGAACAAGGACGGGTCGACACATTTCAGAAAAGACATCTACGGACGCGACAAGGTGCTTCTCGAGGCCCTCAGAACGGCCATGACGCAGAACCTATAGCGCTCTTACCACGTTGATTTTAAATATGTTTCAGAGTTGTTTAGATATCTGAACAACGCCTGAACACCGCACTCAGCACGGGTTCAAGCGCCCGCTTCTATTCTCCAGTCAATCGATACGGATTGCCATCTGGAGAACACCATGTTGAACCGCATTTTCGTCCTGATCTTTCTGGCCCTGGTACTGGGCGGCCCCTTCTTCGCCATCATTGCCATCACCGACGGCACCAAGGCCTTCGGCCAGGAAGCCCAGCAAAAAGGCATGTGCCTGACGACCGGCACGGGCTGCGGCAACGGAAACATTATTGTCACGGTCGCAGGCCGGATATAATACTGCGCGCAAGCGGCACGATCCGTGTTAGCTTGATGTTTGACGGGATGTTTGGCAAGGTTGCCCTATGGACTACGAAGCACTTGAGAACAAAGCAGAATCCGCAGCGGAATTCTTGAAGATGATGGCGTCCGCGCCGCGGCTGTTGCTGATGTGTCTCGTGCTGGAGGACGAACGCTGCGTCAGTGAGCTTGCTGAAAAGACCGGCATGCGCATGCCGACAGTGTCCCAGCAGCTGGCCCTGTTGCGCGCACAAGGCCTGGTGACGACCCGCCGCGAGGGCACCACCATCTACTACCGGCTGGCGAGCGAACCGGTCAAAGACATCATGGCAATGCTCTACAAGCATTTCTGTGCCGGCACGGAACTACCCGTCGCCAAGCACCTGGAAACGCTGGACGCCGCCGACTAGGCCCCTCTCCCCCTTAAGTATTTTTCAGATCGAGCATGTCGCCAACGGCGTCCCGGAACCTTGCAGCTTGTTCGATCGTCCAGTCGCAGAACCGCCGTTGCTGGGAACTCATCACACGCCCGCTGATCGACAGGAGCCGGTAGCGATAGGCCGTGCGCACATGTCTCGCGGGGCCGAAAGGCAGGATCAACCGACCGGCTTCAAGGGAATCGTAAGCCTCCGTGATACCGCACAGCACCAGTCCCTGTCCGGACAGGGCCGCCTGCAATCCCGAGCTGATCCTTGAAAAACGAAGCCCCGACTTGTCCGTGCCGGGCTCCATGCCGAATGTTGCGAACCAGTCCTGCCAGGTTGCCCATTTCGGGTCGGGTGTCCTGTTGTCCAGATGCACGAGAGGCACACCGGCAAGGCTCTTCAGATCCAGGGCAAGGCCGTTGCGCTCCGAAAACTCCGGTGTGCAGACCGGAACCACGCAGTCGCCAAACAAATCGACCACATCCAGGCCGGAATCGGGAGGCGGGCTGTAGCGAATGGCGAAATCAAAGCCGTCCGTGGCGAGATCGATCCGTCTGTTCGACGCGTTGAGCCTGAGATCGACCGCCGGATTTTGCCGGTGAAACTCCGAAACGCGCCGGGTGAACCAGTTTTCCGCGAAGGATTCGGGCAGCGTAACGGAAACCTGGTTGGCCGTGCGCACCTGCCTCAGCTCCATCAGCACGTCATCCAGAATGGAAAACCCGCCGGTCAGCCGGTCCTTGACACGCAATGCCTCGTCCGTCGGCTTCGCCCCCGTCGGGCCGCGCCGGAACAAGGTCCTGCCAAGATAGGCCTCAAGCCCCCTGATCTGCTGGCCGACTGCCGCGGTTGTCACGCCCAGTTCCTCCCCGGCAAAGCGGAACGAACCTGTCCTCATGACCGCCTCGAAAGCCCGAAGCGCGTTCAGATGCGATACTTTCATGCATCTCATACTAAAGATTTTCTTTTCAATCGGCGAGACAAAATGAGCTGATCTTTCGAAAAGATCGCGTAATCCTGTCACTGCACAATGATTGACCTCGCACGGATTAAAGAAAATTTTCTTCCGGGCGCTCGCAGGAAAGGAACAGCAGGATGAAGAAATATGTCATCGAACGCGACATTCCCGGCGCCGGCGGCATGAGCAGCCAGGACCTGGCCGCAGCCTCTCGCAAGTCCAACGAAACGCTTGCGGAACTGGCACCTGCCATTCAGTGGCAGCATTCCTATGTCGCCGGAGACAAGACCTTCTGCATCTATCTTGCAAAGGACGAAAGCACGATCCTCGAACATGCCCGCCGCAGCGGTTTTCCGGCCAATTGCATTACCGAAGTGGCCTGCGAAATCGACCCGACCACCGAAAACGGCGGTGTGTCATGAACATGAATGCCCCCTACACACTGTTCTGGGAACGCCTGTCCGGAGCCATCGCGCCGCATGTCATGCTTGAGGAACTGGGTGTCGATCATCGGCTTGTTCACGTGGACATGGCCGCCGGGGATCATCGCCGGGAGACCTACCGTTCTATCAACCCGGTCATGCGCATCCCGGCGCTCCGGCTGCCGGACGGAACGGTCATCGGCGAAACCTCGGCGATCATGCTCGTGCTCAGCGAAGCCCACGCCGGATCGGGCCTTGTTCCAGGCCTCGACGATCCCGACCGGCCGGCCTTTCTGTTCTGGCTGACATCGATGGCCGCGAACGGGTACCCGATCTTCTCCCGCGCCTGGCATCCGGAACAGTTCACGACGGACGACCAGGCCAATGAAAGCGTGCGACAGCGCGCGGAAAGCCATCTGGCGGAGTTTTTCTCGGTCATCAACGGGGCCATTGAAGGCAATCCCTACTTCCTGCCGAGCGGATACACGGCGCTCGACATCTACCTGACCATGCTGACCGAATGGTCGGCCGACCGCCAGGCACTGTTCGCAGCAAATCCGCGCATTGCCGCCCTTTGCGGCGCGGTGATGAAACGCCCTGCCTACAGGAAGGTCATCGGCATGCACGCCGCTCCGGTTGCCGCCTGACGCACCGCGGGCAGAGGCGGAACGCCGTTTCGCCTCTGTCTGGCGCGAACTTCACGGCCCGGTTCAGTCCTTGACGAAGTCCCCGCAGCGCGGCGGCGTCTGGTCTCCCCAGGGCATCAGCGGTACTGTCGAGGTGGAGTTCTTCGGACTGCCTTCTATGAGCTTGTCGGAATAGACCAGATAGACAAGCACGTTGCGCTTGGCATCGCAGCCCCGCACGATGCGCATCTTCTTGAACATGAACGAACGGCGCTGCCGGAACATTTCCTCGCCCTGCTCGAAATTCTCCTTGATCGTCACCGGACCGACCTGACGGCAGGCAAGCGACACGTCGGAGACCTCTTCGGCGACGCCCAGCCACCCGGAAACCCCACCCTTTTCCGGAACGGTGAAATGGCAGGCAACACCGTCCACGATCGGATCGTCGATCGCGTATGTGGCCAGCTTGTGATCCGGGGTCAGGAATTTCCAGACGGTCGATTTCTTGAAAATCAGATCCGGTTCATCCGCCGCAAAAGCAGACCCTGCCCCATGCAGGAGCAACGAGAGACCGAGAACGGCGGCGGTGAGAAATCGCATGAATATCCTCCAGTGCTTGGACATCCCACATGTGGGGGGAATGCGGACCGGGTCAAGCACAGCTTCAAAAACAAACACGCGCCAGGTGGCGCGTGCAGCGTATCTTGAAATCTGATCCGGAGCGGTTGCTCCAGGTTGTCGTTAATGTGTCACGACAGCCTAACGCGCGTCTTCCAGGACCTTGCGGTCCTCCTCGGCACTTTCAGGGGAAGGCTCGGAGCTCTCGTCGTCTTCGACGATATCTTCTTCGGACAGGTCCAGGGACACCTCGTCCTCTCCCTGCCCCTCTTCCGGTTCCAGGGCCAGGGAGGCCGCGAAATCACTGTCGGATACCAGATCGGGTGCTTCGGCTCCCGGTGCCTCGGCGGTTGCCTCGGCCGGCGTGTCTTCCACCGCCTCAACCGTTTCGGCTGGCGCCTCGATCGTCTCTTCGGAGACGGTCTCCGCCGCGGAGGCCGCGCCTTCAAGCGCGTCCCGCAGATCGGCAAGCCGTTCCCGCGTCCAGACCTGGGGTTGATCGAGACCGAGCGCCTCGTCATAGGCGCGGGCGACATTCAGCGGCAAATGAAACTCGAAATCGTCCTTCGCGGCAAAGCGCGAAGACAGTGCATCCTTGACCGCCAGGTAAGTGTCCTTCAGGCCCAGGCTCTGTTCCACGCAGGCCGCTGCGGCATCGCGCAAGGTCGTGACGTAGTCCCGGGTGGTCTCGACAGCCGTTGCCACCGCCTGGGCACCCTCTGCAATCCGGCCGCGGCCGGGCACCAGGGTCGTCGGCCGGAAGGCCGTGATGCGGTCAAGCGCACGCGGCCAGTCCGCAAGATGGGCGTCGCCGCAATAGGGGATCGCGGATTTCTGAACCAGATCACCGGCATAGATCACGCCGGCTTCGGGAACCCAGACCACGAGGTCTCCCATCGTGTGAGCACGTCCCAGGTGCATCAGGCGAACATCCAGTCCACCAAGATCGATTGTCATGGACGAGGCGATCGTCATCGACGGCATGCTTGTTTCGGCATCGGCCGGCAGATCCGAAAACAGGCGCGGGTCCCGCTCCCGGGATACGCGAATATCTTCCGCGCCGCGCGTTTCCATCATCCGGCGTGTCAGGTCGGACGCAATCACTTCGCCTGCTTCACACGCTGCGGCCCCGAGCGTGTTGTCCGCGTGAAAATGGGTCAGAACAAGCGATTTCACAGGCTTGTCCGTCAGCTCGCGGATCCGTGCAAGAGCCCTTTCCGCCATGGCCGGCGTCGCCTGGCCGTCGATGACGAGAACGCCGCGTTCGCCGATGACCACGCCCGTGTTCGAGCAGCCATCCGCACTGAAGGCGTAGCAGCCGCGTCCGAGAGACTCGAACTGCTCGTTTGCGCCCGGGGCTGCTTCCGACCCGTTTGTCATCACTACCATCGCGGTCTCGCTTTCCTGCCAGCTGCCTGACTGCCTGCCATTCTCCACACGGCATTCGCCATGCCTTTTTCTGTTGACTGTAGCGTCTCAGCTTCCACGCCTGATTCGCAATTTTCCACCGGTGAAATCCTTAACTATTCCTTCTTTATCAACAGATAGGTCCTGCATTCAGCCCCCATTAGACTGCGCCAACCAAAGCTCTCTGCCGATCTTGCTTGCCAGCCTCGCACTTTTTCGTAGCAGGGCGGGTTGTCTTTGCCGCGATTTTCAAGTGGATATACTTGCTAGTGACAGAAGATGGCCGGAACGCGGCAATGTTCTTCTATCGTATCAAACAGGCTTAACAAAGCTCCAAGGGGCAGCGCACAATGTCCGACCCAAAAGGCACCAAACCGGCTCGAAACGGCCCCTCCCCGGGCCGGAAACCCGTCCTCGTTCTGAGCGGTTTTCTGCCTTATCGGCTCAACCAGCTTGCAGAAACGGTCAGCCGGTCGTTCTCCAAGATCTACGCCGACAAGTACGGCATCGGCATTCCGGAATGGCGCGTGCTGGCAATGCTCGGCGAACGCGAGGTCATGACGGCGCGCGATGTCAGCCAGGCGACCTCGATGCACAAGACCAAGGTCAGCCGCGCGGTCGCCACTCTCGAGAAGCGCAACTTCATCCTGCGCGACACCAACCCGCTGGACCAGCGTGAGCAGACCCTGAAACTGAGCGCAGAGGGCATTGCCGTCTATGAGGACATCGTGCCCCGGGCCCTGGCCTATACCCAGGAGCTGGAGGATGCCCTGACGGAGGAACAAAAGGCGCTCCTGGATGATCTTTTTGATCGCCTTCACCGGGCAGCAGGCGCTCCCGGGCACAACTGAATCCGATGCCTGTATCCCCCTGGCGGCATTAACCTAACGTGAGAGCTTTCGTTGCTATTGATAGGGTCGGCAGCGATACTGCTGACCTCGGTTCGTAACCGGCTCGGCGTGGGGAAGAGCGCTGCAGGGGACAGGAAATGGGACTTCACGGGACTGCCAGGCCAGTCACTTTGGCGCGCGCCGTTGCGGCCGGCGCGGTGCTGGTGTTGTGCGTGGAAATGGCCGAGGCGGCAAGCTGCGCCAGCCTGAAGTCCGAACTGAGCCGGCTTGAATCCGGCTCCGCGCCCCAGTCGGCCGCAGCCAGGAAATGGAGCACCGCCAAACGGCAGCAGCAAAAGGCCCTTGCCGCGGCAGAACGCGACGCGGGATATTTCGGCTGCGCGTCATCCGCCTCACCCAACTGCACCGGCCTCAACGGCAAGATCAAGCGCATGCGCGCGAACCTGAAAGCCATCGAACGTCAACTCGCCAAGGCCGGAGGGGGCGGTTCGGGCAACGCAAAACGCCTGCGCAAGGTGCGCGCCGCTATCGCGCGGCAGAACTGCAATACGCAGCCGGCCGCCAGAAACGCGGATAATCGCAGGCAGCGGACCGGCGACAAGCCCCGCTCCCTGTTCGCCCGCCTGTTCAATCCTGAGACACAGGCGGAGCCGGTCGCAGCCAGGCCCGGTGACCGGGAAATCGCGGCGGTCCGCAGACAGACTCGCAACGGTACTGGACAGCACCGGCTGCCGTCCGGCGGCACCTTCCGGACCCTGTGTGTGCGCACCTGCGACGGCTATTTCTTCCCGGTGAGCTATTCGACAGGCAAAAGACAATTCGCCAATGACGAGGCACGCTGTTCCGAACTTTGTCCCGCGTCCCGGACAGAACTCTATGTCTACCGCAATCCGGGCGGGGACAAGTCAGAGATGATGTCGCTTGCCGGTGAACTCTATTCGGAACAGCCCTTTGCCGACCGTTACAAATCCGAATTCGTGGAAGGTTGCAGCTGCCGGCTGAGCCGCCAGTCGAAACTTCGCTCCGCCTGGACCGACCTGAGCACGGGGACCGGTGCAAGGGTGTCCTTCTCCGACATCAGCGCAGGCCTGCCAAGGCGGAGCCTGCAACCCAGCCGCGGCAGCACATACGCCGACCCGGGCAACACCGCTTCCCCGCTTGCCCGCCCCCCCTTGCAGCGTAGCCAGCTGCCGCGCCACGAGGACCCGGACACGCGCTTCAATCTTGAAAAAGGCTACGACGTGACCGCCCGACTTGGCCTGGCAAAGGCGCGGCTGAACTCCGGGCGGGACAAGGCCGTCTCCGGCACGGATCTTCGGGACGGCCTCCCCGTGCTTTCTGTCCACTCCCGGACAGCAACGGATGACGAGGAAATCGCCGCCTTCGCGCCGGTGTTTCAGGTTGATGACGACGGCCTGCGTGAGGCGCCCGACCGCGAAGTGCCGGTCAGGGTAGTCGGTCCAGAATATTTTGTCGCCCAATGAGCGGCAGCAGCGCCTTCATGTCGGGACCGTGATCCATACCCGTCAGCGCGCGGCGCAACGGCATGAAAAGGGCCCGCCCCTTGCGCCCGGTCTCGGCCTTCAGTGCCGACGTCCAGGCTCCCCAGCTGTCTTCGGTTATTTCGCCTTCCGGCAGAAATGCCCTGGCACTTGAGACAAAGTCGCGGTCCTCGTCCTCGACCCGGCCTGTCACCGGTCCGTTGACGACTTGCCAATAGCTGCGCGCATCGGCGACGGTTTCGCAATTGCCGCGCACCGTGTCCCAGAACGCCTTGCTTGGCCGGATGCCTAGATCCGTCAGCCGGGCCTCGACCGCTTCGAAGGGCATCTCGTGCACCAGCCGGGCATTGAGGTTCTTCAGCTCTTCAAGGTCGAATTTCGCGGCCGACCGCGACACGCTGGTCAGGTCGAACTTTTCCACCAGCGCGTCCATCGTCGGAAGTGGCTCGACGGCCTGACTGGTACCGGTCAGCACGGCAAGCGAGGCCACGGCCATCGGCTCCAGGCCCTCGTCACGCAGCGAGCCGATCGACAGCGCGCCCTTGCGCTTGGAAAGCCCCTCCCCGTCCGGCGTCGTCAACAGGTTGTGATGACCGAAGACCGGCGGCACGGCGTCCATTGCCTTGAAGATGGCAATCTGGACACCGGTATTTGAGATGTGGTCCTCGCCGCGGATGATGTGGCTGATGCCCATCTCGATATCGTCGACGATCGAGGTGAACGTGTAGAGATAGGACCCGTCCGCGCGGATCAGCACCGGGTCGGACATGGAGGCCAGGTCCACCGCCTGATCGCCCCTGCAAAGATCCGACCAGGCCACATCCGTGCGTTTCGTCTCGAACGGATCGCCGTCATGGTTCGGCAGCAGGAAGCGCCAATGCGGCTTGCGGCCTTCCGCCGCGAACGCGGCGCGCTCCTCTGCCGTCTGTTTCAGCCCCGCACGGTCATACACCGGCGGCCGGCCGAGCGCGCGCTGGCGTGAGCGGCGCCGTTCCAGCTCCTCCGGCGTCTCGTAACACGGATAAAGCAGACCCGCGTCCTTCAGCTTCCCGGCCGCGGCATCGTAGCTCTCCAGCCGGTCGGACTGACGCTCGATCCGGTCCGGATCGATGCCGAGCCAGCGCAGGTCCTTCTCGATGGAAACGGCATATTCCTGCTTCGAACGCACCGTGTCGGTGTCGTCGAAACGCAGGATGAACGTGCCGCCCATCTTTCTGGCAAACAGCCAGTTGTAGAGGGCGGGACGGCTGTTGCCGATATGGATGTGGCCGGTCGGAGACGGCGCGAAACGAACAGTGACAGTCATGGCGGTTGAGTTAGCCCGTGATGATGTGCGCAGCAACCGAAAATCGGCTCCTGCCATCAAGATTGTTGAACACTCCGGTATGAGCGCGCGGTCACGGCAAGCACGAGGCAGAACCCGAGGCAGTAGAGCCCCATGGCGGTGACCTGTTGGTCGAAGGCGATTCCGGCATCGATCAGCCAGCCGATCAGCCCCGGTCCCGCGGCGGAGGCGAAGACCATCAGCGAGAACGCAACCGAGCGGATCGCGCCCATGTGCCTGGTGCCGTAGACTTCCGGCCACAGCGCGCCGACAAGCGTGCTGTTGAAGCCGTTGGAAATGCCCACCAGGGACATGAAAATGAAGGCGGCCGGCGGCGCGTGATAGTTCGCGAGCACGAAGCAGGCCAATGTCAGCGGCACCAGCGTGAACGGCAACAGGTGACGTGCGGAAAACCGGTCGATCAACGGTCCGATGACCAGGGACGCGCAGACGACGCCCGACGCCATGAACAGGAACGAGCTTGCGAACAATTCGAGTGTCCAGCCGCGCAGTTCCACAAGGTAGACTTGGTGAAAGAAGATGGACGTGCCGATGAAGGCCGGCGCATTCACGCCGAGGGAGGCCAACCAGAAACGCGGATCGCGCAGCACTTCCTTGCGGGTCCATTGCCGGCCCTCCGGCTTCGCCGAAGAAACTTCCGTCGCGCTCGGCACACGATCCCGGGCCAGCAGGGTCAGGATCACCGGCATGGCCAGAAGCACAAGTGCCAGGGCCGATACCGACCAGGCGCCCCGCCAGCCGAACGCGTTGTTGAGCACAACGAAGCAGATCGGGAACAGCGCCTCGGCGGTCGGGAACCCCAGGATCGCAATTGAAACGGCACGTCCGCGCTGTACGGAAAACCACCGTCCCGCCGCGGTGACCGAGGTGTGTGTCATCATGCCCTGGCCGCACAGGCGCAGGCCGTAAAAGGCGATCGCGACCATCCAGACCGAAAAGGCGCTCGCCATGGCCAGGCAGAACAGCGCCAGGCCGGTCATGACCACGGCCGCGATCCAGCGGACCGGAAAATGATCCAGGCTCTTGCCGACATAGGGCAGCGTCAGGGCACTGCCGAGCGTCGCCAGCATGTAGAGCAGCCCCAGGTCGCCATGGCTGAGGCCGAATTCGGCGCGAATGTCACCGCCGGACAGCGAAATGAAAAAGGTCTGCCCAAAGCCGGAAAAGACGGCAAGCAGATAGCTGGCCGAGAGCCAGCGCGCGTTGTCGCGCAGGAAGGTGAAATAGGTCATCAGGGCAATGCTTTCTCAAACCCGGCCTGAACGACCACATACACTTTCGTCATCCTGAGGAAGCGCGTCAGCGCTGTCTCGAAGGATGGCCACTTGTTCAAGAATTTGCAGCGGATCCTTCGAGACGGACCTGACGGTCCTCCTCAGGATGAGGTCGGGTATGCGGATAATCCCTTCAGGACCGGTCACGGAACCGGTTGGTAATCGGGTAGCGGCGGTCCTTGCCGAAGTTCCGTTCGGTGATCTTCACGCCGGGTGGAGCCTGCCGCCGCTTGTATTCGGCAATGTAGAGAAGATGTTCGATCCGGTGGATCAGCGCCCTGTCATGGCCCCGTTTTTCAATGTCGTTCACGGACATCTCGTCTTCGACCAGACATTCCAGAATATCGTCGAGCACGTCATAGGGCGGCAGGGAATCCTGGTCGGTCTGGTTCTCGCGCAGTTCCGCCGTCGGCACCTTGGTGATGATGTTGGCCGGGATCACCTCGCCGCCTGGCCCGAGCAGGCCGTCCGGCCTGTTGGCATTGCGCCAGGCCGACAGGTGGTAGACCTGGGTCTTGTAGAGATCCTTGATCGGATTGTAGCCGCCATTCATGTCGCCGTAGAGAGTTGCGTAACCGACAGACATTTCCGACTTGTTGCCCGTGGTCATGACCATCTTGCCGAACTTGTTGGACACCGCCATCAGGATCACGCCGCGGGCACGGGACTGCAGGTTTTCTTCCGTCGTGTCTTCATTGGTGCCGGCGAAGAGGTCGCCGAGGGCTCTGGTGAACCCCTCGACCGGTTCTGCGATCGGCACCGTGTCGTAGCGGATGCCGAGTGCCTTCGCACAGCCGGCGGCATCCTTGATGCTTTCCTCGGAGGTGTAGCGGTAGGGCAGCATGATCGCGTGGACCCGGTCCGCTCCGAGCGCATCGACGGCCATCGCCGCACAAATGGCGGAATCGATGCCGCCGGAGAGGCCGAGCACCACACCGGGGAAGCCGTTCTTGTTGACATAGTCGCCCAGCCCCATCACGCAGGCGCGCCAGTTGGCCTCGTCCAGGTCCGGCAGCCTGGCCACCTCGCCGTTTTCACAAATCCATGTGTCGCCGTCCCGGCGCCAGTCGCTGATGCCGAGTGCCGTTTCGAATTGCGGCAGCTGGAAGGCCAGCGACCGGTCGGCATGCAGCGCGAATGAGCCGCCGTCAAAGACAAGTTCGTCCTGGCCGCCCAGCTGGTTGCAGTAGATCAGCGGCAGGCTGGTCTGGACCACCCGCGAGACCACCACCTGCAACCGTTCCTCGGCACGGTTCTCCCAGTAGGGCGAGCCGTTTGGCACCAGCAGCAGTTCCGCGCCGGTCTCCTCCAGGCATTCGCAGACCTCGTCGTTCCAGATGTCCTCGCAGATCGGCAGGCCGATGCGAACTCCCCGGAAATCGACTGGTCCCGGCAGCGGCCCGGCTGCAAATACGCGCTTTTCATCAAAGACGCTGTAGTTTGGAAGGTCATATTTGGAGCGGACGGCCCGAACCTCGCCCTGGTCAAGCAGGAGGGCCGCGTTGTAGACCCTGCCGTCCTCCCCGTACCATGGAGAACCGACGATCAGTCCCGGCCCACCGTCGGCGGTTTCCTTCGCCAGTGCTTCGGCTGCATCCATGCAGCGCCGGACAAAGGCCGGTTTCAAAACCAGATCCTCCGGCAGGTATCCGGCCAGAACCAGTTCGGAGGTCAGCACAAGGTCGGCCCCCTGCGCGGCGGCTTCTTCGCGCGCCTTGCGCACCAGGTCGGCATTGCCGGCAACATCGCCAACGGTGGGATTGAGCTGCGCGACAGCCAGTCGAAAACGGTCTGCAATCATCGGAAAAGTACCAGGAAGTGACATGGCTTTCCGGTGTAGCGGGAAGCCACCCGGCTTGCAATCGTCCCGTCGGCTTCGAAAGACCAGTTGGGCGCGATTACAGAAGCGCCAGAGCGTCGTGCTCCGGTTCGGGGGCCGGTGACTTCAAACCGGACAGGTCGGTCACCTCAAGCCTGCGCAAGGCAGGCTGCTGGCCGGGACCGTGAATGCCCCTGGACCGGCCATGCATGTCCTGACGTTCCAGAATTTCACCGATGTGCCGATACAGGATCGCCGGTGCAATCGGCTTGGCGACAAATCCATGGATACCGATCTCGATAGCCTCGAGAATGGTCGCGCGCTTGGCGTGCGCGGTGACGACAAGGACAGGCGTCGTACTGATGACCAGGTCGCGGTCGCTGCGCAGGATTCGAAGGAACTCGTTGCCGCCGAACGGATTCATGGCCCAGTCGCACAGAACGATGTCCGGCTTGCGGTCGACGACCAGTTCGAGCGCCTCCGAACCGTCACTTGCCTCGTAGATCGAGCGGATGCCGAAGCCGGAGAGAACCGAGCGCAGGATAGAGCGCATATGAGCATTGTCTTCCGCAATCAGGCAGGACACCCTCGTCAGATCCCACTGCTCACGCACAACCCTTCTCCCCTCTCGACCAAATCCCCATGCGTCCAGATATGCGCCTTGAGCGTTAAGCGAGGCTTACCCCGGGAGGGTTCGGGCAAGAAAAATGGCACGCAACAATCAAAAAGGGCGGCAAAAGCCGCCCCTCAGGTTAACGTCGCGTAAGGATGCGCTGTATCTACGCGCTGGCAGCCAGCGGCTCCGCCCGGCGGTCATCCCGTTCCTTCTTGAGATTTTCCGCGATCAGGAAGGCAAGTTCCAGAGCCTGATCCGCATTCAAACGCGGATCGCAATGGGTGTGGTAACGGTCGCCAAGCTGCTCCGCCGTCAGGGCATGCGCGCCACCGGTGCACTCTGTCACGTTGCGGCCGGTCATTTCGACATGCACGCCGCCGGCATGGGTGCCCTCGGCACGGTGCACGGCAAAGAAGGCCTCGACCTCTTTCAGGATCCGGTCGAACGGACGTGTCTTGTAGCCGCCCGCCGTGATGGTGTTGCCATGCATCGGATCGCAGGACCAGACGACGGACTTGCCTTCACGCTCGACAGCGCGCACGAGTTGCGGCAGGTGATCGAACACCTTGTCGGCACCAAAACGCGCGATCAGGGTCAACCGGCCCGGTTCGTTCTCGGGGTTGAGAATGTCGACAAGCTCCAGAAGCCCGTCCGGTGTCAGGGAGGGACCGCATTTCAGGCCGATCGGATTCTTGATGCCGCGGAAGAATTCCACATGGGCGTGGTCCGGCTGGCGGGTCCGGTCGCCGATCCAGATCATGTGGCCGGAGGTCGCGTACCAGTCGCCGGAAGTGCTGTCGACGCGGGTCAGGGCTTCTTCATAACCAAGCAGCAGCGCCTCGTGGCTGGTGAAGAAATCCGTCGAGCGCAGTTGCGGCACGCTGTCGGCATTGACGCCGCAGGCGCGCATGAAGTTCAGCGCCTCGGTGATCCGGTCGGCCAGTTCCTTGTACCGGTGCCCTTGCGGGCTGTCGGTGATGAAACCGAGCATCCACTGGTGCACCTGGTCAAGATTGGCAAAACCGCCCTGGGCGAAGGCGCGCAGCAGGTTCAGGGTCGCAGCGGACTGGCGGTAGGCCATCGCCATGCGGCCCGGATCCGGAATACGGCTTTCCGGGGTGAAATTGATGTCGTTGATGATGTCGCCGCGGTAGCTCGGCAGCTCGACATCGCCCTTTTTCTCGACGTTGGACGAGCGCGGCTTCGCGAACTGGCCCGCGATCCGGCCGACCTTGACCACCGGCTGGCTGGCCGCATAGGTCAGAACGACCGACATCTGCAGGAAGACGCGGAAGAAATCGCGGATATGATCCGGATGGTGTTCGGCAAAGCTCTCGGCGCAGTCGCCGCCCTGAAGCAGGAATCCCTTGCCGTTCGCAACATCGGCGAGCTGCGCTTTCAGCGCGCGCGCTTCACCTGCAAAAACCAGCGGCGGATAAGTCGACAGGCGCTGTTCAACATCCGCCAAAGCCTCTTGATCCTGGTATTCCGGAACCTGCAGGATCGGTTTCGATCTCCAGCTGTCCGGGCTCCATTTCTCCGCCATACTTCCTACTCCTCAGTGGACCCGCGGGTTCATTTTAGTCCCGACACGCGGCATCCGCGACATTATCGTTCGTATTTGCCTGCCTCTACAAGGCAAACGTGCGGCCTTATACACTCCATGCGCCTCCAAGGCCACAGGGCAAATCCCCAAAAATACGCGCCGGATTCTGCAGGGAATTTGGGCTCCCAGCCCCGGCATTCAATTGTCCCGGCCACGCTTATGCATTTGAGGAGGATCATTGCGGGTATGCCCTGCCGACAACATGCTTTGTACGCAACGGAAGGAAGCCGACATGCCCTCTTCACGCCTGGAGCACAGCCACAGACCCAATGACATTGCCAACCGGCTCGCTTCGGGTCCGGACGCCAGCTACCTGAGAGACTGGGTCTATGGCGGGATCGACGGAGCCGTCACGACCTTCGCGATCGTTGCCGGTTCGGTCGGAGCAAGCCTGTCCAGCAACGTGATCCTCATTCTCGGGGTGGCGAACCTGCTGGCCGACGGCTTCTCCATGGCTGCCGCCAACTACACCGGCTCGAAATCGGAGAACGAGGATTACGCACGCCTGCGGGCGATCGAGGAAAAGCACATCGATCTGGAGCCGGAAGGCGAGCGCGAGGAGATCCGGCAGATCTTTCTGCAAAAGGGCTTCGAGGGCAGCAGCCTCGAGGCACTGGTGTCGCTGGTAACCTCCAACAAGTCCACCTGGATCGAGATCATGATGCAGGGCGAATACGGATTGTCCGACACAACGCGCAATCCTCTGAAGGCAGCACTCTACACGTTTGCCGCCTTTGTCCTGTTCGGCGCCATTCCCTTGCTTCCCTTCGTTCTGCCCGTGCCCGCTAGCGCCAGCACGGCAACCGTCCTGACCATGCTGGCGTTTTTCGCAATCGGCTCGCTGCGCGCCCGCTGGTCCCAGCGGCACTGGATCGCCTGTGGCCTGGAAACCACGGCGATTGGAACGGTCGCAGCCGGGATTGCGTATATCGCTGGGCATGGCCTGCAGACGTTGCTGGGTTGAGCGCCCGTCTGGACTTTTTTTTTGCGGCAGGTTCGACATGCCGGGAAAACGCTGTAGAAGGTGGCCGCCAGGATCAATTCATCGGGATAATAGACAATGAAATATCTTGCAGTACTTGCCGCCGCTGCCTTTGCCCTTGCCCTTGCCGGTTGCAACAGCAAATTTGAAGTCACGGGAACCAATGCCAGCGGCACCGAAACGTTCAAAGGCAATGCACTCGGGTTTCAAGCTGGAAAATTCAACATCAAGAGCAACAAAGGCAGGAAGTGCAACGGTCGCTTTGACTCAGTGAACGACCTGGCCGAGGGATACGGCAAAGGGAACTTCAAATGCACGGACGGCAACGCGGGAACCTTTTGGTTCACCATCGAAAGAAACTATCAAAGTGGACATGGCGTTGCGAATATCGGCGGTGAAAAGTTCAAGTTCACGTATGGAAAACAATCCTGATCCGGCATCGACAACCGATTGCGCGACCTGCCGGCACGGCACCAAGGACTGTCTATCAGACCTTCTCGAGCACGTGCCGGCAGGCACCGGATCAGTTTTCCGGCTTCATGTAAGCGATGCCATGGGCGTCCAGCTTCTGATCGATCAGATCCGCCAGGTCCGGATCAACAGAGACTTTTCTCGGATAATGCGGCCGGTCGCGGTCCTGTAAGACGGGCACATGCCAGCCGTCGGTCGTTTCCAGGAAATGATCGATACCCGCCTCGCCCCAGGTGCGGAAAAAACCAGCGAGAACACAATCGAGATAGCTCTGCAGGATCGGGTGCCGGTCGCAGCCCCAGCGCAAATGTTCAGGTGCCGCCCGGAACAGGAAGAGTTCCTCCGGCCCCGGCTCTTGCCGGGCCTCGCAACGAAACGCGGCCCCGACGGCTTCCACTTTTACATACCGTTTTTCCCGGTGTTCCAGATCGGGCAACCTGGTGCGCGGTTCACGCGCCATCACACCCCAGATTTCGCTGCCGTCCTCCTGGCGGACCGTCAGCGCGCAACGGCCCTGGCCATCCGCTCCCTGTCCACAGACACGCCATTCACGCAGCCAGCCGGACAACTTTCCCGGCGTGACCTCGGCCTCCGCGGGAATGGTGTCAATATTGACGAGTGATCCGTAACCGAAATATGTGATCGTCATCTGGGACTTGCCTGGATTCTGTATGGTTGCCTCAACGCATAGCCGGGAGTTGTCATGATTGTTCCTTCCCTGTCCCAGCAGGATGTCGACCTTTTGCGGCAAGACACGCCCGGTGTAAGCCAGCGCATCCATTTTAACAATGCCGGCACCGGGTTGGCACCCGCCCCGGTTCTGACCGCGGTGAAAGAGCATCTCGACCTGGAAGCGCAGATCGGCGGCTACGAAGCCGCGGCTGCCGCGAAACCCGCGCTGGACACCTTTTATACGGCACTTGCGGCCCTGATCGGCAGCAAACCGCATGAGATCGCCTATGTCGAAAATGCCACGCGTGCCTGGGACATGGCCTTCTACGGCATCGACTTCCGCGAAGGCGACCGGATCGCGACCGGCCGCGCGGAATACGTCTCCAATTACGTCGCCTTCCTGCAGATGAAACGGCACAAGGGCATCGAGATCGATGTCGTCGAGGACGACGCATGCGGGCAGATCGACCTGGCCGGCCTGAAGGCGGCGATCACGCCGAGGACGCGGCTCGTCGCCCTCACCCATGTACCGACCTTTTCCGGCCTGATCAATCCGGCCGAAGAGGTCGGCGAGATCGCCCGGGCCGCCGGCGTGCTTTATCTTCTCGACGCCTGCCAGTCCGCGGGACAGATCCCGCTCGACATCAACGAGATCGGGTGTCACATGCTGTCTGGCACGGGGCGCAAATACCTGCGCGGTCCGCGCGGCACCGGTTTCCTGTATGTCAGCGATGCTGTTCTGGACCAGGTGGAGCCGCCCTTTGTCGATCTGCAGTCGGCCGACTGGGTTGACGACAACACCTATGAACTTGTTCCCCATGCGCGCCGCTTCGAGACCTGGGAGCGCTATGTCGCCGGGCAGATTGGACTGGGGGTGGCTGTCAGCTACGCGATCGGCTTCGGCATGGAGCGTCTCGGCAACCGGACCTGTGCACTCGGCGCTCAACTGCGCTCCGAGCTCTCCGGCCTTGGCGCGGTCACGCTCCATGACAAGGGCAAACGCAAGGGTGGCATCGTAACCTTCTCGCTCGACGGCGAGACGCCCGAACAAACGAAGGCGCGCCTCGCACGCGAAAGTATCAACGTCTCGGTCAGCTCTGCCAGTTCCGCGCGGATCGACCTTCCCCACCGGGGCCTGGACGCCGTGGTCCGCGCTTCCCTGCATGCATTCAATTGCGAAGAGGAAATTGAACGCTTTGTTAAGGCTCTCGGCAGTTAAGGCTAGGTAGTTTTCGCGAATGCCCGATTGCGCACTTCGCGTTAAGCGTGTTCCTCTAGGGTGCTCCCATACGAAACGCCGGGAATGGATGACGGTTTCTTGAAGAACAGGATGGACAAATCGGATGGGAAAGAGCAACCGGGTTATCTGAACCCGCGTGCCGGACGCAGCATCAGATTCTGGATCTACGGCCTGGCCGCTCTTCTCATCTTCCTGTCCACGGCATCGCTGACCTTTGTTGCGCATATGGCCTGGCGCGAGGCCGACAGGCGGGCCCTGGAAAGCGAGCAATTTCGTTTCAACAACACGCTGCAGACCTTCTATCGGGAAATTGCCCGCGACCAGATCGCGCTGGCCCAGTGGGACAAGTCCTTCAATGCGTTACAGGAACCGATCGACAGAGACTTCATCAGGTCCGAATTCATCGAGGACCTTTGGGAGGATTTCGGCCTCAGCCGGACGTTCCTGGTCAGACCGGACGGAAGTCTTCTTGCCCAGGCGATAGAAAACCAGACCCGCTTCGACCGCCTGGTTCTGCCAGCGGACAACGTCGTCCGCCAGCTCGCGGACAAGACCAGGGAAGAGTTCGAACGCCGGCAAGGCACCTCGAGTTCCGTATTTTCCGAATGGTACGTGCCGCAGTCGGCGCTCATGGGCATGGTCAACACGACCTTTGCAATGATTGACGGCTCCCCGGCCCTTTTGAGCGCGATTCCCGTTCTGCCCGATGACGGCCATGTCCGTTTCGACAGCGACTACCCGGTCATCCTGGTCAACGCGGTCTATGCAGACGACGAATGGATCGCGGATCTCTACGAGCGCCTGGCCTACCGGGATCTGGAGTTCTTCCCCGGCGCTCCGGAACGCAGGCATCCGACCAATCATCTTGTTCACGCGGCCGACGGCACCGTTTTCGGCTATTTCCGCTGGAACAATTCCAAACCGGGCCGCGAAATCTGGTTCATGGCAATGCCGCTTATCCTGCTGCTGGCCTCGATCATTGCCGTAGTCGCCTTTGCCGCCGCAAACCGGATCAGCCGCCTGTCCGCCTCACTTGAGGAAAGCGAACGCAAAAACCGTCATTTTGCCCGCCACGATGCCCTGACCGGCCTGCCCAACCGGCATCATTTTTCCGATTGCCTGTCCTTCGCGCTCGACGGCCTGCCGGATCGCGGCTTCGCGGTTTTTGCCTGCGACCTCGACCGGTTCAAACCCGTCAACGACACCTACGGCCACGAAGCCGGTGACACCGTCATCTGTACGGTGGCGGACCGTCTGAGCCAACTTGTCGGCAACGAAGGGGTTGTCAGCCGCATCGGTGGCGACGAGTTCATACTCCTCCTGACACAGCCCATGAACAGAGACATGCTGGTAGCCCATGCGGACCGGATCCTGAACGAGATCGCGCGCCCGATCGGTATCGGCGACGGCCAGACTGTCGAGATCGGCGTCAGCATCGGCATTGCGAGAGCTCCGGATTGCGGGTCCACCGAAAAGGACCTGATACGCATGGCGGACATGGCTCTTTACCGGGCAAAGGAAACGGGCCGGAACTGCTTTGAATTCGCCGGCCCCCACAGTCTTGAGGTCGCTCAGGCCCGTCGGCAGCCGGAACTGAAAACACAGACGGCGCAAAACTGACTGCTGCGTACCGCTTGCCGGACTTTCATCAGTAAAAACACGTGCAACCGGTTTGTGAATTCGACAAACATTCCCGACATACGTGGATCCACTATTACAATATTCCCATCACTTGTTAATGTATTCGCCCTTACAATCATTACAGGACCACACCTACTAAGCTCAAACGCTGATAAAACAACCTATAGAGATCGCAACTTGACCGAGTTACGGCGCAGATACAGCGACCAATCCGTGAAATATTCACGGCAACAGATTTCCAAGCTGGCATTTGTGCTTGCCGGGTTGCTGATTGCCGTTACGTCGGTCTCCCTGCTCTTTGTCGGCTTTGTCGCATCGCACGCGTCCAGGCAACAGGCCATCGCCAACGAGGAGCGTCTGTTTCAAAACACTGTTGACGACCGAATGCGGTCCATCGTTCGTGAACAGATCACCGTGGCCTCTTCCGACGAGTCCGTCAGGAAGCTGGTCCGGTCCTTCGACGCCGCCTATGCGCGGCTAAGCTTCGACACGCTCTGGTCAACCTACCGGCACAGCAAGGTCATGCTGATTTCGGGAAATGGCGACGTGATTGCGGAATCCTTCGAGGACTACACCCACATCATCTCGCGCCCGATCTCGGAAATGCCGGACCTCGCGCAGATCCATGACAAACTGAAGGGCGTCTACCTGCGCAACCGCGTCCGCGTGCCCGGCGGCTTCGGCCACAGAACCCTTCAGGGGATCGATCCGAGCGAGTATGCGATCATGGGTTTCGTCAAGATCGACGGCCGGCCGGCCCTGTTCGGCGCGATGCCGATCATGCCGGACGAATATGAGACTACCCTTCCCGACGGCCCTCCGACGGTGTTGCTGTCCGCGCATTACATTGACGACTTCATGCTTGCGCAGCTGAACGGGCAACTGGGTTTCGAAAATTTCCTGTTCACCGGCGGCGCCGTTGAGGAAACCGACGGTCCTCACCATGCGGTCGCCAACCAGCGGGGCGAACCGATCGGAACCTTCACATGGAACAGCCAGACCGTCGGCGATTCGATCTGGCCGACGATCATTCCCGTGATCGTTCTGCTCAGCCTTGCGCTTGGCGCGCTGGCTTTCGGCATCGCCTGGCGGATCGGCCAACTGACCTCGTTCCTCCAGGCAAGCGAGAGTCAGAACCGGTATCTTGCGCTGCATGACAGCCTGTCCGGACTGGCAAACCGGCTGCAGTTCAACCGTGTCCTGGAGACTTCGGTCAAGAACCTGCCGGACAAACCCTTCGCGGTCATCCACTGCGACCTCGACAAGTTCAAGGCGGTGAACGACACCTATGGCCATGCGGCCGGTGACACGGTCATCAAGACCATGGCGGAACGGCTCACCAAGGTCATCGGAAAACCGGGCCTGGTCTGCCGCATCGGCGGCGACGAATTCATGGTGATTTACCGGGGACCGGTCGACAGCGGCAATCTTGAAAGTCTCAGCAAGGCGCTGATTGCCGCCGGCCGGCAGCCTATTCCGCTGTCGGAGGATGTCAGCGCAAATATCGGTCTGAGCGTGGGCATCGCCATCGCACCGCAGGACGGCGACACGGCGGAGCAACTCGTCACCCGGTCGGACGCGGCCCTTTACCATTCCAAGAAAATGGGCCGCGGCCAGTTCACCACTTACGCCGATATTTCAGAGGCCAGGGACGGCCCGGAAGACCTGTTGCAGCGGCAGGCCAGCGCCTAGCTCTAGCCGCGCAGGCGCTCCGTCGGCTCACGCATCGTGACCAGCTCCTCGGCAGCCGTCGGGTGTACGGCGATGGTCCTGTCGAAATCCGCCTTCGTGGCCCCCATCTGCAGTGTAACGCCGAGGATCTGGGCCAGCTCTCCCGCATCCGGGCCGACCACGTGCACGCCGAGAACCTTCTGGCTGTCCGCGTCCACGATCATCTTCATCAGCATTTTTTCGTCGCGGCCGGACAGAGTGTGTTTCATCGGACGGAAGCTGGACTTGTAGATGTCCAGGTTCGGCGTACGTGCCAGCGCTTCCTCCTGGGTCAGACCGACAGTGCCCATTTCCGGCTGCGAGAACACCGCTGTTGCGATCAGGCTGTGATCCACCGTCCAGGGCGAGTTGCCGAAGACGGTATCGGCGAAGGCGTGTCCCTCGCGGATCGCAACCGGGGTCAGATTGGCCCGGTTGGTGACATCCCCGACGGCGTAAATCGAGTCCACGTTCGTCGCGGAATCCGCGCTGACCTTGATGGCGCCCGCGGCGTCCATTTCGACACCGGCCTTTTCGAGACCCAGGTCGCTTGTGTGCGGCTTGCGTCCGATCGCGAACATGATCTGGTCGGCTTCAAGGGTCAGGCCCGCCTTGGTGTGGCCGGCAAGCGTTCCATCCTGCCGCTTTTCGATACGGGTGAACGTGTCCTCGCGAATGACCCGGATTCCCTTCTTCTCCATCTCCTGACGAACCATGGTCCTGAGGTCCCGGTCGAAGCCGCGCAGGATTTCCTCACCGCGGTAGATCAGGGTCGTGTCGACGCCAAGACCGTTGAAGATCCCGGCGAACTCGACCGCGATGTAGCCGCCTCCGGCAACCACCACACGGCGTGGCAGCTCGGCCAGATGAAACGCCTCATTCGATGTGATGACATGCTCGACACCGGGAAGGTCCGTGTCCACATTCGGCGAGGCGCCGACCGCGACCAGAATGAATTTTGCGGAGATCGTCTGGCCGGTCGACAGCAGACGCACCGTGTGGGCGTCCTCGATGACTGCCCGGCTGTCATGGATCTCCACATCGGTCTTTTCTAGGTTGCGCCGGTAGATGCCTTCCAGACGGGTGATTTCCTGGTCCTTTGCCGCAATCAGCTTGTCCCAGGAAAAGCCGCGTTCGCCGACGGTCCAGCCGAACCCTTCCGCATCCTCGAACTCCTCGGAAAACTTGGAGGCGTAGACAAAAAGCTTCTTGGGCACACAGCCGCGGATCACGCAGGTGCCGCCGTAACGGTATTCCTCGGCAATCCCGACCCGGGCGCCATGGGTCGCGGCGATCCGAGCGGCACGGACGCCGCCGGAGCCGCCTCCGATGACAAAAAGATCGTAATCAAAGTCGGTCATGGACGCCTCATTCGTCTTATCAGCAAATTTACGGCCATGATAAGCAGCCGATCGTTCGCCCGAGATAGGCAGTCGCGGCAGACTTGCAAGCCCCGCCGGCACGCACAGGCACCGGTGTCTTCGGGAATGGCCCCGTTATTCAAATAATATGGGCCGCTTTCGCGGCCCCTGAAGCCGGCACCGTGACCGGCTTCACATGTTCGTGCGGTGGTCGTGTTCCGGGCGGCCTCGCCGGCGGCCCGGAAACGCACTCAACTCACTGCGCTTCGTTACGCTTGGCGAGTTCTTCCTGCACCATCGTCACCATTTCGGTGGAGATCTTGTCCTGCCACTCACGCGCGGCACCGACAGAATACTGTGTGATGACAGGAATGGACTTGGTCAGCTTCTGGCCCAGGTCCGTGCTGTAGAATTCGGCAAGCTGGTTGAGTTCTTCCTCGGTGAAACTGTCCGCCCATGCCTTGTAGACCAGGTTGTTCAGCTCACCACGCCGCGATGCCAGCCTCAAGGCAATGTCCTGCGTGACCTCGATGATTTCTTCCGCGCGGGTCGGATCCGACTGGATGAAGGCCGTACGGGTCTGTTCGGCAAGGATCGGAAGAATGTCGTCAAACGGCTCCAGGAGCTTGGTCGCTGCGGCAACCCGCTTGGCAGCCTCGAGATGGCTTTCGGAAATCGCGTCTTGCGCGGTTGCTGACGCTGTCAGGAACCCGGCGGCCATCATGGCTGCGCCCAATACAGCTGCCCGCGGGAAAGATTTAATAAGCTTCATTTGTCTACTCCTAGGCGGCTTTCAAATTCGTCGTAAAGCCAAATTCACCACATTACATGGGCAAAACGGTCTTTACCCCATCTGTGCCGGCCACGTAAGCCTTTGTTGCAAGTTTGAGAAAGAGGCCGTGCTCGACAACGCCGGGAATCGCAACCAGCCGGTCGGCCAGGGTCGCGGCGTCCGCGATCGCCTCAAGATGAGCGTCCAGGATATAATGGCCGCCATCCGTTTCGAACGGGGCCGCCGCGCCGCCCCTCAATTCCAGTTTCCGCGGAAGACCGAGATCCGCCAGGACGTTCAGGATCGACCGCCGGGTCGATTCAAGACCGAAAGGCACAACCTCGATCGGCAAGGGAAAGCGGCCAAGCGTCTCGACCACCTTGCTGGCGTCGGCGATGACGATCATTTCGGCGGACGCGGACGCCACGATCTTCTCGCGCAGCAGCGCACCTCCGCCGCCCTTGATCAGGCTGAGATGCGCATCCAGCTCGTCGGCACCATCGATGGTGAGATCGAGTTCGGGAAGTTCGTCCAGGGTGGTCAGGCGGATACCGAGTTCCAAAGCAAGGTCCCGCGTGCGCTCGGATGTCGGCACGCCGATTACATCGAGCCCGGCCGCCACACGCCTGGCCAGCGCGTGCACGAAGAACTCGGCGGTCGAGCCAGTCCCGATGCCCAGTCTCATGCCGGACGTAACATCTTCCGCTGCGCGTTCCGCAGCTTCCTTCTTGAACTGGTCGCTCATCTCTTGTCCCTTCAGCTCCCGACGCCATGGCGTACGAAAGCCCGCGATCTTCTTCAGGCCGCCGGGTGCTTAACATGGCCGGTATCTGCCGGTCCAGTGAGATTCCCCACTTCGCCGGGGAAAGCCGAAGCTATGTAGGACAAATGCGCTTTGTTAACCATCGTTTTAGACACCGCCCCGATAATGCATCAACTTGACCGGCGGCAAGAAAGTACTCGTGAAAATGAACATTCTTCGACTGAGATCCAGGCGGGAAGACAAAAGCGACAACGTCGCCAATATACTACCTAACCCTGAGGAAACTAATGAGGGTGAGGAAAACGGCGTAGACGCTCATCTTGCCAAGGACCAGATGGGATTTGTGCTCGACAGTCTTGAAGACGACCTCCAGGTTGCCGCAAAGACCATCAACGCCGCGGCGGAAAAGGTTCAGGACCGGCTTGTCAGCCAGATGGACAAGCTGGAAACGATCCGCAGCGACAGCCGGTCGCTGGCGGACCAGTCGTCGGTCGCGAATGAAAACGCGACGGGCCTGGCCTCCTCCATCACGGAATTGAGTGCTTCCAGTTCCGAAATCGGCTCACAGGTCAGCGTGTCCAACCAGCTTGCCCAGGAAGCCCGGGATGTGGCCAATCAGGTCAATGACGGCGTCCTGGAACTGAAACACGCGATTGACGACATTGCCAATGTGGTCAGCCTCATCTCCGACATCGCCAAGCAGACCAACCTGCTTGCCCTGAACGCCACCATCGAGGCCGCCCGCGCCGGTGAAGCGGGCAAGGGCTTCTCCGTCGTGGCCAGCGAGGTCAAGGCCCTGTCGGTCGAAACCCAGTCGGCCACCGAGCAGATCGTCGCCAATATCGACCGGCTCAACCAGTCCGCCGAGCTCAGCCTCGGCTCGGTCAACCAGATCATCGAGGTCATCGGCAAGATCCGTCCGAGTTTCGCGGCCGTGGAAGACGCGGTTCAGACCCAGGTGGAGACGACCAACCTGATCGGTGAACAGGCGCAGCAGACAGCCGAATTCGTGCAGGAAGTGGTGCGCACCGCAAAAACCATCACCGCCTCCGCCGAGGCCGCCGAGGAAGGCGGTCGGATGGCACGCGAGACCGGCGCCGAAATGAGCGCCGCCTCGGGCGCGCTGCAATCACGCTTCACGATGATGATCCGGCAAACCGAAATCGGCGACCGGCGGCAGCATGACCGGCTTCCCGTCAAGCTGCCGGGCACCGTCACCAACGGATCGGTTTCGTCGAAAATCGAAACCCATGACATTTCCAAGGGCGGCACGCTGTTCAATCCGGAGACGGACACGCAGTTGCGGCAAGGCAGCACCGCGCAGATCGAACTGAGCGGAATCGGCCGGGTCGACGTCCGGATCGTGGCGGTGACCGAACACGGCTGTCATGGCTGTTTCGTCAATCCGGACCAGGATTTCCGTGAGGCCCTGGACCGCAAGATTGCCGCCATTCATGCCAGCCATTCCGTGGAAGTGGAGCGCGTCCAGTCCGGCGCCGCCCGTATCGCCGCCGCCATGGAGGACCTGATCGCCCGGCGCCAGCTCACCATCGACGATCTGTTCGACACGGATTACCAGCCGATTTCCGGCACCAATCCGCAGCAGGTGTCCACCCGCGCGCTTGTCCATCTCGAAAAGATCCTGCCGGACATCCAGGAAGACATTCTTGGCAAGGGCAACGGCATGGCCTTCTGCGCCGCCGTGGACCGGAACGGCTACCTGCCGGTGCACAACCTGATCTATTCCAAGCCGCAAAAACCGGACGATCCTGCCTGGAACACCGCAAACTGCCGCAACAAGCGCATCTTCGACGACCGTGCCGGGCTGAGCGCGGCCCGCAACACCCGGCCCTTCGTGATCCAGTCCTATGCCCGCGACATGGGCGGCGGAAACATTGTCTGGATGAAGGAGATCGATGCTCCGATCATCGTCCAGGGCCGGCACTGGGGCGGGTTCAGGACTGCCTACAAACTGTAGGCTGTAGTGACAAATTCACGACTGGCATCGTTGGGGTCAGGATCGTTTTCCTGAACAGGCGGAAAGCGCAAGGAAGTGCAGCGCACTTTCGAGCATTTCCAACGCCTTCAGGGACGATCCTGGAGCAACCCCGAAGGGGCCGTCCGAAAATCGGGTCATTTCCGCGTCGCATGTCGTCGAATATGTCCCGCATGTTCGTCCTCCATGCTCCTTGAAATGACCCGATTTTCGGGCGGCGCTGCCAATCGTTAACTTGTCACTACAGCCTAGGTGACGCAATGCTTGCGGACACTCCGCGTTCCCGCTAGGCAGGAACCGGTTTCACGTCCGCAGAGGGTTTCATGTCCGTATTGGTGTTCGATCTGGACGGCACGCTGGTGTCGTCCATGGAGGATCTCGTTGCCACGCTCAACGTGGTCATGACAGATGCCGGCCATCGCGCCATCCCGCAGGACCATGTCGCGCACATGGTCGGGCTCGGGGCAAAGGTGCTGCTTCAGCGCGGGCTCGAGTTCAACAAGATCCCGTGGACGGACGAAACCATCGAGCCGCTGTTCCAACATTTCCTGGAGCATTACGCCGCCAACATCGCCGTGCATACCCGTCCCTTTGAAGGCGTCGTGCCGGCCTTGCAAAAACTCCGCGGGGACGGCTGGAAACTGGCGGTCTGCACCAACAAGGCGGAACGGCTGACGCTGCCGCTGCTGGCCGCGCTGGATCTGGACCGGCACTTCGATGCCGTTGTCGGCGGGGACACCTTTGCCAGGGCCAAACCGCATGCCGAACCGCTCCTGGGTGCCATCGACCGTGCCGGCGGCCAGGTCGCCGGTTCGATCATGATCGGCGACAGCGGTACCGACATCGATGCGGCCCGCAATGCCGGCATTCCCGTCATCGCGGTCGATTTCGGTTACACCCCGGTTCCCGTCCGGGATCTCGGCCCGGACAGGGTGATCTCGCATTTCGACGAACTGGCCGGCGCGGTCGAAGCGCTCAGAACGTCCTGATCGCATCCCCGAGCGTTTCGCGGATCTCTTCGCGCCGTTCGAACAGCGCGGCGGTCTGGGTCTCGATGTCCTCGATGCGGGTTTCGGACTCTTCCAGCTTGCGCGCGGCACGCTTGTACAGGTCCGCGCCCGGCTCGATGGCGGCCAGGTTGGCCCGGTGGCGCTGCTGGTCGTCCGTTTCCTCGTCCTTCTTCTGCCTGAGCTGCTGGATCTGGCGCTCGATCTGGGTGATCTCGTTCTGCAGCTCGGACAGGTCCTTCAGCTTCGCCGCGACCGCCTTGTCCGGCGAGCGCAGGGACAGGTAGAGCAGCTTGTTGGCGTCGGTGGAAATCAGGGCATAGGTTTCGGAAAGCGTGCGTTCATGGAGCGCCGACACGGTTTCGGTCGCGCCCGCGGCCACCTCCACCTTGAGGCGGTGATGGCTGACGGTGCTGTCCATCTCGCTGCCGGAGGAAAACTCCCAGCCGGGCCGCTTGGCATGTTCGATGATGACCGTCCGTTCGCCGTCCGGAGCTCCCTTGATGGCATAGCGTGTCGAGGACCGCTCGCGCACGGTTGCGGTCAGGACACCGTCATTGACCTTGATCGAGACGATCTGGCTGTCGCCGCTGGTGTCCTGCGCGATCCGCACCTTCTTGTCGGTCGCGAAACTCGCCATGCGGCTTTCCCCGGACGGCATGCCGTTGATCTGGGCATCGCCGACATAGCCTTCCTTTTCGTCATAGACCGTCAGGATGCCCTTGGGCAGGCTGGTGTCCGTCTCGTTCTCGATCAGGATCGCGGCAACGGGATGGGCCAGTCCGCTTTCCGGCCTGAAGACCGACACCGTCTCGGCGGAGACGACCTTGTCGACGATCGGCGCAGACAGGGTCTGGCCGCTTTCAAGGGTCACCCGCCAGGGCAAGGTGAAGGATGCGGTCACCGCGCCCTCGACGGCCTCACCGACAGTGGCATCGGCCATCTTGCGCAGCCGGGGCGACGGCGCTGCCGCAGGCGCCGCAAGTCCGGCCAGCTGGGACCGGCTTTCGAACATGGCCTCGCTCTCGGCAACGTCAAACACCGGCTCCGCGCCGCTGTCGGCCGGCGGCACGTATCCCGCCGAGACATCGATCGGCACTTCTCGGCGCTGTTTCCAGTAAAGGTCGTGCAACCGCTGTTTCAGCGTGACCGGCGCACCGGAGGACAGCGTCACCTCGACATTCTCCCAGTCCTCGCCGCTGGCGTTTTCCAGCACCGCCCAGGCCTGCAGGCGCGCCTTGTCGTCCGCCATCGTCACGACCCGGTAGGCCGTCTTCCAGATCGGTGCCGGCACCACATAGGACACCGCGACCTCGCGCGCACCCTCGCCGCCCACCTTCAGGGCCACCGTCCGGGCACCGTCCGCCTTGCCGCTGCCGACCGCTCCGAGTGCCCTGGCCACCTTCTGGCGAATGTCCTCGTCCAGAAAGGTCACTTCCGTGTCGGCGCTGAGTTCGACACCGGTGATGCGGCCGTCGCTCAGAACCGAGACGATGAAGGCCTGCCCTCTGTCGCCCTGGTCTCTCGCCGAGACGCCGAGCACCATGCCCTCGACGGTCGACCCGGCCTTTTCCAGGCGGATTTCCGTGCCCTGCAGGGCTGCCAGCAGCCGCGCCGGCGACTGCAGGTCGTCAACGGAGAACGGCAGGTTTTTGAAGGTTTCGGCGAGCGGGTTCGGCCCCGGCAGGGTGATCCCCTCCACCGCCCCGGCCTCGTCGAAGACGACGATGCTCTTCAGGACGTCGTTCACCTGGTCGAGCGGCACGGTCATGTTGATCAGGCCGGCGCTGTCGATATCGGCCTTGCGGATCACCTCGGCGAGACCGCCGGAGGACAGCGTGATCGAGGTGATCGGACCATTGTCCGCGCCGAAGGCGGCGGTGGTGGTCATCAGGCAAAGGAAAAGGGTTGAAGACGAACGGAAAAGCATTCAAATCACTCCAATACAAACCGGTTTGGAGATCGTCCGCCCAAATTGCGGCCTTTTGTGGAAACAGCCGGAGGCCGGCGGCAAAAAGGACTTGCCAAGACGGGTTCCATCGCTTAGACACCCGCCATCCTCAAGGATCCTAGAGGGCGATTAGCTCAGCGGGAGAGCGTTCCGTTCACACCGGAAAGGTCACTGGTTCAATCCCAGTATCGCCCACCATTCACAATTTTTACTGAATTTGTTTGCGTGCTCATAAACGCTCGCAGATTAACGGCAGCCTTTTAAAGACCGTCGCCGGTGTCGCTTAGCGTTTGAATAGTTTGATATTTCGACGAGTGATCTGATGAGCTGCTCGGTGAAATGTAGGCCATCAACTCATCTGGATCAGCATAGATCAAGCTGTCGGCGTCGATCAAAGAATTGCGAATGTCGTGACCATGCAAGAATCCAACGGCAATTAATGTCGCACATCCGGCAGCAGATTTACTCAAAAAGCATCTCATTCTATAGATATAGGCATGATTTTTAAGAACACAAGAAAGAAATATTTCTCACTTGTCACAGTAACTACTCGCGCTTGTCAATATAAGACGGCTCAAGCTACGAATTCCCCGACCTTCGCTATGCATCAGCACAAACGACAAGGGTCTTAGACCCTTGAAAGGCCGCCGCCCGGGGCAATGCCGCGCTTTTCCCTAACCCAGGGTTAACCAGCCTTCAATTCGCCCCCGGACGGCACACCGCGCGCCTTGTCAGGCACAACCCAAGCAGGCAGACTTCCCGGATTGCACATCCTGGGAGGCTTGCCGATGTTCCGTTCCTGCGCCGCCGCGTTCCTGATGCTTTGTTCGGTGGGCGCCGCCGGCGCGCAATCCGGAACCTCCGGTCTCCCGCTTCCCTCCGAGCTGCCTTTGCTCGACTATGAGGCCGAGCTGTACCCGTTCGTCGCCGCGCGCAGCTTCGCCAAGGACGGCTGGAAGCATGACAAGCGCTGGCGCGACACCGGTCCCTTTCTGCTCGACACCAATTACGGCACGCACCCGGCCGTGCGGATCTACTATTCGCCGGGGCTGATCGACTGGCTCGAGGGTGGGCGCAAGGGCACGGTTCCCGACGGTGCGATGATCGTCAAGGAAATGGTCAGCCCTCCGGCCGCCCGCTACGTGGAATACCGCAGCATGCTGGAAGTGCTGCATCCGGACGATCCCGACAAGGTCGAAAGCGAACTGCTGGCCTTTCTCTTCAAGACCGGCGGGCTCAACTGGACGGTGATGGTCAAGGACAGCTCCGTCTCCCATGGCGGCTGGTTCTTTGCGTCGGTCGAGCCGTCGGCGGAGGTCGATTCCTTCAATCCGCCGTTCTCGCCCCCGTCGGGTCAGGCCGGCATCGGCACCTGCATGCGCTGCCACGCGTCCGCCGAGAACGAGCTGACCTTCTCCGCCCTCGACAACATCGAAGGTTATGACGGCGAGCCGCTCATCTTTCGTGTCGACGAAAGCTGGCGCGACATGACCGACTTCCCGCCCGGTCCGTTCAACCTGCCGGCCGTGCAACGCCCGGCAGCGGGCGCAAGCGAAGCGGCCCTGATCGAGGATCTGTTTCACAATGACGATGCGCTGGACCGGTCCAACGCGATGGCCGCCAGTTCGCCGACGGCCCCCAATCCGGCCTTCACAAAGACCTTTCCGCCAGTGGGCGGCATCGCGGTACCGGCCGACAAGCTCCAGACGCTGCCCAGCCAGTGGCTGGACCACGTGCCGTCCCGGCCCGACGACCCGCAGCATTTCCTGACCTCCGACAATTGCCTTGGCTGCCATGGCGGCCTTGGCGGCCCGCCTTACGGCAACACCATGTTCCTCCAGACCGGGCCGAACTACGGCGACGGCTTCAACATTTCCGAATATGGCGAATGGCGCTGGTCGCCGATGGGGCTTGCCGGGCGCGATCCGATCTTCTTTGCCCAGCTGGAAAGCGAATTCGCGCTTCTGGAAAAGGCCGGTTCCGGCGACCTGACAGCCAACCTCGGCACCACGTGTCTCTCGTGCCACGGCGCCATGGGACAGCGTCAGCTGCAGATCGATGCCCATGCCAACCCGGACGCGGGGCTGAATGCCAACGATTTCAAGGTGGACTACACCCTGCTCCACACCCCGCTGACGAAAGCGGAGGAGGACAAGCAGAAGGCTGACGGCACCTATCCCTACCATATCTACGGCAACCTCGCCCGCGAAGGCATTTCCTGCGCCGTCTGCCATCACGTCGCGCCGCCGCAGCGCGCCGAAGGCCAGCCGGACTACAACACGCTCGACACCTTCCTGATGAACGGAACCACCGGCGTCTTCCGCCTGAACGACGCCGACAAGCTGGTCGGCCCCTACAAGGACGTGCGCCAGGTGCCGATGCAAAACGCGATGGGCATCACGCCCGTCCATGACGGCTACATCAAGGACAGCGAGATGTGCGGCACCTGCCACACGATCAACCTGCCCAATGTCGATGCCGATACGAAGGACCCGCTCGACGGCTATACGGCCGCGGACCAGGAAGTCTTCAACCAGGCCGCCCGCAACGGTGCCGCCTATCTGAAGTCCGAATACGGCGTGACCTATTCCGAGCCGCTGACGAAGTTCCAGCACTCGGTCGAGCAGGCCACCTATCTTGAGTGGCAGAACAGCCGGTTCAGCAACGAGGCCACGGGCAGGACCTGCCAGAGCTGCCACATGAAGTCGGATTTCAGGAGCGCCGACGGCAGCCTCACCGTGCCCTCGATCACCACGCAGATCGCCTCCATCCAGGACGACACGCTGCCGGACGTCGCCAACCGGTTGCCTTCAAAAGACCTGAACGTGCCGTTCCGCGAAGGCTACCGGCGGCACAATTACGTCGGCCTGAACGTCTTCATGGTCGAAATGCTGCGCCAGTTTAGCGCCGAGATGGGCATGAGCACGACGGATCCGATGACCTTTGCCACCAACGGCGCGCAGCTTTCGATCGACACGATGGCGCTGCAGGCGGCGGAGGAAACGGCGGACATCACGCTGGATCTCGCCAAGGGCTATGACGGGCTTGTCGCCAGGCTTCATGTGACCAACAAGACCGGCCACCGCCTGCCCTCGGGTGTCGGCTTCCGCCGGGCGTTCCTGGAGGTCCGCGCGACCGGCGACGACGGCAGGACGCTGTGGTGTTCGGGCTGCACCAACGGCGCCGGTGTCATCGTTGACGCCACGGGAACACCGCTGAGGACCGAGTTCCTCGACGTCGTTCCGGATGGTGCGAAGATCGCGTTGTACCAGCCGCATTACAGCGTCATCACGGACCAGTCGCAGGTGCAGATCTACGAGGAACTGACCCTCAACGCGGCAGGAGACTTCACGACAAGTTTCGTGCACCGGGACTCCCATCCGAAGGACAACCGGCTTACCCCGCAGGGGTTCCTGAAACCGGGCACGCCGGAATTCCGGAAAAGGTTCGGCAACAGCGAAGTCACCGAGGCCTTCATGAAGGCGACGGTGCCGGAGGGGGGCGCCGCGAAGGATCCGGACTTCGTCGCCGGCTCCGACCGGCTGGAATACCGGATCGCGCTGCCGGAAGGCACCGACCCTGCCAAGGTCACGGTGACCGCAACGCTCTATTCGCAGGCAATCCCGCCCTATTACCTGAAACAGCGTTTCGAGCTCGCCCCCGACGGTCCGGCCACGCAGCGGCTCTACTATCTCGCCAGCCGGCTCAAGACCGAGGGCACGCTGATAGAGGACTGGAAACTCAAGACCGCCTCCGCTTCGGCGGCGCTGCAGTAGGTACTGAAGGCGTAAAAGAAAGGAAACCGGGAAACATGGCCTGCAGCGGGGCACGTTTCAGGGGGCTGGCCCGTGATCGTGACGAAACCACTCGATCGCCCGCAGTCCCTGATGTGCACTTCAGATCCCCCCAATCCCCAGACGATTGGGGCATTCGGCCCGCTTGACCTGCCAAACCCGTGCCATCCTGTTATTCTCGGGCGGTGATTCCCCTGAAAGCAGAGACAGCATGGCCACGCAGACCGCACCCCAGAAAAAGCTTCTCGAGAAACTCATCAAGGGCGTGAACTATCAAAAGGCCGGTGAACTCGAGAAAGCGCAACGCTGCTATCAGCAGGTTCTCAAAAAGGTGCCGAACCATCCCGATGCGCTGAACCTGCTCGGGGTGTCCTACCGGCAACTCGGGTATCCCAAACGCGCCACCGAGCTGATCCAGAGGGCGATTGCCGCCAATCCGAAGGAGGCCTCGTTCTACACCAACCTCGCGCGGGCCATGATGGACACGGGAGCGGAGCCGGATACCCTGCTCGCGCTGAGCAACAAGGCGCTCTCGCTCAATCCGAACGAACGTGAAGCGCGCAACATCAAGGGCATCGCGCTGACCAAGAAGGGCGATTTCAAGGAGGCTGAGTACCTGTTTCAGGGGCTGATCGTCGAATTTCCCGAACACGTCGACGCCTACCAGAATTTCGGCATGCTTCTGATGGATGCCGGACAGGCCGAACACGCGGTCAACTTCTTCACCAAGGCCGTGATGATGGCGCCCAACAACCCGAACAACTACATACAGCGGGCGCGGGCGCGGCTGAAACTGAAGCAATACGAGCCGTCGCAATACGAGCTGACGGAAGCGCTGGAACGGTTTCCCGGCAACAGTGATGTCGAACATGAAGCCGCACGGCTCCTGTTCAGCATGAACGAGGCCCGCAAGAGTGTCGAATACGCCGAAAAGTCGCTGAAGTCCGATCCGACAAACCACCACAAGGCAATCACGCTCGGGGTCTCCTACCTGATGAACCGGCAAGCCAGGGAATCCCTGGAAACCCTCAAACTGGCGAAGAAATACGCGCCGGAGGACAACAAGACGGTCGACTGGAACCTCTCGCTTGCCTATCTGGCCAATGGCGATCTCAAAAACGGCTGGGCCCTGCACAAGGCCCGGTTCGAGGACAAGGGGACCAAGGTCCATGACCGGAAATTCGACGTGCCGGAATGGCGGGGCGAAGACATTTCCGACAAGACCGTGCTGGTCTGGAGCGACCAGGGTCTCGGCGATGCCCTTCGCGCCGGAACGATGCTGCCGGAACTGATCGAACGGGCCGGCAAGGTGATTGTGGAGCTGTCTGAAAAAGGCGCCAAATTCTTCCAGTATTCCTTTCCGCAGACCCTCTGCCGGCGTTCGGAAATGGACAAGGACCTGCGGTCGACGAAATCGGATTACGACCTGCATACCAACATCACCGACCTGGTCGAATTCTTCCGGCCGGACCTGGACGCCTTCAAGCGAGCGCCCTGCCCGGTCTATTCCTTCGAGAAGGAGCGCGCGCAGGGCTACCTGCAGCGCCTGGAAGGCCACGAAAACAAGCCGGTCATCGGCATTTCATGGCGCTCTAAAAACCTCGCCCCGAACCGCGCACGCTATTACCTGTCAGCGCCGGGCATCGCGCCCGTGATCGCGTCCCGGGACGCCATCTTCGTCAACCTGCAATACAAGGCGGTGGACAAGGAGATCGCGTTCTTTCAGGAGAAATTCGACGGCAAGTTCAATGTCTTCGAAGACGTGGACCTGTTCGACGACCTTCTTGGAGCCGCAGCCCTGACGGCCTGCTGCGATTTTGTCGTGTCGGCCAATACCAGCGTTGCCGACATGGCCGGCCTGCTGAACGTTCCGAGCATCCGCTTCGGGCAACAGGAAGCCGCCCTCAATCTCGGTCAGGACAATCCGCCCTGGTATCCGTCCATGACCTACATGCACCCCTATACGGATCGCCCTTGCGCGGAATTCGTTCCGGAGATCATCAAGGAGATGGACCGGCAGCTGGAAGACTGGACGCCGGAGCGCCGCAACAAGCGGCTGGAGCTTTCAGGCGGGTCCTGACCGGATCAACCAGGATTGCGGGCAATCGCCACCAGTGTGTCCGTGGCATCGATCCGGTTGAGAGCCGCCTCGTAGGCACCGCGCAGCTCGGGCGTGTCAAGTGCCGCCAGGGCGGACTTGTGGCCGCCCGGCCTGCCGTCGGCAAGCCAGGTCAGGTGGTTTGACAGCGGATAGCGCTGAACCCCTTCGACCACGACCTGCTCGAAACCGGCCGCCTCCAGCAACCGCCTCAGGCTGTCGCGCGTGTGCAGCACAAGGTGCTGGCTCCACAGGGTGAAGTTCCGGAACGCCGCGCAATTAAGATCCTTCAGCAGAAAATCATTGGCGTGGGGGACTTCCAGGACCGCCGTTCCGCCCGGCTTCAGGACACGGCGCAGCTCTTTGAGCACGGCGAACGGGTCCGGCAAATGCTCCAGAACGTGAAAACTGACCGCCGTATCAATGCTGCCGTCGGCGAGTGCATCCAGGGACATGTGGCACGAAAGGCCTTCCGCGTTCAGGGCATCGACATAGTCGCGCTGCAGTTCCACACCACAGCAGGAGGCTGTCCTGTGCTGAACGGCCCTGAGATAGGCGCCGTCGCCACAGCCGAAGTCGACGATGGACCGGCCGCAGACAAACGGCATATAGGCGGCGGCGCGCCGATCCGCGTCCCTGGAGATCTCGTAATCGCGGGAGCCGGTCCTGGCGAGGTTGATGTCGCGATAGCCGCCGTCTTCATAGACCTCATCGCCACCGTAGAAGCCGTCGATATAGATCACGCCGGACCGCCTGTCCCGGTAGACCGTGACGTCGTCCCGGTCCCGCGTTCCGGTCGCATAGACCTCGCGGCTGTCCTGCGCCGCCACGCCGATCCGGGAGAGGGTGTCAAAGATACTCGTCATGTTCCTTGCCTCGCTGAAATCAGACACCGGCGCTTCGGGTCAGGATGTCCTGCCCGCGGCCTTTGCAAACGCCTCCAGCGCAATCCAGTCCCGTGGCGTGTCCAGGTCGATCTCGGTCGCATCGGCAAGGACAACGGGCACGCTTTTGCCGAAGAAACGCTGGCCGGCCCTGCAGACCCCCTCCCGGTCAAACGCGTAGATGGCGCCGGTCTCGCGGTATTCCTTCGGACGGTCCTGACGGCGCTGGCGCGGCTTGGAGGCGTCGTGATTGACGCCGATGCCGGTGCCGTCCGCCGCGATTTCCCAGAGAAAGGCATGAACCTCCACCACGGAAAAGGCCGTGTCCGCGCCAAGCCGAATGCGCTCGGACACCACCAGATCGATCTCCTCGGCGGTCGTCAGCGGCGAGGTGCATTGCAGCATCACCAGCGTGTCGGCATCCGCGCAGCCCGGATGGTTTTCGACGGCATGCAGCAGCGCGGATTCCGAGGAAGCCTCGTCGCCTGAAATCTCCGCGGGCCGCTTCAGCCGGATTGCGCCGTAGGTTTCGGCGACTTGCAGGATGGCGTCGTCGTCACTGGACACGACAACTTCGGTCACCGTGGCGGCGGCCAGGGCCGCTTTTATGGAATGGGCGACCAGCGGCACGCCGAGAAACGGCTTGATATTCTTGCCCGGAATGCCCTTGGATCCGCCCCGGGCCGGAATGACCGCAACCGTTTTCCCGCTCATCAGCGCCCGCGCCTCTAAGCTTGCAGGCCAGGCATGTCGACGGCCGCCTTCTTCAGGTCGTAGATGGCCATGCGCCGGGCAATTTCCGGCGCAAGCACTTCGGGTTTCCAGCCAAGGATCTCCTGCGCCTTGGTGTTGTCACCGCGCAGGTAGACGACGTCGGACGCCCGGAAATAGCGGGGATCGACATAGGCAATCAGCCGGCCGGTCTTGCGGTCATGGACCTTTTCCTCAAGCCCCTCGCCTTCCGAAACCGGATCGAAGCCGACTTCCTGCGCAGCCATGAACAGGAAGTCCCGGACCGTGTATTCGGTGTTGGTCGAGATGACGAAGTCGTCCGGCTTGTCGTGATCCAGCATCTTGATCATCATGTCGGTATATTCCGGAGCATAGCCCCAGTCGCGCACGCTGCTCAGGTTGCCGAGCGGCATGGCCTCGGCGTTCTGCAGCTTGGTGCGCGCCAGCCAACTGGTGATCTTGCGGGTGACGAACTCGTAGCCGCGCAGCTCGGATTCGTGGTTGAACAGGATGCCGGACGTGGCGAACATGTTGTAGGCCTGCCGGTAGTTCACCACCAGCGAATGCGCCGCCAGCTTGGAGACCGCATAGGGGCTGAGCGGGTTGAACGGCGTCTTCTCCGACTGCGGCTTTTCAAGGACATCGCCGTACATTTCCGAAGTGGAGGCCTGGTAGAGCTTCGCGTCCAGTTTCAAAATACGCATGGCCTCCAGGATGTTCAGAACCCCCATGTAGTTCACATCCGAGGTGTAGTGCGGAAACTGGAAGCTGTCGGCGACAAAACTCTGGGCCGCGAGATTGAAGATGTAATCCGGCCGGATTTCATTGAGCACGCTTTGAACATTGGCGAATTCGGTCACCTCGAGCGTGCAGAATTTCACATCTTCGCGAATGCCGAGTTCCTTCAGCCGCCCGGTTTTGGACGTCGACCCCCGGCGCATCGCACCCCAGACCTCGTCGCCGCGCGCAAGCAGCGAACGGGCCAGAAAAGCTCCGTCCTGTCCGGTGATCCCGGTGATCAGCACCTTAGCCATTTATTCCTCCTGTTCGGACGCCGATATCCGACTCGCACCGTGACCATACCCTAATTGTTCAAAGACCCTAACTGTCTGATGGCATTGTCGAAGCCGTCGCCTTCAGACAGGTGCCCCTGCCAGACTTCCAGAACCTTGCGCTGCGGACCGTCAAGATAGACCGAGGGGTCTCCCAGATCGCCCTGGCCGAACTCGATCCCCTCGCCGTCGATGCCGACCGCGTCGGCGATGTGCAGGTGGCGCGCCAGCGGCATCAGGCGGTCGCACCAGCCGCGCCAGTCCGCCTTGGAATAGTTCGCGGACAGGATCAGGTGGGACAGGTCCAGGCAGAGCTCCATGCCGATTTCGACAACAATATCGATATCGTCTTCGCCGCAGAACATGTCGAGCACGTCCGCGCCGCCGAAATACCAGGCGATGCGCGGCAGCCATTGCGGGTAGATCGGTGCGCCTTTTTGCCGGCCCGTCGTGTCGAGGCACTCCTGAAGACGCAGATAGGTCTCCCTTTTGCCTTCCGGCCGCAGGCGCGAAAAACTGCCGACAATCGGAACCGATGCGCCGGTCCGCTGTTCCAGTTCGACGGCAAGGTCGACGCAGGTCGCGACAACGCGCCGGCTGCCGTCGCGGATCCGCTCGTCCTCCGCCAGCGGGTCGATGAGTGTCTTGCTGTCGATGTAATCGGGAATGTGAATGGAATAGTGCCGGGTCAGATCGAGCCGGGCAAGGTTCTCGGCCATGTTCCGTCCGAAGGCTCCGACTTCCTCGTAGGAGAGATGCAATTCGTTGTTGCGGATCGGAAACCGTGTCTGCAGCACTTCCGCGTCGTGCAGGCGCAGGGGAATCGACAATTGCTTTTGGTCGCAGAAATCAATCAGGCTCTGCTCAAGCGGCGCCTTGGCCTCGGTGAAATGAAGGTCCGATATGGCCGTTCCCGCTGCAACAGGCCGTTTGACCCTGGCATCTCCGCGCCGCCTCACCTCGGCCCAGGTCAGGCCCTTGCGCGGTGCCTTGACGACGGTGTTGTCGGGTGAAAGCACGTCGCCCGGGGCGATTTCCCGGCTGGCATAGAGCGACGAGCCGAGGTTCTGCATGTTGATGCGTTCGCCCTGGTTGATCTCGCGCCGGCCCGTGCCCTGCACCGCCTCGTAGGCATTGAGCAACTTGCACAGGCGCCGGAACTCCTCAGGGTCGGAACTGGAACTGTCGTCGATCCCCCGGCCGTGCTTGTCCATGGTCAGGTGCCGTTCGAACACTTCCGCTCCGTTTGCGGCCGCGATCAGGCAGACCTCCCAGTCCTGGTCGTGGGTGGAATAACCGATCGGCGCATCGGTCTTCTCGCGCAGCGTCCGGATGAACCGCATCTGCTGGTTCCCGAGCAGCACCGGGTAGTTGGAAATGCAGTGCAGATAGGTGATGTCGGGGATGGATCGGGTCGCCTCGATCGCCCGGAAAATGTCCTCTTCACCGTGGCCGCCCGTGCTCAGGATCAGCGGCTTTCCGAGACCCGCCATTGCGAAGATCAGGTCTTCGTTCAGGAGCTCTGCGGACGGCACCTTGAAGAAGTCGAATTCCCGGATGCGATCGCCGAAATCGGCGGCGTCCTCGAACTTGAAGAAGCTTATGCCCGCGGCCATGCCCTTGTCGCGGATCCGTTCGGCAAGCTGAAGGACAGTCTCCGGCGGGATATAGCAGTCGTCGATCTCCCGGCTGAGGATCTCGTCGCCGATCTCGTGCGTGGCCTGATAGAAGCCTTCCTTGGCGCGGTACTGGAACTTGGCTGCCCAGGCACCGGCCTCCGCAGCAATATCGATCAGCTGTTCGGCGACGCCGGACGATCCGCGGTGGTTGATGCCAAGCTCGGCAATAATCTTCATCTAGAGCAACCCGAGGTCTCAGGACCTTCAAACAGGGGTCCATGCAGTCATGGCACAAAGACTATTGCAAGCCCTAAGCAGTTGATATTGATACCCCCTCCATCGAGCGCGCCTTCCACAGATAAGCAACGGCCATTTGCGGATTTCGGGCGCCGGAAGCGCCTGCATTCGCCCAACCGCACCTCGACAGGGCAAAAAGAAAAGGGCCGGAGAGATCCGGCCCTTTTCTGATTCTTCCAAGGAAAGGCGTCTGCCTAGCCGACGAAAGCCCGCTCGACAACGAATTCGGCCGGCTTGTTGTTGGCCCCTTCGTTCAGACCGGCTTCCTCGAGAAGCGCCTTGGTGTCGCGCAACATGTCCATTGACCCGCAGATCATGCCACGGTCAACGGCCGGATCGAGCGGCGGCACGCCGAGATCCTCGAACAGCTTTCCCGACTTGATCAGGTCGGTAATCCGGCCCTGACGCGGAAAGTCTTCGCGCGTGACGGAGGTGTAGTGCACCAGCTTGTCCTTGGCGAATTCGCCGATAAGGGGATCGTTGATGGTTTCCTGCACAAGGTCCTCGCCGTATTTCAGCTCGGCGACCTCACGGCAGGTATGGGTCAGGATGACCTGGTCGAACTTTTCATAGGTGTCCGGGTCGCGGATCAGGCTGGCGAACGGCGCGATACCGGTACCGGTGGAGAACATGTACACGCGCTTGCCGGGAACGAGCGCGTCGTTGACCAGCGTGCCGGTCGGCTTTTTCTTCATCAGCACGGCATCACCCGGCTGTATCTTCTGCAGATGGGAGGTCAATGGGCCATCCGGCACCTTGATCGAGAAGAACTCGAGCTCCTCATCCCAGGCCGGGCTGGCGATCGAATAGGCGCGGTAAAGCGGCTTGCCGTCGATCATCAGACCGATCATGACGAATTCGCCCGAGCGGAAACGAAAGCTCGCCGGGCGGGTCATGCGGAAGCGGAAAAGCCGGTCCGTGTAATGCTGGACGGATTTTACTTCTTCCACGAAGGCGCCGGCCGGAGCCGCAGCCTCGAGATCGGCTGGTTTGGCTAATACATTCATTTCAATCGAGGTCCGTTGATCGTCGCACATTTTCGAAGTGTGCCCCATGTAGCATCACTTGCGCGTTGACTTGAAGCAACTCGGATCCACTAAACCGACATTGGGCAAAAAAATCATTCTAATTTTGGTCAGGTTTCAGGGTGTTTCAGCAAAATTTCCCTCAAATCCGGCCTCCGGCCAGCCGACGGCCGCATCCGGTCGCGGCGCCAGGCCGCCGTCTGGCGCCCACTCGTCTCGACAACACTGTTTACCGTCTCGCGGAAACGGTCGCGTTTGCCGTCGGATTCGTGACTCAAAATGAAAGTGACGCTCTCGCGCTCAAAGTGCCGCACTTCATTCTGGACGATCTGCCGGAACCGGGTGCATTACCGGCCCTCGCCGAGAGCGCGCTGCTGCCGGCCGGTCATGCCACCCGTGACGAGGCGATCTTCGCCATTCCAGTAATACGTCACTCCCTCGGTGCGTGTATCAAGGATCTTTTCGCGCGAGAGACAGCAGCCGCCGAAGGGATGTTCCGTATTTGGTTGTCCGGGTTTACAGGCCGTTCACCTTCGATGTGACACTCCAAAGAAAGATTGCTCGTCGGAACTTTTTTATTTGACACATAAATAAAAAATGCAAAACTTACTACAAATCAAAGACAAGCTTCAATAATACCTTCCAATGAGGCAAAGTAAATGTCCGGACGCGCACACGAAGAAACAGGCCAGTCCATAGCATTCGTGCTCATGGACCGCTTCTCCATGAACGCTTTCGCGAGCGTGATCGAACCCCTGCGAATAGCAAATCGCCTGCTTGGCAGGGAATACTACGTATGGACGACTTATTCCCTCGACGGGAATTCAGTCGTGGCAAGCAACGGATGCGAAGTTGCAGTAAAAAAGTCTATTCGCGAACTTCATGACGCTGATGTTACACTTTTGTGCTCTGGTATTGATGTCGAGCGCCTCCCGCTTGACCCCGATCTGGGCAACAAGCTGCGCCGCCTGAATGCCATGGGCCGGACCTTCGGCGCCATCTGCACGGGGGCCTACCTGCTGGCGCGCTACCACCTTCTGGACGGCCGCCGCTGCACCATTCACTGGGAAAACCTGCGGTCGCTGCGCGAGGAATTCCCGGACGTGGAAGTGACCTCGGACATCTTCGCGATCGACCGCAACTGCATCACTTGCGCTGGCGGCATGGCCTCCCTCGACATGATGCTGCGTCTCATTGCCATTCAGCACGGTGCCTATCTGGCCCATGAAGTGGCGGAAGTCGCGCTTTACCAGAACATGCGGTCCGGCGAATCCGCGCAACGGCACGATATCGAGGCCCGCACCGGCATCTCCAACGCCAAGATCCTCGACGCGATCCGCATCATGGATCTGCATATCGAGGATCCGCTCAGCTGCCAGCAGCTGGCAATGACGGTCAACCTGTCGCCACGCCAGCTGGAACGCCTGTTCCGCCGCCACTTCAACTGCACGCCCGGCCAGTACTACCTGCGTCTGCGCCTGGAAACGGCCCGCGACCTTCTGCGCCGGACCAGCCGTCCGGTCCTGGATGTGGCGCTTGCCTGCGGTTTCGCGTCGACCTCGCATTTCACCAAATGCTATCGCGAACGTTTCCTGTGCACACCGACAGAGGAACGCCAATCCTACCAGTGGGCCAATACCAAGACGACCTCGGGCGTCGGCACCGCCACTCCGATGCGCCTCGTCGCGAAATAGACCTGTCCCCGAACACCGCCTCATGAAAGCGCCGCGGTCTCCGCGGCGTTTTTCGTTGATGAACCACAGGGCCGGTCCGGAACTTTTTTCAGGAAAATAGACGCCAGAGGCCCAGCGGCACCAGATAGAGGCCCAGTGCCAGGATCGCCGTCAGAACGAGTTTCCGGAAGACCGCTTCAGACACCTGCCGCCGCAGCCTCTGGCCGGTCCACACTCCACTGAGCGCAGGCACAACAAGCGCAAGCGACGCCAGCGCTTCACGGCCGCCAAGCAGGCCGAAACTTCCAAGTGACGCCCCGAGGGCGAGCGTCGACAGAAGAAACAGCAATCCCATGGCCTGGATGAGCTGATCGCGCGAAAGACCCATGGCCTGCAGATACATGACGCCGGGTACGGTGTAGGACCCGGTCAGCCCCGCAAGCACGCCGTTGACCAGACCGACACCCACACCAACGACGACGACCGCGTTTTCAGGCACTGTCAGGACGGCGCCCGCAAGCATCGGCACCGCATAGGCGATCATCAGCACCCCGAGCAGGAGGTCGGCGGCCCCTGCCGGCAATCGCGTCAGGATGAAGGTCCCCACGCCGAGCATCAGCACGGCGCTCAGCAGGAAGGGCCACAAGCGGGGAACAAGCGCCTTCAGATGGCCCCCCATCATTCCCTGCCAGAAATTGGTCAATAACGCCGGCCAGAGAATCAGGACCATGGATTTCTCGACCCCGACAAACACCGTCATCAGTCCAAGCCCGATCGTCGGCAAACCGAATCCGACCAGTCCCTTGACAAAGCCCGCGCACAAAAAAACGACCACGGACACGACAAGCAGGTCCGGGCCGGCAACGAAAAGCTCCGACACGCTTCCCCCGTTCTCCAAGCATCCGATGTTTCAGCCGTCACCTTCGGACAGATCGTAGGTCTTGATCAAGCTGTCGAGTTCACCGTCGTTGATCCGCCGCTGCAGTTCCTCGTTAAAGGAATGCAGCAGGTCTATGCAGGGCGTTGCCCTGGAAAACAGGAAGTGCAGCGTATTGACCGTAGCGGACCACGGCAGCGCCTCGACCAGGTCCTCCGCACCAGCCTCCCGGATCAGCATCAATCCGTCCCGGCGGGCCATCACCAGATAGTCCGCCTTGTTTTCCATGAGAAGGTGCATGTAGGTCCTGAAATCATCGTAAGGCTGACGATCGATCGCAAGATTGTCCGCCGCAAAGGTATCGAACTCCTCGCCGAAGGAAGCCCCGAACGGCGCAATGCCGCGCAAGCCTTTCAGGTCGTCGAGCGACCCCGGCCTGCCGGGGAGACTGTTTCGAACGAAGACGCCGACTTCTTCCTGCATGACGGGATGGCTGTAGCCGAATTTTTCAAGGCGTTCGCCGGTTTTGTAGGCTCCGGCAAGCACATCGATCTGACCGTTTTCCAACAGTGTCAGGACCCTTTTCCAAGGCAGGTCCGGGCCTTCCTCGACCGGCACATCCAGAGTGGACAGGATATCCCGCGCGAGATCCGGAAACACACCGTTGAGGCTGCCCGTAGCGTCCTTTCGCATGGAAACGGGGAACCAGACGCCGGATCCATTGAGCTTCACGGCGGAACAGGGTCCGGTCCCGGCATGCGCTCCCGAGGCCGTGAACAAACCGAACAGGACCACGCCAACCGCTGTAGAAAACAAGATCAATCTATTGGAAAACATCATCTAATCGTGATCTGACAAAGGCGATCGAGATACACCGGCCCAAGTGAACTCCCATTTCCCCGCCCGGTCAATCGCAATCGACCAGCCTCCGCCGGCCCACTTCGTGTCGCTGGTTCTGGCCTGTGCCTCGTCCTCTCGGAAAAAATGACAGGATCAGGCATGATCCATTTTCCCCGGGATCAGGGGATGCTACTGTCCCGCCATGAATGCCCCTTCCCTGCCACGGGTGCAGAACGACCTCGCCCGACGCCTTTTCCTGGACAAACATGGTCTTGCCGCGCCCCCAAAGGGAAGCGGCAAGGGTGACGACCTGCGCGACGTGATCGACGGCATCGGATTTGTCCAGCTGGACAGCATCAATACGGTTGCCCGGGCCCACCACATGATTCTGGCCGCGCGAAGACCGGCCTACAAGGAGAAGAACCTCAAGCTGCTCATGGAGCGGGACCGACATCTGTTCGAGCATTGGACCCACGACGCCTCCGTGATCCCGACGGAGTTCTTCCGCCACTGGCGCCTGCGTTTCCAGCGGGACAAGTCAAATCTCGCCGCAAGGTGGCGCAACTGGCACAAGAACGGATTCGAAGGCAAGATCGACGCCGTTCTCAAGCAAATCGACGACCAGGGGCCGGTGACGTCCGCAACCGTCGGCGAGGACGAGCAACGCAGCAATGGCGGCTGGTGGAACTGGCATCCGTCCAAGGCCGCCCTCGAATTCCTGTGGCGGACCGGCGAGGTCTCCGTCTGCGCGCGGGACAACTTCCAGAAGGTCTACGACCTCACCGAGCGGGTCATTCCGGACCGGCATCTGCACATGCCCCACGACACTGGTGAAACCCTGGACTGGGCGGCACGCTCCGCCCTTGACCGGCTCGGTTTCGCGACCTCAGGTGAGATTGCCGCCTTTTGGGACCTGATCACTCCTGCGGAAGCCAAGGCCTGGTGCCAGACGGCCCTGGCCGAGGGCACCCTCATTGAAATCCTGGTCGACAACATCGACGGCACCGCGCGCAAGGCCTTTGCCTTCCCGGAAACGCTGGACACCCTGGCGACACTGCCCGAACCGCCCTCGCGCGTCAGGATCCTGTCCCCATTCGACCCGGCCTTGCGGGACCGCAAGCGCGCGGAGCGCCTGTTCGGGTTTTCCTATCGCATTGAAATCTTCGTGCCCGAAGCCAAACGCCAATATGGCTACTACGTGTTTCCGGTCATGGAAGGCAGCCGGCTGATCGGGCGGGTCGACATGAAGGCCCTGCGCGGCGAAGACCGCCTGCATGTCCGAGCCTTCTGGCCGGAACCGGGCGTCCGGGAGTCGAAAGGGCGGCTTGCCAGGCTCCAGGCGGAACTGGAACGCTGGGCGCGGTTCTCCGGCTGCGGTGATGTCTCGTTCGAAAAGGACTGGCTGCGGACGGCCTGACGCGGCCGTCCGCCAGTGCGTGCCGGTCCTTCAGGCTGCAGCCTTTTCAGCCAAATGCCGGTTGGCCCGCCCCCTCACCTCATCGAAGCTCCAGTCGGTGATGAGCCGGCCATCGCGGTAGACCACCTTGAGCCGGTCATCGGCCGGGTCGACGCTTTCCAGCCGGGCCGCTTTCAGGTTGCCGTCCCTTTCGATGACCGCCTGACGGCCGGCTTTGGAGGCCTTGCCAGGGTCGGAAGCAGGGTCCTTTGAGACATCCACCCAGGCACCGTCCGCGGTCTTCATGGCGTTGGCCTTCATGGCGAATCGCATGGTGTCCCGGTTGAGCTGCTGCAGCAGCCCGCCGCCCATGCCGAAGGCAATGTTGTCGACGGACCACTTTCGGCGCACCAGTTCGTCCACCAGCTTGCCGATGCTGTCGAGCGTCATGCCGTCTCCCTGGATGACCCGGATGGCTGGATTGAGCACCCGGGCGCCCTTGCTGTTTTCCGCGCCGCCAAAAGAGGACCAGAGGGTCTCCAGCACCTTCAGCGGTGTGGCCACCGGATCACCGCTGTCCGGGCGGATGACCACCGTTGCTCCCGATTGCAGCACCCTCTCCTTCAGGCTTCCGCACCAGATCGCATCAACCGCGTTGTCGATGTCATAGCTGTCGGAGACCACCGCCACGAGTTTGCCCGGTGCAGCGAACTGGGTCAGCATGTTGGCATAAGCTTCCTCTTCACGCTGCGGCCCCCAGCTGGTCATGGTCGAGTGTTCGGCCGCCGGTATGGAGAAACCGGCCATATCCGCGCCATACCAGGTGCTGGCCGCTTCAAGCGCCTCCATGGTGTCGGTGCCGGCGAAATTGACCAGGTGCGCCATGCCGCCAAGCGCTGCGCTCTCGGACGAGGACACGCCCCTTGCGCCGAAATCATGCAACTTGAACGGCACCTGGGCGTCCGGATCGTCCGAAGTGGCCAGAAGACCGCGATAGATGATCTCCTTGCATTTGAGGGACAGGGTCGCGACCGTTGACGGGTACCAGACCGCGCGCAGCAAGGCCGTTTCCACCCAGGTGGTCAGCCATGGCATGCGCTCGTCGGTGTTTTCCACCTGGACCAGCGGCACGCCGCTCGGCGCCAGCGTGCCTTCTGGCAACGCCTTGATCTCGAGCGGAAACAGGCCGCCGTGATCTTCCAGGATCTGCTGCCAGCCCTCCTTGTTGAACGGCACGCCATGGGCCGCGCAGATCTTGCCAGCCTGCGCGATATGCGCTGCCGTGATCGGCGTCAGCAGGACCTTCTTCAGATAGGCCTGCAGTCCGAAGAACAGAACGCCCTCGGAGAAGGTGTTGGGACGTGCCTCGACATAGGCGGAAATCCGTCTTGCCTCAGGCGGGTATTGGCGGAAGTGGGATTGCTTGTAGCTGTCAGTTGCCAGAAGCGGATTTGTCATTGTGAACTCCTCACGTGACAGGTGCTCCACAGGTCTCCCCTGCGGGCGGATTAGAGATCGGCCATCAGATCGATGATGGACCAGTGATCCTCGAAAAATTGCTCCGGCCTCAGATCGCCGAGCCGGTACCAGTTGGCCGCGCGGGCGTCGTCCCCGCCGGTGACCGAGAACAGCTCCCGTCGTTCCGGCAGCCGGAACAGGAAGGCGTGGGTGATGATGCGGCCTCTGAGCGACCGGTCGGGGTGGTCAAACACGCGGGTCCTGGTGCCGTCGATGAACGATGCCAGCATGGCCGGCGGGATTTCACCCTTGTGATCGCTGATCGCCGTTTCTTCCTTCAGTTCCCGGATCACTGCATCACGAATGCTTTCGCGCGGATCGAGAAATCCGCCCGGCAGAGCCAGCAAGCCCCTGCCGGGAACCTGGCCACGCTCGACCAGCAGGATGTTGCCGGACTGGATTACCACGGCATCGACCGTCACGAACGGACCACGGCCCCATTCCTTCGGATAGGCCTCGTGATATTCGGCCTCTTCCAGGAGGTTCCGGAAGGTCTCGCTCAAGGCGAAATCTTCGAGCCAGCCGGCAACCCCGTCCGAAAGGACCGACCGGGAGATCACCGGAATGCGCTGGAACAGCTGCCGGCGTATGTCGGTCGACGAAAAGGTGCCATATTGGCTGGTGAGCTGGACATTGCCCCATTCCGGAAACAGTTTCAGATAGTAGCTGGTGCGGTCCTTGCCGTAGCCGGCCAGCGCGATCCGGATATCGTCGAGACCGTGCAGCACGACCCCGCCCCTGTTGTAATGGGCGAGCACCGTCTCGTTGACGGCACGCTGGACTTCCGCGCACCAGGCCGCGTCCGAATAGGGATGATCTGGCACCGGCTTCAGGATCAGGCGGTCAGTCGCCAGCTCGTGCTTGAACACCTTGGCGAACATCTCGGCGCGTTCGTCGTAAGTGAAGGGGTTGCGCGGTGTGCGTGCCTGGGCGCACGAGCCGATCAGAACGATCAGCGTGTCGACTTCCTTGAGCGCCGCCCGGATGACGGCCTCGTGGCCGATATGCAGCGGCTGGAACCGGCCGACAAAAACGCCGTAGTGAAACTTGGACATTCGAGTCTCCCTCGAATTGATGTGATGTCAGAGCCGAACTCCTCGGCTCCGATACAATCTAATGCTCATATTGAGCATTTTCAATTCGAGAAATACTCATTCTGAGCATTTATCGCATCATGGTTACCGAATGGCAACACAGCGATGCCGCTGTAGGGGTGTATTGGCGTCAGAGACCAGCAACCGGGTGACGCCGTTATCCAAGGACCATCTTTCGGAAGTAGTTTGCCCTGCTCATGTCCCGCAAGGCGTCGAAAAACCGTTCGATGACCGGTTCCGACACCTTGATCGGTGACGGGCCATAGTCTTCGAACTTGTCCGAAAGCGCCTTGTTGACCGCATTGGAGAAGTTTACGTAGTCGATGTGTTCCTTGGGAAACAGCCTTGCGGCATTGCGGACAATGTCCTGAATGGCAGGATCATTGGCAATGGTCACCGCGGTGATTTCGTTGCCATGTGCCTTTGCCAGCTTCCGGTAGGCCTCCGAAAGACTGTCTGTGAACCCGGCATCCGCAGTGCGCGCGATATAGGCACTGAAGGCATGGAGAAACTCGATTTCCCAGGACGCGTCGCTCCTCTTGATCTGCGGTTCGAACACCTTTCGAAGGATGTCGAAGCACAGGAACCTCAGAACCGACATGGCGAAGAAGTCCTTGTTCGCGCCGACAAAGGGCTGACGCTTGTGGATGCGACCGCAGGCTTCGTAGTTCGAGCGGTAGATGTCGAAGAGGCCGGGCGACTCGGCGATAAAGTTGAAGACGGCTGCTATGTCGGTCTTGCTGAGCTTGCCGCCTTTGAGGTCCGCCGCGGACTCCAGGCTGCGGCGCGCAAGGTCAAGCGCCTGCTGCCCGGCGCCGACGCAAATGTGCGGGCCGCTGAGCTTGGGATAGGTAATCGCGTTCTTCTTGTCCGAGGGACGCATCGCCTGCCTCAAATTCCGGATAATTCACGATGCGCCGAATTGGTTTTGAAATGGTAACCGGAGCGCGAGCCGGGAGCGTGAAACCTGCAGGGCGTGCAGGCTTCCTCTCAAACTTGTCGCTCGATTTGCAACACTTCGCTCGAGGCGTCCTTGCTCCGGCATAACACGGAAGACCTGCCGAAATGCCGCAACCCGTCAAGCGATTGTGAAGCTGAAGCCACTGGCGTCACCGACCTAATGGCCGCATAGTTGCCTTGTTTCGCAACCAGTCAATCAAAGGAGATAACCATGACCGTGGAACGGGCCATTCTTCTTGTCGTCGGCGCGCTGGTCCTCGCCTCCGTGCTTCTGGCTGTCTATGTCAATCTCAACTGGCTGTGGCTGACCGGCATTCTCGGTGCCCACCTGATCCAGGCCTCGTTCACCGGCCTCTGCCCGGTGGTTATGATCCTGAAGAAGATGGGCTTGCCGCAAAAGTCGGGTTTTGCATAACAAGACGCTGACAGACTTTACGCCACAGCCTTCCGCGTGGCGATCATGCGTGGTCAAATTTTCCAAGATTGTCATCCCGGCCAAGCGCTGCGCGCGCCGGGACCCGGGATTCCCGGGCGCCCCAACAGGCCTGGGCTTGAGCTAAATATGCAGTTTCCTGGGTCGCCGCTTTCGCGGGATGACAGGGAGTTCATGGGCTGACTCTAAAAAAGCGTCCCGATCACGCCGCCCTTCCCTCAACGCCAGCTCAGTACCACCTTGCCAGCCTCGCCGGATTTCATCGCGGCAAAGCCTTTCTCGAAATCATCGACCCCGAAGCGGTGAGTGATGACATTGCGCACGTCGAGGCCGTTCTGCAGCATGGCGATCATCTTGTACCAGGTCTCGAAGATCTCGCGGCCATAGACCCCCTTGATGGTGATCGCCTTGAAGACGATGCGCGACCAGTCGACCGGTGACTTGCCCGGCGGGATGCCGAGCAGCGCGATCCGGCCGCCCATCACCAGGTTCTCCACCATCTGGTCGAGCGCCACCTGGTTGCCGGACATTTCCAGGCCGACATCGAAGCCTTCCTTCATGCCGAGTTTCTTTTCGATGCCCTTGAGGTCCTGCTCGGCGACGTTTACCGGCAGGACATCGGCAACCCTGGTCGCCAGATCCAGCCGGGCCTGGTTGATGTCGGTGATGACGACGTTGCGCGCGCCGACATGGCGGGCAACCGCAGCCGCCATGATGCCGATCGGGCCGGCACCGGTGATCAGTACATCTTCCCCGACCAGATCGAAACTGAGCGCGGTGTGAACCGCGTTGCCGAGCGGGTCGAGAATGGCGCCGATCTCGTCATCGATCTCGTCCGGCAACGGCACCACGTTGAAGGCCGGCAGGCGCAGATATTCGGCGAAGGCGCCCTGCTCGTTGACGCCGATGCCGCGGGTTTCCGGATCCAGGTGAAATTTTCCGGACCTGGACTGTCGCGAGTGATGGCCGATCAGGTGCCCCTCGCCCGAACAGCGCTGACCGATCTCCAGATCGGTGACATTCCTGCCAAGCTCGACGATCTCGCCGGCGAATTCATGCCCGGTGATCAGCGGCACGGGCACGGTCTTCGCCGCCCAGTCGTCCCAGTTCCAGATGTGAATGTCGGTGCCGCATATGCCGGTCTTGTTGATCCGGATCAGCACGTCGTCCGGCCCGATTTCCGGCACCGGTGCCCGGGTCATCCAGAGGCCTTCCCTCGGCTCGGCCTTGCACAGCGCCTTCATCTGGTTGCTGCTCATGACAGGACTCCCGTCGCCCTGCCGGCCTTTTCGAAGGCTTCCAGCGCCCGGTCCAGGTCCGCGCGTGTCAGAGCCGCGTTCATCTGGGTGCGGATGCGCGCCTGGCCGCGCGGCACCACCGGGAAAAAGAAGCCGGAAACATAGACGCCCTGCTCGAACAGTTCAGCCGCCATGGCCTGGGCCAGTTTCGCCTCGCCCAGCATCACCGGGATGATCGGATGTTCGCCCGGCAGCAGCGTGAAGCCGAGACCTTCAAGGCCTTCGCGCCAGTAGCGGGCGTTGTCGAAAAGGTTCTTGCGCAGGCCGTCGCCCTCCTCCACCAGGCGGATGGCTTCCAGCCCGCTCATGACGACAGCCGGTGGCAGGGAGTTGGAAAAGAGATAGGGCCGTGCCCGCTGGCGCAGGAGATCGATGACCGGCTGCGGACCGGCGACGTACCCGCCGATGCCTCCGCCCAGCGCCTTGCCGAGCGTGCCGGTGAGGATGTCGACATCCACGCCGAAATGGGCGGGCGTGCCTTCACCCTTCGGCCCCATGAAGCCGGTGGCATGGCAATCGTCGACCATCACCACGGCGTCGTATTTTTTTGCCAGCGCCGTGACCTCCGGCAGGTTGGCCAGGTAGCCGTCCATCGAGAAAACGCCGTCGCTGGCAATCATGATATGGCGGGCGCCGGCCTCCCTGGCCTCCTTCAGCTTTGCCTCAAGATCCGCCATGTCGGAATTGGCGTAACGGTAGCGTCTTGCCTTGCACAGGCGGATGCCGTCGATGATCGAGGCATGATTGAGCGCGTCCGATATGATCGCGTCCTCAGGCCCGAGCAGCGGCTCGAACAGACCGCCATTGGCATCGAAACAGGCCGCGAACAGGATGCTGTCGTCCTTGCCGAGAAACCGCGCCAACCGCTGTTCCAGTTCGCGGTGGATGTCCTGGGTTCCGCAGATGAAGCGCACGGAGGCCATGCCGTAGCCCTTGGGGCCCAGCGCCTTGCGGGCAGCCTCTTCCAGGGCCGGATGGTCGGCGAGGCCCAGATAGTTGTTGGCACAAAGATTGATCACCTCGCGGCCGCCGACCGTGATCCTGCCGCCCTGGGGAGAGGTGATCAGCCGCTCCCGCTTGTAAAGTCCCTCGGCCTCGATCTCTTTGAGCGTCTCGGAAATATGGGACAGGAAGGCATCTGACATGAAGCATCCTCCGACAAATTGGATTATTTCTCCACTATATCGGATTTTCGCGTGAATTAAACGACAAATTCTCCAGAATAACGGAAATGCCTACAACGTTTTGTCGGCGTGTTCCCACAAACGATCGACCGGGAGTGACCGCTTCGGGCACATCCTCCGACGTCGCCAATGAACCGCCTGCTCGGCAACGCGAACCATGCAGACGATCGAGACAGGAACAGACTGCGCGCCCCGATCGCCATGTTAACCGTCATAGTATATCCGTGGACAGGCGCTTTCAAAACGGAAGCTCAACGCCTCGTCGTCGCCGGGTGAACCGTACGGCCGGCCATAGCACTCGCCACAATAGCGCCAGGTGCGACCATTCGCTGTGTCATCAGAATTCCATCAAGATGATCAATTTCGTGTTGCACGAGTTCGGAGTGTCCGGGAGAAAGCCTCTCCAGTCTTTGAAGGCGCCCCTCCCGATCGGAGTATTCCATCGTGACCGAAACGCTTCGCGTCACGGCCACACTCGTTCCAGGGAGGCTGAAGCAGTCATCCCAGACGGGCCTGCATTCTTGCGAAGCCCAAACAATCCGGGGATTGAGCGCAACAAAACTTCCCAAGTCGCATTCGAACGCAACCATTCGAAACGAGGAACCGATTTGCGGTGCGGCCAGAGCCCGCCCGAAGCCCAGGGTCTTCCTGAGATGCGTCAATGTCTCCTGCAGATCGTTTGCATCCGTTACCCAGTCAGCCCGATTGGGGTCCACCACATCAGCCACCGCTGTCAGGCGCGGATCACCGAACAAAAGGACATCGCGAACAGCCATTCTTCCGTGCTCCTTTTCGTGTCAGGCCGGGTAAACCACTTCTTCGATGAACCGTGCGTCCTTGTGCCGGAGCCAATAGCTCTTTTTTATGCTCTCGGTGACCGGACCGACTTTGTCCTCTTTCACCGGCTGTCCGTCAATTCGTGTAACCGGCATCACGCCCCCTGCCGTGGAGGTGATGAAGACTTCATCGGAACCGCGCAAGGCGTCCTGGGACAGATCACCCTTGTGGACGCTCATCCCCTGCTCATGACATATCTCGATGACCGTGCGGCGCGTGATACCCTGCAAGACTCCATGGTCCGGCGTCCTCAGGACGCCATCGCGGACGGAAAAGACATTGAACCCCGGACCTTCCGCGATGTTGCCCCCGCCATCCAGCAGCAAGGCGGTTTCGCCGCCCCGGTCGAAAGCATCAAAAAGCCCTCCGACCAGGTCGAGCCAGTGATAGTTTTTGATGCGCGGGTCAACGCTGTCTGGCGGAATTCGCGTTGTGTTCGTGATTGTCACATGTAGCCCGCGCCGCATCTGCTCGTCATTGGCAACCGAACCGTAGGGAACGGCGAAGGCAAGGAACCTGTTCTCGGCGTCTCTTGGATCCCGGCTGAAGTCGCGCGCTGCGCCTCGCGTGCAAATCATTTCCACATAGGCCTTCCGGTGACCTGAAAGCGAGACACAGTTGTGCAGGATCTCACGAATTTCCGCGGCCGGAATGGGCAGCTTCATACGCAGCCGTTCCACGCCTGCCAAAAAGCGTTCAATATGAGCATCCAGACGAAAGAAAGCACCATCCCAAACGTGAACCGTGTCGTAGGTCGCATCGGAGTGCAAGAAGCCGTAGTCGAGTACGGACACCTTTGCCTCTGACACCGGGATATATTGCCCATCCTGCCAGGCGACACCGGCAGGATACGCGTGTGGGTCAGCATATCGGAGGCACAGATCTGGTAAGTTTTTCATCGGACCCTGGTTCCCAATCTTGTTCGACCTGAGCCCACGCTATCTCAATTTCCTGACGCTTTTCGCTCGAAAATTTACGTCCATTCGGCTATTTTGCATCAAATTTGCGAATTTGGAGATGCATTTTGCCCACGCCACTGGACCGAACAGATCGAGACATCTTGACCGTTCTGCAACAGGATGCACGCGTGTCCGCGGACAAACTTGCGGATCGAATCGGTGCTTCGCGTTCGTCGGTTCAAAGGCGACTGAAGCGCCTGAATGAAACCGGTGTCATTGAGCGCGAGGTCGTGCAACTTCGTCCGGATTATGTCGATGCGCGGATGACTTTTGTCGTCGAGGTCGAACTGGAGCGAGAGCGCGTGGACTTGCTGGACGAGTTCAAGCGGTCCGTGATGGCACTGGAGGAAGTTCAGCAATGCTACTACATCACCGGCCATGCCGATTTCATCCTGATCGTGCTGGCCAGGGACATGAAAGACTATGATCGCTTTTCGCGTCAGGTCTTTGTCGAAAACCCCAATATCCGAAGATTTGCCACGTCAGTCGTCGTAGACCGTGTGAAAGTCAGTCTCCGGGTCCCGTTCGACGATTAAGTTCCCCTTCTGAAAAAGACACCAGAAGCAGGCCGAGCGGCAGCACGGTCAGAACTTCACCACGATCAGGATCGCCCGCGCCGGGCCATCAAGGGCGCTAATGCAGTGGGGCACATCGGCAGCATAGCGGGCCGTATCTCCCTTGCCGATGACGCCGGTGGCCACACCGGAAGTGACCTCCAGCCGGCCGTCTTCGGCGATGAGCTGTTCCCTTGTGCCGCGTTCATGCGGCTTGCTCTCCAGACGGCCACCTTCGGCAAAAACCAGCTCATACACCTCGAACCGGCCGGTGTCCTGGGGCGGCGACAGGATGCGGATCTTGCAGCCGTCGCCGGCCCGGTCGAGCGCGGGCGTCTGGTGCTCGTGCAGGATTTCGACCCGGTCCTCCGAGGCCTCCTCTCCCAGCAGTCCGGCGAAGTCGACATCCAGGGCGCGTGTGAGGTTGAGCAGGGTTGCGACGGTCGGATTGGATTCGCCGCGCTCGATCTGGCTGACCATGGACCGGGACACACCAGAGAGCTTCTCGACGGCCTCAAGGGAAAGGCCCTGTGCCCGCCGTGCCTTCTTCAGGCGCTCGGGAAGCCGGGAAAGAATGTCGGAATCTGTCATGACGGAACTAAAATCCGGTCCGCCGGAAATTGCAATTCTTCTTTTGACTTCAGCGGAGCCATGGCAATCTTCCGGGGCTCCGTGAGCCTGAAAAGAATCACACCAGCCGGAGTTGGGGGGAAATCACATGACTGCACTGCCGCGCCTGTTTTTTATTACCGCTGCCGTTTTCGCGCTGATCGGGATGGCCTGGGGCATTCACATGTCGGCCAGCACGGACCACACGCTTGCGCCCGCCCACGGGCACCTCAATCTCATCGGCTTCGTGATGATGTCGGTGTTCGGCACCTATTACGCCCTCGTACCCGGCGCCGCCGGCTCCGGACTGGCAAAGATCCATTACGGAATGAGCGTCCTCACCGTCGTTGTTCTCGTCCCGGGCATCGTGCTGGCGATTACCGGCAGCAGCGAGATTCTCGCCAAGCTCGGCTCGGTTCTGGCGGTCCTCACCATGCTGGTCTTTCTCGTCACCATCCTGAGAAATCGCGCCGACTGATCCTACAGTCGCTTCCGGGGCGCATCCTGTCGCATTCGGAACACCTGAGATACCGCCCTCTCCCATAGCGTTCGGTCAATTGCCGGGGCGCCGAATGGACGCGCGTTCCGGCAGCTGAAATTTGGAAACGCCCCGGAGAAAACCCATGGCCAGCGATATCGAAATTGCCCGTGCAGCCAGCATGAAACCGATTCAGGAAATCGGTGCGCGGCTCAACATTCCCGACGAAGCCCTCCTGCCCTATGGCCGCACCAAGGCCAAGATCTCCGGGGACTATATCGAAGGTCTCAACGGCCGTGACAGCGGCAAGCTGATCCTGGTGACCGCCATCAACCCGACCCCGGCCGGCGAAGGCAAGACCACCACCACCGTCGGCCTCGGCGACGGGCTCAACCGGATCGGCAAGAACGCAATGATCTGCCTGCGCGAACCGTCGCTCGGTCCGTGCTTCGGCATGAAGGGCGGCGCTGCCGGCGGCGGCTATGCCCAGGTCGTGCCGATGGAAGACATCAACCTGCATTTCACCGGTGATTTCCACGCCATCACCTCCGCGCACAACCTGCTCTCCGCGTTGATCGAAAACCACATCTACTGGGGCAACGAACTCGGCATCGACCAGCGCCGTGTCGTCTGGCGCCGCGTGCTCGACATGAACGACCGCGCCCTGCGCGAAATCGTCTGCTCGCTCGGCGGCGTCGCCAACGGCTTCCCGCGTGAAGGCGGATTCGACATCACGGTCGCCTCCGAGATCATGGCGATCCTGTGCCTGGCGACCGACCTCGACGACCTGCAGAAGCGTCTCGGCGACATCATCGTCGCCTACCGCCGCGACCGCACCGCGATCACGGCGCGCGAACTGGAAGCCGACGGCGCGATGACCGTGCTGCTGAAGGAAGCCATGCAGCCGAACCTGGTGCAAACGCTTGAAAACAACCCGGCCTTCATCCATGGCGGTCCGTTCGCCAACATCGCCCATGGCTGCAACTCGGTCGTCGCCACCCAGACGGCCCTGAAGCTGGCCGACTACGTGGTCACCGAAGCCGGCTTCGGCGCGGATCTCGGTGCCGAGAAATTCTTCGACATCAAGTGCCGCAAGGCGGGCCTCAGCCCGGATGCCGTGGTCATCGTCGCCACCATCAAGGCGCTGAAGATGAACGGCGGCATCGCCAAGGAAGATCTCGGCACGGAAAATGTCGACGCCGTGAAGAAGGGATGCGCCAATCTCGGCCGCCATATCGAGAACGTCAAGCAGTTCGGTGTTCCGGCCGTGGTCGCCATCAACCACTTCACCGCGGACACCGAAGCGGAAATCCAGGCGGTCAAGGACTACTGCGCCGAATACGGCGTCGACGCGATCCTAGCCACCCACTGGGCCAACGGCTCGGCAGGCACGGAAGAACTCGCAACCCGGATTGCCGAACTGGCCGAGAGCGGCGCCGCCCAGTTCGCACCGCTCTATGACGACAGCCTGTCGCTGTTCGAGAAGATCGAGACCATCGCCAAGCGCATCTACCGCGCCGACGAGGTGCTCGCCGACAAGTCGGTCCGCGACCAGCTCAAGCGCTGGGAAGAGGACGGTTTCGGCAACCTGCCGGTCTGCATGGCCAAGACCCAGTATTCCTTCACCACCGATCCGCAGCGCCGCGGCGCGCCGACCGGCCACAGCCTGCCCGTGCGCGAAGTGCGCCTGTCGGCCGGCGCCGGCTTCATCGTCGTCATCTGCGGGGAAATCATGACCATGCCCGGCCTGCCCCGGGTGCCGTCGGCCAACCACATCAGGCTGGACGACAAGGGTCAAATCGAAGGGCTGTTCTGATCTCGTCCGGACCGGAACAGCTAACTCGGGCGGATCGCAAGATCCGCCCTTTTTCTTTTGCCGTGATCGCGCCAGCTCAGCAATTCTTCTGAATGGCGCGTAGCTGTCTGGTCAGTCCGAGCGCGGAAAAACTTGCAACAACGTTGTTCCCGAAGACCGATTTATAGGTGATCTCGAACCCGTTGGCGCGAAGCATCGTCTTGATCAATTCGCCATAGACGCGCCGCTCCGACTTGAGCTTCATGCCGTGCCTGCTGACCAGAACATTTACGGTTCCATCCCAAGCAAGAAAAAACTCCGACTTTCCAATCTTGACCTTGGCGAGCGTTTCCTTGTCCCAGTTTTCAAGGCGCAGTTCCATGTTGATCGTGCTCTTGTGCCAATCACTTCTCCGGTAGAACGAAATCGCGGCAACTTTTCCGCTTCCGGAAAAACCTTCGACGTGCACGGCCGTTGATCCAATTTCGCAATATTCGCCTTCCTCGGTTTTCCACCGCCGCCAATCCTTGTGTCTGGCCTGTTCCCTCGACTGCTGGCTTTTGAACAAGGGAGTCATTTCTCCATAGTTCATTTTGATGCTGATCGACTTCGAAGCTTCGATCAGTTCGTCTGTGACAAAGCCCGTGACTGGAAGTGACAGTTTTTGTTGCATCCTGCTCACCACCACTTTCAGGCTGTATTTACCGCTGAATTCCTGCGCCCCCAATTGCTTGAAATATCCCACGACAGGTTCGCGTCCGTATTTGGCGAACACGTCTTCCTGAAGCTCAGACGGCAGTTTTGGGGCGTCGGCCTCCAGAAGCAGGTCGACCTGTTCTCTTGTCAGGAAACCGGTCACCGCAAATCCGTTATCCCGCTGAAAGCCCCTCACGACGTACCACAGCTTGGTGTCGTCCAGCACCATTTCCGGGCTACGCGCATGGCCCTGATGAAAGAGTGCCCGAAAAATTCTCTTCCGATCGTCCTCGGATACACCCAACTGCCGCCAATTGCGTCTGGCCATGAGCTCACGCTGTGCCCGGCTGTCAACGCCGGATTCCAGTTCGCTCTGGGTGACTTCCCAAGGCGTGGGCTCTCCTGGAGCCGCGAGCAGCGTCAAGGCTTGCTTTTCAGTGAGAATGCCCGTTGGCGGCTCGGAAATACTCCTCTGGTACTGCCTCACAGCAGACCGGGTACGCAAACTTCCAAAATCCGTCGAAATCCTGTCATCCGTCAGGAAGCCCTTGTTGAAAAGAGCCCGATAGATACTGTTCAACTCCTTCTCTGAGAATTTTGATTTCATCCAGCTGTTCATGCTGAGCACTTCGTAGTTCTGAAGTGCATAGGTCCTTCTGGTCGATTTCTCCCAGGCAAACGGCAGGCCCGCCTGTTCCCTCAGCTCCAGCACCTGGCTTCGAGTCAGAAACCCGGTATCCATCGCACCTTTTGATGCCTGATATCTGGAGACCGCACCTTGCGTCTCGGTGTTGTTCTGAAAGTCAGGATTTGCGGTTTTTTCCGTCGCAAACCCAAGCTCGAACAACCCCCGGTAGGCTTCTTGTTGCTCCCCAAAGCTAAGGTCAAGATTCTCAAAGGCTTTTTTGGCCGGCTCCGCCCCGGCACTCTCGGCCGTTTTTTCCGTCAAAGGCAACGGCGCTCCTGCAACAAGGCGCAAGATTTTGATTTGGGTCTTGTTCAAGAAACCGGTCACCCGGGCGTCAATAGCCTTCTGGAAATCGGACACGGCTTTAATGGTCTTAAATTGTGTCAGAAAGTCCGGCTCTTTGCTCTCCTCTTGGGCAAAACCCAGGCGAATCAATCCATCAAAAACTTCTTGTCTTTCCTGGGCACCAAGGTCTAACCGCGAGAAAGTCTCGCGCGCCCTTGCCACGTCTTCTGCCGACGCGGATGGGAGGGCCTGTTTTGCATTCCCCGCACCAAGGGAAGAGGGAACAGTTTCCGCTTTGACCGCCATGTCCGAGGATATCCAGACGCTTGCCGTCAAAACGAGCAATCCAAATACCACCGGGCGCCAATTGCATTTCACCAAAAACTTTCTCCCTCATGCCTTGAACCAACAAATTTTGGGCATCGTGTTTGACGACAGTCCCGGACGCTGGACTTCACCGGCTCCCTCCTTGCCGTAGTCGTCAGGACGGGCGTGCCCTATTCCTTTTGTTTCTTTCCGGCCCAGTCAACTGGTCAGCAAGCCTTCTTCATCGCGCGCAACTGTCGTGTCAGGCCCAGTGCCGAAAAGCTTGCAACGACCCTGGTTCCGAAAACCGTTTCATAGATGATCTCAAAGCCGTTTGCGCGCAGCAGCGCATTGATGAAATTCGAATAGTTTTTCCCGGGAAAATCGGGCTTCGAACCATCCTTGGTTACGAGGCGTGTCTGCCCCCTGAGTGACCTGGCGTAGAAGCTTCGTGCACCGACCCGGATTTCTGCGAGTGTTTCAGGCTTCCAGTTCTCGAGCTGCACGCTTGTGTTGACCGCATTGTACTGCCAATCCGAACCGCGATAGAGCGAGACGCTCGAAGGCGCGGCACTCGCGGTGAACCCGTCCTCGTGAATTGAACTCGTAAGGGTCTCGCACAAGCTCACTTCATGCTCTTTCCAGAGCACCCAGTCCTTCGACACCGACAACATCTCGACATCTCCGGAGAACATAGGCGCGGGACGGGGCTCTCGCACCACCTTCAGCGGTATGGTCCTGGCAAGCTTGAACAGCTCATCAGAAACATATCCATCGACGCGCAATCCAAAACGCCCCTGCAACCGCTTGACGACAGTCGAAACCGGTTTGCTGATCCCGAATTCCTGGCGTCCGAGATCCCGGAAATAGCCAAGCACAGGCGAGCTTCCGTACTTTCCGAAAAGGCCCGCCTGTTTTTCGCTTGGCAGCAGCGGCGCCTTGAGACCCAGCAACGTTTCGGCCTGTTCAGACGTCAGAAAGCCCGTCGGTTCAAAGCCGTTCTGCTCCTGGTAGGCACGGACGACCTTGATCAGGTCGAGCCGCAAGGAGAAATCCGTGATCATTTCGGCTGATTGCGCCAGCCCGGCATTGTAAAGCGCCCTGTAGAGCTGCTTTTTCTGGTCCGTCGAAAAACCGAGTTTCTGCCAGTCTTCACGTCCGTGGGCCAGGGTGTCGGATTGCTTTCCAGCCCGGGCTTGCTGTCGCTGTTTCTGCCGCGCTTCCCGGGGTGTCGGCTTGCCGGGATCGGCAAGCAGGTCCTCCAGCTGACGATGGCTCAGATAGCCCGTGGGGTCCGCGGCGACATAGGCCTGATACCGCCTGATATGATCAACCAGGTCCGGGCGGGTCAGATCGGCGGTCACCGCATCGCTGAAAAAGAAGCCCCTGTTGTAGAGCGCCCGATAGGCCAGCTTAAGGTCATTCGCGGCATAGTCCTCGTAAACCCAGGAGATCACGGGGTTCGACCAGCTTAGGTCCGCCGTTTGCGCCGCTTCGACCGGTGTTGGCCTGATGGGGCGCGCCAGCAGCAGGTTGACCTGCTTTTGCGTGAGAAAACCCGTTGAAGGATATCCGGCCAGGGATTGGAAGCTGCTGACGGCCTGTATCAAGTCCCCGTTGACCGCGAAGTCGGTCACCGGCACGGCGTTTTTCACGTATCCCATGGCAAACAGGACCCGGAACAGATCCCTTTTTTTCCGTTCGGAAATCGCGAGCGCAACCCACTGCTGCTTCGGGTCCAACGGTTGCCACCCATGCAGAACCGCGTCAGCTTGCCTGTTGGTCAGATACCCGGTTTGCTCGGCTCCGAGACTGGCCTGGAAACGCTTCACGGCCGCCTTGTTTTTGCTATTTGAAAAACTGTTCGACAGCCGGTCGCTCTTCAGGAACCCTTGCGCTTCGAGAATGTCAAAGACGTCCTGCCGGTCAGCCTGCGTATATCCGGCGGCATACCATTCGTGGAGCGGAAACAGCAGTCTTTCCGGATCGCAGCCCTTCTGTTCCCAGAGGTAGGACTTGCCGGCATCCCGCCTGAGCGACGATATCTGGAGTTGCGTCAGCTGCCCGGTCGCTTTGGCACCGATGGAACGCTGGTAATTTGAAACACCTGCAATCACCGCTTCATCCGATTGAAAATCCGGAAACGCCGTCCGTCTCGAAACGAAGCCCAGGGCATAAAGCCCCCTGTAAACCTCACGCTTCGCCTCGCATCCAAGCCGGGGAATACGCGGCTCCTCTGCAACAGCATCCGGGACCGGCCACGAAACCGACGCGGCGCACACCATTCCAATCCATGCCGTTCGAAATAGGTTTCTCATCAAAATGCGTCCCCGAAGAGCTTTGAAATCAGCATCCTGTAATTTTTAACAAGCATACCACCGCGCGTAAACGATCTGCCTGAACGTCCCCGAAAACACCACGTCCACTCAAGAACGACCGCCCGCCAACCACATAAGGCCGGACGACAAGGGTCAAATCGACGGGCTGTGCTGATCTCGTCCGGACCGGAACTGCCAACTCGGGCGGATCGCAAGACACTCCCTTTTTGTTTTCGGCGATCGCGATGTTCCCGATAAACCCCGTAAGTTTAGACAGCTACAAAAGTTTCCCGACTCGCTGCAGACTTTTGCGAAGCTGGTCGGGTTCGCTTCCCTGTCGCGTAAACGACTTGGCGTGTCGCTTTGAAGATATCGGCGAATCCGGCTTGAGGCATAAGGTTTTTCACTAAGTTGATGGCCTTGTTGCGCCTGGTTGGAGCTGCCCATGTCTGACGAAGATGATATCGATCTCGCCTCCCTGTCCGACGACGAACTTGTCGAACAGATGCATGACGACCTTTATGACGGCTTGCAGGAGGAAATCGAGGAATCGGTCAACATCCTGCTGGAACGCGGCTGGGCGCCTTACGACATCCTGACCAAGGCCCTGGTCGAAGGCATGCGCATCGTCGGTGTCGACTTCCGCGATGGAATCCTGTTCGTGCCGGAAGTCCTGCTGTCCGCCAACGCCATGAAGGCCGGCATGACCATCCTGCGTCCGCTGCTCGCCGAAACAGGCGCGCCGAAAGTCGGCAAGATGGTGATCGGCACCGTGAAGGGCGACATTCACGACATCGGCAAGAACCTGGTTTCCATGATGATGGAAGGCGCCGGCTTCGAGGTGATCGACATCGGCATCAACAACCCGGTCGAGAACTACATTGCCGCCCTGGAGGAGCACCAGCCCGACATTCTCGGCATGTCCGCCCTTCTGACCACCACCATGCCCTACATGAAGGTCGTGATCGACGAGATGAAGGCCAAGGGCCTGCGCGACGACTACATCGTGCTCGTCGGCGGCGCGCCGCTCAACGAGGAATTCGGCGAGGCGGTCGGGGCGGACGGCTATTGCCGCGACGCCGCCGTGGCCGTGGAAATGGCGAAGGACCTGATCGCCCGCCGCCACAACCAACTCGCAAATCGGGGCTAGGATCCGGTGTTCAGGGAGGCTGCCGACATGCAGGCGGGCGAGCCTCTTTTTCCGATCGAGACCGAAGGGGACGCGAACGACAAGATCGGCCGCGTCCTCGTCATTGCCTGCGGCGCCCTGGCACGCGAGATCATCGCGATCCGCAAGGCGAACAAGCTCGACCATGTCGACCTGACCTGCCTGCCCGCCCAGCTGCACAACACGCCCGACAAGATCCCGGACGAGGTCCGCCGCACCATCCTGATGAACAGCGATGTCTATTCCGACATCCTGGTCGCCTATGGCGATTGCGGCACCGGCGGGTTGCTCGACCGGGTTCTGGAGGAAACCGGCGCGCGCCGCATCGAAGGCGCACATTGTTACGCCTTCTTCTCCGGGCTGGAGGAATTCGACCGGATGGAGGAGGACCAGCTCGGCACCTTCTACCTGACGGATTTCCTGGCACGCCATTTTCAGACCATGGTGATAGAGCCGCTCGGCCTCGACTGGCACCCGCATCTCCGGGACATGTATTTCGGTCACTACACGCGCGTTCTCTACATTGCCCAGACCGACGACCCGGCCCTTGAGGACGCCGCGCGCCGGGCCGCCGACCGGCTCGGCCTGGCCTTTGAAATGAAGCGAACCGGCTTCGGCCTGCTGACCCCGTTTTTGGAAACCGGCTCAACGGATTAGGCGCCACGAATTCGTCTCGGGAGAGTCGGTTTTTCACGTGATGATGCCGCTATCAGGCGCAACGGAATTCCATGCTTCCGGCAAACATGAGTCTCAAGAGGACAAGAGACAATGGCGCAGAAGATCATCGTTTACTGGCGGGACATCCCGGCGCAGATCCTGGTGAAGAAGGGACGCAAGTCCGCTCGCCGGGAACTGCCGGCCATGTTCATGGAAGCGATCGATGCCTGTGCCATGCGGATCGGGGCAAAGGACAGTGACGCCTATATGGCGGAGTGGCGCCGAACCGACCCGGTCGATGTGTCCGATGATTTGGAAACCGAAGCGGATACGGCCCTGAACGAATTGGTCAGCGCCTATCCGAAAGAGCGATTGAAGACCCTGCTCTCAAGTGGAGGAACGGAACATGACTGAACAGCGCCTGCTGGATACTGGGCGGCTTCCCGCCTCCACCGAGATGTCGCCCAAGCAGGTGGTCGAAAAGACCGAACTGCTTCAGCACATTCCGGCAGGTACACAGGTCTATGTCACCGATCTGGGCAATTGCTCCGAGGACATGATCGTCGACGCGGCCCGCCTTCTGCGCGACAACAGGTTGACCGCCGTGCCGCACATGGCGGCGCGCCGTTATCCGTCCATGGCCGCGTTCGAGCGCCGGATCACCCGCCTCACCCAGGAAGCCGGTGTCACCGAAGTGCTGGTCATTGCGGGAGAAGCCGACAAGTCCGGGCCGCTCACCTCCTCCGTCGCCCTGCTGGAAACCGGTCTCTTCGACAAGCTCGGCATCAAGAAGATCGCCGTCGCCGGCCACCCGGAAGGCGCACCCGACATCAAGCCGGACGTCATCAAGTCCTTCCTGATGCACAAGCATGAGCTTGCCGCACAAAGCGATGCCGAATTCCGGATCGTCACCCAGTTCGGCTTCGACCCGCACCGTGTCAGCCTGTGGCTGGACGAGCTGCGCGAATGGGGCAACCAATTCCCGGTTCATGTCGGCGTTGCCGGCCCGGCCAAGATGACGACCCTTTTGAAATATGCCGCCTTCGCCGGCGTGGAGAACTCGCTCAACTTCCTCAAGAAACGCGGCGGTGCCGTGGTTTCCATGCTGGCGGGATACGATCCCGACACCATGGTCGATCCGCTGGAAAACCGCGTTGTCAGCCAGCCCGGCACCCAGCTTGCCCAGATCCATGTCTACCCGTTCGGCGGCATCGAAAAAACCGCGAACTGGCTGCATGGCCGCGGTAGCTGGTCGTTTCAACCCTCGACATCAACCCTGACAGCCAACGAGAGCGCATAAATGACCCGCACCGTCGTCGCCTCCGCCACCAAGGAAATCATCATCGGTTTCGACCAGCCGTTCTGTGTCATCGGCGAGCGGATCAACCCGACCGGCCGCAAGAAGCTGGCAGCCGAAATGGCCGAGGGCAATTTCGAGACCGTCAAGGCCGACGCCCTCGCCCAGGTCGCGGCCGGTGCCACCATGCTGGACGTCAATGCCGGCGTGACGGCGGTCAACCCGAACGAGACCGAGCCGCCGCTCATGGTCAAGACTCTCGAGATTGTTCAAGGACTTGTTGACGTTCCCTTGTCCATCGATTCATCCGTGACCGCTGCCATCCAGGCAGGTCTGGAAGTCGCCAAGGGCCGTCCGCTGGTCAATTCGGTCACCGGTGAAGAGGAAAAGCTGGAAGCCATCCTGCCGCTCGTCAAGAAATATGACGTTCCGGTGGTGGCCATCTCCAATGACGAGACCGGCATCTCCGAAGACCCGGACGTGCGTTTCGAGGTCGCCAAGAAAATCGTCGAGCGGGCTGCCGACTACGGAATTCCGGCCCATGACATTGTCGTCGACCCTCTGGTCATGCCGATCGGCGCGATGGGCACGGCCGGCCAGCAGGTCTTCCGGCTGCTGCGCCGCCTGCGCGAGGAACTGAAGGTCAACACCACCTGCGGCCTGTCCAACATTTCCTTCGGCCTGCCGCACCGCCATGGCATCAATGCGGGTTTCATTCCGATGGTCATCGGCGCCGGCATGACCTCTGCGATCATGAACCCTTGCCGTCCGCAGGAAATGGAAGCCGTTCGCGCAGCCAACGTCCTGAACGGCAACGATCCGAACTGCCAGGAATGGATCATGACCTATCGCGATCACCAGCCGGCTGCAGCAGGGGCAACCGCGGCACCGGCCGAGGGCGGCGGAGCCTCCGGTGGTCGCCGCCGTGGTGGACGCGCTGCCCGGCGAACCGCGGGCTGAGCGCAACGACATAGCAGTTTGCGGTTTTCTCCCCTTCCGCAAACGGGGTGGCATTCCACCAGATTACGGATGGGACCCCCACCCCAATCCCCTCCCCACAAGGGGGAGGGGTTTTGCATGTCGAGAGGCACGTTTCAAATCCGCATGCGCCGAAAGTATCGATCGGATGAATTCGTGCCTGCGGGTACAGACGAAAATCCCCCTCCCCCTTGTAGGGAGGGGATTGGGGTGGGGGCAGCCCCCCGCAAAGCATAAAACCGTAGTGACAGATCGCAGCCATGACCGAGCCAGTCAAACACGCCAAAGTCGTCTTCCAGCCGAGCGGCCGCCGGGGTCATTTTCCCGTGGGAACGCCCCTGCTTGACGCCGCCAGGTCCCTTGGTGTCTACGTGGAATCGGTCTGCGGCGGACGCGGCATCTGCGGTCGCTGCCAGATTTCCGTCTCCGAAGGCACCTTCGCCAAGGAAAACCTGACCAGCACCGCCGAGAACCTGGAAACGGCGACCGAGGCGGAGACCCGTTACGCCAGTTTGCGCAACCTGCCCGCCGACCGGCGCCTGTCCTGCCAGGCGAAGATTCTCGGCGATCTCGTGGTCGATGTGCCGACCGACGCCCAGACCAACCGGCAGGTCGTGCGCAAGCGCGCCGAGGCCCGCCAGATCGATGCGGACAGTGCCGTTTCCCTGGTGACGATCTCGATCGCCGAACCGGACATGGAAACCCCGCGTGGCGACATCGACCGCCTCCGGGAAGCCCTGATCGAGGAAACGGGCCTAGCCGATCTTGTCTTCGATCCGATCCTTCTGCCAAGGGTCCAGGCGCTTCTGCGCAAGGGCAACTGGGAGGTCACGGCCGCCATTTACCAGGACCGGAACGTGCTGCCCACGCTGGTGGCGCTGTGGCCGGGAGAGAAGCCGGCCGTCTACGGCCTGGCCGTGGATATCGGTTCGACCACGATCGCGGCCCATCTGTGCAACCTCCAGAACGGGCGCACGGTATCTTCCGCCGGAACGTCCAACCCGCAGATCCGCTTCGGCGAGGACCTCATGTCCCGGGTCTCCTACGTGCAGATGAACCCGTCCAAACTGCCGGACCTGACAAAGGCCGTGCGCGATGCGATCAACGCTCTGGTCGGCAAGCTGGTCGGCGATGTCGGCGCGGAACGGTCCGACGTGCTTGACGCCACCTTTGTCGGCAACCCTGTGATGCACCACCTCTTCCTCGGCATCGACCCCGTGGAACTGGGCGGCGCGCCCTTCGCGCTGGCGGCATCCGACGCGATGGTGCTCAATGCCCGCGATCTCGACCTGGAGCTCAACCCGGGCGCCCGGGTCTACATGCTGCCCTGCATCGCGGGTCATGTCGGCGCCGATGCGGCGGCGGCCACACTGGCCGAAAGCCCCTACAAACTCGACGAGATCACGCTTCTGGTGGATGTCGGCACCAATGCTGAAATCGTTCTCGGCAGCAAGGAAAGGCTGCTGGCAGCATCTTCGCCCACCGGACCGGCCTTCGAGGGTGCGGAAATCTCTTCCGGCCAGCGAGCGGCACCGGGCGCCATCGAACGCATCCGTATCGACAAGGAAACCCTCGAGCCGCGTTTCAAGGTCATCGGTGTCGACGAATGGTCGGACGAGGAAGGCTTTGCCGAAAAGGCCGAGAGTGTCGGCGTCACCGGAATCTGCGGTTCCGGCATCATCGAGGCCGTTGCCGAGATGTATCTTGCGGGCCTGATCACCGAGGATGGTGTCATTGACGGCGCGATGGCCGCCCGCACCCCCCGTGTAGAAGCCCGAGGCAGGACCTTCTCCTACCGGATTGCCGACGAGGGAGTCGAAATTTCGATCCTGCAAACGGATATCCGCGCCATCCAGCTGGCCAAGGGTGCGCTCTATGCCGGCGTCAAGCTGCTGCAGGACAAGCTCGGCACCTACCGGCTCGACCGGATCCGCCTCGCCGGAGCCTTCGGCAGCTACATCGATCCCCAATATGCGATGGTGCTGGGACTGATCCCCGACTGTCCGCTGGAGGGTGTCTCGGGCGTCGGCAACGCCGCCGGCACTGGCGCCCGCATGGCGTTGCTCAATCGCGGCTACCGTCGTGAAATCGAGCAGACGGTCCGCGACATCGAGAAGATCGAAACCGCCCTGGAACCGAAGTTCCAGGAACATTTCGTCAATGCCATGGCCCTGCCCAACAAGGTCGATCCGTTCCCGAACCTGCGCGCTGCAATCGCGTTGCCGGCGAAGAAGGAGAGCGCGGACAGCGAAGCGGCCGGTGGCGACCGCCGGCGCAGGCGCCGGCGCGGTTGAGGAGGTTTTGGGCGCTGCCTGCCTTTACGGATCCCAGAAATACTGTTCGCGAAGCCGCCGCCAGATCTTTTCGCCGACCATGCAGTCATAGGGTTCATCGAAGGTGATCTGCGCCTTGATGATCCTGGCCGGCTTTTCCGGCGTCCGTCCGCCGATCTCCAGGATCAGCTTGCGCCGGACCGCATCGGGAAACTGGGCCCACTCGATCACCGGGATCACGAAACTTGTCGGCCCACCGATGACACAGCGGCGGTAGTATTCGTCGAGATCGGGAATGTTGAACTGGAAACCGATGCCGCCCCTGGTCATGAGCGGCAACCCGTTGATGATATAGCCGCGTTCCACGGCCGCATCGCGAGCCAGCGTGACAGGCGTTCCCTGGTTGTTGGGACCGTCGCCGGAAATATCGATCACGAGACGGTCGGCCTCGAAAGGCACATCTGCCAACAGTGCCGAAGCGTGCCGTATGGCGCCGGAGATCGAGGTGCGCCGCTGTCCGTAGGTGGTGTCCGCCAGAACCTTGTCCGCGAAGTCCCTTGCGTCCGCCGCCGTCTCGACGACGGACCAGGGCACGATCTCCCGGGCGTGGCTCTCATTGGCCCATTCGAACATCATCAGGCCGATCCGGCCGTGCACACCCATTTCGATCGCCCGCACGACCTCCGGACTTGCAATCGCGGCGGCATAGCCCCGGCGCTGGATCTGGAGTTCCTCGGGCGACATGGACCGGGAGACATCGACGGCCAGCACGAGGGCAACATCGACCTGTTCCTGCGCTGCGGCGGGCAAGACGGGCGCCAGTAGCAGAGAGACTGCGCCGACAAGAAACCGGAACCGGGATGGCCTCCACATGCCGCAAGGATAGCTCAAAAGCCGCGAAGCTCCAGCGGCTTGATTTGGCCGCCTGATAAACGATCTGTGATCGTTCGGCGCGCCGGGTGCGCTTTCTCTTTCGCGTCGCCGAGCGATTCCGCTATAAAGGCCGCAAAATGACAGACGTCAGGGAGCTTTTCATGTCCGACACCGCCGTCAACGACCAGACCGAAAAACCGATGCTGGCGACGCTTCTTCACCAGGGCGTCTACCGGATCGTGATGCAGCGTCCGGAGCGCATGAACGCGCTGTCCACGGAGATGATGACGGCGCTGTCGGCGGAACTGCAGAAGGCCGCTGACGACCCGGCGGTGCGCGTCATTCTCCTGGGGGCCGAAGGCAAGGTGTTCTGTGCCGGCCACGACCTCAAGGAACTGACCTCTGCCCGCGCCGAGCCGGATGGCGGCAAGGCCACCTATGAGCGGATCATGCGGCAATGCTCCGATCTGATGCAGCAGGTCGTGCGCCTGCCCAAGCCTGTCATTGCCGTCGTGACCGGTGTTGCCACTGCCGCCGGCTGCCAGCTGGTCGCATCCTGCGACCTGGCGATCGCCACCGACACGGCGACCTTCTGCACCCCGGGCGTCAATATCGGCCTGTTCTGTTCTACGCCGATGGTGGCCCTGTCGCGCAACGTCGCACGGAAACAGGCAATGGAAATGCTGCTGACCGGCGAAAGCATCGACGCCTCGACTGCCAAGGATTTCGGCCTGATCAACCGCATTGTCCCCGGCGACTACCTCGAGCAGGTCGTCCAGAAATACGCGGAGGTGATCGCGTCAAAGTCGTCCAAGACGCTGAAGATCGGCAAGGAGGCCTTCTACCGCCAGCTGGAAATGCCGCTGTCGGAGGCCTATGACTTCGCCGCCGCAACCATGGTCGACAACATGATGGCCCGCGACGCGGAAGAAGGCATCTCCGCCTTCCTGCAGAAGCGCAAGCCGGATTGGACGGACAGCTGATTTTGACGGTCCGAATGATGGGGAAGCCGCTTGAGTTTTGTCCGGTTTGCGGCCTGGCCGGCACCGAATCCTTAGACGAGTCAGGTCAAGAGACTTTTGCCATTTGCAATTGTTGTGGTTGCGAAAGCGGTTATGAATATCAATCGAACACAACTGAAAACCGGTTTTTCCAGCTGCGCCGAAAATGGCTAGTTGAACGAAACGGCAATTGGTTTCAATTGAAAGCCAGACCGAAAGACTGGGACGCGCTCAGGCAATTGCAAAATGCCGGGCTGGAGATCCCGGAATAGGTATTTTTGATGGCACAAGCAGGCTATTCCGGCCGCCCCCTGTCGGCGAAGCTGGGCCTGAAACCCGGCATGACCTGCTGGCGGCACAACATGCCGGAAGAGATTGGGGAGCTGCTCGATGCGCAGGAACCCGCGGCAAGTGTCGTCGCGACCGCCGCGCCCGGTCTCGACTGTGCTCATGTCTTCGTAACGGAGCACGAAGACCTCGCCGCGCAGCTCTCCCACCTTCGGCAACTGCTGGCGCCCGACGGCATGATCTGGGTGTCCTGGCCGAAAAAGGCCAGCAAGGTGCCGACGACCGTCACCGAGGACACTGTCCGCGAGATCTGCCTGCCCATGGGGCTGGTCGACGTCAAGGTCTGCGCCGTCGACGCGGTCTGGTCGGGGCTGAAACTGGTGATCCGCAAGGAGCTTCGGAAGGAGCAGGCTGACAAGCTGGCGTCGCGAACTTGAGTTTTGTGTCTGCTCCCGCTCCCAACAGGGCAAAAGCGCGGCAAAAGGCCTTGATCAGGCTCGAACCCGGCCGTCACAGCCTGTGGTCATCCCCGACAAGCGAAGCTTGATCGGGGACCCATTGGCTCCCGAACCCTCTGATTGGCCACTTTGCGCGCTGACGGGTACGGGCCATTTCCCTGGCTCGAACGCGTGGATGAGTGGACTGGATCCCGGCACACGGCCAGGATGACCAACATTGGACACGCGTCGCAGAAAACACTCGCCCCCAACACTGCTCGAGCTAAGTCCCTTTCACTTCAACGGCAGAAAGATATCCGTTTCCGCCTCGTGTTCGGCAACATCGGGAAAGAAGCTCAGGCGCTGGATGAACAACGGAAAGTCGCGCGGTTCCTCGCCGCTTTGCGGCAACCAGTCGCGGTAAAGGGACCTGATTGTCTTCTCCGCGAATTCCAGTGGCCCCTTGTGCCGGAAAACCGCGCAGCGCCCTGCGGGAATGGTCCCTGCCGCAACGCCCTCGCCGTTTTCGGCAACCACACCGCTGAACGCGCAGCAGATGTCGAGACGGTAATCCTCAGGCGGCTTGGATTTCGGGTCGTCATGGAGGATGTTGTAGGTGGCGCTTCTGGACGGCGGCATGCCGTGGGTCTTGCGCCAGGCGATGAAGCGCTGCACGGAGGCCGGCACGTGGGCAGGCGGCCCCACATGTTCCAGCACCGCAACCGCGGTTTCGGGAAATTCGACAAGGCGGATGGTGGCGAAATCGAGGTCTGTGTCCGGCATGAGCGTTCCTTTCAGTTCCAGAAGCGGGTCATAGGTCCGATGCCAGACGGCCCAGTCGGGATTTGAGCGGAAACCTGACGGGCTCTGGCCGAAAGCTCTCCTGAACGCCCGGGAAAAGCTTTCGGCGTTTTCGTAACCGGCGTCGAAGCCGATCTCCGTCACGGAAACCTTGTCGCGGAAGGCAAGCCGCTGCCCTGCCCGCCTGAGGAGCATCAACCGCCGGTATTCGCCGACGCTGACCCCCATGATCGCTGAGAACAGCCGCTGGAAGTGAAACCTTGAACACGCGGCGGTTCCGGCAAGCCCCGCCAGATCGAGCGGACCGTCCAGGGTGCGGTCGATCTCGGCAATTACACGGGCAATCCGGCAACTCCAACCGGGCATTCTCAGTCTCCTGTCACGGCGTGCCCTGCATGACCGCCTGGCCGTATTTTTCTACCCGTCCGCTGCCAGGCGCACCTGACCGTGCGTGCGCAATTGTCGCCTGTCGGCGTCGCATGCTGCCTCTTGCGGATGGCTGCGAATTGGACTTGGATAGCGCGGCAACGCAAGGGACCCTCCGTTCATGAATCACGACAGCTATTCCGACGCCTATATCAGCGGCATTCTGGACGAGGTCAAAACAGTGGCGATGATTGGCGCGAGTGCCAACAATGTGCGCCCGTCCTATTTTGTTCTGAAATATCTCCTCGCCAAGGGCTACGAGGTCTGGCCGATCAATCCGGGCCAGGCGGGCAAGGAGATCCTGGGCCAGACGGTGCATGCCTCGCTGGATGAGCTTCCGGATGTGCCGGACATGATCGACATCTTCCGCAATTCGGACGCCGCCGGCCAGATCGTCGACAAGGTGCTTGAAAGCGGCAGATTGCCGAAAGTGATCTGGATGCAGCTTACCGTACGCCACGACGAAGCCGCCAAACGCGCCGAAGCGGCCGGCATCAAGGTGGTGATGAACCGCTGCCCGAAGATAGAATACGGCCGGCTTTCAGGTGAAATCGGCTGGGCGGGCGTCAATTCAAGGACGCTTTCGTCAAAGCGCCCGACACTCAAGGCGGGCTTTCAGCATCGCGGCCTTTCCGGCGACAAGTCCGGCTGACCGTTCGAGATTACGCGCACAAGCTTCGCGCAATCCTGTCCCGCCAGTTTTCCGGTGCGGCGCCCCGACCGCCCGCTGCCTGGTTGCCGATTGCACGAAGTGAAGGACATGACCTCGGACCCGACCCTTTTCACCAGCTTAGAATGGGTTTTGCTGGCCCTGGCCGGTCTGGTATCGCTCTTGCTTTTTGCCCTGTTTCACAGGGCCGAACGCGGCTCACCGTTTGCCGAGCGGGACGAACACTGGTCGCGCGATCCGGCACCTTGTCGCAAAGGCAAGGCCGAGCGGGGATAAACCAAAGTCATAATTTGCGGGCGGGCGCTTTCCCGCGCCAATTCAACCCTTGCGTGCTCCCTTTATCTGGCTTACCAATCGGCATCCGATTCGTGGCCCGGCAGTATTTCGCTGGCGCCAGTTCGGTCCGGATCTCGGGGGGAGATTGGAAATGATCTTTGGTGCAGCCACCCTGGCCTTCATAGTCTGCCTCATCCTGCTCATTCGCCTGCAAAGACAGGACTAGATGAGCAGCGAAGTTCGACCAACCTCGCAAGCTTCCTGACAGTTTTAGATATTCTTTAAGCGACCTTGAGTTGATTTCGTGACGAATGCGACGGGAATTGTTTCCGCTTCGTCCACAAGCTTCCGTTAACTTTTTTCCAGCGTCGACTGCTCGAAAACGGAAGGAGGCCGTTATGCTTGCAGCACTTGGCGACACCACATTTCTGGCCTGGGGCCTGCCACTGCTGGCAACAGCCTTGTTGTTCGGTGTCTATTTCCGGATCAAGTCCGACACGCCCAAGGACTTTTCGGACCACTGAATCGATTGCCCTGGCGGGTGTTTGACGGGCTGCAGTCCGCGGCCCGCACACAATATTCGTCGCTGGACACAAAACGGAAAAACGTTCTTTGACCTCCCCTGTCCGTTCGGTCAAACTGGCCGCCATTCCAACAGGGAGATCCATTTATGAGCGAAAATATTCCGGGGTTTTCAACTCTTGCCATTCACGCCGGCGCGGCGCCTGATCCGGCGACAGGTGCGCGGGCGACGCCGATTTACCAGACGACATCCTTCGTTTTCGACGATGTTGACCACGCCGCCTCCCTGTTCGGTCTGCAGGCCTTCGGCAACATCTATACGCGCATCACCAACCCGACGACCGCGGTTCTGGAAGAGCGCGTCGCCGCACTGGAAGGCGGCACCGCGGCCCTGGCCACCGCGTCCGGGCATTCCGCGCAGCTTCTGTGCTTTCATACAATGATGCAGCCGGGCGACAACATAGTCGCGGCGAACAAGCTCTACGGCGGGTCGATCAACCAGCTCAACCATTCCTTCAAGAGCTTCGGCTGGGGTGTGAAATGGGCGGATCCGGCCGATATCGGCAGCTTCGAAGCCGCGATTGACGACAAGACCCGCGCCATCTTCATCGAAAGCCTCGCCAACCCGGGCGGCATCATCGTCGATATCGAAGCCATTGCGGCCGTTGCCAAGGCCAAGGGCATTCCGCTTGTCGTCGACAACACAATGGCAACGCCCTACCTGTGCCGGCCGATCGAGCACGGCGCCGATATCGTGCTGCATTCCCTGACCAAGTTCATGGGCGGCCACGGCAATTCCATGGGCGGCATCATTGTCGACGGCGGCAGCTTCGACTGGTCGGCGAGCGGCAACTATCCGCTGCTCTCCCAGCCACGGCCGGAATATCAGGGCATCGTCCTGCACGAGACCTTCGGCAATTTCGCCTTTGCGATCGCCTGCCGGGTCCTCGGCCTGCGCGATCTCGGCCCCGCGATCTCGCCCTTCAACGCCTTCATGATCCTGACCGGAATCGAAACGCTGCCGCTGCGCATGCAGCGCCATTCCGACAATGCCAAGAAGGTCGCCCTGCATCTGAGCGGTCATGACAAGGTCAAGTGGGTGTCCTATGCCGCCCTTCCCGACGATCCCCACCATTCGCTGCAGCAGAAATACATGCCGAAGGGTGCCAGTGCGGTCTTCACCTTCGGTGTCGAAGGCGGTTATGACACGGGCGTGGGACTTGTCAGCAAGGTCGAACTGTTCTCGCACCTTGCCAATATCGGCGACACCCGCAGCCTCATCATCCATCCGGCTTCCACAACACACCGTCAGCTGTCCGACGAGCAGAAGACGGCGGCCGGCGCCGGTCCGGACGTAGTGCGCATCTCGGTCGGTCTGGAAGATGTCGACGATATCATTGCCGACCTGGACCAGGCCCTGTCTGGCTGAGGTTCAAACACCCGTTGAGAAAAAGCCCGCCTCGTGGCGGGCTTTTTTATCTCACTTGCGGACGGGAAACGCCCCGCGCAAGACCGCCAGGTAATCGACGCTGGCCGCCAGGACGATGACCGCGAAGCCCTGGTGCACCAGGGCGATCGACAGTGGCACGTGCCAGATCAGGGTGAGGATGCCGAAAACCGCCTGCAGAAGAATGAACCCGCCGATATGCGCTCCGGCACGGCGCAGCGCCTTGCGCTGGCTGACACGCAAGGTTCCGACAGTCAGGGCCACCCCCATCACAATCAAAAGATACGCGGTCATGCGGTGCTGGAATTGCACCGTCATCACGTTCTCGAAGACATTGAGCCAGGCGGGCTGCATGGCCAGCAGGCCCTTGGGTATGATCTGCCCGTCCATGAGCGGCCAGGTGTTGAAGGTGAGGCCGGCATTGAGCCCCGCCACCAGTCCACCGAGGAAGATCTGCACGAAGACCAGCGCCAGCACCAGTTTGCCAAGACCGCCCAGGCGGTCGCTCTCAAAGGGATCCGGTTCGGGCAGCGGCGCAAGCCTGCGCGCGATCCAGAACAGATAGGCAAAGATGAGCAACGCCAGCGTCAGATGGGTGGCAAGGCGGTACTGGCTGACATCCACCCGGTCGACCAGACCGGACGCAACCATCCACCAGCCGACAAATCCCTGCAATCCGCCAAGTGCAAGGCCGATGACCAACCGTGGCTTCAGCCAGGGCTCGATGCGGCCCGCGGCCCAGAAGGCAACCATCGGCACAAAAAACGCGACACCGATGAAACGTCCAAGCAGGCGATGCGCCCATTCCCACCAGAAGATGAACTTGAATTCGTCCAGGCTCATGCCCTTGTTGATAAGCTGGTATTCCGGGATCTGGCGGTATTTCTCAAGTTCCTCTTCCCACTCCGCCTCACTCAGCGGCGGGATGACACCATGGATCGGTTTCCATTCCGTGATCGAAAGACCCGATTCGGTCAGGCGCGTCGCCCCGCCGACGACAACCATCGCCAGAATGAGCGCGCACACGAAATAGAGCCACCAGCGGATCAGCGCCCGGTCGCGCCGAACCTTTTGCAGCCTGGCCGGCGAAACATGGCCCTGTCCGGATGTTGCACTGTCAGCATTCGCAGTCATGGACCGGTCCCGGTTTGTGTGTCGATGGATTTGACCTTTTGCGAGCGGAGATATAGGTGCAGGGGCAAGTCGGCAAGCGGTCACGGGCACTTTGCGTCAAAAGGTCCCTTGCGCATGCGCAAATCAGCTCAGTCAACGGACAGGCCCTGACATGGTCCCATCGTTTCGCAAGTTCATCGGCATGGTTCTGCTGGTCGTATTCGTGGTGGTCTATGCCCTCGTCGCCATGGTGATTGGCGACCTTACCCTGCAGCAGTCCTCAAACCTGGTCCGCTTCATCTATTTCGGCATCGCGGGCCTGGCCTGGGTCATCCCCGCCGGTGCGATCATCTGGTGGATGGAAAAAAGCGGGAAACCCCGGACCTGACGCCAAATCCGGTCGCTGCCCATCGCGCGACGCGATAAAGCGCAAACGGCGCGCCGGTCAGATACTGGTCGATCACCGCAGGATCCTGGAACCTGCCGTTCAAGGAAACGCGCGGCAACATCATCGGATCGCGTGCGTTGACCGATTGCAGCACGCCGGGAAGCGTGGTCACCGAAGACGCAAAGCCGATTTCCCGGACGATATCCGCATCCCGGCGTTCGACCGCATAGGGTTTTCCATAGGGATAGGCAAAATGCTTCGGCCGGCGTCCGGTCTCCTCTTCCAGCCGCCGCAGTCCCGTCAGGACGTCGGTTCGCGCGTCTTCAGCATCCAGCCGGGCCATTGCAAAATGGTCGTGGGTATGGGCACCGATTGTCACAAGCGGGTCGGCTGAAAGCGTCCTGACCTGGTCCCATGTCATGACCAGCTCGTCGGCAAGAGCCTCCATATCGACCCCGTATCGTTCCGCCAGGGCACGCACGACCAGCCGCTGGTCCTTCTCGCCAACCTCGAGCGTCAGGTGATCGAGCAGTTTTTCGAAACAGGCATTCTTCTCCGCCGTTGTCCGGCATGACAGACCGTCGACCCCGCTCCCCTGGGTGATCACCACCTCCTCGTTCTCCGCGATGATCCGCTCCAGCGCCACCCACCACAATTCGCTGGTCCGGTCGACCAGTCCGGAGGCCACGAACACGGTGAAGGGAGCATTCAGTTCCTTCAGGATCGGATAGGCAATCTCAAGATTGTCCTTGTAACCGTCATCGAATGTCAGGACAGCATAGCGGCGATGCCCGTATCCCGACTTCAGCAAGTCGACGGCCTCGTCGATCGAGATGATTTCATATCCGTTCGCACGGATACGCTCGATCGCGCTTCTGAGGAACTCCGGCGAGATTTCCAGGTGCCGGTTGGGCTGAAACGGTTCCGCGCCCGACGGACGGACGTGATGCATCATGAACACGGCACCGCAGCCTTGTGTAAACGGTGCCAACACGCGCGCCAGCCCCGTCCCTCTCAGAACGGAGAATGCACGTGTGACTGCCTTTTGCCGCATTGCCATTTGGCCGAGATGCCCACCTTGAAAGAAGGTGCCAGTAAGGCACGGTTTCTTTAATAATTATTGCTAAATCTATCGAGACTTAGCCTGATCTGCCAGCGCGTCTTCCAGTCTGCCGCCAATGTTCGTTCAAAATGGTTTATCCGTTTTCAAAACCAGTTTCCGCCCGCGCCTGAGCTGATCGGAGAGCAGGAAATGAACCTTCCCGCAACTGATGTTCACTTGTCCATATTCACGAGGCTTACCGAAGCACGCGCAGACTGGCAACAACTAAAAGATGCATGGTGCAGCAATCCTTACCAGACCCTCGACTGGCTGGAGGCATGGCTCGAGACGCTCGGCCGCACCAGGAAAGTCTCCCCCAGGATTGTCGTCGGACACGCGGCGGGCAAGCCGGTCTTCTGGCTGCCGCTCGGCATGGAGCGCTCTGCAGGCGTCAGGACGTTGTCGTTTCTCGGGAATCAGCATGGCAACCAGAACACGGGCATCTGGGACCGGGACTATTACGAGGCTGTCCCGGCAACCGATATCGCCAGCCTGTTGAAGGTCATCTGCAGCAAGGCGGGGGCCGATGTCCTGAAACTCGAGAATGTGCCGCGAACCTGGCATGGGCGCACGCATCCGCTCATCCTTGAAAACGCAAAGCCCAGTCCCAGTCCTGTCTTCGGGCGCATGCTCGGCAACGATTTCGACCAGCTTTTCAGGGACACGCACAGTAAATCGTCCCGCAAGAACCTGTTGCGCAAGGAGCGTCATCTCCAGGCCGCCGGCAATTTTCGGGTCGCCAGAGCCGAAACCGAGACGGAAATACGCCGCGGGCTGGACGCGTTCCTCGTGCAACGTGCCGCACGCTCGGTGGAAGCCGGCATTCCCAATGTCTTTGACACGCCCGCCGCCGAGGACTTTCTCGGCCGCCTGCTTGGCCTCGGCGCCCATGACGGGACGAATCGAAAGCCGCCCATGGACCTGTGGTATCTCGAAGCCGGCGGGGTCATCCGGTCAACCTATCTGTGTCTGGAAAAGAACGGCACGCTTTACGCCTACAGCAACAGCATTTCCCATGACGAGATGCTTGCAAACAGCCCGGGCCTGGTCCTGATCAAGGAAATCATTGCCCGTGCCTGCGCACAGCCTGACCTGGAAGTCCTCGATCTGGGCCTCGGCGAGGAACGCTACAAGACAGGCTGGGCCGAGCCCGTGCCCCTGAGCGACAGCCTTCTGGCAGTCAGTTTCAAGGGCATGTTGTTTCAGGAAGTTTCCGGACTGCGCCTCAAGGCGAAATCCGCCATCCGGAATTCTGCGGTGCTGTGGCCGCTGGTCCGCCGTCTGCGCAAATTAAAAGCAGGGCTGCGCAAGGGTTATACCAACCGCAATTAATAGGAACCGATCTGATGTCGTTGTTCCGGCCCGCCGGACGGCGTTGCGCCGCTTGAACGGCCAGTCCGGTTTTCAAAGATTTGCAACGACGTTGCCGGGCAAATTCACGCTATCCCGGAAGGACGCAAAAACAGCTTCGACCTGCTGCGTCAAACCGCTCAACCGGGCGGAAAGCCCGTTTGTCGCGCTTTTCCTTGCAGCTCATCGCTGTTTGCTGCGCCATTTCAACCAAATTAATGGGTCCTGACCCTAGGATCAGGCCGCGTGGCCGTCGTCGTTTCGGCGCGGGTCCGGACCACCGCTTCCGGCAATCACGACTTCCACCTTCGCCCCGGTATTGTGCGCGAGCAGATTGGCCGCGCTTTGAAGTTCATGACCGTGGTCCGGGGCACTCGCGGCAATCAGGACACGATCTGCGAAGCTCAACATGCGCGCGCTCGCCAGCGACCCGTCGATGGCCCCCAGATCGACCACCACCGTTTCATATGTCGACTTGATCGCCTCCATGGCCAGCTTGAAACGGTCGGACTCGACCATGTCGTCCGTGATCGCCACCCGGCCTGCCTCGATGATATGGGCCTTCGACCCGGCATCGCGGTAAACCACCTTGGCAAAGGGGGCGGTGCCGGCAACGATGTCGGCAAAACCTTCGGCCGCCTTGGCGTTGGCCTGGTCCGGAAACACTTCCATGATGAGCGCCGATCTGCCCGCATGCGCCGCCCTGCGCACCAGGTCAAAGGCCAGGTCGTGGGAAAGCGTGTCATCGTCAACGCTCAACACCACGATCCGTCCACTGGCCTCGATGTCGTCCGCATGTGCATGCTGAAGGCGCGCGTCAGACGCAGACGGCTGGCGTGGCGCCTGCGTCACAGGCTTCCCGTCGGCCTCCCTGCCCTGCGTGCGCCCCAGGTCTCCGACCCAATCTGGGGCGACATCATGATCGTAACTCGATTTCGCCGGCCGCCGCCGCCGCGGCGCGCGCCGCCCGGTCGCAACCTCCGGCTCACCAGAGGCGTCATCCGCATCCGGACGGTCGTCCTCGGCAAGAGCAGCGGCTTGCGGATCCTGTCCCGCCGGTGCGCGTTCGGATCGGCCGTCGTCCCATTGTCCGGGCTCCATCCGGTAACTCGCCACTGTCTGCCCGTAGCCGCGCCCCCAGCCGAAAGACTCGTTCGTCCCCTCGTCCCGGGACGCTTCATGCATCTGAGGCGCGGCCCGGGAACCGGTCGCCGGAGCTTCCTGCATGCGGTAAAGGGCGTTGCCGCTCAGGAATTCGCGCATGAGAACGAAGGCGCAGCCGAGAATGAACGTCACCAGCGCCGCGATGATGGTGCTGGCGATGATCTTGGGCGACGCCGGCTCAACCGGAACGCTTGCCCGCGAGATGATCCGGGCATCGGCCGGCAACACCTGTGCGCGCAAACGGGAGTCGGCTTCCTGGTAGCTGAGCAGAAGCTGGTCAAGCTGGGCGGCTTTCGCGTTCGCTTCCCGCTCCAGTTCGGCAAGACGGGCCTGGTCCGCGTTCGATTTGGCCGCGGCTGTCTTGAGGTCGTCCAGTTGCACCGAGAGGGCCTTTGCCCGCTGGTCGGCGACCTTGGCGTCGTTTTCAAGGCCCTGAAGAACCTTGCGCGCCTCTGTCCGGATCTGGCGGTCATAATCGCCGAGCTGCGACTGGAGGGCCTTCAATTGCGGGTGACCCGGCAGGAGCGTTATGGAGAGCTCGGCGATGTTGGACTGGATCTCGACCTGCCGCTCCCTGAGACGCTGGATCAGCTGGGAATTGAGCACGTCGCTCGCGGTTTCAAGCGAGCCGCCGGAATTCAGCAATTCCCGGATCAGGTCGGCCTTGGCCTGCGCCTCGGCCTTCGCGGCCTGGGCTTCCGAATAGGCGGTGCTGATCTCGGCGAGCTGCTGCTGGTTCAGCGGAATGTTGTCGGCACCGATCAGGAGATCCGCCCGGGCGCGAAAGTCGGAAACGGCCTTGCGGGCCGCCTGGACTTCCTTGCGCAATTCGAGGATCTGCGGCTGCAAGGCGGCCGAGGCAAGCTCGGTGGTCTCCCGTTTCGCACTCGACTGGACAGCGAGATATTCGTCGACGATCGTGTTGGCGACCTTCGCAGCCAGAACCGGGCTCTCCGCCGTATAGTCCACGCCGATCACCCGGGAGCCTTCCAGGCGGAAAATCTCCAGGTTCTCGTAAAAATGCTTGAGGACACGCTCCTCTTCACTGTTCCCGGCCGTCTGCGAACGCAGCCCGATCAAGGAGAACAGGGCATCAAGCGGGTTGCCCCCGCCCCTGGCGTCAAATTCGGGAATCGCGGCAAGGTTCAGCTTGGCGGCCACGCGCCGCGCAAGATCCGCCGACATCAGCAGTTGCACCTGGCTGGCAACGCCCTCACTGTCGAGCAGCGCCCGCTCCTCCTCCTGGCCGCGGGACGCGCCAGGCAGATTGTCGGTGCTTTCGATCAGGATGCGGGCCTCGCCCCGGTATTTCGGCGCGACAAGCTGCAGCCCCATGAAGACCGCAATTGCAACAAACAGGGTCAGCGGCAGCAGCCAGCCGAGCGAACGGGCGATAGTCCGCAGCAGACCGCCCAGGTCCAGCGCCATATCGTCATCTGAATGTGTCTGCCGCTCAGCGTTCATTGTTTGAAACTCCAAAAGTCCGGCAAACTATGTCGAATTATGGTAAGCGATCAGTTAAGGGGGATTCAATTCCGTCAGGCCACCTGTTAATTAATGCATGCGCAAATTTGACGAGGCCTTCTCCGTGCCCTTTTCCCTCTTCACCCTCGATTAACCATACCGCGCGATGCTGTCTCCGAATTGTAGGAGAGTCGTTGATGCGAACGAGAGCGCTCGTTGTCCTGGCCCTTTGCCTGGTCCTTGCTGCTTGCAGTGGGTACCGGCAGCCGCCGACAGCCTTTCATGAGACCCTGACACAGCCTTATCGCTTGGACTCAAGCGACAAGCTGCGCATCATCGTGTTTGGTCAGGACGACCTGTCCAACACGTATGTCATTGACCAGGCTGGGTTTATTTCCTTCCCGCTGGTTGGAAGCGTCGCCGCGCGCGGCAAGACACAGCAGGGACTGGCCGCCGAAATCGCCACCAAGCTTCGCCAGGGCTACATCCGCGATCCGGACGTCTCCGTCGAGGTCGATACCTACCGGCCGATCTTCGTGATGGGTGAAGTGCAAAACGCGGGCCAGTACAATTATGTTGCCGGCATGACCGTCCAGAACGCAATCGCCACGGCCGGCGGATTCAGCTCGCGGGCGCTGCAATCGGATGTCGATATCACCCGTCAGATAAATGGGGAAATTCTAAACGGACGTGTGCCCATTTCGGACCCGGTCCGTCCAGGAGACACGATTTACGTCCGGGAACGATATTTTTAGGGCTCCGCGAAGTTAACCGTGGACTCACCTCCCTTTGTTAGGGTGCAGTTACAGGACCCCACAGGTTCGACAAGAAACCTGGGGGCGGTAACAGGGATACTGCACCATGACAACGACTCCCCTGCGGATCGTGCATTGTGTTCGCTCGCCGATTGGCGGAATTTTCCGCCACATTCGCGACCTGGCGACATGCCAGGCGGAAGCGGGCCACGATGTCGGTCTCATTTGCGACAGCAGCACGGGCAGCGCATTCGACAACAGCCAGCTGGAAGAACTGAGGCCGAAACTCGCGCTCGGTCTGGCGCGCTTTCCCATGCAGCGTCAACTGACGGTCCAGGACCTCACGGCAACCCTTTCCCTCTACAAGCATCTCCGCGACCTGAAGGCGGATATCCTGCACGGGCACGGCGCCAAGGGCGGAGCCTATGTCCGCCTGATCGGCAGCGTCCTGAACCTGCGCGGCCAGGGCGTCAAGCGCGTCTATTGTCCGCATGGCGGCAGCCTGCACTACGATCCCAACAGGTTCGAGGGGCGGGTCTACCATTCGATCGAGCGGCTTCTGGGACGGCTCACGGACGGGCTGATCTTTGTCTCCGACTACGAGGCGGCCGCCTACGAGAGCAAGGTCGGCCATCCGAAGGCAAAATCGCGCATTGTCTATAACGGTCTCACGCCGGAGGAATTCAGTCCCGTTTCGGCCGCGGACGATGCCGCCGACTTTCTCTATATCGGCATGCTGCGCGATCTCAAGGGACCGGACCTGTTCATCGAGGCGCTCTACAACATCCGCCTGAAGACAGGAGAAGCCCCGCGTGCGCATATCGTCGGCGAGGGGCCGGACGAGGAGCGCTACCGCAACATGGTCGAAAAACTCGGGCTGGAGCGTTCCGTGACATTCCATGGCGCCCTGCCCGCACGCGACGCGTTCAAGATGGCGCGGAACGTTGTCATCCCGTCGCGGGCGGAAGCCATGCCCTACATCATTCTGGAGGCCGTCGCAGCCGAACGGCCGCTGATTGCCACCCGTGTCGGCGGCATTCCCGAGATTTTCGGCCGCTATGCGCACCGGCTGGTCGAACCGGGGCATATCGGCAAGCTGACCATGGCGATGGAAGATGCGCTGGCCGATCCGCAGAAGATGTCTGCTCAGGCAAAGGAATTGCGTGGCTGTCTTGCAGAGACGTTCTCCGTCGACCTGATGACCGACCGGATCACCAATCTCTACCAGGAACTCAAGGGCATCTCGCCGGTTGACGACCCGATGCCGGTCGCACCGTTAAGTGCTTCCGCGGCATCTCCCGCCCAGACAGTCTATGCCAGGTCGAGCAACCGATAATGAACAATCCCGCTTTCAAACCGACAGACCCGGTCGAACCGCAGCCGATTGCCGGCGGCTCTCCCCTGGGCCACAGGTTGGAAAAACATTTCAGGCACACGGTCCGCGGCACGGTTCCGCCCGGAAATGTCGAGATACTGCCTACCGCCAATTCGAGCCTGACGAGCGATGCCATTGAAATCGCCCAGGGGCTTGGGGGCAAAGGCGTCTCCGTTCCGGTCTTGACCGGCCTTGTGCGCCTGACGGATATCCTGCTGATCGCCGGAACGGCCGTTGCCGCCGCCTTCACCAGCCCGGAAGCGGCCGGCCTGGGACTGGCCAATCTCTTCGTCACGGCAGCGGCCATGCTGTTCACCCTTGCCTTCTTCCAGGCGGCGGATGTCTACCAGGTCCCGGTGATGCGCCAGGGCCTGTCCCAGCTGGGCCGCGTGGCCGCCGGCTGGACCCTGGTCTTCGCCATGTTTGCCGTCCTGCGCACCACCACAGGCGTCGGGGCGACCCTTTCCGAGGCCTGGATCGGCGCCTGGTACGCGCTCAGCCTGACCGGGCTCTGCCTGTCGCGCGTCGTCGTCTACCGGATGGTCCGTCACTGGATGTCATCCGGCCGGCTGGAACGGCGTGCGATCATTGTCGGCGGCGGCACCGCTGCCCAGGAGCTGATCCACGACCTGGAAGCCCAGTCGGACAACGACATCCGTATCTGCGGTATCTTCGACGACCGCTCCAACGAGCGGTCGCCTCCCGTGGTCGCCGGGTACCCCAAGCTCGGCAACATCAGCGCCCTGGTGGAATTCGCCCGCCTTGCCCGCATCGACATGCTGATCGTCTGCATTCCGCTGCGCGCCGAGAAACGTGTGCTGGAACTTTTGAAGAAGCTCTGGATCCTGCCGGTGGACATCCGCCTGTCCGCCCATACCGACAAGGTCAGGTTCCGCAACCGCGGCGCCAGCTTCATCGGCACCGTCCCGTTTCTCGACGTGGCCGCGAAACCCATCGCCGACTGGGACATGGTCGCCAAGCGGATCTTCGACCTGGTCTTCGCAACGGCTGCAATTATCGCCTTGTTTCCGGTGATGATCGCCGCGGCGATTGCCGTCAGGCTCGACAGCAAGGGCCCCATCCTGTTCAAGCAGAAGCGCTATGGCTTCAACAACGAAATCATCGAGATCCTGAAGTTCCGCTCCATGTATACGAACATGGCCGACCCGGATGCGAAAAGGGTTGTGACCAAGGGCGACCCGCGCGTGACCCGCGTGGGCAGGTTCATCCGCAAGACCTCGATCGACGAGTTGCCGCAGCTCTTCAACGTGCTCGGCGGCAGCCTGTCGCTTGTCGGCCCGCGCCCGCATGCCGTCAACGCCCATACGGACAACAAGACCTGGGACGATGTGGTCGACGGCTATTTTGCCCGTCACAAGGTCAAGCCCGGCGTCACGGGCTGGGCCCAGATCAACGGCTGGCGCGGTGAAGTCGATACGCCGGAAAAGATCCAGAAGCGCGTCGAATGCGACGTCTACTACATCGAGAACTGGTCGGTCCTGTTCGACCTGAAGATCCTGTTCCTGACACCGTTCCGCCTGCTCAATACGGAGAATGCCTATTGAGCGTCGCGGCCGAACCCTACGGCGGCGTACAGCTGGTGCGCACGCCCGCCGGTCTTTCAGCCAGGAGCCTGGGAAACGGCGCCCTGTGGCTTGCCGCGTTCCTGTCCGGTTTCGTGATCGAGGAACCGGCCCCCTACGAACTCTACATGGCGCTTCTGTCCGTGGTCTGGCTTGCCTGCGGCCTGAAGCTGCGGCGCGAGTTCGGACCGCTGATCATCTGCCTGATGCTCTATATCGCCGGTGGCGTCGCCTCCATTCCGCTGGCCAAGGAGATGGGCGACGCGATCATGTATATCGCCGTCTCCGGCTTCCTGGCCGTCACCGCGATCTTCTACGCCGCCATCCTGGCGGATGATCCGGGGCGGTGCCGGGTCATCCAGAACGGCTACACCATCAGCGCGGTCCTTGTCGCATCGATCGGCATTGCCGGTTATTTCAAGCTGTTTCCCGGCGCGGAGTATTTCACGCTCTATGAGCGTGCCCGCGGCACATTCCAGGACCCGAACGTGTTCGGACCGTTCCTGGTTCTGCCCGCCATGCTCCTGATCCAGAAGCTGCTGCGCGAGTCTGTCCTGCGCAATCTGTTTCTGCTGGTGCCGCTGGCAATCCTTCTGCTCGGCATTTTCCTGAGTTTCTCCCGTGGCGCCTGGGGGGTGCTGTTTGCCTCCGTGCTGCTGCTCTATTTCCTGGCCCTGGTGACGGAACGCAAGGGGCCACGCCGGACACGGCTGGTGTTCCTGGGCGTTCTCGGCGTCGTCGCCTTTGCCGGCCTGATTGCCGCGGCGCTGTCCATCGACACCGTCTCGCAGATGTTCGAGCAGCGCGCCCGGCTGGTCCAGGAATATGACGGCGCCCGGCTCGGCCGCTTCGCCCGCTACGCGCTCGGCTTCCAGCTGGTGATGGAACATCCGCTCGGCCTCGGCCCGCTGGAATTCAACAAGTATTTCCCGGAAGACGAGCACAATGTCTACCTGAAGGGCTTCACCACCTATGGCTGGCTGGGCGGTACGGTCTATATCGTCATGGCCCTGTGGACACTGTGCGCCCTCGTTCCGCTTGTGTTCAAGTCCCGACCCTGGACAGCGTTCACGCAATGCGTCTTTGTCGTCTTCGCCGCCCACCTGATCCTGTCGGTGATCATCGACACCGACCACTGGCGGCACATGTACATGCTCTACGGTCTCGCATGGGGCCTGATTGCCGCGGAGAAACTCGGCAAGGGGCGAAGCCGGGGGCAGATGTCCTCCCTCTCCGCGCCGCGGTGACAGACCACTGGAAAACCGGTCCACCTGCCGCAACAAGCCGCTTGCGCTTGGCATTCGAACAAGCTAGGTAGGGTCCGTTCGGGCAGTAGCGCAGCCTGGTAGCGCACTTCACTGGGGGTGAAGGGGTCGTCGGTTCAAATCCGGCCTGCCCGACCATTTTACCGGATGTCCGATCCGGAGACATAGGTAACAGTTTGTACCGGAGACATGGGTTACAACCTCGCGCCGAACGGGTTGTCGATTGTCTGTAGTGTTCTCTGCTCCAGGTCGATGTATCCCAGATCATAGCTCATGAAGCTGATCAGCCAAATTCCCTCTTCCACTTCCTTGATCCCGAGTTTCTGACCGGCCAGAACGGTCGAGACGTTGATCTTCTTGCGATGCATGCAGATTCGTCCGCATGCGGTGACCAGGGCGTCCCTGTCATGGAAGGGGTAGTCCAGGTCCGGCAGGCCCTGATATTGCCTTGATGAGGCTGTGTAGACTTCCGCCGGTGTCTTCATTCTGAGCGCTTCATGAGGTCGTTCCTCGTTGAATTCCTTCATGAAGGCATCGAACTTGGCCTGCTGCTGAAGGCTGTTCATGCCTGGCGGTCGGGTGGCCTCCTTCTTCAAGGTCAGATGCATGCGTTCGTGCCGGCCGTTTTGCTGCGGGTGGCCTGGCTTGATACGCTCGATGCCGATCCCCAGACGCAGCCACCACACCGACAGCTTTGACAAGTTGTAGAGCCCGTTTGGCGATGCGAACGGCAAGCCGTTGTCCGTGCGGATCGCCGACGGCAAGCCGCGCTCTTTGAACAGGGCGAGGAAGGCGTCTATGACCGGCGTTTCCTTCGTTGAGTCAAAGGCCTCGCAGCTCAGCAGAAAACGGGACGCGTGGTCGGTGACCGTCAAAGGGTAACAGTAGTGCCGGTTGCCCAGCTTGAACTCTCCCTTGAAATCCGCTGCCCAGAGATCGTTGGGGGCAAGACCAGCCGAAAGAGGCGTGCCTGCGGCCTTGTTGGCGCGCCGCCTCTTGCGGGCTCTGCTGACAAGGCCGTGCCGGTCAAGAACCGCATGCACCGTGCTTTGTGCCGGGATACGCACATCGCCGGCCAGCTTCCTGACCAGCACCTCCCGGATCTTGCGCGCGCCCCAGTGCGGCTTCTCCTGCCGTGTCGAGACAATCAGGCGCTCAACCTGCTCGGGAAGCTGGTTGGCGTAGCGAACCGGCCGGCGCGACCGGTCGCACAACGCTTCCATCCCATCGCGTCGATAACGGTTCCAGATCTTGTAACCAGTCTTGCGCGAGATGCCGAACTCACGGCAAACCGCACTCATGCCCTCGCCATCCAACAGACGGGCGATGAAACGAAGACGTTCCTCCACTTTGGACACCTCTTGCCACGGCATCGACACCTCCCGAAAAACGGAAAGTGTTACCTATGTGTCCGGAACGTTTTGTCACCTATGTCTCAGGTCGGGCAGGACAGTTTTTCAAATTCATCCAAAAGGCGCCTCGCCGAAATACCACTCCTGCGTCGGGCTGAATTTCCGTTTTTCGCCGGTGCGGGCGCGGATGGCTCTGACGAGTTGAACGGCCTGCTGGTAGGAGACGGACACCAGCGCCGATCTCGACGGATGGATGCTGCCTTCCTTGATTTCCAGGAGCATGCGTCCCTCGAAACTTTCTCCGAGGCGCGGCGGCGGTGTGCCACTCGGCCGGCCCGACGGATCGGTGAAACCGTCCAGATACGCGCGGAATGTCCTGAGATCGGCGCGTCTGCGCCAGAACTCGTCCTGGTCCACATTGCCGAAGAAAAGGTGCTGCCCGCTCGGCGGGTGATACCCGATATTGTGCTCTTTCACATGGGACTGGGTGAACCGTGACCCGTTGGCAAAATAGACGGTCGGCCGGATCTTGCCGTGCCGCGTGAAGCTGTGATTGGGGTGTCCGACGAGGTCCGCGTCCAGGAACCCCGGAATCGTCTGGCGGGACAGCAGGTGGTGGTCGGCCGGGGTCACGCCGATCACATGGATCGCACTCAGATTGCTGGGCAGGTAGGGCTCGGTCTCGGACATGGCACACCGGCTTTGGTTTCAAGGTGCTCGGGCAGGTCCTGCAGGATCACCCGGGACAGGTCTTGACGCAAAGAGTGCATTTGTTTCGCATGACAATCTGTGATTTCAATCACGCGGATGCGGCCCGTCTTTGCGTATCCGCCCTGGTTGTCCCCCCGGCCCCGGCATTCCAGACAACAGGTGCCGGCGCAATTGCGCTGCCGTGGCAACCCGGCCAGGGTAACCGTGACGGGGGAACTGCGATGGGGGAGCCGGGACCTTGAACGTCCGGTATTTCCCCCGCTGGCGCTTCGTTTGACCATCGTGATGCGACAGGCGCTGGAAACAGCCAAAACCTCTGTCGGTCGTCCCAAAAACCCTGCAGCATGTGTGACCATATTATCCGGTTGCCAAAGACAGGCTGGGTCAATAGTTTTCCCGGCACAACAAGGACTTAAAAACATTTTTGGGGAGCAGACTGGAGGTGAGACCAGGCCGGACCAGATTTCCGATCACCGTCAGCCTGTTCGTGGTGACGCTTGGCGTGGCGCTGGCGCTCGCGGCAACGATCATCTCCTACACCCATTATTCCAACCGGGCCTCGGCTCTGACCGCCGGCCGCGCACTGATGGAACGCTCGGCCGAGGTTGTCCGGCTGCAGACTGCGTCGCTGATCGCGCCGATCGACTCCATCGCGGACTATTCCGGCGACTGGCTGGATGTGGACGCCGTCCCGAAAGCCAGCGGTCACCCTGCCCGCAAGCGCATGATTTCCTTTGTCAATGTCATGCCGCAGATCGCAAACATCTATATCGGCTATCACGATGGCAGCAGCTATCTGATCGGCGCCGCCCGCACACGCTCCAAAAAAGACCTTGAAGCGCTCGGTGCACCGGAGGGAACACACCTTCTGGAGCAGATTATCTTGCGCGGCGACAGGTCGAAGCCGATCCGCTATGACCGCTTTCTCGATGAAAACGGCGATACGCTTGCGACAACCAGCACCTACGAGATCGACTATGACCCGCGCGAGCGGCCATGGTTCAAGGCGGCGGACGAGGTCGCCCATGTCACCCGCACGGATGTCTACCTCTTCGCCGGCACCGGCGAACCCGGGCTGACCGTCAGCAAGCGCTATGCAAAGGGTGTCGTCGGGGTCGATTTGACCCTTGAGGATCTCGACAATTTTCTGAATTCCGAGCCGCAGGCCAAGGAGGGTGTTCTGGCCATCATCGGCCGGGACGGTGCGCTGCTTGCCAATTCCTCGGAAAACGAAACGGTCGACAGGAGCGGGTGGCGGGCGGCGCTCGAAGCGCTGCAGACCCGGGTGCTCGATCCGGGCCAGGACACCGTCGATACGATCGACGTCAACGGCCGGATGTGGATCACGCATTTGTCCAAGATCGAACTGGGGGCGAACACGCAGGAAAACCTGGCCATCGCATTGCCGCTATCCGCCGTTGTCGGTGAGCTGACCCAGGCCTCGCGGCGGACGATCGGCGTTTCGATGCTGATTGCCCTTGGCAGCGTCCCGCTGATCTGGCTGGTGTCGCGCTCGCTTTCCCGTCCGCTGCAGGTGCTTGCCGACGGCACGAGGCGCATCCGGGAATTCGACCTGGACCAGCCCTTTCCGCATGAATCCGTCGTGGACGAGATCTACAAGCTGGAGGGCGCCCTCGACCAGATGCGCACATCGTTGCAGACCTTCGGACGCTACGTGCCGAAGGCTCTGGTGCGGCGGATGATCGAGCGCCAGGAAGTGCCGGAGCCGGGCGGTGTCAAACGCGACATCACGGTGCTCTTCATGGATCTGGAAAATTTCACCGCCATGTCCTCTCATCTGGAACCGGAAGAGGTCATGCGGCGCATGTCACGTTATTTCGAGATCGTCACCCAGACGCTTCTGGATCATGACGCCACCATCGACAAGTATATCGGCGATGCGGTGATGGCCTTCTGGAACGCGCCAAACCGGGTGGAGGATCATGCGGCCAAGGCCTGCGAGGCCGCACTTGCCGTGATCGCCGCCAGCAAGGCCGAAACGGATTCCTGGCAGGACGGCGACATTCCCCCGGTCCGGACCCGCATCGGCCTCCACACTGGCGAAGCCATTGTCGGCAATGTCGGCAGTTCGGACCGGCTGAACTACACGGCCCTTGGCGACACGGTCAACCTGGCCTCGCGGCTGGAAGGGGTAAACCGGGAGCTGAAGACGAGCATCCTTGTCAGCGAGAACCTCGCCGCGCGCGTCGAAGGCCGTTTCCAGATGCGGTCCGTGGGCGAAACGGCGGTGAAGGGATACGAGGCGCCGGTGAAGGTGTTCGAGCTGTTGCCTGAAGAGTGATTTGGCTGTCGTTGTGGCGCAATATCACTTCACGGGAGGGATCGGCTGGGCGAATGAAACCGGATCGAAGGCTGCCCTGCTCCCTGCCTTTTGCCCCTCAGGCCGCTTCCCGTTTCGCCCGCTGGACGCGACCTATAAAGTCGGACAGCCAGGCGATGTCCTTCAGGTAGACTTCCATGCTCAGCGATGCCAGGTCCATCAGCAAGGCCTGCGGGTCTTCGTTGTCGAATCCGGAATCCCGCAGAAAGGTCTGATATTCTTCCGAAAAAGCCTTGGGAACTCGCATGTCGGCCTCACGCACCTAACTACTGCTGATCTCGTGCAAGCAAGGCCACCGCCCTGCGTTTAGGAATTGTTAAGATTTCAGAGCCCCGACCGATATCGTCAGAACTGTCATTTCCTCACTATCCCCAAGAGCCGAAAGCCGTGCTTTGGATAAGTCCCCACACCTTGCAGAAAATGTCCTAAAGCTCCCGCTTTCCGCTTGCACTCGGCCAGCCAAATCCTCGACCCTGCCAAGAATCACAATTCTAACCGATGACACCCCGCCCCAAGAGCCCTTCATGCGCCCGTCCACAGACCTTTCCTTCGAACCGTTGTCCGATGCATTCGCTCAAAACCCCTATCCGTTTTATGAAGCCTTGCGCGCGCGGGACGGTCTGACCAGGTTCGAGGAATTCGATGTCTGGCTGGCGGCCCGTTTCGAGGACGTCTCCGAGATCGTTCAGCATGACAGCATGGTCCGCTCCCTGGACCACATTGCCGGTGAGGATGAGATTGCCGCGCTGAAGCGGTCCCAGAACTGGCATGACATGCCGCATCATTCCCGCTTCGTACAATTTTCGCTGCTCGACAGCGACGGCCCGGTTCACGACCGGTTGCGCAAGCAGGTGTTCAAGCTGTTCACGCCGGTGATGGTCGGCAAGCTGCGCGATGACATCCAGGCCTATGTCGATCGACTGGTCGAAGGTCTGGCCGACCGGAAGGAGATCGATTTCGTCGAGGGTCTCGCAGCCCACGTGCCGGGGCATATCATTGGCCGCGTGCTTGGAGTGCCGGACGAGGATTGCCCGCAATTACGGGTCTGGTCGGAGAACATCGTGCAGTATTTCGATATCGACCGTTCCGACGCGCGCAAGGAGCTGGCCGAACGCAACACGACCGAATTCTATCACTACCTGCTGGACCTCAAGGCTGCCCGCGCAGCGGATCCCGGAGACGACCTGCTGTCGCTGATGATCGAGTCGGAACGCGCCGGCCAGATGAGCCACGATGAATTCATCTCCACTGCCATGCTGATCCTGATGGCGGGTCACGGCTCGACCATCGACGTGCTCGGCAGCGGCCTCCATGCCCTCCTGAAATTTCCGGGCGAAATGCAGCGCCTGCGCGACGATCCCGGGCTGATGAAGACAGCGGTGCAGGAAATGTTCCGCTACGAGGCGCCCTTGCCCTTTTTCCATCGGTATTGCACCGAAGACGTAGAAGTCTGCGGCCAGACCTATCCGCGCGGCACCAAGTTCGGCGTGCTTTACGGTTCCGCCAACCGCGACCCCGACCAGTTTCCCGACGCCGACCGCTTCGATGTCGGGCGCGCGCCCAACTGGCACATCGCCTTCGGCCGGGGGGCGCATTTCTGCCTCGGCAATCACCTGGCACGGCTCGACATGGACATCATCTTCTCCACGCTGCTGAAACGGTTCAAGACCATCGAGCTGGCCGAACCGGACGTACGCTACAAGCGTGGGCTTTCGGTCAGGGGACCGGAAGCGCTGCGGATTGCCTGGACACCAGCCTGATTACCTCCTCCGGCCCTTGCACAACCCGGCGAAGCCTCTACTTACCCCCTCCTCTCCTATTCATTCCGGATCCCCAAAATGCGTTTCTTCCTTGCCGCTCTTTCCCTGACCGTCCTGACAAGTGCCTGGTCTGCCCATGCGGCCGACATCGAGCTTGGCCCCCGGCCCGCCTGGCTGGTGAACCAGATGGACGACAGCCCCTTGAAGGCGAAGCTTGAGAGCTGCATCGGACAGCCGGTGAAGCGCAGTCTGTTTTCCATCAGCCACCGCGGCGCGCCGCTGCAGTTTCCCGAGCACACGGAAGAAGGCTACCGGGCCGCGGCCCTGATGGGCGCGGGCATCCTGGAGTGCGACGTGACCTTCACCAGGGACAAGGAACTGGTCTGCCGCCATTCCCAGAACGACCTGCACACCACCACCAACATCCTGGCAACGGACCTGGCGGACAAATGCACCAGCGGTTTCACGCCGGCGCAGGGCGACGAGCCGGCTTCCGCCGAGTGCAGAACCTCCGACCTCACGCTCGCGGAGTTCAGGTCCCTGCGCGGCAAGATGGACAGCGCCGACAAGACCGCGCAAACGCCGGAAGCCTTCCTGAACGGCACGGCTCCCTGGCGCACGGAGCTTTACGGTGCGGCGGGCACCTTGATGACCCACGGCGAAAGCATCAGGCTGTTCAAGGACCTCGGCGTGAAATTCACGCCGGAGCTGAAAGCGCCGAAGGTGGCCATGCCATATGACGGGTTTTCCCAGCGGGACTACGCCCAGAAGCTTGTCGACGACTACAAGGCCGCCGGCATCCCGCCCGAAGATGTTTATCCGCAGTCCTTCAATCTCGACGATGTGCGCTACTGGATCGCCAACGAACCGGACTTCGGCAAACAGGCCGTTTTCCTGGATGGCCGCCGGGACCTCGAACCGATGGATCCGGCGACCTTCACACCGTCGATGGAGGAGCTCAAGGCGATGGGCGTCAACTACATCGCTCCGCCGCTCTTCGTATTGCTGACACTGGAAAATGGCAAGATCGTTCCCTCGCCTTACGCGCGAGCGGCAAAGGCAGCCGGCCTGGATATCATCACATGGACACTGGAGCGCTCCGGGCCGCTCGGGTCCGGCGGCGGCTGGTACTACCAAAGCATCAACGAGGCCGTTGACGGCGACGGCCGGATGCTGGAAGTGGTCGACGTTCTGGCGCAGGAGGTCGGCGTCAAGGGCATCTTCTCCGACTGGCCGGCGACCACCAGCTTCTATGCCTCCTGCATGGGACTTGAGTGAGTTTTCACCCATTGCAACTTTAAATTACCCATTAAAGGATTTTTCCCAGACGGTTTCCGCACCACCGGTCAAGCGGGCGTCCATGGAAGAACTCAGAAGCATTGCACTGAGAGCGCAAGCGTCGGCCGAAGGCAGGAAGGGGCTGCCCTCCAAAGGTGGCTTGCTCGGAAAACTGTTCGGCAGGAAGTCCGGTTAAACCTTCAAACGCGCGATCAGCGGGCCTGATCCAGGGTGCGCTTGCATTCCAGAAGCTCGAAAAGGGTGGCCTGGAGGCGGCGGATATCTTCCTTCGTCACGGATGCCGCGTTCACTGCGCCGCCCTGGGCATTTTTCTCGCCGCGCAGGCGGCCGAGAATGTTGAAACTGCCGGCATGCTGCGTCTCTGCCGGGTCTGGAGCGTCGTCTGCCAGAACACCACTTGGCAACGCTTCGCGCTGGCCGTTCTGGCCGTGCGGAACAGAAGCGGCCTCGTCTTCGGAAGCAACCTGCGCGGAAAGCGTCGCCTCGGGAGACGTGGTCGGCAGCGGATGGCCGACTTCGTGCCGGACCTGCATCACAAACCGGGGCCCCTGCTCTTTCAGGATGCGCTGCACGCCCTTGATCGTGTAGCCCTCACCGTAAAGCAGGTAGCGGATGCCCTTCAGGAGCTCGATGTCGTCAGGGCGATAGTAACGCCGTCCCCCGCCTCGTTTGAGCGGCTTGATCTGGGAGAAACGCGTCTCCCAAAATCGCAACACGTGCTGCGGCAAATCCAGATCTTCAGCGACTTCGCTGATGGTTCGAAAGGCGTCGGGGCTTTTGTCCTGCGAGCTCATCCGGTCTTTTTATTTGCTTGCCTGTCCTGTCAGCGCATCGTTGATCCGCTGTTTCAATACGTTCGATGGCTTGAACACCATCACACGACGCGGCGAAATTGGCACTTCCTCGCCCGTCTTCGGATTGCGGCCGATACGCTCTCCCTTGGAGCGAACGACAAACGACCCGAAGCTTGACAATTTTACCGATTCTCCGGTCACGAGACAGTCGGAAATTTCAGAAAGAACACGTTCGACCAATTCAGAAGACTCGGTCCGAGACAGACCGACTTTCTGATAAACAGCCTCACACAGATCTGCTCGGGTAATAGTCCGATTGCCCATAACCCCTCCTCAACGACGCCAGCGATCTGGCTGATTTTGCAAGAGAACTCCAATGCAAGACCATACGGTACGGCCTTGAGGCAGGTGGGTCAACCGGAACTCGGTGTGATGATACTATTTGTGGCAGACCGCATCCGGCGTTCGTTACCAGCGCAGCAGCACCGATCCCCAGGTGAATCCGCCGCCCATCGCTTCCAGCATCAAAAGATCGTTCTTTTTGACACGTCCGTCTTTCACTGCCGTATCGAGGGCCAGCGGAATGGACGCGGCCGAAGTGTTGCCGTGCCACTGGACAGTCGTCACGACCTTTTCCGGCGCGATGTGCAGCTTCTTGGCGCTGGCGTCGATGATGCGCTTGTTGGCCTGGTGCGGAATGAACCAGTCGAGATCATCCGAATTGAGGCCGGTGGCCGCATAGGCGTCTTCGATGACATCCGTGATCATGCCGACAGCGTGTTTGAAGACCTCCCGGCCCTCCATGCGCAGATGACCGACCGTCTGGGTCGCGGACGGTCCACCGTCCACGTAGAGCTTTTCCTTGTGGCGGCCGTCGGACCGCAAATGCGTGGTCAGCACGCCCCTGTCGTCCGTGCTGCCGGTGCCTTCGCCCGCCTCCACGACGACGGCACCGGCGCCGTCGCCGAACAGGACGCAGGTGGTCCTGTCGGTCCAGTCGAGAATGCGGCTGAACGTCTCCGCTCCAATGACCAGACACCGTTTGGACATGCCCGAACGGATATAGGCGTCGGCGGTGCTGAGCGCGAACACGAAGCCGGAACAGACAGCGTGAACGTCGAAGGCGGCACCGTGATGTATGCCCAGATTGGCCTGCACCGTGACCGCCGTTGCCGGGAAGGTGTTGTCGGGCGTGGCCGTTGCGAGAATGATCGTGTCGATGTCCTGCGCATCGCGACCGGCGGAGACCAGAGCTCTCTTGGCCGCTTCCAGGGCCAGGTCCGAAGTCACCTGCCCTTCGGCGGCCACGTGACGCTGCTTGATGCCGGTGCGCTGAACAACCCACTCGTCGGACGTTTCGACCATCTTGGCAAGGTCGTCGTTGGTCAGGATTTTTTCCGGCAGATAGCTTCCGCAGCCGGTCACTGTTGAACGGATTACGCTCACAAATCACCTTCCGATGTCGGCGCGGCTTCAGCGAAGCGGCCGCGATGGTAATGCACAAGATCCTGGGCGATCTTGTGGGTCAGTTCGTTTTTGACCATGTCATAGGCCAGATCGATTGCCGAGGCATAACCTTCGGCATCCGTTCCGCCGTGGCTCTTGATCACAATGCCGTTCAGTCCCAGGAACACGCCGCCATTGACCTTGCGCGGGTCCATTTTCTCACGCAGCAGATCAAAGGCGCCCTTGGCGAAGATATATCCGATACGGGACATAAAGGTGCGATTCATGGCCGAACGCAAGTAGCTGCCGATCTGCTTGGCCGTGCCTTCGGCCGTCTTCAGCGCAATATTGCCGGCAAAGCCTTCCGTCACCACGACATCAACCGTGCCCTTGCCGAGATCGTCGCCTTCGACGAAGCCGGCATATTGAAGCGAGCGCAACGGCGTCTCCCGCAGCAGCCTGCCGGCCGTGCGCACTTCTTCGAGCCCTTTCACTTCCTCGACGCCGATATTGAGCAGACCGACGCTCGGTCGCTGCACCCCGAACAGGGCGCGCGCCATGGCACCGCCGAGAATGGCGAAGTCGATCAGCTGCTGTGCGTCGGCACCGATCGTCGCGCCCACATCGAGCACGACAGATTCGCCGCGCATGGTCGGCCAGATCGCGGCGATTGCCGGACGTTCGATATTCGCCATCGTGCGCAGGCAGAACTTCGACATGGCCATCAGAGCACCGGTGTTGCCGGCCGAGACAGCAACCGAGGCCTCTCCCGTTTTCACCGCCTCGATCGACCGCCACATTGACGACCGCCAGCGTCCCTGGCGCAAGGCCTGGCTGGGTTTGGTGTCCATGGCGATGGAAATGTCGCAGTGATGGAACGTGGAAGCGTCCCGAACCCGGGGATACTGTTCCAGAAGCGGCAGGACGACTTTCTCGTTGCCATAGAGGAGAAAGCGGATATCCGGGTGGCGGACAAGCGCGATCTCAGCCCCGGGGATAACGACTTCAGCCCCGTTGTCGCCGCCCATGGCATCCAGAGAAATCGGAATGGTTTTCGTCATCTAGAAGGTCTTTTGACGTTTGACTACCAAGAACGGCGCCATATGGCGCTCTCCAAAAAGTCCTGCCCAAGCGGCAGACGCCCAGGCCGGAGTGCCAAGAACGGCGCGAACATAGCGCTTTTGGCAGGACTGACAACCGTTTTCCTGACCCAGCCGTGCTGAGGCGTTGAAAACCGTCGGCAAAACAGCGATTGCCCGGTCCAAGCAGCGCACCAATCGTTTCACGCCCCCTGTTCAGGCTTGCCCTTGAGAGCCTGCAAGGCGGCAAAGGCGGACGGCTTTTCTTCCTCCTCCTCCGCTTCAAGGTCCTCGCCGTCGCCACCGTCGAACTCGGCCCCGGGCTTGCGCGGAAAGGGATCGAGCGACAGCGCCAGTTCCTCGCAGATCACCGCCCCCAGATCGAGCACGCCGTCCAGGATGACGTCAGGCGGATCGAGCGTTTCCAGATCAATCTCGATCTCTCCGTCCTCGTTGAGGTCGCGTATCTTGCGTGGGCGGCTGGATTGCGGTTCAAACGTCCGGTCGACGTCGAGTTTCAGCTGGCTGTCGAACGGTTCCAGGGTCACCACGCAGGTCTGGCTGACGGTTGCGGCGATCGGGCCGACAACGCGCACGCCTGCCTTTCTATAAGGTTTCAGCGTGAACTCAGCCGTCAGCTCCCGGATCCCGTCCAGATCGTAGGCCTCCGCAATGGCCGTGAGCGCGGCGGCGTCCGGCGAAACGGTGACATGCTGGTCCCTGTCGATCACCTTGCCGGCGTTCACCTTGCTGGAATAGGGAAAAGTCTCTTTTGCCATTGTTCTTCTTCTTTCCTCGAGCAACCTGTGCCGTCCCCGTCAAACGGTCAGGGACTTGAAGCGGTCCGCATCCGGCCACCGGATCTCACCTTTCATGAGTTCCTCCGCCGATTGTTCTTTCAGGTCTGCTGCAGCTTGCAGCATATAGTGCGCGAGGCGGGTCTGCGCGAGCGGCTCGCTGGTTTCCGTATAGATGTTGCGGCCCAGTGCCTCCGCGAGTTGAGCGACATCGCCTTCGTCGATAGCCGGAATATAGGCATCCGCCCGGCCATAAAAGGCCTCTCCCATGACCTTTACCTTCTTCGGGACCCGTGTGTCACTGACCCCCATTTCGCGCAAGGATGCATCCATGTCCTCGAAAAACAGGTCAAAGACGGTCTGCGAAAACTCGGAAACCTCCTTGCCCTCGCTGCGCAGGCGCCTGAAAAACAGCACCGCGTGGGCAACAATCAGGTCGAACCGGCCATCTATTGTGTCGGGCACAACAAAGTCGGTATAAAAGACCGGTTGCCGCGCTTGAGCCACGATTTCACAATAGACCTTGTGTTCGGCATCGCGGGACCGGCGGCGGAACAGGCCGAATATCATGACGTCTCCTTTGAAGTCAGGTGTTGCCTTGTGCCCTATCCCACGATAGTGACTTTGCCAAGCAACGAAATTCAAAAGCTGCCAGACGGGTCTGGCGAAACGGGAATTCCTAGATGAACTTCAAGGCGAGCGCCCTGATCCTTCCGCTTCTGGCCACGCTGCCGCTCGGCGGCTGCTTCACATCCACCTATACCCATGGCCATGTCGTCACCACGGACATGCTCAACCAGGTTCAGGTGGGATCCAGCCGTGAACAGGTCGAACTGGTCCTCGGATCGCCTTCGACCACATCGAGCCTCGCCGGCGACGCCTACTACTATATTTCCCAGAAGACGGCGACGACCGCGTTCATGTCCCCGGACATCATCGAGCAGACCGTTGTGGCGGTCTATTTCGACAAGGACGGCTACGTTCAGGATCTTGGCAACTATTCGCTCGAAGATGGCAAGATCGTCGACATCGTCACCCGCAAGACCCGCACGGGCGGTGCCGACTACGGCTTCCTGACCCAGATCCTGAGAGGCGCGAGCAATCCGAGCCTCGGATTGTAGACGCAGCCGCGGTCTTACCAACCTCGACAGACAGACAAAAGCCCCGGCCATCCGGCCGGGGCTTTCTTTTTTCGGATCGGGTCCCCGCCTCAGTGCGCGAGGATCGCCAGCAGCAACAGTGCCACGATGTTGGTGATCTTGATCATCGGGTTCACAGCCGGACCGGCCGTGTCCTTGTAGGGATCACCAACCGTGTCACCGGTGACGGAGGCCTTGTGGGCCTCGCCGCCCTTCTGGTGGCTGACACCGTCCTTGTCGGTGAAGCCGTCCTCGAAGGACTTCTTGGCGTTGTCCCAGGCCCCGCCCCCGGCGGTCATCGAGATGGCCACGAAGAGACCCGTGACAATCACGCCGAGCAGCATGGCGCCGAGTGCGGCAAAGGCGTCCGCCGGCGTCGCGACGGCGCGGACCACGAAGAACACCACGATCGGTGACAGCACCGGCAGCAGCGACGGAATGATCATCTCGCGGATCGCAGCCTTGGTGAGCATGTCCACCGCACGGCCGTAATCCGGCCGCTCGGTACCTTCCATGATCCCGGGCTTTTCCTTGAACTGGCGGCGGACTTCCTCCACCACCGCGCCCGCGGCCCGGCCGACGGCGGTCATCGAGATGCCGCCGAAGAGATAGGGAAGAAGGCCCCCGAACAGCAGACCGGCCACCACATAGGGGTTGGAAAGCGAGAACAGGGTACCGACATCGATGCCGTAGAAGATCGACCCTTCCGCGGCATTTGCCGAGAAGAAGCGCAGATCCTCGGTATAGGCCGCGAACAGAACAAGCGCGCCGAGCCCCGCGGAGCCGATGGCATAGCCCTTGGTCACCGCCTTGGTGGTGTTGCCGACCGCGTCGAGCGCATCTGTCGTGGAGCGCACTTCGTCCGGCAGTTCCGCCATTTCCGCGATGCCGCCGGCGTTGTCCGTGACCGGCCCGAAGGCGTCGAGCGCAACCACCATGCCCGCAAGAGCCAGCATCGTCGTAACCGCGATGGCAATGCCGAACAGACCGGCAAAGGCATGGGTGACCAGGATGCCGGCAATGATGATGAGCGCCGGCAGCGCGGTTGCCTCGAGGGAGACAGCCAGGCCCTGGATCACGTTGGTGCCGTGGCCGGTGACCGAGGCCTGCGCGATCGAGCGCACCGGACGGTATTCCGTTCCGGTGTAGTATTCGGTCACCCAGATGATCAGGCCGGTCACGATCAGGCCGACAATGCCACAGACGAACAGGTCAAACCCGGTAAAGGTGGTTCCGTTCGGCACCGTGTATTCCGTGCCCGCACCAAGCCAGCCGAAGACGATGACAGCCAGCGCAACAGCCGACAAAACCGCCGTTGCGATGAAGCCCTTGTAGAGCGCCCCCATAATCGAATTGTTGCTGCCCAGCTTGACGAAGAACGTGCCGATGATCGAGGTGACCACGCAGCTTGCGCCGATCAGAAGCGGAAGCATCATGAGTTCGGTCGCCTGCCCCCCCGTGAAGAAGATCGAGGCCAGAACCATGGTGGCGACCACGGTCACCGCATAGGTTTCGAACAGGTCGGCCGCCATGCCGGCGCAGTCACCGACATTGTCGCCGACGTTGTCGGCAATGGTGGCGGGGTTGCGCGGGTCGTCTTCCGGAATACCGGCCTCGACCTTGCCGACGAGATCGCCGCCGACATCCGCCCCCTTGGTGAAGATGCCGCCGCCGAGACGCGCAAAGATCGAAATCAGAGATGCGCCAAAACCGAGGGCCACAAGGGCGTCGATCACGGTCCGGTCGGTGGGTTCATACCCCATCATGCCGGTCAGGAGCGTATAGTAGACGGCGACACCCAGAAGCGCGAGGCCGGCAACCAAAAGGCCGGTGACGGCACCGGCCTTGAACGCAATCTCCAGCCCGGCCCCGAGGCTTTGGCTGGCAGCCTGGGCCGTGCGTACATTGGCACGGACGGACACAAGCATGCCGACATAACCCGCCGCTCCGGAGAGGACGGCCCCGATGGCAAAGCCGATTGCCGCGGGTCCGGACAGCAGCACCCAGGCCAGAACGAAGACAACCGCGCCAACGATGGCAATGGTCGTGTATTGACGGTTGAGATAGGCGCTGGCCCCTTCCTGGATCGCCTGGGCGATCTCCTGCATGCGCGCGTTACCCGCATCCGCCGCCATGACGGACTGGATGGCCCACGCGCCATAGGCAATGGACAAAAGACCACAAATTATGACGACAAGCTCGATCATGCTTCCTCCCAAGGCTGCGGCGGACTGATTTTCTTGTCGTTTTTCCCGCCTGACTGTCCTTCACGCAGATTCCCCAGCGCGAAGGAAAGACACGATAGCAGCAAATCGGAGCGCTTCGTCAAGCTCTCACATTGTTTAATTTGACACTTCCGTTGCGGCAGCCTTTGGTGCGGCGCAGTAAATATGCTGCACCGACGAAGCGAAAATTTTCATACTCTTTAACTGGTTGTAACTGCTTTCTTTTCTCCCCAGACGAGCCAGACGAGGAGACCAAGACACAGGACCACGAACGGGAAAACCAGATAGTTGACCGTCTGCCAGCCGAACGCGTTGAGCAAGGCTCCGGAAGAAAACGACGCGGTTGCCACGAATCCGAACACCAGAAAATCATTCACCGCCTGCACCATGTTGCGCTCCTCGGGCCGGTAGGTATCCGTCAACATCGCGGTCGCACCGATAAAGCCGAAGTTCCAGCCAAGGCCCAGCAGGATGAGCGCGCTCCAGAAATGCGCCAGTTCTATGCCCATCAGGGCGATGATCGAGCACCCTGCCAGCAGTGCCAGTCCGATGGAGACAATGCGCTCCTTGCCGAACCTGCTGATGAGATGACCTGTGAAGAAGCTCGGTCCGAACATGGCCAGCACGTGCCACTGGATTCCCAGGGCGGCGTCGGTCTCCGTCAGGCCGCAGCCGATCATGGCCAGTGGTGTTGCGGTCATGACAAGGCTCATGAGCGCGTAGGAACAGATGCCGCAGGCGGCCGCGACGATGAACCGCCGCTGCATCATGATCTCGCCGAGCGGCCGCCCGCCCGCCTGTGCATGACTGATGCGCGGCGGTCTCGGGATCCTGATGAAGAGCAACAGGCAGAAGGCGACCAGGGCAAGGCCCGCCTGCGCCAGGTAGGTGCCAGCAAACAGGATCGGCGAAAACAGGTCCTTGGTCCAGATCACCGTCTGCGGCCCGACCACGCCCGCCAGCACACCGCCCGCCAGCACCCAGGAAATGGCCTTGGGCTTGAACGCGTCGCTGGCGGTGTCGGCCGCTGCAAACCGGTATTGCTGGACGAAGGCACCGGCCAGACCGCCCAGGCTACAGGCCAAGGCGAACAGGAGGAAATTGTCGCGGAAGACAGCGAAGGACGCGAGCAGTCCGGACAAAACGCCAAGAAGCGCGGCACCGGCAAATCCCACACGGCGGCCATAGCGGCGCATGATCATGCCCGCCGGAAGAGTGCCGAAGGCGGTTCCCAGGACCATGGTGGACACCGGCAGTGTCGCCAGGGCCTTGTCCTCGTCCAGCATCATGTAGCCGACCAGCGGGCCCGTGGCGATGACGATGGAGGCCGAAGCCCCCCCGATTGCCTGGGCCAGTGCCAGCAACAGGGCGTTGCGCTTGGCGAGATGGTCGTCGACAAGGATATCCGTTGACTGGGCGGTCATGCAAAGGGTCCGATTTTACTGGCATGTAGGCAGCCGGAGGATGTCCGGCAAGCTGGTGAGGAAGCAACATGTTAAACCTGCCCGCCACTGGAAGCTCAAGGCCAAACTTGAAAGCAATCAGAAATGCCGGAACCCGGCATCCCCTTCCAGCGTGACGGCCTGGCCGGCATGGTGCAGCCGAACCTTGCCGTCGCCGTTCCCGATGGTGCCGACTTGCGTCACCCGGCAACCGAGATCTCCGGCATCCCGGGTGAAGTCTGCCGCTTTTGCCTCCGGCACCGCGGCCAGGATTTCATAGTCGTCACCGCCGTTCAGGCAGCGCCGGAACACGTTTGGGGATTTCGCTTTCAGGTGTTGCAGGGCTGGCGAAAGCGGCACGGAGGCCAGATCGAGGATCACGTCGACGTCTGAGGCCGACGCCAGGTGGGTGCAGTCGGCCACGAGACCGTCCGACACATCCATCGCGGCGCTGGCATCACGGGTCAGCAGTCCGGCAAGCCGCGTGCGCGGGCGCGGCAACAGATAGCGGTCCAGGATGTGTATTTCCTGTTCTCCGGCCAGTTCATGGATCCGGCAGAACTCGGGATCGAGACGTGCCTGCAATCCGGCCGCGGCATCCCCGATCGTGCCGGTCACAAACACAAGGTCTCCAGGCTGGGCACCGGAGCGGCGGACCGCCCGTCCCTTCTCCACCGCCCCGATCGCGGTGATGGAAACCTGCAGGCCGTTGCCGGAGCGAATGGTATCGCCGCCGAGGAGCTGGATGTCGTAGACCGCCTGGTCAGCCGCCAGCCCCCGGCAGAACCGCGCCAGCCAGCCGGCTGTCCATTGCTCGGGCAAGGCCAGTCCCATCAGGTAACCGCGCGGGCGCGCGCCCTTGGCCGCGAGATCTGAAAGATTGACCCTGAGCGCTTTCGCGGCAATAGCCTCCGGCGCGTCACCGGCAAAGAAATGCACGTCGGCGGCAAGCATGTCCTTGGTCAAAACCAGGTCGGTGCCGGGTTCCGGTGCAAGGACGGCGGCATCGTCGGTGAGACCTAAACTGCCCGGATCGTTTGCAAGGGGGGCGAAAAACCGCCGGATCAGCTCGAATTCACCGGGCCGTTCGTCAGCCATGGTCAGGAAGCGCCATCCGCCTTCTTGGCGTCCAGTTCCGTGTCGCGCAGTTCGTGGGCCAGGCGATCGAGCACACCGTTGACGAGACCTGGCTCGTCGTCCTCGAAGAACGCCTTGGCAACGTCGATATATTCGGAAATGATCACCTTGGCCGGGACGTCCTTGCGGCGCAGCAGCTCATAGGAACCGCAGCGCAGGATCGCGCGCAAAAGACTGTCGATCCGCTTCAGCGGCCAGCCTTCGGTCAAGGCCGTATGAATGTAGGGATCGAGGAATTTCTGGTCCTCGACCACGCCGGCGACGATCTGCTTGAACCACTGTTCGTCGGCATCGCGGTATTGCTCGCCGTCAATCTCCTTGCCAAGACGGAAGGCGGTGAATTCGCTGACGACGCTGGTGAGCGGCGCACCGCCCAGCTCCATCTGATAAAGAGCCTGAACGGCAGCAAGACGGGCCACGCCGCGCTTGTTGGCAGGGCGCACAGTCTTGCCAGCCGGTTTTTCCGGGTCGGCCTTTCCGGTCATTGTTCTTATACTCCAAGCCGCTCGCGCAGAGCGATCATGTCGAGAGCCGCGCGGGCTGCCGCGCCGCCTTTGTCCTTGTCGTCCACCTTCGCGCGGGCCCATGCCTGCTCGTCGTTCTCGACGGTCAGGATACCATTTCCGACCGCCAGGTCCGCATCGACGATCAGGTCCATGATCACCCGGTTCGATTCATTGGCGACAATGTCGTAATGGGTGGTCTCGCCGCGGATCACCACACCAAGCAGAACGAAGCCGTCATAGAACGTGCCCTCGCCTTCCATGGCGGTCAGCGCCATAGACAGGGCCGCCGGAATTTCCAGAACGCCGGGAACGGCAATCCGGTCATAGCTCGCACCAGCCGCCTCGATGGTCTTGATCGCCCCCTCGGCGAGGGAATCCGCCAGATCCTCATAGAACCGGGCTTCGATGATCAGAAGTTTCGGTGCAGCGCTCATGGGTGTCAAATCCTTGATAAGGCCGCGACAGGAACCACGTCTGCCCCGGTTTGTCCAGTGTCATTCGTGCGGAACCGCGATTCCGGGCAACAATCTCGCTGCCTGGTAAACGCGAAGGGGAATTGCTCATTTGCGAAGGTGTTGGGCCGGTCCCTACCCGGTCTTGGAGAATTCCGCAAGACGCGCCGCGTAGCGGGCCATCATATCCACCTCCAGATTGATCCGGTCGCCCACCTGCCGGCCGGACCAGGTGGTGACGTCGAGCGTGTGTGGAATAAGGAACACGGAAAAGAGCCTCCCGTCCACTTCATTCACCGTCAGGGACGTACCGTCGAGCGCAACGGAGCCCTTTTTCGCGATGAAGGGCGCTGCGTCCCCGGGCGCCTCGAACTGGAAGTAGACAGACCCCGGATGGTCTTCGCGCTTCGTCACGGTCGCCAGCCCGTCGACATGGCCAAGGACGAGGTGACCGCCCAGCTCCGCGCCCATGGTCAAGGAGCGTTCCAGATTGAGTTTCTGGCCGACCTTCCAGTCGGAAACGTTGGTCAGCGCGAGCGTTTCCGCCGCCGATTCCACCTCGAACCAGTTGCCGTCAGGCCCGTTGGCCTTGGCCGTCACGGTATGGCAGACGCCGGCACAGGAAATCGACGCGCCGATGTCGAAACTGTCGGTATCATAGGCGGTCCGGATGCGCGTCCGCTTTCCCGCGGGAATGGCATCGATGGCGAGGATTTCGCCGAGGTCGGTCACAATACCGGTGAACATGTCAGGCTCCGCACCGTCTGAGATAGATAAAGCGGTCGAGACCGAACCTGCCGGCATCAACCCGTTCGAATCTGGGGTCTTTCAGAACATCCGCAAGGACCAGTCCGTGCAGGGCCGGTATGCCGCCCTCGCCGATCTCGATATTGCCGGTCACAACGCAAAGGTCGTCAACCAGATCCGCCTGCAGGAAGGACGATGCCAGCCGGGCCCCGCCCTCGACCATCACTCGCGTGATGCCGCGGGTTGCCAGGGCACTGAGGATGACGGACGGCTTGATGCCGTCCTCCGCTGCCGGCACCCGGATGATGTTGACCCCGGCCGCTGCCAGCTGTTCGATCTTGTCCGGGTCGGCGTCATTGCCGCAAACCAGCCAGACAGGCACGTCGACACAGGTGCGCACCAGCTTTGACTCCAGCGGCAGGCGCGCACAGCGGTCGACGATCACCCGGACCGGCGAGCGTTCGGCAAGGCCCGGCAGGCGGCAGGTCAATTGCGGATCGTCCGCAAGCGCCGTGCCGGACCCCACAAGAATGGCGTCGCAGGCGGCGCGGAATCCATGCACCTTTCTCATGGACAGCGGGCCGGAGATCTTGACCTGCCCCTCGCCCTTCCGGCCGATACAGCCGTCCTGGGAGACAGCCAGCTTCAGGAACACCTGAGGCCGCTGCTTCAACTGCCGCAGGGTGAACCCGCGATAGAGCGCCTGCATCTCCTGTTCCAGCAGCCCTACGACGACCTCGACACCGGCGTCCCGCAGCATCTCGATGCCCCGGCCGGACACACGCGGGTTGGGATCCGCCATGCCGATCACCACGCGCCTGATGCCGGCCTCGATCAGGGCCATGGCGCAGGGAGGCGTGCGGCCGTAGTGTGAACAGGGCTCCAGGGTGACATAGCAGGTCGCGCCATCGGCCTTGTCCCCGGCCTGCCGGAGAGCGTTGACCTCCGCATGGGCCATGCCCGGACGGGACGTGACGCCGCGTCCGACAACAACAGGCTTGCCGCCGTCCTCGCGGACGATCAGGGCGGCAACCGAGGGGTTCGGCCAAACGCGGCCAAGCCCGCGGCGGGCAAGGCGTTTGGCAGCTGCCATGAAACGCAGGTCGAAATCAGTATGAGCTGTCATGGAACCGGGGCTGATCAGTTTTCTTTGAGCGCTTGGCTGTCCGGATCGCTCAGCTCGTCGAGCAGCGCTTCGAAATCCTTGGCCTCCCGGAAATTCTTGTAGACCGAGGCGAAGCGGACATAGGCCACGTCGTCGATGCCCTTCAGGCCTTCCATCACGTGATTGCCGATGGTTTCCGCGGTGATTTCACTTTCACCGGAACTTTCCAGCTGACGCACGATGCCGCTGACCATGCGTTCGATCTTGTCCGGATCGACCGGCCGCTTGCGCACCGCGATCTGAACGGACCGCATCAGTTTCTCCCTGTCGAAGGGAACCCTGCGTCCGGAGCGTTTCAGCACCATCAGCTCGCGCAGCTGGACCCGCTCGAAGGTCGTGAAACGGCCGCCGCAGGTGTTGCAGATCCTGCGGCGGCGAATGGCGGTGTTGTCCTCGGTCGGGCGGGAATCCTTAACCTGGGTTTCCTCGCCGCCGCAAAAAGGACATCTCATCTTTCAAAGCTCCTGACCGAGCCCTCGTTCAGCCCCCGTAGATCGGGAACCGGGCCGTCAGTGCTTCTACCTTGGCTTTGACCGCGGCTTCAACTGCCGCGTTGCCCTCTTCACTGTTTGCTGCCTTCAAACCGTCCAACACTTCCGTGATCAGAAGTCCGACTTCGCGGAATTCGGCAACACCGAAGCCGCGCGTGGTGGCCGCCGGCGTGCCCAGGCGGATGCCGGAGGTGACAAAGGGCTTTTCCGGGTCGAACGGAATGCCGTTCTTGTTGCAGGTGATGTTGGCCCGGCCGAGCGCCTTTTCGGCAACCTTGCCGGTGGCATTCTTCGGACGCAGATCGACCAGCATCAGGTGGTTGTCCGTTCCGCCCGAGACGATGTCGAGGCCCTGTTCCTTGAGGGTCTCCGCCAGAGCCTTGGCATTTTCGGTGACGGCGCGGGCATAGGCCTTGAATTCCGGCTGCAGCGCTTCCTTGAAGGCGACCGCCTTGGCGGCGATCACATGCATCAGCGGACCGCCCTGCAGACCCGGGAACACCGCGGAGTTGATCTTCTTGGCAATGGCCTCGTCATTGGACAGGATCATGCCGCCGCGCGGACCGCGCAGGGACTTGTGGGTGGTGGTGGTGCAGACATGGGCATGGGGCACCGGAGACGGGTGCACGCCGCCGGCGACCAGACCGGCGATATGGGCCATGTCGACCATCAGGTAGGCACCGATGCTGTCGGCGATCTCGCGGAAACGCTTCCAGTCCCAGACGCGGGAATAGGCGGTGCCGCCGGCCAGGATCAGCTTCGGCTTGTGTTCGTTGGCCAGGCGTTCGACTTCATCCATGTCGAGCAGATGGTCTTCCTGGCGCACGCCGTAGGAGACCACGTTGAACCACTTGCCGGACATGTTGACCGGGGAGCCGTGGGTCAGGTGTCCGCCGGAATTCAGGTCCAGGCCCATGAAGGTGTCGCCCGGCTGCAGCAGCGCCAGGAACACGGCCTGGTTCATCTGGCTGCCGGAATTCGGCTGGACGTTGGCGAAGTTGCAGCCGAACAGTTCCTTGGCGCGCTCGATCGCCAGCGTCTCCGCCACATCGGCGAATTCGCAGCCGCCGTAATAGCGCTTGCCCGGATAACCTTCGGCGTATTTGTTGGTGAAGATCGACCCCTGTGCTTCCAGCACCGCGCGGGACACGATGTTTTCGGAAGCAATCAGCTCGATCTCGTGCTGCTGACGGCCAAGTTCGTTCTCGATGGTGCCGAAAATGTCCGGATCAGCCTCGGCAAGACCGCGTGTGAAGAAACCGGACTGAAGGGGCTGACCGGAGCTTTCCATCAAAGACATCGCACCATCCTTGTGTTCATTGCAGGATTTGGGCGGCACCGGCGGCTGTCGGATTTCAGCGACAAGGTTTGCCGTCGTGCCAATGTGAGCGAGGGATTAACACGTCCCTTTGCGCAAACCAAGGGACATACCGACGCGTCAAGTTGGGAAAACGACACGAAGGATCACCGTCCCTCGTTGGCTGTGCCTTGCGAGCGCATGGTCGCGAGCGGCGATACGGGGCGGCCCCCACGGCCTAATACAGCGTGGGATCGGACGAGCCTTCCGCGCGGGACCGTTCCATTTCAATCCGCCGCTTGAGCTTGCGCACGGCCAATCGCTTCAACTCTTCCTGGGAAACCGATTTGGGGCCGAACATCGACACTTCGATCCCGGTCGCCGCGTCGATCGCGACCACCTGGACCTGCTGTCCGACTTGCCGGAATTCAAGATAGATCTCGCCGGGCCGCGGCTCGCGACTCATTCCGGTTCTCCCAAATGACAATCCCCGCTTAAAACGCACGAAACGCCAGCCCGATCAAGACTGGCGCTTCCTGTTCTTTCGCGCCCCGGCAGGGGCGTGTGCGTCGTATACGCTCTACAGCCGGGCCTGCTCGCCGGTGCCGTTGAGATCGTCACGACCGTAGATGTCTTCGCGGAAATGCACCACGCCATCCGCGTTGGCCCATGCCGTGACGTAGGTCAGGTAAAGCGGGATCGACTTTTTCAGCTTCACATCTTCGCGTTCGCCCGTGCGGATGACGCCGTCCACACGGCCACGGTCCCAATCGGGCGTGGTCGATTGCAGAAGCCATGTTACCAGTTCACGGACATTCTGTACGCGCACGCAACCGGACGAATGGAACCGGTTGGCTTCGCCGAACAGGGTCTTGGACGGCGTGTCGTGCAGATAGACCTGGTGCTTGTTGTGGAAATTGATGCGCACCGAGCCGAGCGAGTTCTCCGAACCAGGATCCTGGGTGAAGCGGTATTCGGTCGCCTCATCGGTGTTCCAATCGATCTGCTGCCAGTTGAGCTCGTTGTTGCTCCAGTCGAAGATACGAATGTTGTTCTTGGCCAGATACTCCGGATCTTCCTTCATTTTCGGGATCAGGTCCTTGCGGATGATCGACTTCGGCACCGTCCAGTAGGGATTGAAGTTCAGCTCGTAGATCTTGCTGTTCAGGATCGGCGTCTGACGGTCGATCTTGCCGACAACGGCGGTATGGCGCGAACGTATATATCCGTTCTCCACCGCCTCGATCTCGGCAGCCGGGATGTTGACCATCACATACCGGTCCCCCTTGAATCCGGACATGGACCGGAGGCGGATCATGTTGGTTTCAAGCTGGCGGAGACGGACATGCGCCGGGATATTGAGCGAGGCGACCGTGCCCTCGCCCATGACGCCGTCGGGAATAAGGCCATGACGAAGCTGGAACCGGCGCAATGCCGCATCAACATAGGAATCGAACGTATCGGAAAGACCAGCCTGCTGCTCGAGATCGCCGGAAACGATCAGGCGGCGGCGCAGTTCAACGACCCGCGGATCCTTCATGCCGATGCGCAGCGGCTTGCCACCGGGCGACACGGTTCCCCAGCCGCCGGACTGAACGATCATCTGGTAGCGGTTCATGGCGGCGGCGATATAGTCTGCTGTTTCCGGCGACAATGTCGGCGCCGAGGACTTCACTTCCGTGATGTTTTCCGTGGCGATGTCGAAATTGTCGACCCACTCGACCTGCTGGTTCTGGGCATGGGCTGCAGCACTGGTCAGGAAAGGCAATCCGCAACCGATCGCGCAAAGACGCAGAAAATCGCGTCTTGTCTTTGATTTCCGTTGAAGCTTAAACCCGTCCGGTCCGGATAAAAGGTTCATTGCAGCCCTCTCGTTGCAGCGTCCATAACGCAAGTTCTCATTTGGTGCGCGCGGCGCAGCCAACATTCAACATGCCTGCCTCGCCTGTTCCAGCTCCAAGTCCTAACGAACGGGTGTTAACAAATCGCTTGATTTTTTAACCATCTCGGCGCCGGAAACACCGCAAAAAGCCATTCCTTTGTGACCACAAGATGTCAGCAGCGCCGGAAAGCCCGGTTCTTCAGTTGTTATAGCGGTATTTGACCGACGACCGCAAAAGCGGACATGCAATTTTGCGTGAACACTTAAAAAAAAAAAAGCACCGCCCTGTGGGCGGTGCCTTGTCATCTGGATTTGCCGCGAAACGCTTAAAGGCGATAGAGGATCTGGTCGGTCCAGAACCGCTCCAGCCGACGCAGGGACTTGTTGAGTGCAACAAAATCCTGCGGACCGATTTCACCAACCTGTTCCACGGAAAGAATGTGGCGCTCATAGAGGTCGTTGACGATCGTCGCCACCTCCTGGCCCTTTTCCGTGAGGCTGACGCGGACAGACCGGCGGTCCATGCGCGAGCGCTGATGATGGATGTAACCTGTCTCGACCAGTTTCTTCAGATTGTAGGAGACATTCGACCCCAGATAGTAACCACGCGTGCGCAGCTCTCCGGCAGTAAGCTCGGCATCCCCGATGTTGAACAGCAACAGCGCCTGCACGCTGTTGACATCGGACCGGCCCATGCGGTCGAATTCGTCCTTGATGACGTCGAGAAGACGCCGATGCAGCCGCTCAACGAGTGTGAGAGCCTCGAGATAGAGCGGCTTGATTTCCAGCTCTTCCCCTTCACTCTGTCCAACAGCGTCGACTGCCCTACTTGCGGTGATCATGTGATTGCGCCTCTTATAGTACCTGTCGTTCGACGGATATTTTTTCCCGCCTTGTTACGCAATCTAACCGAGCGATTCTAAAATCCGCTTAAGAGACACGCTGAATCATCCGTTAACTTTTGTCCGGTGTTTGAACGGGTTGATTCAGATTTTGTTCATGATGATCCGCGCAGGAACTTCACGATGCCGGAAAAGTCCTGTCCTTCCCCGCCCGTGTTGCAGAACAGCGCATAGAGCGCGGCCGCTTCGGCGCCAAGGGGCGTCGCAGCCCCGGAAGACTGCGCCGCTTCCTGGGCAAGCTTCAAATCCTTGAGCATCATTTCCGCGGCAAATCCCGGCTGGTAATCGCGGTTGGCCGGCGACGTCGGCAGCGGCCCCGGCACCGGACAGTAGGAGGTCAGCGACCAGCACTGGCCGGACGCGGTCGAGGAAATGTCGAACAACTTCTGCTTGTCCAGACCGAGACGCTCCGCCAGAACAAAAGCCTCGGAAACCCCGATCATGGAAATGCCGAGGAGCATGTTGTTGCAGATCTTGGCGGCCTGGCCGGTGCCTGCCCCGCCCGCATGGACGATGGTCTTGCCCATGATGTCCAGAAAGGGTTTGGCGGCCTCGAAGGCGTCGTCCTCACCACCGACCATGAAGGTCAGCGTTCCGCCGGCCGCGCCGGCGACACCACCGGAAACCGGTGCATCGACCATTTTCATGCCCTTGCCGGAAGCTGCCTCGCTGACCGCGCGCGCGCTGTCGACGTCAATGGTGGAGGAATCGATCAGAAGCGTTCCCGCCCTGGCATGTTCCAGGATGCCGCCCTCGCCCGTGTAGATCTGGCGAACATGTTTTCCGGCCGGCAGCATGGTGACGACCACGTCGGCTTCGGCCGCCAGTTCGGCGACGCCCGCCGCCTTTTCTCCGCCCGCTTCAGCCAGCGTGTTCAGCGCGGTCTCGGACAGGTCGAACCCGAGAACACGGTGCCCCGCCTTCACAAGATTGATGGCCATCGGCCCGCCCATATTGCCGAGGCCGATAAATCCGATTGTGCTCGCCATGGTTTCCTCCCAGGAATTTCACGTTGATTTTGAATCTGTTACCCGGCGGTCTTGAACCGCGGGTCCAGACACTTCAGAAAGTGATTCAGGCCGGCTCAGCCGCTATCGGCCCTGTTTTCCTTTTCCATCAGATAGAAAAGCAGGCCGAAGATCGCGATCGTCAGCAGATAGAAGGTGATTTCGTAGGGCCGCCGGCCATACAGATCGGAAAACGCCGTGTGCATGACGATCTGGCAGAAACAGCGGAAGATCCACATGACGGTTCCCCAGGACACCGTCAACCAGAGCCCCGTCGCCGCCACCAGGTCCAGGACCGCGAAAAAGACGATCGCCCCCTGCATGGCAACCGGCATGTCCCAGAACCAGAGGCCACGCCATTCGACGATACCGATGATGCGTGCCCAGTAGATCACCCCGCCGCCGATCAGGATCACGGCAATGCCACGCAGGTACCAGGTCAGAATGCTGCTCCACGACGGGCGCGATTCAATGAGATCCTGGAAGCTGGTGATCATGGGTGGTTCTGGTCCGGTCTGTCTTTATCGGAGCGGCAGGTCTCCGTCTGTCGGTTCCACGAAATACGACGCCAGATCGGCGCTGTCCACTTGGCTAAACTGAGAAGGTGACCATTTCGGGTTCTGGTCCTTGTCGACCAGCACCGCCCGGATGCCCTCGTAGAACTCCGTGCCCTGCACGATCCGCGAGACAATCCGGTATTCCAGCTTCATGCAATCATTGAAGGAAAGGTCGGCGCCGCGCGACATCTGCTCAAAGGCGATCAACACGCTCGTGGGGGACTTGCTGTTTATGGCGGCAAGCGCCTTTTGGGCGAAGTCGCTCCCCGAGGCCCTCAGCCGATCGAGAATGTCCGCCACCGACGAAGCGGAGAAAATCTCCTCGATCTCATCGAGGCTTTCCGCAACCGGACCCCGTTCCGGTTCAATCAGGTACGGAGCCAGCGCTGCGCCGATATCCGTCGCGGTTTCAAGCGCCAGTTCCAGGTCGGCCAGGCTTGTTTCATCGATCGCATGGGTCAGGACACCGGTGGCCAGCGCATCGCCCAGCTTCAGACGGCCCGCGCTCAGGGCACAATAGACGCCGCTCTTTTTCGGCATGCGCGGCAGGAAATAGGTTCCGCCGACATCGGGGAAAAACCCGATCCCGGTTTCGGGCATGGCGAACATCGTCTTTTCCGTGCCGACCCGGTGGCTGCCATGGACGGAGACACCGACACCGCCGCCCATGACGATGCCGTTGACCAGTGCGACATAGGGTTTGGGATAGGCCTTGATCTGTGCATTGAGCAGATACTCGTCGCGGAAGAAGCTGCTGAGTCCCTCGGTTTCCCCAGCCTGACGCGCATCATAGATGCTGCGGATGTCGCCGCCGGCGCAAAACGCCTTGTCCCCGGCCCCGGTCACCGCCACATGGGCAACGCCCGGATCACCGGCCCAGCGCGTCAGCTGATCGGCCATGGCCCTGACCATGCCGTGATTGAGCGCGTTCAGCGCCCTCGGCCGGTTGAGAATGATGAAACCGGCGTGGCCGCGTTTTTCAAAAAGGATGTCGTCGCTCACTGGGGCGCCCCACAAAAAGAAAGAGTCGTTTCAAGGATTAAGCAAGCAGACCTCGATCAGTCTTTCAAAAGCTGCCGCGCAATGATCAGCCGCATGATCTCGTTGGTGCCTTCCAGGATCTGGTGCACGCGGACATCGCGGAAATAGCGCTCGATCGGATAGTCGCGCAGGTAGCCGTAGCCACCATGGAGCTGCAGGGCCTCGTTGACCACCTTGAAGCCGGTGTCGGTTGCAAGGCGCTTGGCCATCGCGGCAAGCCTGGTAGCGTCATGGGACTTGGCGTCGACCGCCGCAGCCGCCTTGTGCAGCAGGAGGCGGGCGGCCTCCAGCTCGGTCGCCATGTCGGCAAGCCGGAACTGCAGCGCCTGGAAATCGGCGATCGGCCGGCCGAACTGCTTGCGCTCCTTCACATAGGCGAGCGCATGGTCGAGACAGGCCTGCGCGGCACCCAGCGAACAGGCGCCAATGTTGAGCCGGCCGCCGTCCAGCGCCGCCATGGCGATCTTGAAACCCTGGCCCTCGGCGCCGACCAGGTTGGATTTCGGCACGCGGCAGTCCTGGAAATTGACCTGCGCGGTCGGCTGGCTCTTCCAGCCGAGCTTGACCTCGTTGGCACCGAAGCTCAGACCGGGCGTGCCCTTTTCCACCAGCAGGCAGGAGACCCCGCCGGCCCCCTCGCCTCCGGTCCGGACCATGACCGCGTAAAGGTCGCTGACGCCGCCACCGGAGATGAACGCCTTGGACCCGTTCAGGACGTAATGGTCGCCGTCATCCCGGGCGCTGGTCCTGAGGCTGGCGGCATCCGAACCGGAACCCGGCTCGGTCAGGCAGTAGCTGGTCAGGAGTTCCATGGTGCAGAGCCTGGCCAGGAACTTCTGGCGCAGCTCCTCCGAGCCATAGGTGTCGATGATCCAGGCCACCATGTTGTGAATGGAGAGATAAGCCGCGGTCGAGGTGCAGCCCTGGGAGAGTTCCTCAAAGATCAGCGCCGCATCCAGACGCGTCAGCGCCGAACCGCCGACATTCTCGTTGACATAGATGCCGCCGAAACCCAGTTCGGCGGCCTTGCGCAGGGTCGGGATCGGGAAATGGCTGTTCTCGTCCCAGTCCTTGGCATGGGGCGCCAGTTCGTCGCGCGAGAAACTGGCGGCCATGTCCTGAAAGGCACGCTGATCTTCGTTGAGTGAAAAGTCCACGGCTTGTCCTCCCTCAAGCGGCGGGGAGCCGGAGACTCGCTGCCGCACAGGTTCTGATGTCTGTTGGGCGCACTAAAGCATATTTGACGCGAACGTCAAACAATCTCTTTTTTGTTATTAATTTCAGTTATTTTACATAATGTTGGACTGCGTCAATCTGCGTGATAGATTGGCGGCACACTTCCGCGAGAATGCCGTTTTCACACAAGCATAGCGAACAGTCAGGGTCCATGCCGTCCAAATCCCCTCTCCCGCCGATCACCTCCGACCACATGGACACGCTGCTGGCCGGCACGCGCATGCGCCGCAACCGCCAGAGCGACTGGTCGCGCCGCCTGGTGCGCGAGAACACGTTGACGGTCGACGATTTGATCTGGCCGATCTTCATCGTTGACGGCGAGAATGTCCGCCAGCCCGTTCCTTCCATGCCCGAGGTCGTGCGCCTGTCCGTGGATGAAGCGGTGCGGGACGCGGAAAAGGCAGCTCAGCTCGGTATTCCCGCCCTGGCGCTGTTTCCCTATACCGATCCGTCCCTGCGTGACGAGACCGGCTCGGAAGCGCTCAATCCGGACAATCTCACCTGCCGGGCGCTGCGCGCCATCAAGGCGGAAGGGCTCAATCTGGGACTCATGACCGATGTGGCGCTCGATCCCTATACCAGCCACGGCCATGACGGGCTCATGGACGGCGACACGATCCTCAACGACGAGACCGTCGACCAGCTCTGCCGCCAGGCCCTGGTGCAGGCAGAGGCCGGCTCGGACGTGATCGCACCGTCCGACATGATGGACGGGCGCATCGGTGCGATCCGCCAGGCACTGGACAGCCAGGATTTCCGGGGCACCCAGATCATGGCCTATTCGGCGAAATACGCCTCGGCCTTCTACGGTCCGTTCCGCGACGCGGTCGGTTCGTCCGGCACGCTGAAGGGCGACAAGCGCACCTACCAGATGGACCCGGCCAATACGGACGAGGCCTTGCGTGAGGCCGAACTCGATATTGCCGAGGGCGCCGACATGGTCATGGTGAAACCGGGCATGCCCTATCTCGACATCGTCCGCAGGATCAAGGACGAATTCCAGGTGCCGACCTATGCCTACCAGGTGTCCGGCGAATACGCGATGATCAAGGCGGCCGCCGCAAACGGCTGGCTCGACGGCGACAAGGCCATGGTGGAAAGCCTGCTTGCCTTCAAGCGCGCCGGTGCCGACGGCATCCTGACCTATTTCGCTCCCAAGGTCGCCGGAATGCTGGCAAACAGGACATGACCGCGGATGCATTCAGCGACCCGGCCCAGGTCACGTATGAAAAGGTGCTTGAGGCCGCGAGGCTGCTGAAGGGCGCCGTTCTGGAAACTCCCTGCCTGCCCGCACCGCGCCTGTCGCAGCTCACCGGCGCCGACATCTTCGTCAAATACGAGAACATGCAGGTCACCGGCGCCTTCAAGGAACGCGGTGCGCTGGTGAAGCTCTCCAGTCTGTCCGAAGAGGAAAGAGCGCGCGGCGTGATCGCGGTGTCGGCGGGAAACCATGCCCAGGGCGTCGCCTACCATGCCGGCCGGCTGGGCATTCCCGCCACCATCGTCATGCCCGTGCTGACCCCCTTCGTGAAAATCGCGGCGACGCGCGGCTATGGCGCGGAAGTCGTGCTGGCCGGCAACACGCTTGCCGAAGCCAAGGCGGAAGCCGACCGGCTGGCGGCGGAAAACAACTTCGTCTGGGTGCACCCCTATGACGACGCGCATGTGATCCACGGCCAGGGCACCATCGGTATCGAGATGCTGGCGCAGCAGCCGGATCTCGATGTTCTTGTCGTGCCGGTGGGCGGCGGCGGCCTGATCGCCGGCATCGCCACGGCGGCCAAGGCCATCAAACCGTCCATAGAGGTGATCGGCGTCGAAACCACACTCTATCCCGGCATGTGGGGCGCCTTCTACGGCAAGGAAGTCATGTGCGAAGGCGCGACCATCGCCGAGGGCATTGCCGTGCGCGACATCGGCCTGCTCACCACCGAAGTGGTCAAGGAGCGCGTCGACGACCTCCTGCTGGTGTCGGAAAGCAGCATCGAACGGGCGATCAACGCCTATCTCACCTTGCAGCGCACGATCGCCGAGGGCGCGGGAGCGGCCGGGCTTGCCGCACTCCTGAGCGATGGAGACCGGTTCACCGGCAAGCGCGTCGGCCTCGTTCTGTGCGGCGGCAACATCGATCCCCGGCTCCTGTCCAAGATCGTGGTCCGGGAGCTGGCCCGCGACGGCCGCCTCGTCTCCATTCGGATCGACACACCGGACCGTCCGGGCACGCTCGGCGAAATCGCCACGGTGATCGGCGACATGCAGGGCAACGTGGTCGATGTCGAACACCACCGCCTGTTCCTGAACGTGCCCGCCAAGGGCGCGACCCTCGACGTCACCTTCGAGGCCTTCGACCGGCCGCATGGCGAGCGCATCGTCGCGGCCCTGCGCGAACGCGGCTTCGTGGTGCGCTACCTGGAAATCGGCGAGCGGATGGATTGAAACCTGACCGGCGGACGGACGGGACCGGTGCTAGACCGGGGTGATGGTCTGAACGACACCGCTCTCGTCGATGACGCAGGTCGCCTGGCCGCCTTCATAGGTCAGATTGACCTGATACGCGGCTTCCCCCGAACGGGCGGAACTGACCGGCAGCACGTTGCCGCCAGCGATCTGGAGTTCCTCGGCCGCCTTGGACGCGCACAGCAATTGCAGGTCCGTCGGCGCGGTTTCCGCCGAGGTGCGTACGGTCTGGGACCCGGACGCATTGGACCCGCTGGTGTTGCAGCCACCGAGCAATGCCAGGCCGGCACCCGCCGCGCACCCGATCAGGAGCTTCCGATATCCGTTGCTGTGCGTCCCGTTCATGCTCTGCCCTTTCATTGCCGTGTCAGACGCCCTTGTAGAGGGCGGCGCCCTGCATCAGGACGATCACCTTGGCTCCGACTTCCACCCGGCTGTAGAGATCCGTCACATCGTCGTTGTTCATGCGGATGCAGCCTGACGAGATGTTCAACCCGATCGACCAGGGCTGGTTGGTGCCGTGGATGCGGTAGATGGAATCGCGGTTGCCCTCGTAAAGATACATGGCCCGCGCGCCCAGCGGGTTGTCCGGCCCACCGGGCATCCCGTTCGCCCATTTGGCCGATTCCGGGTCGCGCTCGATCATTTCCTTGGGCGGGGTCCAGGTCGGCCATTCCTGCTTGCGGCCCACCTTGACGATGCCGGCCCAGCCGAAGCCTTCGCGGCCGACACCGATGCCGTAGCGAATGGCCTGGAAGTCGGGCAGGACCAGATAGAGGAAGTGCCGGTCACCGTCGATGATGATGGTTCCGGGCTTTTCCGCGGTCCGGAACTGGACCACCTGTCTCTGGAACTCTTCCGGTGCCTGACCGTGGATCCGGTAGTATCTGGCGGCAACCTGGGGCGTATAGTCGACCCATTTGCGGTTGGTCGCATCGTAGATCTGGGTTGCGATGTTCTGGGCGAACGCCGCACCGGCAAGCGTCAGCGCCAGCGCGACCGGTGCCCATTTGAGCGCAGCGCGCAGGCATGCAGCCATTTTGCTCATCCAGCCGCTCATTTGGTCCACTCCCCGATCCGGTCCTTGTTGCTGGCAATCCATTCGCTGGCGACCTCTTCCACGGGCTTGTCCTCAACCTCGACCGCGTAGCTCATCGCGGTAACATCCTCCGCACTCAGGGAAATGGCGGCAAGGAATGCCGCCACCTCGGGCCTGCTCTCGTTCAATGACGCCTGGTAGGCGACATGAAACGAGGACGCGTCCCAGGCCGTGTCGGCGTTGGACTGCTCCAGCCAGTCATTGCTGTCGGCGCGGTTGACGATGGTCCAGCGGGCCGGATCGTATTCCGGTTCCTCCAGCACGACGATGTCATGGAGCTGGAAGACATGATGCGGACCATAGCAATAAAACACGATCGGCCGCCCCAGGGACGCTGCCGCATCGACAGCTGCCATGGCAACGTCTTCCGGCATTTCCAGGAGCGACATCGTCTGGTCGTAGCCGTAGGAATGCGCCCGTATCTTCTCGATTTCAGTGGAAGACCAGGTGGGTGCCCCGATCCAGATCTCGCCCTTGCCGTCGCCGTCGGTGTCGAATTTCACCGCGTATTCAGGCTTGGCAAGATCCGCGACAGCCTTCACGCCGGTCAGTTCGAGTGTCTGACGCGTTGCGCAGATATTCTGCGTCGCGGCAACCCCGTTAGCACTGAGTTCAACGACCTTGTCCTGATTGCTGAGCTTGTCGACCTGGCGCGACAGGTTCGGCAGCCAGACTTCCGGGTGAACCTGAAACTCACCCTTGCCGACTTTGGAGAGGATCGTCATGGTGCCGCTTTCCTGCAGCTCCGTCTCCAGCCCGTACCGCTCGGAAAGCGTGTCGGCGATGATATGCGCCGTTACCTGAGCGGAGGGCCAGGCCGGCAGACCGATCACCACGTCCGCCGCCCGCGCGGGGACCACATTCAGGAAGGCGCAAGCGAGTAAAACACCAAAAACGCGAACCATCTTTTCCCTCAACTCAACCGCCCCGCAGAAACTATAGTCAGCCAATGGAAACTGACGCAACGGCAAAAATCCCCGGCCGTTCGTGACAGCATCTGCTTTCGGCGCTCCAGGCTCCCCGGCGCCGCAACAAACTCCACTATCGGGCAAAGCGTGAAACAGAGGGCATCGGCAACGCCATTGCGGGCTGATACATCCATCCAGTTGAAGCGCGGCGCGGGGCGATTTGCGAAAACCCGACCCGATCCCCACATGAACGGCATGAAGAGCCATGGGAGCACTCACAATGTCAGCTGAAACCACCTCCGACCATGCCCGCCAGGACGTCTTTGACCCTGTCAGCAATCCGGAGCTGTTTTCGGGCGTGCGCAGCCGGCGGATCTTTGCGTTTGTGATCGATGTCGTCGTGATCGCGTTGCTGACGTTCGGAGCCGGTATTCTGGTTTTCTTCCTCGGTGTCTTCACCCTCGGGCTGGGCTTTCTGCTCTACGGCATCCTGCCGACCGCCGTCGCCCTGATCTATGTGGCGTTCACGCTCGGCGGGCCGCAGGCCTCGACCCTCGGCATGCGCGCCATGGGCCTGGAGATGCGGCTCTGGTACGGCGCCAAACCCTACCCGCTGCTCGCCGCTGTGCATGCCCTGCTGTTCTGGTTCTCGGTCTCGCTGCTGACACCGCTCGTCCTGCTGGTGTCGCTGTTCTCAGACCGCAAGCGCCTGCTGCACGACCTCGTGCTGGGAACGGTCGTGATCAACTCGGCCTATCACCGCAGCTACATGCATGATCACGGCTAGGTTCAGGGGATTGCCGGAAGCAACCCGGCTCCTCGACGGTCAGTCCGCCCGAACGATATGGGCACAATCCCGAAGATAATAAAAAGCCCAGCCTAATCCAGTGGCCTCCACGCCAATCGGCCAGGAAACATCGGCCGCCTTCACGCCTAAAAGATGCTCGTTTTCCAGGAATTTCAGCTCTTCGCGTGAAAACGGCCGGTCTGTCTTCACGGAATAATCTGATGTGGCGGTTGCCGGGACCTCGACATCCTTGCCGAATCTGAGTGTTGTCGCCTGCCCTTTTTCAATTGCGCCCGGCCAGTAATAGGTTTCCAGAAAGACCTCTCTCGTTTCGGGCAGCATGATGAAACGGACCGTGGCAACCGGTGACATGTTTGTTTCCGCGAAGGACCGGCTGCTGGCGATACAGAGTCCCTCAAAATTGGCGATAGACCAGTTTCCCTGCTGAACGAAAAACCGGTTCTCGGCGACGACGGGCTGCATTCCTAGGCAGCACATCAATACGGCCAGGACAACTCTCATAATGCGCACTCCCGTAGAAATGGGAAATTCTACCAGGAATTGCAGCATCAAAAAGGCAACACTCCTGACACCCTTCGCGCATGACGAGACCGTTTCCCTTTTCACCCGTCATTTGCGGAAAAGTTTCAACGTCATTCTGTTCGCTTGCCCCTTCCAATCCCCTGACCGCCTGATTTAGAGTGCCCACCGGTGTATTGGCCATGGTGGCTTTGGGCAGGTGAATGGATTCAGTTGATATCGCAATGGCGCTGACCTTCGTGGTGATCGCGTCAACTGTCGTTCTGTACGCCCTTGAGCGTTATCCGATCGAAACAGTCGCTCTCGGCTCCGTATCCGCCTTCATTGTCATCTTCTCTGTTTTCCCCGTGGTGACACCGGAGGGGAACGCGATCACCACGGCAGACTTTCTCGCCGGTTTCGCCAATCCCGCACTCATCACCGTGATCTGCCTGCTGATCATCGGCCAGGGTCTGTTCCAGACGGACGCACTGGAAGCCCCGGCAAAGGCGATCGTCAGGATGACGCGCGGCCGCTCGCTCTATGCGGCTGCCCCGGTTCTGATCACGGTGGCGGTCCTGAGCGCGTTCCTGAACAATACGCCCGTCGTGGTGATGTTCCTGCCGATCCTGACAGCGGTCGCGGCCACCGTCGGCCAGTCCCCTGCCCGGGTGCTGATGCCGCTGTCCTTCCTGGCCATTCTTGGCGGCATGACAACGCTTATCGGGTCGTCAACCAACCTGCTGGTGGCCAATTATGCCGCCCAGTCATCGGATCTCAGGCTGACGTTTTTCAGCTTCACGCCGATCGGCCTGATCGTCGCCAGCGTCGGCGCCGTCTATGTGCTGTTCGTGATGCCGCGCCTTCTCAGGGTCCGCAAAACGATGGCGGAAGAGTTTCAGGCGACCTCCGGCAAGCAGTTCATTGCCCAGATCCAGATCACCTACGGCCATCCGCTGGTCGGCGTGGAGTCGGTCTCCGGCATGTTCCCGAAGCTGAAGGACATGACCGTGCGACTGGTACAGCGCGGCCAGAAACCGATCCTGCCACCGTTTGAAAACGTGGTGCTGCAGCCGGGCGATACAGTGATCGTCGCGGCCACGCGCGCGGCTCTTGCCAATGCACTTTCCCGGCGCCAGCCCCTGATGGAGGCCGACGCCGACACGGGAAATTCCGGCCGGGAATCCCAGGCCGCGCCGCCCGGCTCGATCAGCCTTGCCGAGGTGGTGGTGGCGCCCGCGTCCAGGCTCATGGGACGGACCTTGCCGCAATCGGGTTTCTATTCGGACACCGGCTGCCTCGTCATGGGCATCCAGCGGCGCAGCCGCATGCCGCGCATGGCCATGAACGACATCCGCCTGGAAGCCGGAGACGTGCTGCTGGTGTCCGGCAGCGAGGAGGAAATCGCCCGCCTGCGCGGCAATCGCGACGTGCTCCTGCTCGACTGGTCCATGGCGGAAGTCCCGCGGCGCCGCTTTGCCCCGCGTGCGCTGGTCATCTTCGCCTGCGTGGTCGCCCTTGCCGCCAGCGGCCTGGTTCCCATCGTGACCACGGCCGTGGCCGGAACCTTCGCCATGATCGCGTCCGGATGCCTGAACATCCGGCAGGCGATGCGTGCCATCGACAGCCGTATTTTCATGCTGGTCGGAGCGTCCCTGGCCGGCGCGGTCGCTCTTGAAGGAACCGGCGGCGCCAATGCAATCGCGACGGCCATGGTTCATGTCATGGACGGCGCGTCGACCCCCGTGGTGCTGTCCGCGCTGTTCTTCATCGTGATGATCCTGACGAACTTCCTGTCCAACAACGCCGCGGCCGTCCTGTTCACGCCGATCGCGATCAACCTTGCGCAGCAGATCGGTGTCAAACCGGAAGCTTTCGTGGTCTGCCTGATCATTGCTGCGAATTCGTCATTCGCAACGCCGATCGGCTACCAGACCAACCTGATCGTAATGGGACCTGGTCACTACAAGTTCAACGACTTCGTCAGGGCCGGCACGCCCCTGGCGCTTATTCTATGGTTGACCTTCTCTTTAGTCGCGCCATGGTATTACGGGTTATGATACAGGTAATATCAAAGAGACCTGGTTATGGTACTTCCGGCTGGCGCCAGTGGCGGTTCAGCTGGGTGGATGCCGAAAGGTCCCCGGTTCCGCTCACCGGTGAGACGCGCGACGCTCACCGCGAAGGCAGTCAGGGAGCATCGGAGGAGCTTCATCAATGGTCTTGGGAATGACCGGATACAGGATTTGAGGAATCGCGGGACACGACGGTGACAAGGCACCCCACAGATCATCCGCAGTTCTATCTCACGGCCCCGGCGCCCTGCCCTTATCTTGAGGGAAAACAGGAGCGCAAGGTCTTTACCCACCTTGTCGGACATGGCGCGCCTGCGCTCAATGAAGTGCTCACGCAGGGTGGTTTCCGCCGGAGCCAGAACATCGCCTACCGGCCCGCCTGTGAACGCTGCCAGGCCTGCATTTCGGTACGCGTGCGGGTGGATGACTTCATCTGGACCAAATCCTTCAAGCGCGTCTGGAAGTCCGCCTCCGACATTGTTGGCGCGCGCCTGCCGCCCAGCCCGTCCGCGGAGCAGTACGACCTCTTCCGGGACTACCTGGAAGCCCGCCACGAAAACGGCGGCATGACCGAAATGAGCGTGCTCGACTACGCCATGATGGTCGAGGACACCCATGTGGAAACGCTGGTCCTGGAGTATCGCAAGCGCGGCCCCAACAGCTTCATCACCGGCGCCGGTGAAGGTCCGCTGCTGGGCGTTGCCCTGAGCGACCAACTCTCCGACGGCCTGTCGATGGTCTATTCCTTCTACGATCCGGCCTACACGCACACCGCGCTTGGCACCTACATGATCCTGGACCACATCGAGCGTGCCAGGAAAATGCACCTGCCCTATGTCTATCTCGGCTATTGGGTCGATGGGTCGCAGAAAATGGCCTACAAGGCCCGTTTCAAGCCCCAGGAGCATCTCGGCCCCAACGGCTGGGTCGTCGTCGATGCGCAGGACTACCAGAAGGAACCGCATTCCGAAGAGTGATTTGGTTCTTGCGATTGCCCCCCCCCGGCTTTTGCTTCATCAAGTTCGCAACTGATTGCTCTGCTTGTTGAGACCTTGCGACCTGAAATAGGAGTGCAGTTGTTCTTTCTTTTGGCGCTACGTACCGCCTATCCCACTCTTTGCGGTTTTGGTGTTCGCCTGGTCCCTACGTCGTCCACTGCCGCGATTTGGCTAAATCGTCTGCTTTACAAATTCATTGATGACAGTCAGTGGCAATCCGGGTTCCGCTAGACGACTGTATCACACGGTGTACCGTCAAGCTCATTCTCTGAGCAGGCACCTGAGGTTGTTATGAATAAACGGCTGGCCTTGCTTGGTATCCGCGAATATTGAAGTCGTAGACCAAACCTCATTGCGGCGTGGCAGGTGTATTGCTTCCGGCCGATTTTGTTTGGTGACGGAATACCAGAGTGCGATTGGCTTGCCTGAAGGATCAAGTCGAACGGGTAGAAATATTCAGATACACTACGCGCAATAATTGTGATACAATTTTCAATCTACCCCAAAAGGAATGTTCTATCGATTTATTCTTTATTTCTTGGAGATTGGAGAGGCAAATGAGTGACCAGTCCCAACATTCTGATGTTCTGCCTAAAGAGGGAAAAGCTCAAACTTCAGAAGATTCAGAAGCCTTAATCGCCGCAAGGATCGCCAACGCCAATCAACAACAACGCAAGCTGGATATTTTCACTTTAGTTATGCTCGCCATTGGCGGATTATTACTCGTTTTTTCTGTTGTTTTCCCTATGCCACTACCAGGTTTTTCGATCCTTACCTTCACGGTTGGCCTCGCGATCATATTGATGGCAGCCGGTGCGGTCGCGGGTTTTCAACGCAAGGGCGTGGTTGTCGGTGGTGCTGGGGCGATGGCTATAATTTTGACCATTGTAATGTTTCAAATGGGACTTCTTGATCCCAACAAGACCTATTCAAGAGCTCTAGTAAAGGACGTCCCGACAGCTTCTGTTGTGGAAGTCTCGGGAAGTGATGAAATCTTTGGACGAAAATTGAGGGAAACAATCCATGAATTCCTAGCCACGCCCGAGATGATTGAATTTGACCACCTGAACGCGACAATAACGACACGACCAGCAGGTTGTGAATCTGATGATTGTTCGATCGATCATGAGTTCTATTGCATCAGCAAAGCTATTTTGGTCGACACAAACAAAGGGGAAAGGCCAGGAAGACTTAAATTTCGCCCGCCCAACGGGACGGCCGCTGCGGTCCTGGAAGATGAAGACGATTCAAAAAGAACCTACGAAAGTGGGGTGGTCGTCTGCAACAACCCGTCAACGACGACCAGTTCAAGTCTTTTCAATTTTGTCTCACGAGCATTGGCACAGGACGCTCCGACTTATGAACAGACGTTGACAGACCTGAACTCGCCTTCCGCATACACTCGTCGAAACGCGCGCAAGCAACTCGCAAAGATGGGGACGGACCGAATAGATGACCTTTTGTCAAAGTTCAGTTCTCACGATTCGACCTATCGAACACGTCTGGGCATCGCTGTAGCACTCGCAGAAATCGCGCAGCAGGAATCGGTTGACGCTGCTTCTATCAGGTCTCTGGTTCAAGATCGTCAAATTGATGATCTTGCTGGCGCAGTGGCGGCGAAAGACCCTACTCTGAGCAATGTCACAACGCAGTTTGTTAAGTACCTTGCCGATCCCAGAATTATAAGTGCCGCAGAAACCCAGTATTCAAACGCAACTCTTTTGGGGCAAAAAAACTTGCTTGAAGCGGTTGGATCTGCGTCGATTTCTGCAACCGACGAACAACGAGCTCAAGCGGTCAATTGGCTACGCACTGTCGATTCAGCACTGAAACCCGAGGCGGAATCATGGATCCGGACAATAGACGACTCGGGCTCGGATGGTAAAAAGGTAACATATCGAGTTGTCGTCGGGTCGTACTCCGATGAGGCAAGTGCGAAAGCTGCCGCAGAGGTGATCAATGCTGAAAGCGGCAACGATATTGCAAGGGTTGGCGCACAGCGTCCTGGAAACCCGTACTATCCAGTGATTTTTGGCGGGCGACAGGAGCTGGATGGTGCCAATGCGACTATGGAGAAAGCACTGACATTCGATGCGATATCTGATGCTTACTTATCCACCTATGATGGTTACGTGTCCCAATAAGATGGACAACAATTCAAATTCGCTTCGCCGAGCAAATTAAGTTTCTTCGGCGAGAGCACATTCAACCGACGTGACTTGCGGGATCGACTGGTCGGTTTGATTTGCGCTCACCGTAGCGGTTGCGATCTAGCATTGCTGCCAAAAAGGATCCCGATCCAGTTGAGAAAGAGGGAATTTGCGCTTTCGGCTGCAGGAGCCAGCTTGCGCCGTTTCTGCTCAGAGACTGCGGGAACAACGGCTGTTCGTCTCCGCATTTGCAACTTTTTGAGCTGGTCTGCTTCGCCGACTGCAATGTTCGATAAGCTGCTTTGAGAACACACCGTTCTAAGGGATATGCGTCCGGATCTTGTCGAACACCGACCTGAACATGTCTTCCGTCAAGCGGCCCGTATTGGTGTTGTATCGGGAGCAATGATAGCTGTCGAACAGGGTCAGGTCCGTTCCGGGCAGCGCATGGGTCGCGCCGTGGGCAAAGGGAAATGCGGCACGGCGCTGATCCAGCGCCGTCAGGAAGGTTTCATGCGCTATCCGCCCCAGCGCAAGCACCGCGCGAATTGAGGAATTCGCCGCCAATGTCGACAGAAGATAAGGCCTGCAGGTCTTGATTTCCGCGCCGGTCGGTTTGTTCTGCGGCGGCAGGCAACGCACGGCATTGGTGATGATGGCGTCGACAAGCTGCAGGCCGTCATCGGGCCGAGCCTGATAGGTCCCGGACGCAAAGCCGTAGTCGAGCATGGTCTTGTAGAGAAGGTCGCCGGCATAGTCGCCCGTGAAGGGCCGACCGGTACAGTTGGCTCCCTTCATGCCGGGCGCAAGGCCGATGACCAGCAGACGCGGCGCCGTATCACCGAAGGAGGCAACCGGCGCATTGTGCCAGTCCGGATGCGCCTCGGTCAGTTCCTCGCGCAGCGCAACGAGCCGTGGGCACGCCTTGCAATCCAGGGGCGGGTCGACGGGCCCGGCTGCTTCGGTCGGCGTCGGCATCGCGGCGCCCCTCAGTAGTCGTCGTCCTCGTCGTCGTCATCCATCTGAACGGGGGCCTGCGGGCGCGCAGGCCGTTCGGACGGGTCGCGTCCGATCTTGTTCGCAAGGCTGGCAAGATCGATGAAATGGTCGGCCTGGCGGCGCAGGTCGTCGGCGATCATCGGCGGCTGGGTTTTCAGCGTCGAAACGACACTCACCTTGCGTCCCTTGCGCTGCAGGGCCTCGACCAGTGATCTGAAGTCGCCGTCTCCGGAGAACAGGACGATGTGATCGACGGTCTCGACGAGTTCCATGGCGTCGACCGCCAGCTCGATGTCCATGTTGCCCTTCACCTTGCGGCGACCGGCGCTGTCCACAAATTCCTTCACCGGCTTCGTGATGACTTTGTAGCCATTGTAGTCCAGCCAGTCGATCAGCGGCCGGATGGAGGAATATTCCTGGTCTTCGATCAACGCGGTGTAGTAATACGCGCGCAAGAGGTAAGCCTGACCCTGAAACTCCTTAAGCAACCGCTTGTAGTCAATGTCAAAACCGATAGCTTTGGCAGTAGAGTACAAGTTCGCTCCATCAATGAACAAAGCAACCTTTTCTCGAGCGTCAAACATCTTATTTGAAACCTTTCCGAGTTATACGCGCCACGCTTGAAAAAGGCCTGTTTGGACCTGGTTTCCCGCGACCTGGTCCGATTGGCCTGACTCTTCCGTCAACGCATATAGTGCTGAAGTGAGCTGTGTGCACCACAGCTTCGGACAGCTTATTGTTTTGGTTCGCAACGGCCTTCTGATTCCGAATGGTGCCGTTCACAGTGCCCTACACTATAATATTGGAGGCTCGCAATGCAAAAGCGAGCGACCATATTAATTTGGGACAAAAAAACTGCCCATTTCGCCTTCGCGCGTTCGGAGATTGCAGCCTGCCTCACAAAACTGACAAGGGGTTGCTTTTTCGAAACGCGAACACTATACGCTGGTTCTTCAAGTTCCAAAACCTATGGAGACGTCGAATGGCGCGCGTGACCGTCGAGGACTGCATCGACAAGGTCGAAAACCGGTTTGAGCTGGTGCTGCTTGCTGCGCATCGCGCTCGCATGATCTCTAGCGGCTCGCCGCTGACCATTGACCGTGACAACGACAAGAACCCCGTCGTTGCGCTGCGGGAGATCGCCGAGCAGACCGTCAGCCCGGAAGACATGAAGGAAGACCTGATCCACTCGCTGCAGAAATTTGTGGAAGTGGACGAGCCGGAAACCGAAGCCGTGCCGCTGGTGCCCGCTCCGGGCCAGCATCAGGCCACACAGGTCAATCAGGTCGACGACGGTGCCGTCGAGTTCGACCGGATGTCCGAAGAAGACCTGCTGCGCGGACTGGAAGGTCTCGTGCCGCCGGAGCGAACCGACGACGTCTGATCTTTCGTCACAAGTTCGTCTGAAGCGCGGCCGGCCAGGCTTTGCGCTTCAGACTTTTTTTGTCTCTACCGCTGACCGGTCAGCCGGTTGCCAGGGTCGGTTGCGGCCATGATGCGTCAATACGAACTCGTTGAACGGGTAACGCGTTACAATCCGGAAGCTGACGAAGCCTTGCTCAACAAGGCCTATGTCTATGCCATGCAAAAGCATGGCTCCCAGATGCGTGCATCCGGCGACCCCTATTTTTCCCACCCGCTTGAAGTCGCCGCGATCCTCACGGATCTGCGCCTGGACGACGCGACCATCGCCGTCGCGCTCCTGCATGACACGATCGAGGACACCGACGCCACCCGGGCGGAGATCGACAGTCTCTTCGGCGAGGAAATCGGCAAGCTGGTCGATGGCCTCACCAAGATCAGCCGGCTCGACCTGGTGTCCCGGAAGGCCAAGCAGGCGGAGAATTTCCGCAAGCTCCTGCTGGCGATTGCCGACGATGTCCGCGTTCTTCTGGTCAAGCTGGCGGACCGTCTGCACAATATGCGCACGCTCCACCACATGCCGGAGCACAAGCGCGGCCGGATCGCCGAAGAAACCATGGAAATCTATGCGCCTCTCGCGGGACGCATGGGCATGCACGACATGCGCGAGGAGCTGGAGGACATCTCGTTCCACACGCTCAACCCGGAAGCCTACGAGACAATCACGGACCGTCTGGTCGACTTGCGCGAACGCAACAGGGACCTCATCCTGGACATCGAGACCACGCTGACCGAACGCCTGAGCGAACGGGGCATGGCCGCGCTGGTCAAGGGGCGTGAAAAACGCCCGTACTCGATCTTTCGCAAGATGCAGCGCAAGGCGATCGGTTTCGAGCAGCTTTCGGATATTTACGGCTTCCGAGTCACCGTCGGCACGCTGGAGGCCTGCTACCGGGTCCTCGGTGTCATCCACACGACCTGGCCGACCGTGCCCGGACGGTTCAAGGACTATATCTCGACGCCGAAGCAGAACGACTACAAGTCGATCCACACCACCATTGTCGGGCCGTCCCGCCAGCGCGTGGAGCTGCAGATCCGGACCATCTCCATGGACAGGGTCGCGGAATACGGCATCGCCGCCCACGCGCTTTACAAGGACGGCGAGCTGGGCGGCCGCAACATTGCCCGGCATACCGAAGACTGCCGTGCCTTCGAGTGGCTGCGCCGGACGACCGAACTCCTTGCGCAGGGCGACACGCCGGAAGAGTTTCTGGAAAACACCAAGCTGGAACTGTTCCACGACCAGGTGTTCTGTTTCACACCCAAGGGCCGCCTGATCGCCCTGCCCCGCGGCGCCACCCCGATCGACTTCGCCTATGCGGTACACACCGGCATCGGCAATACCTGTGTCGGCTGCAAGATCAACGGCAAGATCATGCCGCTGGTCACGGAGCTGCACAACGGCGACGAAGTCGAGATCATCCGCTCTCCCGCACAGACGCCGCCCCCCGCCTGGGAGGCAATCGCGGTGACCGGCAAGGCCCGGGCGGCGATCCGCAGGGCCACGCGGGAATCCGTGCGCAAGCAATATGGCGCGCTCGGCGAGCATATCCTCAAGCGCGCCTTCGCCAGGGCCGACAAGATCTATTCGGAAGACCTTCTGGAAGCCGTTCTCGACACCCATCACCAGTCCAGTGTCGCCGATCTTCTGGCCGCGGTCGGACGCGGCGATCTCAGCGCCCAGACAGTGCTGAAGACGGCACATCCCGACTACCAGGACGAGCGGGTCGCCATTTCCGGACCTCCTGTCGAGGAAGGCTGGTTCGGACTGAAACAGGGGCACGGACTGAAGTTCCGCATTCCACCCGGCGAGATCGACTCGCAAAAGGGACAGGAAGAGGACGCGGGCGAAGGCCCGGCGCTGCCGATCCGGGGCCTGTCCGGCGACATTCCCGTCAGTTTCGCTCCCGATGGCGGCGCGGTCCCCGGAGACCGTATCGTCGGCATCTTGACCCCGTCCGAGGGGCTGACCATCTATCCGATACAGTCGCCGTCACTCAAGGAGTTCGACGATCAAACGGAGCGTTGGGTGGACGTGCGCTGGGATATCGATGTCAACAACCCAGAACGTTTTCCCGCAAGGCTCGACATTTCCGCGGCCAACGAGCCGGGGTCGCTTGCGACCATCGCCCAGGTGATCGGTGAGCACAGCGGCAATATCGACAATGTGAAAATGGTTCAACGGGCCCCGGACTTCCACCAGATGGTCATCGACCTGGAGGTCTGGGACCTGAAGCACCTGAACCGGATTATCAATCAATTGCGGACCAAGCCGAATGTTTCGAGCGTCAGCCGGGTCAACGGATAAGACGTCAGACAGCCAGACAGGGGAAATTGGAAATGACTCGTGAAGAAGTGTTGTCCCTCTTCCGTGAGGCCGGAGCCATTCTGGAAGGACATTTCATCCTGACATCCGGACTGCGCAGCCCAATCTTCCTGCAAAAGGCGCGGGTCTTCATGTATCCGGACAAGACCGAGACCCTTTGCAAGGCGCTTGCGGAAAAGATCCGCGCGGCGAATCTGGGCGAGATCGACTACATCGTCTCGCCGGCACTCGGCGGCCTCATTCCGGGATACGAAACCGCGCGCCATCTCGGCGTTCCGGCCATGTGGGTGGAGCGGGAGGACGGTGAGTTCCGCCTGCGCCGGTTCGAGCTGCCGGAAGGATCCAAGGTCATTGTTGTCGAGGATATCGTGACAACGGGCCTGTCGAGCCGGGAAACGGTAACCTCGTTGAAAGCTCTTGGTGCTGAAGTTCTGGGTGTGGCCTGCCTGATCGACCGCTCCGGCGGCGAGGCCGATGTCTCCGTGCCGTTAGTCGCATTGACGGAGTACAAGGTCCCGGCCTACGAACCGGACAAGCTTCCGCCGGAACTTGCGGCCCTCCCGGCCGTCAAGCCCGGCAGCCGTGGACTGAGCTGAATAACGACACGACAGGAACGACCATAAAACATGCTGTTTCGCCGGAGACATAGGCCATCAAGGATCGAGCGACTGCGCGTCGCCGTCTGGCCCCGGCACAGCTGGGTCCGTTCGACCCGCTATTTCAGCAAGCGCGTGCTGCGGCTGACCGCGACGCCCAATGCCATCGCCCTCGGTTTCGCCGCGGGCGCCTTTGCCTCCTTCACCCCGCTGGTCGGCTTCCACTTCCTGACGGCCTTTGCCATCGCCTACGTGATCCGCGGCAACCTGATCGCCGCGGCACTCGGGACCTCGGTCGGCAACCCGCTGACCTTTCCGTTCATCTGGGCCTTCACTTTCAAGGTCGGGAAGTGGATCCTGCACGGCCGGGCACCAAAGGCCGACCCCCAACAGGTCCATGAACAATTCCAGAGAGGGCTTTTCGAGAACTCCCTGGATGCCCTGTGGCCGATGCTCAAGCCGATGTTTATCGGTGCCGTGCCGATCGGCCTGACCGTCGCGTTCATTTCCTACGTCATCGTCTACAAGAGCGTCGAGGTTTATCAGCGCCGCCGGCGAAGCAAGCTCGCCAGCAAGGGCGACCGGCTGTTCCCGGCCCCCGGCGTGAACATGGAAGAAGACCGCAGCGCTTGATTTCGCGTACCGACCTGCCCACTTAGTCGGCACAGCTCCAAATACGAAAGTTTCATCATGATCCTAGGGATTGGCAGCGATCTGATCGACATACGCCGAGTCGAAAAGACGCTGGAACGGTTCGGCGACCGGTTCACCAACAGGGTGTTCACGGAGATCGAACGGGCCAAATCCGACAAGCGTGCCGAACGCGCGGCTTCCTATGCCAAGCGGTTCGCCGCCAAGGAGGCCTGTTCCAAGGCCCTGGGCAGCGGCATCCGCATGGGCGTCGCCTGGCGGGAAATGGGCGTCGTCAACCTGCCCTCCGGCAAACCCACCATCGCCCTGTCCGGCGGCGCGGCCGACCGGCTGACCGCAATCACACCGGACGGTTTCAAGACAATGATCGATCTGACAATCACCGACGATTTCCCGCTGGCGCAGGCCTTTGTGGTGATCTCGGCGTGGCCGTCGGACTGGCCAGAGCCGCCTCAGGCGATTTCCTCCGGAAAGCCGTAGATCAGCACCCTCGGCCGCATTGCTTCCAGCCGGTGGAACGGCTAAGAGTTCCGCTGTGCGGCGGCAAGCGGATCCGCGGGCAACATGTTAAGGGACAATATGAGCGTGACAGAAAACAAAAAGGAAAAGGACAGCAGCCTCGTCGAGACCATCAAGGTCATTGTCCAGGCGCTGGCACTTGCACTGATCGTGCGCACCTTCCTGTTTCAGCCGTTCAATATTCCCTCCGGCTCGATGATGGACACGCTGCTGATCGGCGACTACCTGTTCGTCTCCAAATACAGTTACGGCTATTCACGCTATTCGCTTCCGATCCCCTCCAGCCTGGTGCCCATTTCCGGCCGGGTCTGGGCCGATCAACCGGAACGCGGGGACATTGCCGTGTTCAAGCTGCCGACCGACAACTACACGGACTACATCAAACGGGTCATCGGTTTGCCCGGGGACACCATCCAGGTGCTCGACGGCGTCGTTCATATCAACGGCGAACCCGTCAAGCGCGAGCGCATCGACGACTATATCGTGGAGAGCTCCGTCGGCGTCACCAAGCGCGTGCCCAGATACCGGGAAACGCTGCCGAACGGCGTTTCCTACGAGACACTGGACAGCGATCCGGCCGGCGTGATGGACAATACGCGGGAATACAAGGTTCCCGAGGGCCATTACTTCATGATGGGCGACAACCGGGACAATTCCGTCGACAGCCGTTACCAGAGCCGGGTCGGTTATGTGCCGTTCGAAAATTTCATGGGGCGGGCCGAGATCCTGTTCTTTTCCATCAAGGACAAAACACCGGCCTGGCAGATCTGGACCTGGCCGTGGAGTGTGCGTTGGGAGCGGATCGGCCGGACATTGTAACGGCCGGTTTTCTGACGCCCGCGAAAAACGCGAAACAGCTGCATGAGCAAACAACCTCAGAAGAGTCCGGTCTCGGTCTTGAAGAACGCCCTGCAATACGAGTTCCAGGACCTGGAACTGTTGCGGGTCGCGCTGACGCATGCCAGCGCGCTGGCGCCGTCCGAGACCGTCTCGGGGAGCTATCAGCGTCTTGAATTCCTCGGTGACCGGGTGCTCGGCCTTGTTATCGCCTCGATGTTGCACCGGCATTTTCCGAAAGCCGACGAAGGCGAACTGGCGCGCCGGTTCAACCACATGGTCAAGCGGGAAACCTGCGCGGAGATTGCCCAGGAACTGGGGATTGGCGAGGCCATGCGTATCGGTCTCGCCGAGGCGCAGACCGGCGGGCGGAAAAAGACGGCCCTCCTGGCCGATATCTGTGAATCCGTGATCGCGGCCATCTATCTCGACGGTGGCTACGACGCGGCGGAAGAGTTCGTGAGACGCCTTTGGGAGCCGCGTATGCTATCGTGGTCGGGTCCGCTGCGCGACGCCAAGACCACCTTGCAAGAATGGGCCCAGTCCAAGAGCCTGCCGACACCGCGCTACGATGTCACCGGACGCGCGGGGCCGGATCACGCCCCCAGCTTCACTGTGGCGGTGACAGTGCAGGGGCTGAAGCCGGGCGAAGGCACGGGCGGGTCCAAAAGGATTGCTGAACAAAGCGCGGCGGAAGCCGTCTTGCGCCGGGAAGGCGTCTGGAAGGAATAGGATACCCTTGAGCGACGACAACAACAGCGGCGACCCGACGGACGAGGACGACGGCTTTCAGGCGCCCCCTCCCCGGTTCGACATGCCGCTGCCAGAACCGATCCCGGCCATGCCGGAAGGAACCAAGGCGGGCTTCATTGCGCTGATCGGCGCACCGAACGCCGGCAAGTCGACTCTGATCAACCAGCTCGTCGGCACCAAGGTATCGATCGTCACCCACAAGGTGCAGACCACACGCACCATCGTGCGCGGCGTGGCCATGCACGGTGCGGCCCAGCTGGTCTTCATCGACACGCCCGGCATCTTCAAGCCGAAACGCCGGCTCGACCGGGCCATGGTCGACACGGCCTGGGGAGGCGCGCGCGACGCGGACCTGATCGCGCTACTGATCGATGCGCGCAAGGGCATCGACGAGGAAGTGGAGAACATTCTCAAGCGCCTGCAGAACCAGTCCGCGCCCAAGGTTCTGATCCTGAACAAGACGGATGTCGCCAAACGCGAGAAGCTGCTGCAACTGGCCCAGAAGGCCAATGAATATGTCCGGTTCGAAGAGACGTTCATGATCTCGGCGCTGACCGGCGACGGCACCGACGCCATTCTCGACCATTTTGCGTCAAAAGTGCCGGACGGCCCCTGGCTTTATCCGGAAGACCAGCCGTCCGACCTTTCCTTGCGCATCCTGGCGGCCGAAATCACCCGCGAGAAGCTGTTCGAGCGCCTGCACCAGGAGCTGCCCTACATCTCGACCGTCGAAACGGAACAGTGGCAGACCCGCAAGGACGGTTCGGTCCGCATCGAACAGACCATCTACGTGGAACGGGACAGCCAGAAAAGCATCGTGCTCGGCAAACGAGGCGCCACGATCAAGGCGATTTCCCAGGCGGCACGTGCGGAAATCTCGGAAATCATCGAAACTCCCGTGCACCTGTTCCTGTTCGTCAAGGTCCGGGAAAACTGGGCTGACGATCCGGAGCGCTATCGGGAAATGGGCCTGGAATTTCCGAAATAGCTGGCGCGGACCGGCGAATCCGCCAAACTTCCCGAAAAATCTGAGACGGGACCCGGCACTTGGAATGGAGCGGACGCGGGGTGGTGCTGACCACCCGCAGGCATGGCGAGAGCGACACCATCCTGGAGGTCATGACGCGGGAGCGCGGCCGCCACCTCGGACTTGTTCGCGGCGGGCGGTCAAAACGCCATCGCCCGGCGCTGCAGCCGGGCAACGAGCTTCATCTCACCTGGAAGGCAAGGCTTGCCGATCATCTCGGACAGTTCCAGGTCGAGCCCGAGACCCTGCGAGCCGGGGAGCTCATGACCAGCGGTCTCGGCCTGACCGGCGTGCAGCATCTTGCCTTTCTGCTGAGGCTCCTGCCTGAAAGACATCCCTATCCCCGGCTTTTCGAAGCCCTTTGCGTCCTGCTGGAGCACCTTGACAGCGCCGACGCTGCAGCGGCCCTGGTGATCCGCTTCGAACTGGAACTGCTTAAGGAACTCGGCGCCGGCCTGGACCTGAGCGCCTGCGCGGCAACAGGAAGCCGGGACGAGCTGACCTATGTCTCCCCGAAATCGGCGCGCGCAGTCAGCCGGGAAGCCGGCCTGCCCTATCACGACAAGCTGCTCCCGTTGCCATCCTTCCTTCTCGATGGTCAACGCCAGGCAGGCAGTGAATTGACCTGGACGGATATTACCCAGGGCTTTGAATTGACGAGCTTTTTCCTGGATCGGCATCTGAGCGAAAACGATCTGCGCCAGAGCGGCACCAGGGACCTGCTGCTGAATGCGCTGGAAAAACGCTACCGGACGGAGTTTCCCTGGAACTTCCAGGACTTCATCTAGGAGAGCTCCGGGGCACGGGGCGACGCCGTGCCCTCCGGCAGTCTCATTTCAACCACCATGGTCGCAACCTGTAATTGCTACCTAACGTCACCCTGGAACGACGGGCACTTGCCCCGAATAGGCGTGCCGTCGCATGAAACAGTGGTGCCGGCAATCAGGGTTTCTGTGCCTGTTTCGACAACTGCTCCAAAATCAGCTTCAAAACGTGATTTCCTTCCCGATTCGCGCCCAAAATTCGAGTGTCTTGAAAAATCTGATTGTTAGGCGTCGCATTTGTCATATCGTGGGTCGTACGCATCTCGCCCCCTATTGCATCGGGAGACGTACAACTCTAAATATAGATACTAACAAGTCATTAAGACATTTTCCGTCGGAGCAATCCGACGCATTCGGGACTGGATCCCTCGTCCGGGATTTAAGCCGCCGGAACATGCGCCTCTGGGGAGCAGAGCCGTTTTCCGTGATTTCTCCGGGAACGAAACTGGGAGCATGAATGCCCGCAATCGTTAAGCCGTCGAAACTTTCCGCAGCACTTCAACCCCAGGCGGTTGAGGGAGGTAGTCTTCTGACGGTGTCGGCATTTCTGCTTTTTGACATAGACGATCCCTACACCCTCTACACCGAGCAGGCGCTCTGGCCGATGGTCGCCGAACAGATGCCGGACGGCGGCATCTTCGACAAGGGTCAGCTGAAGCCGCGGGCGGAAATGATTGTCGCCGGCCACGCTCTCGCCCCCGGGCACCTCCCGGTGACCGCACTGAAAGTGACGGCCCGTCTGGGCGGCAAGACGAAACGGCTGGCGGTTTTCGGCGACCGTTTCTGGCGCCTGACAGACCGGGGCGCCGAGATGACCAGCCCCGTGCCCTTCGACAAGGTGCCGATCTGCGAGACGAGCGCATTTGGCGGTGAAGGCTACCCGCCGAACCTCAAGGGAAAGGGTTTCGGCGCCTCCAGGCTGATCGACGCCGGCTACGATGCCCCTTTGCCGAATGTCGAGAACGCCGACGCGCTGATCCTGTCACCGGGAGACATGCCGAAGCCGGCCCATTTCGGCCCGATCGGACCAGACAATCCGGACAGGCTCAAGCTGGCCGGGACCTATGACACGCATTGGGTAAAGCATGTGTCGCCTCTCAAACCCGCCGATTTCAATCCACTGTTTCACTGCGACGCCCCCGAGGATCAGCGCTTCAGCACCTATCTTGCCGGAGGTGAAACCTTTTCGGTGACCGGCATGTGCCGGTCCGGGCAACCGGTGGCGGGAACCTTGCCGGGATTTCGGGTGCGCGCCTTCATCCACCGTCTGGAACAGGACAGTCTGACGGAAACGGACATGGTCTGCGACACGGCGACGCTGTTTCCAAACGTTCGCAAGGCGACGATGGCCTTTCGCGGTGTCGCCAGGTGCAGCGAGCGATTTGCCGAGGACATCGGCAGCGTGATGCTGGCGGTGGAACTTGCCGGGGAAGCTCCCCGCCCACGGGAATATTACGAAGGCGTTTTCCGCCTGCGCACCGATCCGGAAGAGGCCTACAAATACGCGCTCGCGGACCATCAGCTGATGCCGGAAACGGATCCTGGGATCCGACTGGCCAAACGCAGGGAGCGGCTGGAGCGCGCAGAGGCCGAACGGCAGAAATTCCTGGAAGATTCCGACTGGCATTTCCGCAAGACAATGGACGATGCCGGCCTTCCGGCGGACCTGCTGCCACCGGTCGATCCGGACCGGGCCAAGGATATCCCCCTCCTGGGCTTGCCAACAGCGGAGGAGATCGCGAGCGGAGACTTCGACATCGCCGAACTGATCGAGGACGTGGAGCAGTTCGAGAAGCAGATGAACACCCTGGCCGACCAGGAGTTTGCGCGTGCCGAAGGGCTGCAGCGCAAAGTCGACGCGGCGACACCCTCCGATATCAGCTCACTGTTTCCGTCCCGGCCGCTTGCCGGCGAAAAGCAACTGACAGCCTCGCTCCCACCAGGAGACGTCGCCGGGGAGAGCGCCGACTCGCTGGCCGACCTGCCCGACTCCCTCGAGCAGACGATGCGGGAAAACATCGATCTTGAGAAACTTTCGTCGAGTTCAGACGAGGCGGGAGCAAAAATCTCCGAGATGTTCGACCGGCTGGCTGATCTCAAACAGAGCCCCGAGGAGACGTCATCCGAGCAATACCGTCTCGCCTGCGCCCGCGCGCTGCGTCTGCCGGAAGGATCACCGCTCTATCCGATCAAACGGCAGCTGGCCGAGATGCAGCTCGACACAAGCAGCCTGCCGGCCTCGCTGGACGACCCCGCGTCGCTCCTGTCGGACAGGACAGCCGCACAGCTCGAGCACCCTCTGGAACCGCCATCCGGGGAGACGGGCGCACAGGACGAAGTGGACCTCTTCGGAGCGCTCGGAAAGGCCGGCGAGATCTCGGATTTCGGGACGCAGGCCGCGGACACAAGCTTGAAAGCGGCTCTCGACCCGGCGGAACAGGCCCTTGCCGAACACTGCTCTCACCTGATCGAGGAGGGAATGGAGGACCAGCCTTTGGCCGCGGTTCAGGAAAAACTGAAAAAGGTCGCGTTGCCCGAAGACGAAAACGCCGACATGCCGCTCCTGGACAGGCTCGAACAAATCAACGAGGACCTGAAGGCATCCCTGGACAGTCTGGAGCCCCGTTTCGCCGAAACGCTTGCCACCGGACGGCAGTTGTCTCCCCAGGCCCTGTTTCCGCAAGAACCGCTTTTGCCCGGTGTCGCCGTTGCGGTCGGGACCGTGGTTGAAAAGAAACTCGCTCAGGGGCACGACTTCAAGGGCGCCGACCTTGCCGGCCTGAGACTTGGCGGCCTCGACTTCTCCGACAGGGATCTGTCCGGCACCTTTTTCGAACAGTCGGATCTGACCGGTGCCTGTTTCAGGAATTGCTGCCTGGATGGGGCCGTATTCACATCCGCGCGGCTGGACAATGCGGTCTTCGAAGGGGCCAGTCTCGCCGGTGTCAATTTCAGCGGTGCCAGCCTCAGGGACACGAACCTGAAGGGCGCAAAACTGGCCCGGTCCACGGTCATCTGCGCCGATCTTACCGGAGCGCAGGCGGCCGGCGCCGAGATCGATACAGTGACGTTTCTTGAATGCACACTGGATGACAGCGATTTTCAGGGCAGCCGGATCGAACAGGTCAGGGTGACACGCGGATCCGCGGCGCGCCTCGGAATGCGGCAGGCAGACCTCGACAGCGTCCTGTTCATCGACCTGCCACTGCACCAGGCCTGCTTTGCCGGCAGCACACTGACACAGGCAGTCTTTACGCAGGTTGCCGCCAAGGGGGCTGACTTTACGGCCGCGGAAATGCGCGAGACCGGCTTTCACGGCGGCTGCGACCTTGCCGCGGCGCGGTTTGAAGGCATCCGGGCGACAGAGACAACCTGGAACGGGGCCTTTCTGGAAGAAAGCCTTTACATGCGGGCGAGCTGCAAGTCCTGCCTTTTCAATCAGTGCGACATGCAGTGGGTGGACGGGCGCGCGGCCTCCTTCAAGAACGCACGGTTCCTGCAGTCGGACCTCAAGTACAGCGATTTCTGCGCGGCCGATTTCTTTTCAGCCTCGCTCAGCCAGACGGATCTGCGGCGGGTGTCGATGCGGCATGCCAATCTTTACGGCGCCGACCTGATGGACGCCAAGCTGGCCAGTTGCGACCTGTCGAACGCGAATCTCGGCAACACGGCCATGAACCATGCAGTCAGCGTGCCGGCGCAATAGCGGGCAGCCAACCACCAGGAGCCAGGACCTTGGGCACGGAACAACTGGATACGGTCCCCACGTCCCCGGAAGAGTTGCGCGACTATGTCGCCCACGCCCAACCGGTAACCCTGAGACACATGCAGAACGTTTCCCTGCATGCGCAGGACCTTTCCGGTGCCATTTTCCTCGAATGCGATTTCGAAGGCTGCGATTTCTCAAGTGCCGATCTTGAAAACGCGCAGTTTGTCGCCTGCAACCTGTCCAGCTGTGTTTTCTCGGGCGCACAGCTGACCTCCACACAGTTCATTCGCTGCTTGCTGGCCTCCGCACAGTTCAATACCTCCAAGCTCGAGCAGACCCAGTTCATCGAGTGTGCCGCGGACGATCTGAGCCTGCAGGACAGCCAGCTCCAGCAAACCTGCATGGCGCAGACCCGTCTTTCCGGTGCCGACCTTGCCCTGGTTGCAGCGGACCGCAGCGCGCTTCTGGACTGCCGCATTGACGGCATTGCCGTCGAGGGCGCACGTTTCAGCAATTTCATCATGACCAAGGCGGACCTGCGCCAGGTCGACCTCGCGGATGCAACGATCGATACCGCCGTCCTGGCGGATGCCGATCTTTCCGGGAAGGACCTGAGCAGGCAGGTGCTCAGGCGGTGCATGTTCAACGGTGGCCGGTTCGCTGAAACCAACCTGTCCGGTGCCGACCTTCAGCAATCCCTGTTCATCGGCTGCGACATGAGAAGTTCGGACCTGTCGGGCGCGGGCGCTACATTCGCCGCCTTCAACAAGTGCACGCTTGACGGAGCGAAATTCCAGGACAGCGCGCTGACAATGGCCGGCTTTACCGGATCCAGCCTGAGCGGAGCCGATTTCACGGGTGCCCGGATGTGGTCTTCGGTCCTCCAGGACACCGATTGCCGTGCCGCGCGCTTTGACCGCACGGATCTGCGCCAGGCAGATCTGTGCCATGCCAATCTGACCGCCGCCAGTCTGACGGCGGCCGAGTTCGCCAATACCAAGCTGCACGCGGCCAAGACCGACAGCGCCCTCTTCAGCGGCTCCAGGGGGACCACACTCGGCACAGACGAGGATCTGCTCGTGGCGGAGGCCTACTCGCCGCGCAAGGTGAGGCTTGACCATGAAGCCGGAGAACACGGCGCCCGCCACACGGAGGCGGCCCAGTGAAAAACCACGAAAAAACCCTACGGACGACAGCAACCAGGACCGGCCAGAGCAGGTCCGCGCACGCAGTTTCAGGAAGGACACCATGAGCTTCGTCAACGCGCAAGGCCCCTTGCCGGGCATCGATTTTGCCTCACCGGATGTGTACATGCAGGTGACCCCCGCCGGGGAAGTGCCCATTCCCTTCATCAGCACGGGCATGCGGGCAACCGAAATTCCCAAATGCACGAAAGTGCTGACCCAGTGCATGCCGCCGCACACCGTGATGGACCAGGCACCCGTGACCATCAGCGGCCCCGGCCGCGGTGCCGTCTCGAGCCAGGTCTGCTCGGCTTCGAAAAGCATGAAATGCTCGACCAAGCTCATTCTCCAGAATGTGCCGGCGACACGCGCCCTGATGGACCCCACCGGCCAGAATGGCAGTGTGCCCAATTCTGTCGGCAACACGATATCTCCGGCGCAGATCCGGATGGTCAATCCGAGCCCCTAGGTCACGGACCCAGCCGGCCAGGGCCTGTCAATGCAGGTACGCAGGTCCTCCGGCAAGAGCACCTCCCCTTGGAAACAAGGCAACACGACAATAGAGGGACTTAGCAATGGCAACACAACAATGCGCAACCTGCAGCGGAACAGGCGAAGTCAACACCCTGACCTGCCCCACATGCAACGGCATGGGCATCTGCCAGACCTGTCCGACCTGTGACGGCAGCGGCCAGACCAACAACGCGACCTGCGCGACATGCGGCGGATCGGGCCAGCAGACAATCTCCATGTCCCCGGCGGCCATCACCGACGACGACGATGTCGACATCGATCCCTCGGACAACAGCGCGTTCCTTTTTGTCCCGACAGCAAACGGTTCGGACACAACGCCCGGCGCACTGCTCCGTCTCGGCACCTATTGTGAAAAGGAAGAAGCCGCCACCGACGAGACCAACGCCAAGCTGTTCTACCCGGACCAGTTTGTCGCCGACGAGGAAAGCGGCCTTGCCACGATCTACACGCTTGCCTCCGGCAAGGACGGCAACGATGTGCTTGGCGGCATTCTTCTGGCATGCGATGGCCAGGCACTGATCAAGGCCGGCGAGAAGATGTACATCAACTGCGGCGACACACTTCATGTCGAAAGCGGAGACGAGGTAACGATCAAGTCGGGCAACAGCAAGGACATCAATATCAATGCCGCCGAAGGCAACGGCAAGATCGTCGAGACGTCCAAGTCGACAACCCGGAAGATCCTCGGAAACGAGTTCACGGAAACCACGGCCGACAGTTTCACGATCAATCACGGCGACACGGTCAGCATCACCTACGGCACCAAGACCTTCATCACGCTAGGCAGTGGCCAATCGGTTACCGTTGGAGGGAGTTTTACAGGCAACCTGTCCGGCTCGGTCTCGCTCAATGTGGGACTGTCCTTCAGCGCCGACCTGACCGCGGCCTTTTCGTTCACGCTGTTTTCCGCCAGCCTTACCAAGTGGAGCCTGTCGAAAACCATTACCGACCTGTCGTCGAAGGACACGACGCTGGAAGATTCCGTGGCTGTTCTCAAGAAAATCGTCTTTGACGTGGCCAGCAAGCAGTATGACATCAAGCAGTCGGTCGCCGACCTGGAACGCCAGTCCCTGCAGACGGTCAACAACAACTTCACGCTGATCCAGGCCAAAATCGACATCCGCCAGAACAACACTCTGGTCAATTTCGGCAATCTTGCCGTTTTCACCTGACCCCGGGGAGTTGACCTGTCATGGACCTAGACCAGATGACCCAACCTGAAAACGCCTCGCGGGAACCGGCGACGGTTGCCCAAGATACCACCCCAGACGGGCGCCTCGTGACCGCGACCGTGGTGCTGACGCTGCCGAAGAAGGACCTTGCCCTCAAGACAGACGACGGCACGGACATCTTTGCGCGCCAGGCCAGCAGTTGCCTTCTGGCTCCGGCCGTTGGAGACCGCGTGCTGGTTTTCGACGGCGGCCCCGACGCCTTTGTCCTGTCCGTTCTGATGCGCGGTGACGAGGCACGTGTCCCGGAGCTTTCGGTGCCGGACGCGGCCTCCTTGCGGCTTTCGGCCACCGAAGGTCTGGAACTGACCGCGAAAGACGTAAATGTAAGGAGCATCCGCTTCGGCGTCCTGGCGGAGACCATTGCGCAAAGTGCGGGCACCGTGAGCCTTCATGCGCGGCGTGTGGTCGAAGCGATCGTCGACAAGTTCAGTTCCGTTCGCAGCGTGTCCCTGAAGGCGGAGACACGCTCCGCGAGGATTGAAAAAACCGAATCCGTCACTGCCGGCACGCTCGTTCACAAGACAGACGGCGTTTCGGTCCAAAACAGCGAAATCTCCCTGATCAATGCCAAGCAGGATATCCGGCTGGACGGCGAGCGGGTCAGCATCGGTTAATCCGGTGCCCAACAGGACAGCAGCCGGAACACCGGCCGCAACGGGAGAAACAATTGATGACGTCTGTCGAAGACCGCCTGAAGGCGGCTGCACAGCACATAATGTCAGGGGACCGGGGAAGCGCCGCGGCGCTTCTGGAAAGTGTTCTCGACGTGACACCGGGACATTGCGGTGCGCTCAGCGCCCTGGCCGAAATCCGGCTGGAGGAAGGCGATGCCGACCAGGCGATGCAGCTGCTGAACGAAGTGCTGTCACGTGACCGAACCCATTGCGATGCCCGCAATCTGCTCACCACCCTGCTTCTGGCCAGAAACAAGAGGGACGACGCCAGGGAACTGGTCGACGAAACGCTCGAGCTGTCGCCCCTGAACAGCCGTGCCTGCGCGTTGAGAGCCGACATTCATGTCGCCGACAGCGAATTCGAACAGGCGGAACACTTGCTGCGCGGCGCGTTGTCCGAACAGCCCGAGGATGCCACTCTCCTTTCCGCCCTGGCATCGCTTTATGCCGCGGTCAGGCAGAACCGTGCCGCCCTGCACCTGGCTCAGGAAGCCCTGGCGCGCGATCCCGGCAATCCGCGGCACCTGGCCCGGCTGGGTTGCGTACTCGCGGAGCTGGGAGATCATCAGAAGGCCGCAACCCATCTGGCGACGGCGCACCTGAAACTGCCGACCGACCCTGTCATCATGCTGTTTCTGGCCGAAAGTCAGGCAGCAACCGGGCAGACCCGCGAAGCCCGGGCGCTCGCCAAGCGGCTGACCCTCCGGTATCCCGGTCTCCTCGCCGGGTGGCTCCTCCTGATCCGCGTCGAAGCGTTGCGCGGGGACACACGAAAGGTGTTTTCGGATTTCCTGCAACAGGTCAAGAAACACCCCGACAAGGCTGCCGCGCTTGTCTCCCTCGCCATGGCCTATCGCAGTCTTGGGTACCTCTCCAAACCTATCCGTCTGCTGCAGCCGTTTCTGGAAAACGACGCCAATGCCAATTCGCAACACCGTCCGCAGGCGCTGACCGTGTTGCGCGACTGCATGCTGGCCTCAGACAGCCTGGAGAACCTGGCAGCGACCGTTCCCGGGACCGCCCTTCCCTGCCGGATGTCCGGTGCGGAAGCGCAGGAACCCGAAGATGCCGCCGAGGCCCTCGAAAGAGCGATCAGCCACAACGATCTGCTGATCGACCCGACGCTGTCCAGCCTCGATGCGCTTGTCCTGTTGCGCTTTGCGTCCGGTTCGCCTTCCGTCCCCCCCAGGAGACGGATCTTCGGCGCGGCCCATCTGGCACCGGTCGCCGACCTGGTCGACGCGGGATCCTTCGTGGCGTTCGACAGTCCGCAAGGCCGGCAGGTTCTGGCGGAATCGGATGATCCGGTGCCTTTGACAGCAATCGTGGGACTGCCGCACGAGCAACTGATGAAGAGGCGGCAAGCGGGGCCCTATGTCCGGCCGGACGAGACCAGGCGCCGGAAATGGCGGGACGCGCTCCACGAATTCCCCCGGCCGATCGTTGCGCTGGCCTGGGACGGCAGCCCTCCCGGACTGGTGCTTGAAGACTACCGGCCGATACTGAGCGCCTGCGAAGGTTTCGGCGGCACCTTCATCAGCGTGATGTGGGACAAGGCGCGCCACCAGTTGTCTTCCTGGCCAGGCATCATCGATGCCGGAAAGCACTTTGCGGATCTCTCCGACCTGAGCGCCCTTTTGGCGGAAGTCGATCTGCTCATCGGACCGGACGGTCTGCCGGTCCATGTGGCGGGAGCCATGGGCCGCCCCGCAGCCGTGCTGACCCGGCCGGCGCATCCCTGGTACTGGCACGCGAACCGGGGAAAGGCGACCTGGTATCCATCGGTCCGGGTTTTCAGAAGCAAACGCTTCGGACACTGGACCAGCCTGATGGAAGACCTCTCCGATCCGCTTCGCGACCTGATTTCTGGCCTGCCCTCGGAAGAGAAGATCCTGGCGTCCGGCTGACCCCGCAAGACAAAATGTCTGGCGCCGTCACCTTGAAGCCGATGCTTCCGTCATGTCAGGCCTGAGCGAGCGCCACCGCAAGCTTTCTTCCGGTCCGGAGAAGTAAACGCGTCGCGCGATTCCGGTGATATTTTCGATCGGCACATAACCGACACGGCTGATGTAGCGGCTGTCGACGGAATTGTCGCGGTTGTCACCCAGCACAAAAACGTGCCCCTCCGGTATCTCGAATTCACGGGTGTTGTCGGATACGCCCTCCGGTGTGAGATCGAGCAATTGATAGGCCCTGCCGCCAGGCAAAATCTCCTTGAAACAGGGAACGCTGCGGATCGCTCCGTCCGGGCCTCTCCGGACATAATCGTCAGACTTTTCGTATCGCAGCGGCTCGCCGTTCAGGTAAACCTTGCCGTCGCGCATCTGGATCCGGTCACCCGGCAATCCGATCAGGCGCTTCACATAGGGGATTTCGGGATTTGTCGGCAGGTCGAAGACAATGATGTCGCCGCGAACAGGTTCATAGGTCGCCCCAAAATCCGGGACGATCCGCTCTGCCAGAAACATGTCTCCGACCTGGAGCGCCGGTTCCATGCTTCCCGCCGGAGTGTTGTAGGCTTTCAGGCGCAGCAGGTAAAAATGGTTCCACGAAACGGCCACCCCGACCAGGATGACGGCCAACAGAACCAGCCCCGGTATCACCAGCGACCTTAACCTGCGTGCCACGGCGTATCCTCTGCATTAGGCCGGCATGTCCGGCGGGTGAAATCAGGTTTACGCCCTCCCCCGGGGATTTACAAACGCCGGCCGTGCCGTTGAGCCCGAAGGTATTTGGCCCCGACCACACGATTTGCCCACAGGAGCTTCGATTTCCGTTGAAAATCTGCCGATCTCGGCTCCCGGACGCGCCAGGCAATTGCACCGGATGCCGGAAACGGCTAGCAAGCAATCATGGGAAAAGAGACGACTCCGCCGCCAAGTGGCATTGAAGGCATCAACCTCAAGGACGCGCTTGAAGAGCGCTACCTGGCCTACGCATTGTCGACCATCATGCACCGGGCCCTGCCCGATGTGCGCGACGGTCTGAAACCGGTTCACAGGCGCCTCCTCTATGCCATGCGCCTGCTGAAGCTGGACCCCGGCGCCGGCTTCAAGAAATGTGCGCGCGTCGTCGGTGACGTGATCGGTAAATACCATCCCCATGGCGACCAGGCCGTCTACGACGCGCTGGTGCGCCTGGCCCAGGACTTCGCGCAACGCTATCCGCTGATCGACGGGCAGGGTAACTTCGGCAATGTCGACGGCGACAATGCCGCGGCCATGCGTTACACCGAAGCGCGCATGACCGACACGGCCAAGCGGCTGCTGGACGGACTGGATGAAAACGCGGTCGACTTCCGCGAGACCTATGACGGCGAGGACAAGGAACCGATTGTCCTTCCGGGCGGGTTCCCGAACCTTCTGGGGAACGGCTCCTCGGGCATTGCCGTCGGCATGGCCACGTCCATTCCGCCACACAATGCCTTTGAGCTGTGCCAGGCCTGCCAGCATCTGATCAAGAACCCGAATGCCGAAGTCGATGACCTGCTGGAGTTCATCAAGGGCCCGGACTTCCCGACCGGCGGCCTGCTGGTGTCCGATCAGGGATCGATCCGCGAAGCCTATGCAACGGGCCGGGGCAGCTTCCGCGTGCGCGCACGCTGGGAGGTCGAGGATCTTGGGCGGGGGCAATGGTCCATCGTCATCACCGAAATTCCCTACCAGGTGCAGAAATCCCGGCTGATCGAAAAGATCGCCGAGTTGCTGACTGCACGCAAGCTGCCGCTTCTGGACGACATCCGCGATGAATCCGCCGAGGACATCCGCATCGTTCTGGTGCCGCGTTCGCGCAACGTCGATGCCAACCTGCTGATGGAATCCCTGTTCAAGCTGACGGACCTGGAAAACCGGTTCTCCCTGAACATGAATGTCCTGTCCATGGGCAAGGTGCCCATGGTCATGGGACTGAAGCAGGTTCTGCGCGAGTGGCTCGATCACCGCAAGGTTGTCCTGGTCCGCCGGTCGGAATACCGCCTAGGCCAGATCAACCACCGCCTGGAGGTTCTGGAAGGCTACCTGATCGCCTATCTGAACCTCGATGAGGTGATCCGCATCATCCGCGAGGAAGACGATGCCAAGGCAGAGCTGATCCGGACCTTCGAGCTGACCGACGTCCAGGCGGAAGCCATCCTCAACATGCGTCTGCGTTCCTTGCGCAAGCTGGAAGAGATGGAGATCCGCAAGGAGCACGACAAGCTCACCGAGGAAAAGGACGACCTGACCAAGCTGCTTGGATCCGATGCCCGCCAGTGGACCAAGATTTCCAAGGAACTGGGCGACATCTCAAAGGTCTACGGCCCGGAAACCGAAATCGGCCGCCGCCGCACCGACAAGTCCGAGGCGCCCGAAGCCGACCTGGTCGACATTCAGCAGGCGATGATCGAAAAGGAACCGATCACCGTCATCATTTCCGAAAAAGGCTGGATCCGGGCGCTCAAGGGGCATCAGGCCGACCTGTCGAATGTGTCGTTCAAACAGGGCGACAAGCTGAAGCTGTTCTTCCACGCGGAAACGACGGACAAGATCCTGCTGTTTTCTTCCGGTGGCAAATTCTTCACGCTGGGTGCGGACCGTCTGCCGGGCGGCCGTGGCCATGGCGAGCCGATCCGCCTGATGGTGGAAATGGACGAGGCCCAGGATGTCGTCAACGCCTTCGTCTACAAACCGGGCCGGAACCTGCTTCTGGCCAGCACAGAGGCGCGCGGTTTCGTCGTCAACGAAGACGACGTCATTGCCAATACGCGCAAGGGCAAGCAGGTGCTCAACCTGACCATGCCTGCCGAAGCTTCGATCTGTGTCGAGGCCACGGGGGACCAGGTCGCCATCATCGGGGAAAACCGCAAGCTGCTGGTGTTCCCGCTGTCGCAGATCCCGCAAATGGGGCGTGGCCGGGGTGTCCGGCTGCAACGCTACCGCGACGGCCTCATTTCCGACATCCGCGTCTTCAAGGGCGAGGACGGCCTCACCTGGACCGACAGTTCCGGGCGCAGCTACACGCGATCGCTCGAGGAGCTGGCAGACTGGCGCGGCGAACGTGGTAACGCGGGCCGCCTGCCGCCCACCGGTTTCCCGCGCTCGAACAAGTTCGGACCGAACAAACTCTAAATCATTGAGTTGCACTGGCGGCGCTCAGGTGCCGCCACTGTCCCGGTGTCATGCCGAAGGCCCTTTTGAAGTGTCGGGTCATGTGGCTCTGGTCGGCGAACCCGCTGGCCACGGCCGCCTCCACCAGCGGGGCGCCGGCCCCGAGCTCCGCCTTCGCCCGGCCCAGCCGGCGCATCACGAGGTAACGGTGCGGACTGGTTCCGAACACGGCCCGGAATTGCCGCGACAGGGTGAACCTGTCCATCTGCGCCAGACCTTCCAGTTGTTCCATGCGCACACTGTCGGTGCAATTTTCCTTCAGGAATTCCGCGCAGCGTTTCAGGTCCGGCCAGCTCAAGGCGGTCCCGGAAGGCCCTTGATGGTCGGAATGCCCCCATAGACAATCCGCCAGATCGGCAATCAGGCAGTCCCGCTTGAGCGTGCCCAATTCACGATCAATGTCCGTCAGGGCCTCCGCCAGCTCGGTCCGGAAGCGGTTGTCCGAGATGACCGGTGACGGCACAAACGGCAATCCGGGTCTGCCTACGCCGGACAGGACATCTGAAATCTGTTCCGGGGCCACGTAGAGCATGCGGTAACGCAATCCCTCCTCCGTGCCCGCGCCGCCATCATGCACTTCGTCCGGATGGATCACGATCACCTGCCCGGGCAGGGAAGCGCGCTGCTCCCCACGATAGCTGAAGGTCTGCACGCCATTCATCGTCAGGCCGATGGCATAGGTGTCGTGCCTGTGCGGGCTGAAGCCATTGCCCTGAAACCGCGCCTCGATACGTTCAACGCCGTCCTCGGCCGGCGAGATCACGATGCCGTCCTCCCGCGAACTGCACAAACGTTCAAGACCACGGCTCCCCGGCAACGGTACTTCTTCCTCACACCAATCCTTCTGGTATCCCCGTGTGGAGTTGACATTCATGTTTGAAACCAAATTCGTCATAATTGTCCGCGAAGACCTTGCCGCCTGGCAAAAGCTGAACGTGACCGCCTTTCTTGCCACCGGCATCGCCGCTGCAAAACCGGCCCTTATCGGTGAGCATTACCGCGATGCTGCCGGACATGTCTATCACCCCATGAGCGTGCAGCCGATCATCATCTTGAGCGCGGATGCCGACACGATTGCCAAGATCCACCAGCGGACCCTGCAGCGTGGCGTCCCGGCAAGCGTTTACATCGAGGAGATGTTCACCACCGGCCACGACAGCGCCAACAGGGAGGTTTTTGCCAAGTTCACACTGGAAAACGCCAAAGTCGTCGGCCTCGCCGTTCACACGGACAAGAAGATCGCGGACAAGATTTCCAAAGGCGCGAAAATGCACCGATGAATTCCCGGAGCCACATGACTGCCTCTGTCATTGCTGCAAAAGTCTGACGAATTTCCTCTCGACTGACGGGGGGATTCGCGGGCACTGTCAGCAAGTCAATCGGGTGAAGGGTGTTCAGGGCTTTTGCATGAATCTCACAGACAATCCACAGTCAACGCGGCCGGTTCCCTTAAACCGGTCCCAGTTCAAGACGTTTATCCAAATCCCCACCAGGTGGATGGATGTGGATATCTATGGTCATGTCAACAACGTGCAATATCTGAGCTTCTTCGACACGGCCGTCAACAGCTGGTACGTCGACAACAACTTGCTCGATCCGGTTCATAGCCGGGAAATATTCCTGGTGGTCGAAACAGGCTGTCACTATTTTTCGGAACTGACGTTCCCGGGCGTTGTTTCCGCCGGGTTGAAGATCGAGAAACTCGGCTCCAGCTCGGTGGTTTTCCGTGTCGGACTGTTTTCCGGCGAAGCGTCCGAAACAGCAGCTCACGGGCGCTTCGTGCATGTGTATGTCGACCGCAACAACCGGCGCCCCCTGCCGATACCGGAAGCAAAACGCCTGGTGTTGGAAACCTTGACGGCGTAGCGTCCCATAGCCGTTCCGGCGATCGGCTTATCCCGTTCCACCAACAGGTCATGAACAGGATAAGCGGTTGAAGGCCGACATCCTCTTCCACAAACTGCACACAGAGTTTCCACAACCTTTGCGCAAGTTGCGCACAGGTTCCCCACAGTCATGAAAATGTCACGGAACACCTTTCCCGGGCAGTCGCCCTAACCCAGGTTCTTCATCAGCCGCGACTTTTCGCGTTGCCAGTCACGCTTCTTTTCGGTCTCGCGCTTGTCATGCAGTTTCTTGCCGCGTGCCAGTGCAAGTTCCAGTTTCGCACGCCCCTTGTCATTGAAATACAGTTTGAGCGGAACAATGGTCTTGCCTTCCTTTTGCACCGCACCGGCAAGCTTGCCGATTTCGCGTTTGTGCAGAAGGAGTTTGCGCGGCCGGCGCGGTTCGTGGTTGAACCGGTTCGCCTGAAGGTATTCCGGGATATAGACGTTGTAGATCCAGATTTCGCCGCCGTGTTCGGCCGCATAGGATTCGGCAATATTCGCCTTGCCGTTTCGCAGGGATTTCACTTCCGTGCCCTTCAGCTCGATCCCCGCCTCCAGCGTATCCTCAATCTCGTAATTGAACCGGGCCTTCCGGTTGTCGGATATGATGGTCCGTCCTGGAACATGCCCTTTTTTCGGCGCCATTTTCATCCTTTCTGATGCCGGGGCATCAGCCCCGCACCAGACGTTCTTGTCAGTTGATCAGTCCGGCATGGGCCATGGCTGAACGAATTTCGCTGCGGGCCCCTTCGGAAATCGGCACCAGCGGCAGGCGAAGCTCCTCGCCGATCTTGCCGAGCAGCGACAGGGCATACTTGGCTCCACCCGGGCTGGGTTCCAGGAAAAGCGCACGATGAAGCGGTGCCAACCGGTCCTGAAGATCGAGCGCCTTCCTGAAATCGCCTGCCTGGGTTGCGCTCTGGAATTCCGCGCACAGCCTCGGTGCCACATTCGCGGTAACGGAGATGCAGCCGACGCCACCATGGGCATTGAAGGCCAATGCGGAAATATCCTCGCCGGAAAGCTGAATGAAATCCGGACCGCACAAATGGCGCTGCCGGCTGGCCTTCGCCATGTCGGCTGTCGCATCCTTGACACCCTTGATGTTCTCGCAGGTCTCAAAAAGCTCCGCCATGGTTTCCGGGGTCATGTCGATGATAGACCGGCCCGGAATATTGTAGATCAGGATCGGAATGCCGACCGCGTCGTTGACCGCCTTGAAATGGGCCTTCAAACCCGCCTGGTTCGGCTTGTTGTAATAGGGCGTGACAACAAGCAGAGCATCCGCACCCGCTTTTTCGGCGTGCTGGGCGAAATCAATTGCCTCGATCGTGTTGTTCGATCCGGCACCGGCGATCACCGGCACGCGGCCCGAAGCCGCCTCGATGCACAATTCGATCACCCGCTTGTGTTCCGCGTGGGTCAGTGTCGGGCTCTCACCCGTCGTGCCAACCGGAACCAGTCCGGAAGAGCCTTCCGCGATCTGCCAATCCACGAAGTCCCGGAACCGTTTCTCATCGAGCGCACCGTCCTTGAACGGGGTGATCAGCGCTGGAATGGATCCTTTGAACATCTCGGTTTCCTCTTGGTGGATCAGGTGCTTTCAGAAAGCGAAAGCGTGATGATGATTTACGGAGGCGCAACATACTCATCTGCCGGACGCTGGGCAATGCTTCCAACGACTTTACAGCAGCGCTTTTCGACTTTTCTTTGAGACGCAACCCGGTTGCCACATCCGGGGCTGCAAACCAGCGGCACCGGCAGGGAACTTGCTGTTGTCAGTGCGTTGCGAACACCCCTATCTTCCTTGAAGCAATGATTCAATGAAATCGTTTCAGGAGTTCCCCATGACATCTGCGCCCCAGGAAGCGCCGGACCGGCCCAATCAGCGTTCGGCGCCGAATGCAGTCGATTTCACCTGGAAAAGCCCAGATGGATTGACGCTCGCCGGACGCGAATGGCCCGTACCAAATGATCGACCCGAACACCCAATCCCCGTCTTGTGCCTGCCTGGACTATCGAGAAACACGCGTGATTTCAATGACGTTGCACGGTTTCTTCAATCCAGTGGACATCGTGTCATTGCGCTGGATTACCGCGGTCGCGGCAACAGCGACTGGGACAGCGACTGGCGGAATTACGCCCTGCCCGTCGAGGAAAAGGACATCGACGCTGCCATCGAAACGCTGGGACTGGACCGTTTCGCCGTTCTGGGCACGTCCCGGGGCGGGCTGCATGCGCTTGTGCTGGGTCTTCGGTATCCGGCGGACCGGATGGCAGCCGTGATTTTCAACGATGTCGGTCCACATATCGAGATGCGCGCCATTCACCGGATCGCCGCGACGCTCGGTCACAACATGAAGGCTGCTTCACTGGAAGCCGTCGCCGGCAACCTGAAACGCACGATCGGCAGCCAGTTTCCGGCATTCGGCGCCCGGGACTGGCTGAAGCTGGCAGGCCAACTTGCCTCGGAACACGATGGCCAGTTTGTCATGGATTACGATCCGGCCCTGGCGCATCAGCTTGCCAGCCTCGACGACGCCGCACCAGCACCGGACCTCTGGCCGCTTTACGACAAGCTCACGGACCGTCCTGTCCTGATACTTCACGGAGAGCATTCGGACCTGCTCAGCCCGGATACGTGCAAGCGCATGCTCGACGGACATCCCAATGCGGCAGTCAGAACCATTCCCGGTCAGGGGCATGCGCCTGTTCTATGGGACACGGAAACCCATGAGGCGATCGCCGGTTTTCTGAAGAAGATCTAGGCCGTAGTGACACATTAACGACTGGCATCGTTGGGGTCGGGATCGTTGCTGAACAGGCGGTAAGCGCAAGGAAGTGCAGTGCACTTTCGAGCATTTCCAACGCCTTCAGGAACGATCCTGGACCAACCCCGAAGGGGCCGTCCGAAAATCGGATCATTTCTGCGTCGCATGTCGTCGAATATGCCCCGCATGTCCGTCCTCCATGCTCCTTGAAAGGACCCGATTTTCGGGCGGCGCTGCCAATCGCTAATTGGTCACTACGGCCTAGGCCTGCGGTTCTTGCAGACAAAAGAAAACCCGGCGTTTCCGCCGGGTTTTCCATCAAACCTCGAGGTGAGGATTGATTAGAAGGTGCGCTGCATACGAACACCGAAGAGGAGTTCGTCGGTGTCAGCAATGTTGTCCCACTCGGTGTCAGAGTAACCGATGTCGGCACCCATCTGGAAACCGGAGACCGGCTCCCAAACAACGGAACCGTCGATTGCCCAACGGGTGGCATCGCCAGCGGTACCAGCGTTGTCGTAGTGAGCGTAGGAGCCGTCCAGTGCCAGACCGATGGTCGAGGAAGCCTGGATGTAAGCACCAGCCGACAGGGAGTAACCGCTGTTGGTGGTTGCGTTACCGGAAGCTGCGCTGATCACGAAGTCGGTCACACCGGCAGCGTTACCGGTGTAGGACAGAGCGCCGTCAGCATAGAAACCCTGGAAGAAGATGTTCGAACCGGAGTTGATCATCGGCAGGTTGATGCTTGCACCAGCGCCGATTGCCCAGCCGAGTTCATCTTCGCCGTTACCCGGGTTGATGCCGTTGAAAGCTGCGCTCGGGTAAACCTGATGCAGAGCACCAGAAAGCTGAGCGGAACCCCAACCCTGGGAGATGCCGAGAGCTGCGACGAGGTCCGGAGCGCGCGTGCCGCCGTAGGTGCCGGATTCGCGGTGCGAACGGTCTTCCAGAGCGATCGTTGCGGACAGGCCGTTGCCGAAGGCAGCGGTGTAAGCGATCTGGTTGGTGGTCGTATCCGACCAGTCACGAGTGACAACACCCATGAACGTCTGACCGGTGTAGATGTCGAAGTTCGACGTTGCATAACCTGCAGTCAGGCCGCCCCACTGGATGTAGGCCTTGTCCAGGTCCATGATCTCAACAGCGTTCTGAACGCGCTGGGACATGGAAGCGTATGCACGCAGGGTACCGAATTCGGTAGCGGTGCGGGCGTCAAGGTACAGCCAAGCCTGGCTGCGCCAGCCGTAGCCGTCGGAATCACGGTTGGACCAGTTGCCGTTGGACAGAACGTTGTTCGCGATGAACTGGGTACGAACACGGCCGCCAACACGCAGGCAGGTTTCGGTGCCCGGGATGTAGTAGAAGCGTGCGCCGTAAGCGTCGCAGACGCGAACGTAGTCAACCGGCTCCGGAGCAACCGGAAGATCGGCTGCCTGAGCGGTGGTGGCGGTGGCAACTGCTGCCGCGCCGAGCATCAAGCTCTTGAGTTTCATATCTGACCTCCAATCAGTCATATCAAATGGCACCAAATGCGTGCCGTCGTCCCCGCGAAATGTTTCTGAGTTCGCCACCGATCGGAGGTTGGACGTCCGAGGCAGACAAATCAGTGCGGCTCGAAGCCGCTCGCAAGTGTGACCATACGCATCCGGTTTCCCGGTTCAATACAGAAAGCGGTCCAGCCCTTCCGCAGAGGCTGTTTTCAAAAACCGGTGTTGCGTGAATGTCACAAAAACGGATTGGAAATTTAGACTTCGTTAGGAAACTCGGCTCAAGGCCTTACGTTTCAACGCATCGGCAGCCCCGCACAGCGGAGCTGCTTCGCGGCTTGGGAATCATGCACCGTTCCTTGAAACGAAAACGGCCCGGCAGGTTGAAGCCTGCCGGGCCGCATGACTGACTGGAGTTCAGAGATTCACAGCCAAGTTCTAATCGGCTGATTAGAAGGTGCGCTGCATACGAACACCGAAGAGGAGTTCGTCGGTGTCAGCAATGTTGTCCCACTCGGTGTCAGAGTAACCGATGTCGGCACCCATCTGGAAACCGGAGACCGGCTCCCAAACAACGGAACCGTCGATTGCCCAACGGGTGGCATCGCCAGCGGTACCAGCGTTGTCGTAGTGAGCGTAGGAGCCGTCCAGTGCCAGACCGATGGTCGTGGTGGCCTGGATGTAAGCACCAGCCGACAGGGAGTAACCGCTGTTGGTGGTTGCGTTACCGGAAGCTGCGCTGATCACGAAGTCGGTCACACCAGCAGCGTTACCGGTGTAGGACAGAGCGCCGTCAGCATAGAAACCCTGGAAGAAGATGTTCGAACCGGAGTTGATCATCGGCAGGTTGATGCTTGCACCAGCGCCGATTGCCCAGCCGAGTTCATCTTCGCCGTTACCCGGGTTGATGCCGTTGAAAGCTGCGCTCGGGTAAACCTGATGCAGAGCACCAGAAAGCTGAGCGGAACCCCAACCCTGGGAGATGCCGAGAGCTGCGACGAGGTCCGGAGCGCGCGTGCCGCCGTAGGTGCCGGATTCGCGGTGCGAACGGTCTTCCAGAGCGATCGTTGCGGACAGGCCGTTGCCGAAGGCAGCGGTGTAAGCGATCTGGTTGGTGGTCGTATCCGACCAGTCACGAGTGACAACACCCATGAACGTCTGACCGGTGTAGATGTCGAAGTTCGACGTTGCATAACCTGCAGTCAGGCCGCCCCACTGGATGTAGGCCTTGTCCAGGTCCATGATCTCAACAGCGTTCTGAACGCGCTGGGACATGGAAGCGTATGCACGCAGGGTACCGAATTCGGTAGCGGTGCGGGCGTCAAGGTACAGCCAAGCCTGGCTGCGCCAGCCGTAGCCGTCGGAATCACGGTTGGACCAGTTGCCGTTGGACAGAACGTTGTTCGCGATGAACTGGGTACGAACACGGCCGCCAACACGCAGGCAGGTTTCGGTGCCCGGGATGTAGTAGAAGCGTGCGCCGTAAGCGTCGCAGACGCGAACGTAGTCAACCGGCTCCGGAGCAACCGGAAGATCGGCTGCCTGAGCGGTGGTGGCGGTGGCAACTGCTGCCGCGCCGAGCATCAAGCTCTTGAGTTTCATATCTGACCTCCAAAAGTCAATTTTCATTGGAGCCGACACCGGAACCGGGTTCCTGGCGGGGCTCCATCCCCGCGATTTCGTCGAAACACGATCCAGATCAAAATTTCCGAACCGTTTTTCTAGCGATTACTCGCCGTCGCAAAGCTTAAGAACCAAACTCGAGCCGCCACAGCAAGCCCAAACAGCCCTAGGGATGCACAGTCGGGCCACCGTGTGTTTTTTCTGCAACAAATTGTGTTTCAAAGCTTTCCCGTTATTCTGCGGAACCTGACCCCGCCTTTTGCAGAAACAACAACACTTACATCCCTGGAAACGAATTTCGACGCCAATTACAAGTAAGCAAATTGATTCCATCAAACTGAAATCGAATTAATCCCTCCAGCTCTCGCCCGGCTTGCTTCACAACAACGAAATTCCGAAGAAATTCACTCAATTTTTGGAAGTGTTCTTCTACTTTCCGGGTCTTGTTTGCGAACCAGGTCAATAAATCCGGCAACATTCCTCTCAGGCATGCCCATCGGGCATTCCACAACCACACGGGACACCCGGATTGAAACGCCACGGCCTTGCACACGCCAGCCCGGGGACCTTCAAGGTTCGGCGGGCTTGAAAGATTCGCGTTTTGAGGGGGCTCCCGAATGGAGGGGGACGTCAGCGCAGATAGACCGTGATTCCCGCGCTGCGCCCTTTGGCATCCACGATGGTCACGTCGGCGAACCCCGAAGTGTCCGGCTTCCAGACCAATTGCCTGTCCCCCTGGCGCTGGCCAAAGGGCTTGCCATTGACAAGATAGGAGAACGGCCCGACCCCTCCCTTGAACTTGACCACAAGCGGCTGCGCCTGCCCGGCGCCGGCGGCCCCGTTCGAGACCCCCAGGTCAAGTTCCGCGCCATCTGGAGGATAGGCGATGCGCAATTGGTCCGTTGCCCTTGCGGACCGGTGCCGCTGAGGCAGCCTCGCGTATCTCAAGGGGGCCGGAATGTCCCGGTTGAGTGCCTCGAGGGCATCGGGGGGAGCGGACGGCAAGCGAATCCTCGTGGGTCCAAGAACCTGAAAGGCTTCGAACAGGATCGGCACGGCCACTGACGCTCCCGTTTCACCCGGAACGGGCGTCCCGTCCGGACGGCCCGACCAGACCGCCACCACATGGCGTCCGTCGAACCCGATCGCCCAGGCGTCCCTGTAGCCGTAAGCCGTTCCGGTCTTGTAGGCGACGGGAATGGTCTGCGCGCCGAGCGGTTGCGGCAATCCCGACAATATGTCGGCGACCAGCCAGCTTGCCTTTTCGCTCAGCACCGGAGCCGCAGCGGAAACCGCGTCCGGCTCGGCGCAGTCCATCCGGCACACCGACAGCGCGACCGGTGTTCCCCCACGCGCCAGCGCGGCATAGACCTGGGTCAGGTCCCTCAGGGAAAGACCCAAACCACCGAGACTGATTGCCAGTCCCGGGGCGATCCCCTTTTCCATGACCGGCCTGACACCCGCACGTCTGAGCCGAGCGATCAGCCGCGCGGGGCCGACCGCTTCCAGCAGCTTGACGGCCGGTGTGTTCAAGGACAGTTGCAGGGCTTCCCGAAGGGTGACGGTGCCCTGATAGGACTGATCGAAGTTTGTCGGCTGATACCCGGCAATGTCCGTTGCCTTGTCGACGATAAAGCTTTCCGGCAGGCCGATGCCTTCCTCGAACGCCAGGCCGTAGATGAACGGCTTGAGCGTGGAACCCGGGGACCGGATCGCACGGGTCATGTCAATGTGCCCGGCTCTCGTGTCATCCAGAAGGTCCGGCGCGCCGACGCTGGCAAGTATCTCGCCCGTCTCGTGATCCGCAACAAGCATTGCCAGGGATACCGAGCGCGGCATCACGGCGGCCTTCCGCCTGGCAAGCGTTTCCAGACCCGATTGAAGATCCCGGTCGATCGTAAGCCGGTGGACCTGTTTTTCCGGCGCGTCGAGACGGGCCTGCCGGCTTTCATGCGGCGCAACAAGCGGCATGGCATGCCGCCGCGCCCGCAACGGCTCGGCAGCCGCGGAAGCCGCTTCCTCGGCGCTGACCACCCCGGACCTGGCGGCAACCCCAAGCACCCGGTTGCGTGCCTGGAGTGCCCGGTCCGGGAACCGGTCCGGCCGCCGGCCCTCCGGGCTCTGCGGCAGGGCAACCAGAAGCGCGGCTTCGGCCGGTGTCAGCCGTCCCGGTTCCTTGCCGAACCAGGTCAGGCTCGCCGCCCGCAATCCCTCCAGATTGCCCCCGAACGGAGCCCGCAGCACGTAAAGCCTCAGGATGTCCTCCTTGGAGAACCGGTTTTCGAGCCGGACAGCCCCGAGCAACTGCTCGTATTTCCGCGCGAGGGATTTTGTCGGCCGTTCGTCCAGGAGCCGGGCGACCTGCATGGTCAGGGTCGACCCGCCCGAGACGATCCGGCCGTGGCGCAGGCTCTGAAGTCCGGAGCGAATGATCGCCCACAGGTCGAAGCCACCGTGCTCATGAAAGCGCTTGTCTTCGAAAGCAAGCAGCATCTTGAAATAGAGCGGGTCGATGGCGTCGAGGTCCACCGGCAGACGCCACTTGTCATCCGCGCTTGTGAAGGCACGCAGCAGACGGTCCTCCCGGTCGAGAACGACGGTGGACAGCGGCAGGTCGGCAAGCTGCGACAAAGGAGGCAGCGACTGGTAGTCGTGCCGGACCTTGAGCTGCGCACAAAAGGCAAGTGCCCCGAATGCCAGTCCGGCGGCCGCACTCCACCGCCGAACCTTCAGCCAGTTTACACGCCGCAAGACGGGCATGACGCGCCTCCCGGCCTTTTACCGGGTCGGACCCAGCACCACGAACCGGCCTGTTGCGGTGATGGCGCGCCGGTCAGGGCTGTACATGTCCTCGACCGAAGCCGGCGGATGCGCGTAGTCTCCCGGTGTCGCCGCGCGTGCGAGATAGGCAAAGGAGAGTTCCTTGTCGCTCCAGCGCGTCTGGTTGACCGCAACCTCGAACCTGTCCCCGTAGAACGCCGCGTGCTCCGGCTGGTCCACAGTGTCGAGGAAAGACAGTCCGCCGAGATCGCCGGAGCGCACCAGCCGCGGATTGTCGATCACCAGCCCCGCCGGCAACCTGTCGACCACCATCAGCCTGCCAGGCCTGTTGCTGAGCGCACGCACGGTGACGACGACGGCGAGCCGCGTGTTGACGGGCACAGCGGACGGATCGACCGGATTGCCGTCGAGATCGTAGACCGTCCGTTCGACCGCATAGTCCTTGCCGCCGGCAGGTTCGGGGACCAGAGGCTTGCCGGCGATCGAAACCAGCAGCTCGGTTGCGGCGTCGCCATTGTTCTTCACCTCGGCAGGGAACTGGCTGACTTCACTGCCGGCCAGCGTCCACGCCAGGCGACCCGGCGTTTCCTCGCCGCGAACAGACAGCCGGGCCTCGGCCGCCGATTCATTCAGGGCCTTGGCAGCCAGAAGCAGCCAGGCCATGTCCTGTGTCGACCTGCCTCGTGCATCGCTCTGTGCCGCCTTCAGGCGATCGACAGCCTCCCCCTGGAGGGAATCACCCATCGACGCCGACACCACGTAGTCGGTCACGGCGGCGCTGTCGCGCAAACGCGAACCATAGTCGCTGCGGTAGGAGCCTGTGGTGTCCGCCGGCAGAGCGGCAAGAGCAGCCCGGAACCCGATTGCAGCCCGGTCCCCTTCCCCGTAAAGGGCGAGACCGGCGGCAACCTGCGCCTTTGCCATGGGCGTGGCGAAGTTCTGCAGCTTTGCGTCGAGATAGTAGCGCAGGTCGCCCATGGAGGCGCGGCCGTTGCGGGCCAGGACGTAAAGCGCATAGGCAACACCCTCGCCTCCATCCTGGAAGTCGGAGGCGTAGGCGAGCCTGTTCTCCAGATTGTCCAGCGCCGTATCGAAAGCCAGATCCGGCACCAGATATCCCTTTTCCCGGGCGCGGGTCAGGAAATCCGTGACATAGGCGTCGAGCCAGGTATCCCCGTCTCCATAGCTTGACCAGAGACCGAAGTCGCCGGACGACGACTGGTTCGAAAGAACCCGCGCGATCGCCTTGACCACGCGCTCACGGATGGCGCTGTCACCACCGAGCCCGGCGGCCTCCGCGACTTCGCTCAAGTAGAGCAAGGGCAGCGCACGGCTGGTGGTTTGCTCGGTGCAGCCATAGGGATAGCGGTCCAGAGCCGCCAGAAGTCCGGCGACATCGATGCTCGCGGCCCCTCCCGCCGTCAGCGTGATGTCGACACTGTCTGGACGCAGACCGTCGAAACTGTCCGCTGTCAGGCTCAGGTTGTCACCGGACGCGAGCGTGAACACCGATCGGCGCACCACCTCGGGCTGGGTGTCCTCGACCTCCAGTCCGAACCGCTTCACGTAGCTCTTGCCATCCGGCCCGGTCAGCGAGGCGACGATTTCTGCCGTCGTCAGGCTGTCGCCTGCCGTGACGCTCAAGAGCACCAGGTCCTTGTCGCCGGGTTCAAGCTCAAGAGACCGCGTCAGGCTGGCGCTTCCGGCTTCCAGGCTGAGCCCCTCGGCAACGGACACCTCGAGTTCGTAGGTGCCAGGCTCCCCGTCGACATTGTCGATCTCCAGTGCCAGGCGCGATTGATCGCCTGGCGCAAGGAACGAAGGCGCGCTTGCGGTCATCACCACGGGCGATCGCACTTCCACTTCCCTGTCGGCATGACCGACGCCGTCCGCTGTCCAGGCAACGGCCATCAGCTTGAGCGCTCCGTTGAAGGCGGGAATGTCGAAGGACACCGTGGTCCCGCCATCCTGTCCAACGTCAACAAGACCGGAAAACAGTGCCACGGGCTCTTCGTCCGGCGGCGGTGCATCCAGACGCATGCCGGCCGCATCTCCTCCGGACCTGACCCTTCCGAGTGTCCCGGCGGTCCGGTCGATCAGTTGTCCATAGAGGTCCCTGATATCCGTGCCGAGGCGGCGCTGACCGAAATACCAGCTTTCCGGATCCGGTGTTTCATAGGCGGTCAGATTGAGAATGCCGACATCAACCGCCGCGACCGTGAGGAAAGCCTGCGTGCCCGGCGCGAGGCCGGCAAGCCTGACCGGTACTTCGAGCGTGGTTTCCGGAAGGATACGATCCGGCGCGGACAGTTCCACGTCGAGCGCCCGCGCTCCCGGGTCGACCTGCAGCCAGGACAGACCCATGGCCCTTGACGGCATGCGCTTCTGATCCAGGTCCATCGGACGATAGAGGCTTGCGGTGACATAGGCCCCCGCCCCCCAGTCGTCGCTCACCGGGATCTCGACTTCGGTCTCCTCGCCGCTGACCTCCACGGTCTGACTGGCCAGAAGACCGCCGGAAACCACATTCACCACGGCGATACCGGCCATCTGCGGCTTGAGGCGCAATTTGGCGACATCCCCGGGCCGGTAGCTGGTCTTGTCGAGCCCGACATCCAGATAGTCCGGCGTGTCCGACGTGGCGTCGGCCGTGTACCAGCCGGCATTGAACGTCACCCGGGTTGTTGTCTGCAGCGCGCCGCTGCCCGCGACATCGAGACGGTATTCTCCCCATTCGACAGGAAGGGACAGCCGCGCGGGCTGGCCGGCAACAACGTTGAAGTCGCCGCTGTCGACGCGGCGCGTCGTCGTGATCGGCTCGTAGGACCAGCGGCCGTCATAGCGGTACCACTGGTAACGGCGGTCGACCTTGGAAAGGGTCCAGTTGAGTCCCTCCCCATCGATTTCCTCGCCATTGGCTCCGACAACGATCACGGAGAAATCCGCCGGACCGCCTTCGTCAACGCCGCCGTCAAAGGCGGGTTTGATGCCGATGCGGGCGCTGTCCTGTGCAACGGGCAGATCGAGGTTGCGTTCCACGTAGCGGCCGCCGGCCTCGACAAGACGTGTGATCAGTTCGGCGTCATACAACATGGTCGTTTCGGGCAGGTCCGGCATGAAGACCTCGAAGGTCAGCTTGCCGTCGTCACCGGTCTTCAGGCCGGAGGTGATGGAGCCGCGCTCGGAATAGGCATCCGCGTCCGGAACGCCGAACTGGTAGCCGGGATAGGCTTCCAGCGCACGCACCGGACGAACGATCACGTCTCCTTCGAGAGACTGTCCGCTTGCCGGCGAGCCGTAAAGGAACCGCGCCTCCAGCGACACTTCCGTGGGCCCGGTCCTGCTGAACGATGCGGCCGCGGTCTCCAGATCGAAATCAACCCGTTCCGGCTGGTAGTCCTCGACCAGGAAAGTCTGCTCGGCGAGCGCCTTTCCCTTCGGATCGGCGTGGACCCGCCAGGACCAGATGCCCTGCTGGGCCGAGGCGGCCAGGGTCAGGTCCTGAAGGTGCCCGCCAAGACCGCCGTCTTCAACGGTGAAGCGCGCGTGTTCGACGCCGTCAGGACGATTGAACACAAAGGTAAGCGGGAAGTTTTCCTGCGCGACCGCGCTGGCATTGCGCAACAGGGCCTGGGCATGAACGGTTTCCCCGGCCTTGTAGATGCCGCGCTCGGTCCAGGCAAACACATCGAGAGGTCCGGGCGCCGGGCGCCCCTCGACGCCCCGGTCGGAAAGATCGAAGGCCGGTTTGCGCAGGTCCAGGAAGGAATAGTCCCCATCCGACGTTTCCGCGACCAGAACGCCGGGCGCCAACCCTCCGCGGCCACGGGTCTTGCCGACGGCGAAATCGGCAAACCCGTCCGCGTTGGTGGTCGTTTCTCCAAGGATCTCGTTGTTCACCGCAAGCAGGCGCACGGTCACGCCTTCCAGCGCTTCCGCGGTCGTAAGCGAGCGGATATTCGCGGCAAGCCCGGTGTCCCCCGTCAACGCCGTCAGGCCCAGATCGGAGACCAGGAACCACTGGGTTGCCAGGGCGCCCCAGCGGTTCTGCTGGTCAAGCTTCGACCGCGCCGTCATGGCGTAGACGCCGGGTTTCAGGTCAATGCCTGTCTCTGTGACCGGGATCGCGGTGGTGACATCGAGGTTGAGCTCGTTGCCGGTCTCGACAATTCCGGTCCAGACCTTCTCGCCAAGCTCTTCCTCGATCTGGTCGGCCTGGTAGGAATCAAGCTGGCGCAGGAACCGGTTGTCCCGCAGGACATCGGCTATCGTCCGGTTGCCGACCCGGTAGATCGAAGCCTCGACCTCGGATGTGTTCACCGACACGATCGGAATGGTCGGATTGCCGCCCGACGGCAGCACATAGGACCGGCTCAGGAAGTTCACCGAAGGTGCGCGATCCTTGACATAGACCGTCAGTTCCGCGGATTTCTCGAGCTTCTCACCGTCGGCGGCCGGCAGCCCGCTGCGTGCGGTGACCCGGTATCGGGCGCCGTGTTTCAGGCCGTCGGCACAGATCTGGTTTTCCTCGGTCTCGATGGCAAAGCTGCCTTCACCGTCGACGGAGACATAAGGCGCCATGTCTTCCCCGACCGGCAGCTTTTGGGAAAAGACGAGACAGATGCGCGGCGCGGCACTGTCGGAATCCACCTGATGGTCCACGATCCGGAAGCCATGTTCGGCGATGAGTTCTTCATACCGGCGGCGGACAGTCGTGTTTTCCTCCAGCGCGAGCGACGCCCGAAGCGCCTTGATGGCAACCTTGTATTCGCTGCGATTGGTCAGAGCCCGGCCCAGAAGTTCCAGCGCGAGCGAGCGTTCCGGTGCGCTGACCGCCCTCAGATAGGCGTTGACGGACGCGGAAATCGCATTTTTCCGTTTGGTTTCCCGCTCCTGCCAGTCATCCGGCTTTTGAAGCAGCAAGGCCGTCGACAGGTTCACCCAGGCCTCGAAGTCGCCGGGTTCAAGCTTGATCAGCTGCAGGAAGTCCGCTTCTGCAAGCGCCCCTTGCCTGTTGCCAAGCGCAGCCAGACCGCTTTGGCGCAACCGATCGGCGGACTGTCCACCCGCGCGCACCGAATTGGCGATGCTGAGAGAATAGGTCTCCGCGCTTTCCAGCTGGGAACGCGGCACAAACACGAGTTCCGCCTTCCGGTCCGCGCTCTGGTCGGCCCGCGGCGCCTGGACCTCGACCACACGCCCGGCGATCGCACCGACAAAGCTCTGCAATTCACCGAAATCGGATTTCAGGAAACACCAGCCTGCGGACGTGTTGTAGGTGAATGCCCGGCACTGGTTGTCGCCAAGACAGGAGGACTTGCAGCCCTCGAGGTCGACATCCTTGACGGTTCTGTAGTCGGAGCCGAAGTAATCGGCATCGTCGATGGTGACGATCCGCTTGTCCTGTGCAGCTGCCGGCAAGGAAAGCAACACAGCGGCACCGGCTGCGAGCAGGAGCGCGCGCAAAGCCTTGAACTGAGTGCCTGGTTTCTGATGAAAGCGTTTTGAAACAATCGAATAAATGGACATGGCCAGTCCTCCCGGGCCGAGAATTTTCCCTATCAAGGCACCGGATCATGACAAGGACAAGGCAAAAATGGACTGATGGGCATTCCTACGGATGCAGAGCTGCCGGAACGTTAGCCGATCCGTCCGATCAGCTCTTCGATCAGGATGTCGACTTCCTTCGCCGCCTTGCTGCCGGGCGCGGTTTCGGTAACAGCCGCCCCCTGTCCCATCACGGCGGCGAAAACCGTCCGGTTGCCGAGACGGGCCGCGAGCACGTCATAGTCGGATTGCGCTATGGCCGCGGCCATTTCTCCGGTCAGGGAGGCGCGCGGCGGCACCCGGTTCAAGACCAGCAGCGCCGGCGTGTCTTCGCGGGACGCCATCTCGAGCGTCTGCGAGGTCGCCCACAAGTCAACCGGTGTCGGCTGGACAGGGACAATGACAAAATCGGCGACATCAATGGCCGGCTTGGCATCGACATCCGTCTTGGGCGGCGTGTCCACGACCACATACCCGTGGGAGCGTGCCAGTGACCTGGCTTCACGGCGTGCGCCCCAGCCGGAAGCGGTCCTGAATTCCAGGCCGGTATTGTCTTCTCCGAGCCTGTCCTCGCGTGCCTCGAACCAGGTCCCGAGCGAGCCCTGCGGATCCACATCCAGGACAGCGACCGGCTCGCCGGACGATTTCGCCAGAGCCACCGCAAGGTGGACAGCCAGCGTTGTCTTGCCTGAACCGCCTTTTTGCTGTGCGACAGTCAATATGCGTCCGGACATGCCATTCCTCCAGAAAAACACCAATATATTGCGCTGCGGTCTTTCGCAACGCAACATATCTATCGCTTATCCCAATGAGTGTCCGGCGCAAATCCGGAAAAATGGCTATGATCGCCAATGTTTCTCAGGTGTTGCAGTTGAGAGAGCCGCTCTCGTGCAGACCGGCGAGGCGTCATCGGACGCCTGAGGGTTCGCTCACTTGCCGCCAAGCGCCGTATAGACGTTCCAGGACGGCCGCCCGGTAACAGGCAGGCCGTATTTGGCCTCCGCCTTGCGAATGCCGGCACGTGTTGCCGGCCCGACCTTGCCGTCGGGTTCGCCGACATCGAAACCGTTCCTGTTCAGAAGCTTCTGCAGCTCCAGACGCTGGGCGCGGGACAGGCCCGGGTTGCTGGTCGGCCAGGGCGTCTTGAACGGTTCACGGCCGGCGACCAGCTCCGACAGAAGGGCAATCGCGAGCCCGTAGGACGTCGAGGCGTTGTAGGAGCGGAGCGCGCGGAAGTTCCGGGTCACAAGAAAGGCCGGACCGTTGGCACCTGCCGGCCGGATCAGCGCGGCTTCCAGTTTTCCGGACAGACCACCGCCACCAACCCTTTTCAGGCCGCGCTTCGACCAGGTCGACAGGGAGGCGTATGTCTTGCGGCCCGATGGGCCCGAATAGCCATTCGGCACCGTGACCTCGTAGCCCCAGGGGCGGCTGTCGCGCCAGCCGGCATTCTTCAGGAAATTTGCTGTCGACGCGAGCGCATCGGGCACCGAGTTCACGAGATCCTTGCGGCCGTCGCCGTCAAAATCGACCGCGAGACTGTTGTAGGTGCTCGGCATGAACTGGGTCTGGCCGAAGGCCCCGGCCCAGGATCCGACAAAATCCTTCGCCGGAACATCTCCGCGAGAGGCGATCTGCAGGGTCTTGATCAGTTCGCCGCGGAAGTATTTCTGGCGCCTCTTGCCGGCGCAGGCCAGATTGGCCAGGGCATGAGGCGTATAAAAATCACCGCGGAAATTGCCGTAGTCGCTTTCGATGCCCCAGACCGCCAGAACCACGTGCCGGTTGACACCATAGCGCTTTTCGATCGAGGCAAGCGTGCGGCTGTGCTGGTTGAGATTTTTCTTGCCGTCCTGGATCCGCTGCGGGTCGACCAGGAAGGCCATGTAGTCCCAGATCTCGGTCTTGTGTTCCGGTTGCGAGGTGGAGAAGCGGATGACCTTTTCATCGTAGGAGGCCTTGCCCAGCATCTGTTCGGCGATTTCCGGACGTACACCGGCCGCGATCGCCTGTTTCTTGAGAGAGGCGACGCAACTCTCGATGGCGTATGCTGCGCTCGTCGAGACCAGTCCGACCAGACCTGTTGCGACCAGACTTCCCAGAAGACGTTTCAAGACCCGCTGAGGCAAAGCCCCCTCCTCCAGCAATGAATCACTGATCCGACGCTGCCACGATAGCGCGACGGAAATACGGCAAGAAATAGTAAAATAGATTTTTAGGAAGTCTCTTTATTGCAATCGCTGTGCCCAGTGAACGGAGTTAAAAAATCGCTCCACCAAAAAGTTGCGCTTTATTTGTAGATTCTGCACTCGACATTCCGATAAGAAAATTTCAAATCCTCACAAACATCCCAGAAATCTTGATCATCAAAAAAAGACCCACGTATAAAAAACTTTCCATCTTTTTCTATTAAACTTAAATCTCTTACGGATGCTCCACTCTCACTATTTTGAATTTTGTAAATAAACGAGTTCGCGGATCTATTTGTTCCAAATGGACCAAATGTTCCACCTTTCCAAGGCGATACCCACTCAAAATACACCAATGCCGCTAACATGATCGACATGACTACCAAAACCGTGGCACCCCAAACATTCCAAAAATAGACCTTCACCACATTTGGAATTACTTTCTTGGCCAAATAGTCATTTCTTTCCTTCAAACCCGATTCAACAACAACTCCAAACTCCCTAGGCTTTTGCCCTCCCAAACTGAAATCAGATTTTCCAATTTCTGCTGGAATATTAAGTTCTTGTTGATTTGAAACGCTCTTTACAGGTTCCACTACATCGGGCTTATCTCTTTGCATTTCGTGCACCAAGCGGTCGAGCTCTGAAGACAGAACCTGCTCATGCAAAATACTTTTGCCCTGTTTGTCAGACAGTTCACTAATCAAAGTGGCTTCAAGAGACTCTTCTAGTCCCGTTTGATTGCTGACCTGTACCGGCATTCTTTCAAAAAGTCGCCAATTCATCACGTCAGACATGCTCTGCAGACGATCATTCGGATCAGGTTGAAGCATAGCTGAAAGCAGTGCCTGAAACCTCTCGTCGAGCTGCCCTAAATCCGGAACCTTCTTGCGTTTTTCAACAAGGTCAACATGAGTGCCTCCCATGTCTATTCTTTTACCGCTCAAAGCATGCGCAATAACAAGCCCGAGAGAATAGACATCGGTACGTGCTGTCACTTGACCGTCGAAAAGACCAATCTGCTCCGGTGAGGCATAAAGCTCTTTTCCGGCAAACCCGCTGCCGATCACGGTTGTTCCGTGCGCATCGGAACGGGCTATCCCGAAATCTATGATTTTGGCCTTCGTCACTTCCCCGCCGGGGAGAAGAATGTTGTCCGGTGAAATGTCCCTATGAACGATGCCCATTTGATGGGCCGCGTCCAATCCCGAAGCCAGTCTGCGCAGCAACTCGTAGGCAATGTCAGGTCGTAGCGCACCCTCATTCAATTTTTCGGCAAGGGACGGGCCGTCTATGTATTCCATCGCGAGATAGTGCACCCCGAGGTCGGGTTCTCGCGCAAAAACATACGAACGGGTCAGCGCATCATGTCTCAGATCTCGAAGAATGAGTGCTTCGCGGCGGAAAAGTTTCAGAAACACCGGATCTGAAGAGAAAACGGGATGCAGAACTTTTATCGCGACCGGCCCCAGAGTTTCCAGGTCATGCGCCCTGTACACCATGCCGACCCCGCCCTGGGCGATGGGAGCATCTATCTCGTAATAGCCGTTCAGCCGAGCGCCGATACGCAGGCCGGTTTCAAAAACCTTCATCCGAGAAGCCCCCAACTCGGAACATATGTTTGCAATCCATAACTAGGAATTCGAGTTCATCGATTGCAAGCTAACGCATTAGGCCTCGAAGAAAAAGAAGGTTGTACTCTGACCGTTTTGCTTATCTGAGCTGATCACTACCTCCCTTCGATCAGCTTGCGCCGCAACCACCCGGATGCCTGGTCCATCGCGATCACCACGACGATTGTCAGGATGATGATGTAGCTGGTGTTTTCCCAGTCGCGGGAGGTCTTCATGGTTTCCACCAGCATCAGGCCGATCCCTCCGGCGCCGAGCGCGCCGATGACCGTGGCCGAGCGGGTGTTGGATTCCAGATAGTAGAGCACCTGGGAGACGAAGACCGGCAGGATCTGCGGGATCACCCCGAAGCGGTAACGCTGGATCTGGCTGGCTCCGGTCGCCCGAACCCCTTCGACCTGCCTGTTGTCGATGTTCTCCAGGGCCTCGGAGAACAGCTTGCCGAGCGAACCGGTGTCGGTGAAGGCAATGGCGAGCGCGCCGGTCAACGGACCGAGGCCGAAGGCCCGGATGAAGATCAGCGACCAGATCAGCATGTCGATGCCGCGCAGGAAATCGAACAGGCGGCGGGTGCCGAAACGCAGGATCATCGAGGGCGTGAAGTTGCGCGCCGCCAGGAAGGCCAGCGGCAGTCCGAAGATCGCGGCCGTCAGCGTTCCCAGGACCGCCATCATGATGGTTTCGAGCAGCGCAACAAAGACTTCGCCGTGCTGCCAGTCCGGATTGTCCAGGAACTCGTGCAGGACAAACGACATGTTGGACTGTTCCGGGTCGATCCGCTCGTTCGACAGAGCCAGCGCCCAGAGCTGGCTGAAGGGCATGCCGTGGAGTTCTGAGGTGAACGGGAACCAGAAGTTCTCCCAGCCGCCGAAATAGTTGTGCACCTCGATCTTGGTCCGGGTCACCTGGACGCGCCGGTCGAGCGTCGGGCGGGCGTCGAATTTCTTCGGATCGTCCTTGAGCCAGTCCGGCACGGGACCCGGCGGCAGCTCCGAGTTAACGCCGCTGTTGGTCGCGGTGACCCTGACCAGTCCATAGTCCGGAATGTCGAATTCCATGACCTTGCCGGTGATCGACACCGTATATCCCTTGCCGAGATCGACGAACGCATCGGTGCCATCGACCTCGACCCAATCCGGCAGATCCTCGGTGTCGTATGTCGCCCGGCGCTCGCCTTCGATGGCCACTTCCATGATGTCGCGCCGCAGGAGCTTGGTGACATGGACCTTGTAGGCGACAGAATCGGTTGCCAGGATCGCCGCCCGCTCCGGCTGCGCCTTGGCCAGCAAGTCCGGAACGCCAAAGGCAAACCAGGTATAGACGAGATAGGCCAGAACGGCGCAGGGCACGCCGACGGTCACCCAGGCGCGGCGGCGGACATTCCTGAAGACCGAGTTGCGGTCGAAGGCGGGTTGATTGAGCGTGTCGATAGCCATGTCGCAAGTCCTCAATGAGCCCGGCCGGCGCCGACAAGCTTGCCGCGCAGGTAGGACGACGCCTGGTCGATGAGCATGATGGTGACAAACAGCAGCACGAAGATCGCGGCGGTCTCGTCACCGGCGCCCTTGCCCCAGCCGATGGTCCGCCTCAGTTCCTGGCCGATACCGCCCGCACCGACAAAGCCGAGAATGGCCGAGGCGCGCACGTTGATCTCCAGACGCAGCAGGAAATAGCTCAGGTAATTCGGGGCGACCTGCGGCATGACCGCGTAGCGAATGCGCTGCAACCAGCTGGCACCGCAGGCGGACAGGCCCTCGATCGGCTTGCGGTCGATATTCTCGTTGACCTCGGAGAACAGCTTGCCCAGCGCGCCTGCCGTGTGAAAGGCGACGGCAATCATCGCCGGAACGGGGCTGGAGCCGAGCACGAAGATCAGGAACAGCGCGATGATCAGTTCCGGAAAGGCGCGCATGATGTCCATCATCCGGCGCACCACCGGGATGAGTGGTCCCCAGCTGTCGACATTGCGGGTCGAGGCCATCGCCAGGACAACGGCCATGGCGCCACCAAGCAATGTGGCCACGCCGGCAATGTTCAGGGTCTCCAGCATGGCCGGGACAAACTTGATGATCAGGGCAAAAAAAGCGGGCCCTGCTTCCCAGGCTTCGATGACGATTTCGCCGGGATAATCAAAGAACTTGGACAGGCCCTGCAAGAAGCCGCCGGAATTCATCGCGTTCGATTTCGAGTATCCGGAAACCAGCACGGCAACGACAAGCAGCAACCCGATGAGGGAATAGAGCTGACGTCGTTTGCGCAGAGTCAGGATTTCCTGTTCGAGAGCGGCAACGGCCATTACCAGGGTCCTTTGAGGTGTCCTCAGAAAACGCGGGCCGAAAACCGGCCCGCGTTCGGGTTCAAGCGAACCGCTCAGTTCTTGTTCTTGGCCTTACGGGCTTCGATGATGTTCACGTACGCTTCGTGGGTGATCGGCATGAAACCCTTGGTCTCACCGGCCGCGATGTTGTAGGCGCAGTCCGGGTCGATCGAGTTCATGGACGCGATCAGACCGGTCATCTTGACCTTGACGTCTTCCGGCAGCTTCTTGGACAGGACGATCGGGCCTTCCGGGATCACCGGGGACCGCCAGATCTGCTGCAGTTCGGTCATGTCGACGAGACCGGCGTCGGAGGCCTTGCGCAGAGCGCCGGAGTTGTAGCCGTCTTCCCACTCGCCGAGGCCGTCAGCCCAGGTCACGCCGGCGTCAATGTCACCGTTGGACACGGCAACGATGGTCTGCTCGTGACCGCCGGTGAAGACGACATCGCCGAAATACTCACCCTTTTCCATGGAGTAGCCTTCCTGCGGGATGGCGATGGACGGGATCAGGTAGCCGGACGTGGAGTTCGGGTCGCCGAAGCCGAAGACCTTGCCCTTCATGTCTTCCAGGGAGTTGATCTCGCTGTCGACGCGCGAAAAGCCGATGGAATAGTAACCGTAACCGCCGTCAACATTGACCTTGACGAGAACCGGATCAACAGCTTCCGGGTCGGTCAGGTAGACTTTCGCGTAGCCGGAAGCGCCCAGCCATGCCAGGTCGAGGTTGCCGCCAAGCAGGCCTTCGATGACGCCGTTATAGTCGGCCGGCGCAAACAGCTTGACCGGAACGCCGAGCAGGTCGGCGGTCTTGGTTTCCAGGCACTCGTAGGCGCGCAGGCGGTCGGAGGCGTTTTCACCGCCCAGGATGCCGATACGGAATTCGGTGATTTCTTCAGCGCCTGCGGAAGAGGCGTTCAGAGCGATCATGCTGACTGCGGCCAGCGCAGCGACTTTGGCAACGATTTTCATGTGGGACACTCCCCGAGAGTTCTCAATCTTGATGACGTTGATAGGGTGTGCAGCCGGATCAGACCGCTGCCGCCGCCGGGGTCATCGCACCGGCGGATTCCTGGGAACCGGTCCTGCCGGCATCGATGGCTGTCGAGGTCGCCGCCTCGTTGAAGGTCTCGTCGGCGCCGTAGATCTCGCGCGCGGCTTCCGTGGTCAGGTCCTCCGGCGCACCGTCAAAGACGATGAAGCCGTCACGCATGCCGATGACCCGGTCGCAATAGCCGCGTGCCGTATCGAGCGTATGCAGGTTGCAGAGGACGATCTTGTTGTCGCGCTCATGGATCTCGCGCAGCGCGTCCATCACGATCTTCGCGTTCATCGGGTCGAGCGAGGCGATCGGTTCATCCGCGAGGATCATGTGCGGATCCTGCATCAGGGCCCGGGCAATGGCGACGCGCTGCTGCTGACCGCCGGAGAGTTCCTCGGCGCGCTTGGGGGCCTCCTGGGCAATACCCAGTCGGTCAAGCGCCTCCAGAGCGGCGTTGACGTCGTCTGCGCTGAAGATGTTGAACAGGCTTTTCAGGGTGCCGTGACCGTTCAGACGGCCGAGCATCACGTTGGTGACGACATCCAGGCGCGGCACCAGATTGAACTGCTGGAACACCATGGCGCAGTCGCGCTGCCAACGGCGCATCATGCCGCCCTTCAGGCCAAGAATGTCCCTGTTTTCGAAGAAGATCTGCCCGGAGGTCGCCGGGGTCAGCCGGTTGATCATTCGCAGCAGAGTCGATTTGCCCGCACCGGACCTGCCGATGATGCCGACCATCTGCGGCCGGTCGATATTAAAACTTACCTTGTTGACCGCGGTCCGAGACCCGAAAGTCTTGGTGACATCCTGAAACTGAATCACGCGCCAGCCCTGTCCGTGTTGGTTTTGTGCTGGGCGACATGAGCCATCGAACGATTACAGGTTGATGACGGAACCTTGACTGAAACGTCAAAGATTTGTGACGGATCAATGACATAGCCGCCTTAGAAACGGGTACGGGCACACAAGAGGCTTCCAATTCCGCAGCGTGCTCAGAAGCTTCCCGTGTTCCAGACAGTCAAACGCGTGTGTTCAAATTCGTTGCACGCCGGTTTTTCGCGCGCAGGAAAAATATGTCCCGGTTTCAATTTTCCGAGCAGACAAAAACCGGAAAAATCTGAAAACAGTCATCACACTGTCATCGAACCGTCACCGGAGCCGTTCTCGACACGGCTAAAACGCGCCTCAGTTCTTCCCTGACACCCATGGAGCCTTCATGTCCGCGCCTACCGAGAAACCGACACTGACCGAATCTCCGAACATTCATCCGGACGCGAGCGTCCTGAATTGCGAACTCGGCGTCTGGACGGAGGTCGGAGCCCAAACGCATATGCGCGAGAGCCGGATGGGCGACTATTCCTATATTGTCCAGGACGGCGACGTGGTCTGGTCGACCATCGGCAAGTTCTGCTCCATTGCCCGCAGGGTCCGTCTCAACCCCGGCAACCACGCCACCTGGCGCGCGTCCCAGCATCACTTCACCTACCGCGCGGCGGCCTATGGCCTCGGCGAGGATGACGGCGACTTCTTCCAGTGGCGCAAGAACGACTGGGTGACCCTAGGCCACGACGTCTGGATCGGTCACAATGTCACCGTGCTCGCCGGTGTGACCATCGGCACCGGCGCCATCGTCGCGGCGGGCGCGGTCGTTTCAAAGGATGTTCCCCCCTATACCGTCGTCGGTGGCGTCGCCGCGAAGCCGATCAAGCGCAGATTCACCGAAGGACAGGAAGACGCCCTGATGGAGATCGCCTGGTGGGACTGGAGCCATGACCAGTTGAAAGAGCGATTGCCGGACTTCCGCAATCTGCCGATCGACGGGTTCATCGAAAAATACCGGTAAGCGAACTTCGTATCCAGCAGAACCAGCCCGACTTCATCCTCCCGGCTCGCGCTGCGCTTGGCCGGGAGGACGAATGGGAGGCTTGAGGAAAATTCTTTTGACCGGATTTCGTCTTCACTCCGGCCTTCGGCTGTTTCCCCTGTTGGTTTCCCAATGCAGTTCACGTCGAAACGCTGTATCCTGAGGCCATGCCGACGGAAACCGCCGTTCTCAATTCCAGTCTCGGCCCGTCCCTGCGCCGGTGGCGGGTGCTCAACCGCGTCAAGCAGGAAGTGCTGGCGCGGGATCTCGGCGTGTCGCAGACGCGGATTTCCAGGTGGGAGAGCGGCCAGGCCAGACCGGAAGGCCGGCATCTGCAGAAGATCACCCAGCTCCTGCGGGCACGGCCCGAGACGGCATCCGACCGGGCGCTGCTCGACCTCGTCACCCGGTCCGGAGCTCCGGTTCATCTGGTCTGCGACCTGACACACAGGCTGCTGGCGATGTCGCCCTCCCGGGCAGCGGAGTGGCGTGCGCCCGTGTCCGAGTTTCTCAACCGGCCCCTGTGGCGCTTTGCTTCGGAAGGGATCCGCTCAACGGAACACCGTCTCGCGGACCATGGCTGGTTCGAGCCGGCAGGACCCGACATCGTCTACCGGACCGAAAGGGTCGACTATCCGGAAATGACGATCCCGGAGAGTCTTATCCGCATTTCCCGACTGCCGCTTTCGGACGGCAGCTTCGCGCGGCTCGTTCGCGAAGAGCCGGCCGCATAAAATATTCGCCTGCTTAGGCGGGCGGTGCGAGGCTGGTAACGTCGGTTCCATGACACAGAGCGACTTCCCCTCCCCGCCCGACACGATCGACCCGGCCAGACTGACCGGTATTCTCGATTTCCTCCAGGCCTGCGAACAACTGAAGGACACGCTCCGCTCGGGGGCAACCCGGAAGGGCCGGCCGGAAAGCACCGCCGAACACAGCTGGCGGCTGGCGCTGATGATCCTGCTGTTCGAACGTGACCTGAAGGGACTGGATGTTCCCAAGCTGCTCAAGCTCAGCCTGGTCCACGATCTCGGCGAAGCCATCTCCGGCGATGTGCCTGCGCCCCACCAGACACCGGGGGACGATCGCGCGGCCCGCGAGCGGCGCGACTTCCAGACCCTGTGCACGCCCTTGCCCCTGGACCTTGCAGCGGAGCTGCTGGCCCTTTTCGATGAATACAACGCTGCGGAAAGCCTCGAAGCGCAGCTTGCCAAGGCTTTCGACAAGCTTGAGACCATGCTGCAGCACCTGCTGATGCCGACACGGGATGCGATTTTCTACGACTTCAATCTGGGCTACGGGCGGGACCGGACGGACTGTTCCCCGCTTACGCGGCAAATCCGCGACAGGGTCGATGTACAGACACGGGACATCCTGATCGGGCTGGAACAGGAAACCGCCTGAGGACCCCCGCGCCCGGGGCAATACGCACTACGCAGTAACCCGGAAGGCAAAGCCATTCCTTGATCCCTGCCCGCTCCTGCTCCTATCCTTGCTCCGGTTGCACTGGCAACTGTGCGCATCGTCGGAGGAACTGCCATGTATACGATCCTGCCGCGCAGCCGGGGACCGGTTCTCGGTGTCGAGATCACCGGGAAGATCGAAATGGATCAGGAAAAGGAACTGATCGCCAAGGCCGAAGACCTGATCGAGGATCACGGCAAGATCAGCGTCCTGGTGGTCATCGGCGAGCATGCCGGTGTTTCCTTCGAAGCTGCCGCCGCGGACATCAAGTGGGTGCTCACCAACATGCAGCACATGAACAAGGTTGCCATTGTGACCGACAGCAAGCTGCTGGCCGCGTTGGTCGCGGTCGACGCCACCTTCGCCAGGATGGTCGGCATCCAGGAAAAGCATTTCGACAAGGCGGACATAGAAACAGCGTGGCACTGGGTGGAGAGTTAGGTCCCGCCGACCCAATCTTATTGTGTCCGCCCGTCTTTGCTACACAATCCACGTCATCCTGAGGAGGACCGCCAGGTCCGTCTCGAAGGATCTGCCACTTGCTCATTTCCGTGCGGCAAATCCTTCGAGACGCCGCAAGCGCGGCTCCTCAGGATGACGCTGAGTTTATTGGCAAAGGCCCTGAAATCTTGGCAAGAAGCAGTCAAACAACGCTTGACGGGTCAGGCCTCGGCGAGTTCCTCGTCGCTCAGGAACGCTGCCTGGTTCACCCTGCCGTCCCGGACCTCGATCATCTGGCCCTGCGGCACTTCCATCCAGCAGCCGCGGGCTCCGTCGAGCGGTTCGGAGACGACCATGACGCCGTCTTCATAGACCCGGTAATAGAGCGAGGGTGCAAAGGCGTCCGAAGCATAGCGAGCGGCGTAAAGCACCGTACCGTCGGACCAGCCGGCGGCGAAGCGCATGTGCGGTGTCGTCCCGGCATAGCGGGACAGGGCCTCGGCCTCGAAGACGGCACGCGCCATGGCCGCGCGCGGATGCTGTTTCAGGCCATAGGCCAGCGCGACGAGAAACAGGCTTTCGCTGTCCGTACCGCCGATCCGGTGCCGGTAGAGATCGTCCGGAATCATGTTGTCGAGCCGCCGCCGCACCCGGTCATAGCCGCCGACCTGGCCGTTATGCATGAAAGTCCAGCGCTCATGGGTGAACGGATGGCAGTTTTCGCGGGTCGTCGCCGTGCCCGTGGAGGCCCGGACATGGGCCAGGAAATGGCCGGAGCGGACATGCCCGGCGATCTGCAACAGGTTCGGATCCGACCAGGCCGGTCGCACGTCCTTGTAGAGACATGGTGTTTCCCGGTCTCCATACCAGGCGACACCAAAACCGTCCGCGTTGACCGCGGTCTTGCAGGACAGCGCGTTGCGGCTCTGGTCGATCAGCGAATGGTCCGGATCGCAGATGAGTTCTTCAAGATATTTCGGAGCCCCGCTCCAGGCTGCCCAGCGGCACATGTGTGTCTTTCCTATGCTGCGTCCGGGACGGCCCTGAAGCGGGCCGTGGACCTGTCGCAGTCATAATAATCCGCGACCGGATAAGGATTCATTGCCAGATCCTCGACGGCAGCGATGACCCTGTCGGCTTTTTCCATGCTCATCAGCACGGAAAAATTGAGCCGGGTCCAGCCGGGTTTCTTCAGTTCCTCACCGGAGAGAATCCCCCGGCGCAGGGTCTCCGATTCTTCCCTGCTGATCTGGAGCAGCCGGTGGGCATAAGGCCCGGCGCAGGCGCAGCCGCCCCTTGCCTGGATCCCGTAAAGATCGGACAGCATGCGGGTGACCAGCTGCTGGTGGATATAGCCGCCGCGCACGAGATCGCGAATGCGGAAGGAAAACACCGGCAAGACGTGGCGGGCATTCGCATTGCCCAGGATCTCGATTGCGGGATTGTCCTGCCAGACGCCGAGCGCCTTGGCGCGCCAGGCGGCATGACGCTCGTCCATCAGCCGCTGTCCGATGGCCTCCTTGACCAGAAAGGCCAGCGCGGCACGGATATCGCCGATGACATTCGGCGTCCCCGCCTCTTCGCGGGCGGCGATGTTGTCGCTGTAGTCATGGTCCCAGGGGGATACGAAACGGACGGTGCCCCCGCCCGGAAAAACCGGCGTAGCCTTCTGCACGGCCGCCTTGCGCAGGATCATGACACCGGAGGCTGCCGGGCCGCCGATGAACTTGTGCGGCGAGACGACAACCGCATCCTTTTGTGCATCGGTACCGGCCATCATGTCGACAGGCAGATAGGGCCCGGAGCCGGCGCAGTCCCAGACGCTGAGCGCGCCGTGGCGCTTGAGCAGCCGGGTGACGGCAACCTCGTCCGTGACGATGCCGGTGACATTGGACATCAGTGAAAACGCACCGACGATCAGCCGTCCCTTGCCGGACGCCTTCAGCACCTTTTCCAGGTGAGCCAGATCCGGTCCGCCCTCCGCGGCTTCCCCGATCTCGACGACTTCGGCGCCGCTTTCCCGCCAGGGCAGGATGTCGGAATGGTGCTCATAGGGGCCGATCACAACGAGCGGGTTTTCACCGCGTACAGCCGCGCCGGAAACACCAAGCAGGTGCACCAGCCGGTTCAGGCCCGCCGTTGCGCCTGCGCCGCAAAAGACGGTGGCAAAACGTGTGTCCGCGCCGCAGATCCGGGCGATCTCGCTGCGTGCCACCTCGCGCATGCGCGTCATGGTACCGCCGCAGAAAGAGGCTTCCGTGTGACTGTTGGCGTAGACCGGCAGCACCTCCTCCAGCACGAAGTCCTCTATCTGGCGCAGGGCGCGTCCGGAGGCGACATAGTCGGCATAGATCAGCTCGCGGTCTCCGAACGGACCGGCGATCGTGGCGCCCTCACCGATCAGACCGGTGCGCAGGCGCGCGATCAGGTCCGGGCCGGAAAGGGCGTTGCGAAAATGGTCGAGGGCCGTGCCCGTTGTGTGGGTCATGTGAAATTCCAGATCCTGTTTGCGTGGATCATACGACCCTTCAGGATTGGTGTTCCTCACCTTCCTTGATTGTCATTACGCTAAATTTGTGTCATTTGATCGAATATGGACAAGAAATTCGATCATATTGATCGCGCACTCTTGCGCGCCCTGCAACGGGATGCCCGCCTGTCGCAACGCGAACTCGCCGACAGGGTCGGGCTGTCGCAGAATGCGTGCTGGCGGCGGTTGAAGGCGCTTTATGAAAGCGGACTGATCGAGGGTCACACGGTGCGGCTCGATCCGGAGCGGCTCGGGCTCGACCTCACCGTTTTCGTGATGATCCGCACGCGCCACCATTCCAAGGACTGGCTGGAAACGTTCCGCGGCGAGGTCCTGGCGATCCCGAACGTGATCGACTTCTACCGGATCGCTGGCGACTACGACTACATGCTGAAAGTCGTCGTGGAGGACATGAACGCTTTCGACAGGGTCTATCAGCGCCTGATCGAGAAGGTCGATCTCGACACGGTCACGTCCTACATGACCATGGAAGCCATCGCGGATGCCCGCGACCTGCCGATATAGCTGCAGGCAGTCCTCTCTCGCAGCAGCAGCGCCAAACAAACGGCGTCATCCTGAGGAGGGCCGGCAGGTCCGTCTCGAAGGATGGGCGGCAAGCACCCAGGCGTGAGGCCCATCCTTCGAGACAGCGCAGTTGCGCTTCCTCAGGATAACGCGGAATGTGCGGTCGCCTTTCTCACAAACCTACCGCCGCCGGCGGCCACCGCCCCGTTGCGGGCGGGCCTGTGGCCGCGAGCGCTGAACGTTGCGCTGGCGGTTGACCTGGCGGTTGCCGGCCTGGCGCGCCTGCCGGTCCCGGTTCAGATGGGCCGGCGCCTGGGGCCGCTTGGTGGGGCGTGTCGCCGGACGTTGTGCCGGGCGCTGAACATTCGGCTTTTGCACATTCGGGCGCTGCGCGGGCCGCTGAACATTCGGCTTTTGCACGTTTGGCCGTTGCGCCGGCCTTTGCACATTCGGCTTTTGAACGTTGGGCCGCTGGACATTCGGCCTCTGGCCGGCCGGCAGGTTGGCCGGACGTTCGATATTTGGCCGGTTGCCGGCGTTCGGGCGGTTCTGAAGCTTGTCGCCGATCGGCCGGTTGGCCAGCGCCGCGCCGGCTCCCGCCCCGATGGCTGCGCCCGCGCCGATGTCCCCGAGCCGGTTCTGGATGTTTTCACGCGACGGCGCTGCGACATCACCCCAGCGGCCGCCCTCGAATTTCTTCCAGTTGTCGCCATCCCGGCGATAGACCGAGCCGTCCCGCCCGGCGAACACGTCGCCACGGCGGCCCAGATTGGCAACACGCCCGGTGGCCCCTTCCTGTTTCCAGCGATTGACCGCGCCGGCCTGCAGGTCGCGGGTGCGCGACCATTGCGGACCGGTCACGACCTTGCCGCCCCAGGAGCCGTAGATGCCCCGGGCACCTCCCGCGATAATCCGGTTGCCCGTGCGCGGGTTGTAGGCGGAGATGAAACCGGCGCTGCCGCGCGGTCCGCTGATCGCGCCGCCGCGGATGTATCCACCGGTGCGCGGATTGTAGATGCCGCCGCCGGCAATGCCGCGCAGCGGGCCATAAGCGTAGCCGTAGCGGCCGAAGGTTCCCCGGATCGGATTGTAGAAAGCGCCGATGCCGTAGCTCACCGGACGCGGGAAATAGATCGGCCGAAGGCCCGGCCGGAACCAGGGCCGGTAGTAGTAGCCGGTGCCGTAGACGAAGGTCCCCCAGGCGAGGAAGCCGGTCAGGTAGCCCATCGTATAGCCGTACCAGACCGCACCCGGCTCACTCTCGTACACCCGCACATAAGTGGTGTTGTAGACCGGCGAGGAGGGCGGAATCGTGTAGATCTCGTCCGGCACGGAGGTCGCTACCTGGAACGGGCCTTCCGGGCTGTCACCGACAAACCAGACGCCGTCCTGCAGCACGTAATACTTCGCGCCCACCTGGATCACCTGGTCGCTGGTATTGACCGCGTAGGACAGGGACGTGCCCTCGATCTTCTCGAATTCAGGGTCTCCGGCGTAGGAGACATCCGCCGAGACCGAGCCGACCTCGACCCGTGCCGTTGTCGGAATGCTGGCCTTGAGACGTGCCTGGGACGCCTCGGACGTTCCGGGAATGGAGGAGCGCACCGAATAATAGGGCGCGTCCTCTGGAATGTTCTGGAAATCCGACGGCATGTCAGGCGTGGTGAAGGTCCAGGGACCATCGAGCGAGGCCGACTTGAACCAGCGTCCGGAGACCAGGATGTACCATGTGGAGGTGGATTTCAGGAAGAAGACATCGCTGTCGGTGTTGGATGCCCATTCCAGGTCCGTGCCTTCCACCGGTTCGAGCTTCGGCTCGCCGTCAAAGACGATCATTTCCGCCGGTTTGTCGGAATAGATCACCTTCGGCGGCGTGTTGTCCGGAAACGGCTCGCCCGGAATGGCCGCTTTGGTTTCGGTCCAGTTGTCATCGTCCGGCAACGAGCTGATCAGATCTGGAAGCTTGTCCACGGATTGCCAGCCGCTGGAGACGTCCTTGGTCGTCATCCAGGACTTCTCGTCGCGCAGGTAGAGCTCCCCGGTGTCGTCGATCTTGAGGATGTCCCAGTTGGTGTTGACCACGAAACTGAGACCCTGGTCGCCCTTGACGGGCGCGAAGATCGGCGCGCCTTCCGTCTGCACCAGGATGGCCGGCTCGGTTGAGATGAAGATCGGGGGCGCTTCCGCATTGAGACCCTGGACATCATCCATGCGCTTGTATTCGGCGAGGCCTGCGGTGATGCGGTCCTCCTTCACGGTGATCGTGCCGGTCGGCATGATCTTGCCGACCTGCAGCGACAGATCGGTAAGGGATTCGCGGTCGAGGGCCGAAAAGTCGAGCTGGGTCACCTGGATCTGGTTGACGTCGACCTCGCCTTTTTCCGTGTCCGCCACGGTCGTGCCGCTGACGCCGATGACGCCGAAGACCGGCTTGGCGTCCTTGTCCTTGATATATTCGGCCGCCACCAGCGCCTTGAGCGTCTTGAAATTGTCCCAGTCGGTGAATTGCGGCTGATAGAGCACCAGTGTCGCGCCGGCGTCGGTCTGGAAGGAGCGCGGCCAGCCGGTGGTCTCTTCGGGTTCCGTCAGCTGCAGGTACTGGCCGCTGACAAAACCGTTCTGGCCATTGTAGCTGACGGAACACCAGGCACCGCTGTCGTCGCAGTTTTCAAGCTCGACCTGGGTACCGTTCGGAACGGTCCCGAGTGAACCGAAGCCGGTCCCGGGCCCCTGGCGGAAATTGACATTGGCCGTGGTGACCGCCGGGGCAGCCAGAACACCGTTCACGAACACCGTTTGAAGAACAAGGGTGGAGGAAAGCAGTACAGAAAGGGTCTTGCGCATTGGGGTCTCCCATAGGCGAGGCCGGGCAAGCCGGTCCGGACGCGCACATTGCCGGTTGCAGGCAAAAGATGGGAACAACCGGCACGTCACCAACAGATCCTGCGCAAGCGGCGAAAAAATGTCCAGTGTCGCGCGGCACATCCATCATCCCCGTTGCGGGATCATAGTCAGACCCTATTGTGACAACCGTCCGACAAAGCGCCCAATTCAGGAGCCTGATCAATGCCGATTGCCTGCCGTGCCGCCTTCATGGGACCTGCGATCCTTCTGGTCGCCTTGTGGGCTTGCGTCGCCGCCGCGGGCAGCGCTCAAGCGGAAACGTTCTACTGCGAGAGCACCCGCGGCCCGAACGGTGCGGCCAAATACTGCAATTTCCTGTTGTTTGACCGGTCTTTCAGCCGGCACCGGCAAGTGATCGTCGCACAGGGCGCCCGGCGCGAGGTGGCCATCAATGGCCGTTACGACCTGTTCTGCGTGCTGGTTCAAAACACGAAGGGCGTGCCGAACAACATTGCCTATCGCAAGCAGCAGTGCCGCAAGTCCGATACGGGAAAGGAATACAAGGTCCCGATCCGGGCGCTCAACATGCGGCGCGGCCGGAACGGCTTCAGCACCGACGCTGTTGGTTCCCTGCCGTCCCGAAGCAACTGGTAGGTGGCTCCAGCACAAAGAAGACCGGCGCGTTGATCAACGCGCCGGCCGCAAAACGCCGGATGCAAAGTTCACGATCAGCAAGCGACAGAGGACAGCGATTGAGGCTGCAGGGAAACCGCCTGGCCCGTTCGTGCCGATTGTTGGGCCGCCAGGCCCATTTCCACGGCGCGCCGGCCATCCTCGAGCGTCACGTCCGGAAGCGCCTTCTCGCCGCGCACAACGGCCACGAAGCCTTCATGCTGGTAGAAGGTGGAGCCGTTGTGATCGCCGGCATCGAGAATGGCCGGATCGACAGGAATGTCGATCTGGCGCGGTCCCTTGGGGCTGCGCGGCGAGACAACCAGCTGCGGCACCGGCGGCTCGCCGAGCTCCTGCGGCCAGAACCTCCCGGGACCCGGCACGAAGGCCTCGATCTTGCCTTGCGGGCCGACGGCGACGACTTCTTCCTGGTAGCGCGAGCCTTCCGCGAACATGCACAGTTCCAGCATTGCGCGCGCGCCGTTCTCGAAATCCACGATCACGTAGCCATTGTCGAGGATATCGGGCTGTTCGCCGTCGTAGATTTCGTCCTTGTGATTGGCATCCTGACCGGCGGAGGCCATGACGCGCACTGGTTCCGCCTTCATGATCAGGCGCATCAGGTCGAAGAAGTGGCAGCATTTCTCGACGAACGTGCCGCCGGAGTACTTGTTGAAGCGGTTCCAGGCGCCAACCTTGTCGAGGAACGGGAACCGGTGCTCGCGGATGGTCAGCATCTTGATGCCACCGGTGGCAAGCTCCGCCTGCTCGACCAGCGCCGCGATCGGCGGCATGTAGCGGTATTCCATGGCCACCCAGACCGGCGCCGGGTAGGTCGACTTGAAACTGTCGAGTTCGGCAAGATCCTTCGGGTCGGTGAACAGCGGCTTTTCGACCAGCAGCGGCAGCGGGCGCGTCCTGCGGATCTCTTCCATCTGCGGCACGTGGCAATGGTTGGGGCTGGCGATCAGGATGCAGTCGAGCGCATCGACCTTCAAAAGCTCCGCAAGCGTGTCCACGAAGACGGCGTTGGGAGCATGGCGCGCGGCTTCAGCGGCCATGCCGGCGTCCGGCTCGAATATCACCGTGACCTCCGTGTCCGGCAGAAGCGCGATGTTGCGCAGGTGTTCCTGCCCCATCATCCCGCAGCCAATGACGCCATACCGTACCTTTGCAGGCATTTTGTTCTCCTTGTGCGGCGGCCTTGCGGTCCGCCTATTTCAGTCGCTGTACGTAATGCGCCCGGTCCGTATCGAACCAGGTTCGCGAATATTCGACGGGCTCGGGCCGGTCGGCCCAGCTGAAGCGCTCGATGAAGCCGGTGAGCGTACCGGGAGCCAGCGTGAAGGATTTCGGCGCCCAGTCAGGCACCTTGCCGATAGTCACCCGGTCCTCGGCCCGCACGATCCAGAAGCCGAGCTGCTTCTGGTAATAGCGGTAGAGGGAATCGGACAGGAGGTCGCGGCGGACGGTGCCGGCATCGCCATCGAGCCAGATCTCCTCGACCGCGATCATCACGTCATTGAGATATCTGAGACGGCGGATCCGGGTCCCCTCGCCGCTCGTACCGAAGGCCGGCAGATCACCGGGCTTGGCGATACGGGTCACGTCGAGGACGTCCGCCCGAGGCAGACCGCCACCGGACAGAAGCTCCAGGCGGAACATCGCGTAGACGCTTTCCTGGGTGCCGCCCTGGCGTATGTAGTTTCCCGAACCCTGGATTCGCTCGAGTAAGCCTTTTTCCGTAAGGTCCGCCAGCGCCTTGCGCAGCGTGCCGATGGAGATGCCCAGGTTCTCGGCCATGTCCCTTTCAGGCGGCAATCTCTCCCCGTCAATCAACCGTCCGGCGGCGATATCCCTGATCAAAAGCTCGCTTATCTGCACATAGAGCGGCAGTGCGTTCGGCGACTGTGAGGCGGTGGCCATGACGTTTCCGGTTGCCTGATTTTCAAAATTGATACACTATTGATTTACATCAAACCGGGTGATATGCAAGAGAAAATCGACGGCAAAGTGAAGCCAATCGAAAACAAACGAAAATAACGAAACCTCAAACGCCCCTGCCAGGGGCAATGCGAGCGCTTCGTGTTTCAAACGGTTGATCCCGGGGAGGAAATTCATGACCGTAGTCCCAGTCACGTCACCGGATCTCGATGCAGCGGAGGTATCCTGGTTCGCTGCATTATGTTCCGACGACTATCAGTTTCTGGGGGTTCCGGAAGGCCATCTGCGCTCGTCCTGGGAACATTGCTCTTCGATCGTGAAGACCGCCGAGGCCGAGGGCTTCCGCAACATCCTGTGCCCGTCCTCCTACCAGGTCGGCCAGGACACGCTCAGTTTCGTCGCCGGCTGTGCGCCGATCACCGACAGGATCAACCTGCTGGCGGCCGTGCGCTGCGGCGAGATGCAGCCGATCATGCTGGCGCGCACCATCGCGACGCTGGATCACATGCTGAAGGGCCGGCTGACAGTCAACATCATCTCGTCCGACTTCCCCGGCGAGCAGGCGGACAGCGGCTATCGCTACCAGCGCTCGCGCGAAGTGGTCGAGATCCTGAAACAGGCCTGGACGCAGGACGAGATCAACCACGAGGGTGAGGTCTACACCTTCAAGGGTCTGACCACCGACCCTGCCCGCCCCTACCAGACCGGTGGCCCCCTGCTCTATTTCGGCGGCTATTCGCCGGCAGCCCTGGAGCTGTGCGGCCAGCACTGCGATGTCTACCTGATGTGGCCGGAAAAGATGGAAGAGCTGGAAGGCCGCATGAAGGCGGTCCATGCGGTCGCCGAGCAATTTGACCGCACGCTCGACTATGGCCTACGTGTCCACATGATCGTGCGCGACACCGAGAAGGAAGCTCAGGAATACGCCGACTACATCGTCTCCAAGCTGGACGACGACCAGGGCACGGCGATCCGCGAACGCGCGCTCGACGCCAAGTCGCTCGGCGTGAGCCACCAAGCCAAGAACCGCGATGTCGCCGACGCGTTCGGATATATCGAGCCGAACCTTTGGACCGGCGTCGGCCGGGCCCGCTCTGGCTGCGGCGCCGCGCTTGTCGGTTCCACCGACCAGGTCATGTCGAAGATCGAGGCCTACCAGAAGATGGGCATCCGCGCCTTCATCTTCTCCGGCTACCCGCACCTGGAAGAAGCCAGGCATTTCGGCGCCCGCGTGATGCCGAACCTGAAGACCTGCTCGCTTCCCGAAGCCTATGGCCGCGTTCCGGCCGATACCCCCGCAACCCCGCTTGGCAATGGAGTCCGCCGTTAATGGAACGCGTCAAACTCTCCGAAACGCTGGAATTTTCCCGCCTGATCTACGGCATGTGGCGTCTCGGCGACGATGCCGACACGTCGCCGGCCCATGTGGAGCGGAAAATCCAGGCCTGTCTCGACCAGGGCATCACCACCTTCGACCAGGCCGACATCTATGGCGGTTATGCCGCCGAAGCGGTGCTCGGCGGCGCGCTTAAGGCCAGCCCTTCCCTGCGCAGCAAAATGGAAATCGTCACCAAATGCGACATCGTCGCGCCGACGGGCCGCTATGCGGACGCGAAGGTGAAGCATTACGACACCTCGCGCGCCCATATCGAACGGGCCGTCGAGTTTTCGCTCAGCGACATGGGCATCGAGACGATTGATCTCCTGCTGATCCACCGGCCAGATCCGTTCATGGACCATCATGAGACCGGCGCTGCGCTCGACGATCTGATCAAGAGCGGCAAGGTGAAGAATGTTGGCGTCTCGAATTTCCGTCCCTGGGACTGGGAGCTGCTGCAGTCGGCCATGTCGTCGAAGCTGGTGACCAACCAGATCGAGATATCGCTCAAGGAAATCGGGCCGTTCACCAATGGCGATCTTGCCTTCCACCAGCGCCTCGGCACGAAACTGATGGCCTGGTCACCGCTCGGCGGCGGCTCGCTGATCACCGAAGGCGGCGCACTCGGCAAGGTGATGGACGAACTGGCGCTCGATGCCGGTGTCGACCGGCCTGCTGTCGCGGTCGCCTTCCTGCTCGCACATCCGGCAAAGCTCCTGCCGGTCATGGGCACCAACAACCTGGACCGGATCTCCCGGATTTCCGATGCCCTGAAAGTCAACCTGGACCGCGAAACCTGGTATCGCCTCTACGAGGCGGCCCTTGGACAAGAGGTGCCCTGATGACCATGCAGAATGCCAATCATCCCGTCACATTCGAACCGGACACGGACAACACCCGCCTCCTGCGCGACGCGTTTGGACGCTTTGCCACCGGTGTCACCGTGGTGACCACCCATTCGGACGACGGTCCCGTCGGCATCACCGCCAACAGCTTCTCGTCCGTGTCGCTGGATCCGCCCCTTGTCTTGTGGATGCCGGACAAGGGCTCGCGCCGGTTCCGCTATTTCGAGACCGCGGAACATTACGCGATCCATGTTCTCAGCCATCACCAGGCCGAGGTCTGCAACGGTTTCGTGCGCAACGCCCATGCATTCGACCGGTTGCCGCACCGGATCGACGACAACGGCGTTCCGCTGATCGAGAACTGCCTTGCCCGATTCGAGTGCAAGCGCTTTGCCGCCTATGAGGGCGGCGACCACCTGATCGTGCTCGGAGAAGTCATGCAGGCGGAAATGCGCCAGGGAGATGCACTGACCTTTTTCGCGGGCAAGCTTGGCCAGATCGCGCCAGAATAAGCGCGGAAAGCGGGGCGAAGACCGGCCCGCTGAAAGGGTAGTTTAGGGAGGAGCCCTGATGGGCATTTTGCTGGCGGTCCTTGTGCCGCTCGACTGGCTGAATTCGCACCTGCTGCGGATCGGCCGCTGGATCGGCATCGTTGCCGTGGCCCTGATGGTGGTCGCGATCCTGATTCAGGTTGTCGCCCGCTATGTCTTCAACAACGCCCTGCCCTGGCCGGACGAGGCCGCGCGCTTCTGCATGCTCTGGATGACCGGCCTGATGGCGCCGACCGCCTTCCGCCGCGGCGGCTTTGTCGCCATTGACATGCTGACCGTTGCGCTGCCACGCATGCTCGGCAACCTCCTCTCCCTGGCCCTTCTGCTGATCTCCCTCGCCGTCCTCGTGGTCGCGGTCCAGATAGGTTACGGCGAGGTCACCGGTTTCGGCGGCAAATTCGCGACCGCCTCGCTCTACGTTCCCGGCAACCTGACCTTGAGCGAATGGTTCCGTGTGCCGCGCAGCTGGATGATGATGTCCCTGCTGGTCGGCGTCACGTTGCTGATCCTGGTCAATATCGAACTGATCCTGCGCAACCTGATCTCGACGCTTGGCGGGGCCGAGCGCCTTCCCGTCATTCCGGATGCCGACATGGCGGGAGCCGACTGATGCTGATCTGGTTCCTTCCCGTCTTTCTCGTCTTCCTGATGATCGGCCTGCCGGTGTTCTTCGGCCTCCTGGCCGCACCCGGCCTGCTGTTGTGGCTGAACGGCCAGGAACGCGACATCACGCTGCTCTACCGCAACGTCTACAACGGCATGGACAGCTTTCCTCTGATGGCGATTCCGTTCTTCATGCTCGCCGGCGAGATGATGAACAAGGGCGGCATCACCACCCGCCTGGTGGAATTCTCCCAGGCGCTGATGGGCCATCTGCGCGGCGGCCTGGCCCATGTGAACATCCTGTCCTCCATGCTGTTTGCCGGTCTCTCCGGCTCTGCGGTCGCCGACACCTCCGCGCTCGGCTCCATGCTGATCCCGGCCATGGAAAAACAGGGCTACACCCGCAAGTTCGCCGCCGCCGTCACCGCGGCCTCCTCCGTCATCGGCCCGATTATCCCGCCGTCGGGCATCATGATCATCTACGCCTATGTCATGGGTGAAAGCGTCGCCGCCCTGTTCCTCGCGGGCATCGTGCCCGGTGTCATGGTCGGCGTCGGACTGATGCTGATGGTCCGCTTCATGGCCGACAAATACGACCTGCCGAAGGCCCAGCGGATCGTCAATCCGGGCCAGACCTTGGCGCCGGTCGAGTACTGGGTGTCCCTGTTGCTGCTGCGGCTCAACCTGGCCTCGCTGCTCATGGTGGTGGCCTCAGCCTTCGTCGACCTGTCCGGTGCGACGGGCATCGTCCTGTTCCTGGTGCTGCTGGCGGTCTCACACGGCATTCTGATCAGCTTGCGCCAGGCCGTTTCCGCGGATTTTCGCACCGTCTGTAAAAAGGCCGTCGCACCGCTTCAGACGCCGATCATCATCCTTGGCGGCATCCTGATCGGCGTGTTCACGCCGACAGAGGCAGCCGCGGTCGCAGTTGCCTATGCGCTGGTCATCGGCTTCTTCGTGCTGCATTCCATCAAGATGAAGGACCTGCCCGGCATCCTGAACCGCGCCGGCATCACCTCCGCCGTGGTGCTTCTTCTGGTCGGGGCGGCGATGGCCTTCAAGACGGTGGTCAGCCTCAGCCACGCGCCGGAAATCATGGCCGACTTCGTCTTGAGCCTGTCGGAGAACCCGCTGATCCTGCTGTTCCTGATCAACCTGCTGCTGTTCGTGGTCGGCATGTTCCTGGACGCGGGTCCCGCGATCATCATTCTCGGTCCGATCCTCGGCCCTATCTTTGTCGAAATGGGCGTCGACCCGATCCATTTCGCCATCATCATGAGCGTCAACCTGACCATCGGCCTGGCGACGCCACCGATGGGACTGGTGCTCTTTGTCGCGGCGTCGGTGTCCCGGGAACGGGTCGAAACCATCGCCAAGGCCATTCTGCCGTTTCTCGCGGTGGAGATCGCCGTGATCTTCCTGATCACCTATATCCCGGCACTTTCGATGACGATCCCGCGCTGGACCGGATTTGCCAACTGATTTGAGCTTTATCAAAGGGAGGAACCTCATGCTCAAAACTGCCCTCAAAACGCTCACCGTCGCGGCGATGCTCGCCGGATCGAGCTTAAGCGCCCTGGCCGCGGACTACACCCTGCGCGCCACGGCCAACTCGAACGAGAACGACGAGGACTATGACGGCCTGGTGGTCTTCAAGAACTTCGTCGAATCCGCCTCCAACGGCGCCATCGAGGTCGAACTCTTCATCGGTACGCAGCTCTGCTCCAACGGCGCGGAATGCCTGCAGGGCGTCGCCGACGGTGCGATCGACATCTACATCTCCACCTCGGGCGGTGCCTCGGGCATCTTCCCGTATGTGCAGGTGCTCGACCTGCCCTACATGATGAGCGACGACCGCATCGCCGAGCACGTCCTGTCCGGTGACTTCACCCGCACCATGCGCGACATGGCACTGGAAGACAGCGGCAATGCCATCCGCCTGATGACCATCGGCAACACCGGCGGCTGGCGCAACTTCGCCAACACCAAGCGTCGCGTGGAAAACCCGTCCGACATGGAAGGCCTGAAGATCCGTACCGTCGTCGCCGACCTGCCGCAGGAACTGGTCCGTGCCCTCGGTGCCTCCCCGACCCCGATCCCGTGGCCGGAACTGTTCACCTCCTTCCAGACCGGCGTCGTCGAAGGCTCCAAGAACGGCATCACCGACATCATGGGCATGAAGTTCCCGGATGCCGGCCTGCAATATGTCACCCTGGACGGCCATGCCTACATGGGCGCCCTGTGGTGGATGAACAACGAGAAGTTCCTGTCGATGCCGGAAGACATGCGCCGCGTGGTCGTGGACGGCTTCTACGCTCTGCAGCAGGCCACCTTCGCCTCGCCGAAGCGCAAGTCGATCCAGGCCTATGAGGACTTCGTCGCCGGCGGCGGCGACCTCTATGTGCCGACCCCGGAACAGAAGGCCGCCTTCAAGGAGGCAGCCGCTCCGGTCTATGACTGGTTCAAGGAAAACGTCACCCGTGGCGGCGAGATCTTCGGCGCCCTGGAAGAAGCCGTGGCAGCAGCGGAAAGCGACGTCAACGGTGAGCGCGACGCCGACCTGAACTGACCTGAAAACGGGAACCCGGCCATTGCCGGGTTCCCGATCTTGGCAATTTCTTTGCGGTTCCGATCCGTTGAAGCCTCTAAACTGGAGGCTTGAACCGACCGGAAAAGAAAATCAACGGAACGGATACATCCAGACCTTGTAGTCATCGACGAGGATATGCGCCTTCTCAATCTCTTCCCTGGTCATCTTCTTGACCACCTCTTCCAGAGAGATCGCGGCATCGGGATCACCCCCGATGGCAGAGAGCGTGTACCACATGTAGGCCCGTACGAGATCGGGCGCCGGCATGCCCCGGCCGACCTCATAATACCAGCCGACACCCGATTGCGCGCCTGGGTGTCCCTTCATGGCGCTTCTGAGATACCATTCGAATGCCCGCTGGTCGTCGCGCTCGACCCCAAGCCCCATGGCATACATGACGCCGATCAGTTCCTCGGCGTCGGCATTGCCGGACCGCGCCGCCGGCCAGAGTTCCTTCATCGCCTCCTCGTAGCGGTCGGCCTCCATCAGGTCGCGGGCCTGCTCGATCTCGGCAAGCGCCGGCGTGCCCGCAACGGCAAGACACAGGATCGCGGCTTTCAGGGTCTTCTGCATGGGTTCTGCTCGCTCCCTCTGATTGTTGTTCTGTCGGCGCCAGCAGCTTTTGCGGCAGACCTGCCCGCGCCTCTGACGCAGGCGGATTTTCTCAATTTCGACCGCAAACAGGCTGCGCTCGGTCAGCTTCTCTTTTACGACAGGATCCTGTCCGGCAACAGGAATATCGCCTGCGCAACCTGCCATCATCCACGGCTCGGCACCGGAGATCGCCTGTCTCTCGGGATCGGCGAAGGTGGCCACGGGCTCGGCACCGATCGTGTTGCCGGTTCGGGCGACAGCCGGATCAAGAAACGGATTCCACGAAACGCGCCAGGTCTTTGGAATCTTGGCGCAAAAGAACTTCACACCCTCTTTCACGACGGCCGGCTCTCGATTGCCGACACCTTTGAGAACGGCTTCAATTCTCCGGCGGAGGAATGGCTGCCGACGGGGTTCAATTCGCTGCTCGCGGCACAGGCCGTCTTTCCGGTGACCGCGCAGTTCGAAATGGCCGGCAACCCGAAGGAAAACGAAGTCGCCGGCGCGATCCACGACCGGATCGACTACGCCTGGCCGATCCTCGCCAAGCGGGTCAGGGTGATCCCCGAATACGGCAGACTGTTCGTCGAGGCGTTCGATCACATCGACACGCCGAAGGACGTTACCATCGTCGAGATCGCCAACGCGCTGGCCGCTTTCCAGGCCGTCGAGTGGCAGAGCTTCGACAGTCCGTTCGACCGTTTTCTGTCCGGGGACGATGCGGCCCTGAATGATGCCCAGAAGCGCGGGCTCGACCTGTTCTTCGGAGAGGCCGGCTGCTCGGGCTGCCATTCCGGCAAGCTTCTGAGCGACCAGAAATTCCATGCGCTCGGTCTGCCGCCCTTCGGCCCCGGCCGCACCCGGCGGTTCGATCCGATGGTGCGCGATGTCGGTGTGATGGGCGAGACCGACCGGCTGGAGGACGCCTATCGCTTCCGCACACCCATGCTGCGCAATGTTGAACTCACCGCACCCTATGGCCATAACGGCGCCTATTCAACACTCGAAGGCATCATCCGCCACCATCTCGATCCGGACGGCGCATTGGCCTCCTGGTCGCCGCAGACCGCGGACCTGCCGCACGCGCCATGGCTGGAGGCCATCGATTTCGTGGTCTGGAATGACGCTCGTGAGATGGCACGCCAGGCGCGTTTCCGCGATATTGCCCCCGTTGCGCTGACAGACAATGATGTTGCCGACCTGATCGCTTTCCTGAAAAGCCTGACCGGCACGACTTCTGTCACCACCCCGCCCCTTGGTGTCCCGGACACCGTCCCCAGCGGCCTGCCGGTCGACAGATAACCAGAAGGAACAACAATGGTCGAACCATTGAAAGACCGGGCCAACCAGCTGTTCCCGGGCATCGTCATCGCCGGCCTGGTGGCCATCGCCGCCCAGTTCCTGAACGAGCATTACGGCGCCCCGGCCATGCTGATGGCGATCCTGCTGGGCATGCCGCTCAACTTCCTGTCCGACGAACAGCGCACCGCCGAAGGCATCGCCTTCTCCGCACGCACGCTGCTCAGGATCGGCGTGGCGCTTCTGGGTGTGCGCATCAGCGTGGAAATGGTACAGGCGCTCGGCCTGCCTTTCCTGGCCCTGGTGATCGTCGGCGTCCTGGCCACAATCGGTTTTTCGCTGCTGATCGGTGGGTTTTTTGGTCGCGACCGGCTGTTTTCATTTCTGTCCGGCGGTGCCGTCGCCATTTGCGGTGCCTCGGCTGCTATGGCGATCGGCTCGATCCTGCCCAAGCGCGAACACGCGGAGCGGGACCTCGCCTTCACCGTCATCACCGTGACCGTGCTCTCGACGCTGGCCATGATCTTCTACCCGATCCTGACCAGCGCCCTCGGTCTTTCCATGGACGCCACCGGCGTTTTCCTCGGCGGCACCATCCATGATGTGGCCCAGGTGGTCGGTGCGGGATTCTCGATCTCCGAGGAAACCGGCGATCTTTCCACCCTGGTGAAACTGATCCGCGTCACGCTGCTGGCACCGATCGTGCTGGTGGCCGCGCTGATCCTGCGCAGCAGCACCGGGCCGGGAACGTCTCGGCCGCCCTTGATGCCGGCCTTTGTCATCGCCTTCCTGGTGCTGGCGGCACTGAATTCCTTCGGACTGATCCCGGAGATGGTCAAGGACGCGGCCGGTCAGGTCTCCCGTTGGGCGTTGCTTGCGGCGATTGCCGCGGTCGGCATGAAAACCTCGATCCCCAAGTTGCTGGAAGTCGGCGGCCCGGCCATCTGGATGCTGGTCACGCAGACTGTGTTTCTGGCCCTGTTCGTATTGGGCGGGATCTGGGTGATCGGGTAGCAGGCGATTGCCGAACGCAGACAGGCGCAGCTTGGAAAGAACCGATCTCGCCAATCTCCGTCATCCCATGGCTTGACCCACTGCTGTCCGGTTAAGCAGGAACCTCTGACCACAATCAGGCTATGCCGCTTGTTCCAGTCTCCCCCCCGGAGGGGGAGATGTCTCCGATAGGAGACAGAGGGGGGCTCAACCTCTCGGCAAACAAGGCCTTTTTCGAATTCGCGGAACCGCTGCGCCCCCCCTCTGTCCGGTTCCCGGACATCTCCCCCTCCAGGGGGGAGAGGGGCGCAAGCGGTAAGGCGCTACGTGTCCCGGATCGGAAAAAGCGGAAATATCGACAATGAATCAATGACCTGCTGAACATGGACCGAGTTAAACCGGACAGTAGTGGGCTTGACCATGGCATCCATACCGTTCAGGGGCCTCAAGGAGAGGCCCGGTTTCGGGGTGATACAACGGCATGGATTGCCGGGTCATGCCCGGCAATGACGAACAAGATAGGGCCGATACTCGCTGGTCGCGGCGGCGATGGGACCCGAATGAGAAACTCCGCCTCCCCTTGAGTTCCATGTCCGATCACCCACTTTGAGCGTAGAAAGCAAGGCCGGGGCTTTTCTTGATCCCGTGAGTGTGAAATATAGCAGCGACTTCACTCTTGGGCCTGTCCCAGCGACCGAACGGCAGCGTTTTGAAAGCGTTCCGCCCGTCTCAGCCGGAATTTCGAAAGCGTTTGGATGAAAAGCTACATCACCACCCCGATCTACTACGTCAACGGTTCACCGCATATCGGTCACGCCTTCACGTCGATCATGGCGGATATCCTGAAACGCAACCGCCAGGCGCTGGGTCATGAGCTGATGCTGTCGACCGGCGTGGACGAACACGGCCAGAAAAACCAGGAAGCGGCCCAGGATCTCGGCATGCCGGTCGGGGAATTCCTCGACATGCGCTGCAAGGAATTCCGGGACGTCTTCGACCAGCTCGACGTGACCTACGACTATTTCGTGCGCACCAGCCGCGAAGGCCACAAGCAGGCCGTTGCCGGCATGGAGCAGTCGATCTTCGACAAGGACCTGATCGTCAAGAAGAACTACACCGGCACCTATTGCAAGGGCTGCGAGGAGTTCAAGAAAGAGAGCGATCTGACCGAAGAGGGCCAGTGCCCGCTGCACCCGACCATGAAGGTCGAGCAGACCGCGGAAACCAACTATTTCCTCAAGATGGAGCCGTTCCGCGAGCGCCTCTTGAAGCACATTGCCGACAACCCGGATTTCGTGCAGCCGGAGGCCTTCAGGAACGAGCTGAAACAGATGCTCTCCGAGCCGCTGGAGGATCTGTGCATCTCCCGGCCGAAGACTCGCGTGACCCTCGGCGTCGAACTGCCCTTCGACACCGACTTTGTCACCTATGTCTGGTTCGATGCCCTGGCCAACTACCTGACCAATATCGACTGGCCGGACGAGAGCTTTGCTTCCTGGTGGGCCGAGTGCGAGCACCTGATCGGCAAGGACATCCTGAAGCCGCACGGTGTCTACTGGCCGATCATGCTGATGGCCGCCGACCTGCCGCTGCCGAAGAAGCTCTCTGTGCACAGCCACTGGGTCGGGGCCGGCGGTGTGAAAATGTCGAAATCCATCGGCAACGTGGTCGATCCGGGCGAAGTGATCGAGAAGCTCGGCGTCGACGCCCTGCGCTGGTATCTCGCCCGGCACATGCGCGCCGACAGCGACAGCCAGATCTCCGTCGAGTTGATCACCCAGGCCTATAACAGCGAGCTTGGCAACAAGATCGGCAACCTGCTGTCGCGGGCGGCGAAGTTCTCCAATGCCAGGTTCGACGGCACGGTCCCGGCTCCGGGGCCCCTGTCAGCCGGGGACGAAGCCATCCGCAAGCTCGTGGTCGAGGCAACGTCCGGGTTTGGCGACTGGATCAACCTGGCCGACATTCCGGCAAGGATGCAGGCGATCATCACCGTCGCCGACGAGATGAACAACTATTTCGCCGAGCAGGCCCCTTGGGAACTCATCAAGAACGAGGACACGAGGGAGCGCTGCCAGACGGTGATCTATGTCACGCTCGACTGCCTGCGTGTCGTCATGGAAGCGCTGACCCAGGTCATACCGGGCTCTGCCAGCCGCGCCCTCAAGATGCTGAACGCTCCTGAGACCAGCACGCCGTGGAAACCGGAACTGGACCGGCTTCAGGGCGATGGCACGCTTGGCGAGATCGAAACCCTGTTCCCGCGGGTTCAGTAATCTTTTGAAACAAAACAGAAAAGCGCTCCACCGGGGCGCTTTTTTGTTGTGAGGGCGATTATTGTTTCTGCTCAGGACAATCCCCGGGCAGGACAAAGACATTGGCGATCAGGTTGCCGTCCTCGCCCCTGTACTCGTACGAAATGGTCCAGCCCGCTTCCGTCACGAGGGTTTGCCGGCAGACCGCCTCTTGCGTTTCCGGCAGCATCGTGTCGACGATCCAGTCCTTCAACTTGTCCGCATCGGCCTGCGCGCCAGGCAAGATGAAGCGGTACTGGATGCCTTTCTCGTCACGAGAAACCCCAAATCCGTTCGCTTGCGCGGGTTCGGACACATCTGCCGGCGGATAGGCGTGTTCGGTGAAAGCCGACCGCCCGGCGATGGTCTGAAGCCGCGCTGCGACAAGATAGTCGCTGACCAGGGCATTGAACGGCCACAGGGCCGCGAATCCCGCAATCGCGGCCAGCCCGATCAAGATGCGGGCAGGCCTAGCCTCTGGCCTGTAGGGCGGCCGTTCGGGCGTCTTTTTCGGAGGCAAGACCATCAGCACCAGATTGGCGAGCGGGATGATGCCGAGAAGGGCGACACCGCGCCCCTGCCCCGCGTCCCGCGCACGCAGCTTGGCGGCGCAACCGAAGGCGATGCCCGCAAGGCCCGACAGCAGGGCCAGTCCGCCCGTCCCCGCCAAGGGCACGGGTTCTTCGCTCAAGCGGAACAGGATCCCCAGATAAACCGCCAGGACGACGGACAGGGCAATGGCGATCACCGCCTGCCAGACGATGTACATCATGATGGAACCCTGGTTGGTCGTGACGGGCTCGGAGGCCAGCGGGACGCGGTTGCGGCGCAGATCTGCAACCAGGAACATGAGAAATCCGGTAACAAGCGCGATCCACTGAACGGCTTCACTGCTGATCTGGCCTGTATTCACGCTGACCTCCCTCCCGGCCGGTCGGGCCGTTGCTGGCAATATTTAACCACAGGGAAAGCGGCGCGGCGTGTTGCATGGCATAGCGATGCGCAAAAAAATAACCGCCCGGCGCAGGGACCGGGCGGTTCCAGCCGTCGGGAGGGGCATCCTTCCGGCTGAGGCCATACCCTCGCAAAATTGGCTGAATTGGCGTGCAAACGGCACTGAGCAGCGAGGCAAATCTTGAAAAGCGGGTTTTGACCCGGTTGAAAGATTTAACGCGGTTGCTCGAAGCCGTTTGCTCGTCCCTGCGGGATAGGATGAATTTGCGCGCCTGCATCGTTGCGAAGTTTTGAAAACCAGTTGGTTTCCTGCAACTTCGCGCCTTGAATGCAAACAAATTCATTCCTACCAATTCAGCCAATTTTGTGAGGGTATGGCCTTTGAGCTGCGTTGCAGGACGCAGCCCATAGGCGCTGGTGTGATCAGGTGACCGGAGCGCGGTAGTCGTCGGAAGCGCTGGTGCCGGCCTTTTCGTGGGTCCAGTCGACCTTGCGGTAGGTGAAGGACCACTTGTCGCAATCCCCGCGGGACGCATTGGCTTCGTCATTGACGTCCGGCAGGATCGTCTTGCCTTCGACCATGACCGCGTCGGTGAACTTGACGGTGAAGTAGTGTTCCTGCACGCCGGAAGTCGAGGTGCGCCAGAACTGGACTTCGATTTCCATGGTCTCGCCGGTGGCCAATGCCTGCCACAACAGCGGGGTGGCCTTGTCGACCGGCTTCATGAAGGTGGTCGGCATGTGGCGCCGGGTGGCGATGATGGAGCCGGACTGCGGATCCCGCGGCACGACGGCGTTCTGTTCGAAGGCATAGACCAGGGATTCGCCCTCATGGCCTTCCTGCCACAGGTTGCCGATGCTGTCGGCGGTGGTTGCGTCGGAGGTGATGTCGCCCTGGGTTGCGCCCTTGACGGTGATGTATGCGATGTTGGACATTTGAGTGCTCCTTGAGTCTGGGTTTGTGTCCGTGACTGAGTGCAGTCTGTCTTCCGAATTCCGGGGCGCCGTGATGTCCGGTGCCGATGCCAAGTGAATTGCAACGGCTGTGCCAACTCGCTGAAATTTTCTCAATTCATTGAAATTGCTGATGAAAACAGGATCAACGCGAAAGTGTTAACATGTACAACTGTGCAGAAATCTGCACAGTCTCCCCAGCGGTGCGAACAAACATGCGCAGTGCAAGTGTGACGAACATCACAAAATGCGGTTCCGCACGGGAAAGATGGCCCGGCGGTGTGGCTCCCACGGGGCAAATCAAGCGCTTTCGCACCGGTAGGGGACAGGACGCGCGAGAGTCTGCACGCTCCCGGGCAATGGTGCCCGGTCAGAGGAGACCTGCGGCCTCCATGGCCTTGTCGATTGCCCGGCGGGTGTCATTCGTGACCGGAGCCAGGGGCAACCGCACGTCTTCCCCGCAAAGTCCGAGCCGCGACAGGGCATATTTGACGCAAGCCGCGGGCGGCTCCAGGAACACCGCCGAATGCAGCGGCAGAAGACGGTCCTGGTAGTCGCGCGCCAGGTTCAGGTCCTCGGCCAGCGAGGCCTTCTGGAATTCGGCGCACAGGCGCGGTGCCACGTTGGCGGTGACCGAAATGCAGCCACGGCCGCCATGGGCGTTGAAGCCGAGAGCGGCGGCATCTTCCGCACTGAGCTGAATGAAGGACTTGCCGCAGAGCGCCCGCTGCCGGCTGACCCGCTCCATGCTGCCCGTGGCATCCTTGACACCGATGATCCGGGGCCAGCGTGCCATCTCTGCCATGGTCTCCGGCAGGATGTCGATCACGCAGCGGCCGGGGATGTTGTAGAGAATGATCGGCAGGTCGCTGTTGTCGTGGAGAACGCGATAATGCGCCAGCAGCCCTTCCTGGCTGGGCTTGTTGTAGTAGGGAGTCACGATCAGCGCCGCGTCGGCACCGACCGCTTCGGCATGCTGGAGCATGTCGAGCGATTGTGCGGTGGCGTTGGAACCGGTTCCCGCTATGACCGGCACGCGGCCTGAAACCAGCTCGACCACCCGCCGGATGACCTCCTTGTGCTCGTCCTTGGAGACCGTCGGGCTCTCGCCGGTTGTGCCGACGGCCACAAGACCGTCACTGCCTTCGGCGATATGCCACTCGACCAGGCGCTCCAGCGCGTCGTAGTCGACCTTGCCTTCCCTGAACGGTGTCACGAGGGCAGGCAGGGATCCCTTGATGTCGAGCATGCGGCGTCCTCCCAGAGCTTGTTCGGGCTTGATGGCGCCGCTCTGTGTCGAATGTTTGTCCCGCCAATGTCTGTGCCATCAAACCGTGGCGCCTGGCAAGCTCCGGAGGTGTCCCGTGAGCACCTTCCCCGTCAGGCGGCGAGAAAGTCCAGACGCTCGTCCAGCCGCGCCGGCGTGATTTCCAGAATGTCGGCGCTCACCACGTTCTCGATGACGAAGGGATCTTCCGCAACAAACGCCTCAAGCGTCCCCTTGTCTGTGCCATGGGCTAATATGGCCCCGCCCCTGTTCGGTTGCAGACTGCCGACCATAAGGAACAGTCCCTTGTCAAAACCGCGCTGGATCCAGGCCTTGTGGCCCTCCATCAGTTCGCCTGCGCGGGCCTTGTGCTCGGAAAAGGTCAGGGTCACGACATACATGGGTGTCTCCTTGGTTTTTGACGATTGATCCGGTTCAATTGACGGGGGAGGCCTTTGCGGCAACGCCGCCGAGCCAGACGAGGATGTCGTCAACCTGCCGGCGGACATAGACCTCGTCCCTGAAGGCCTGGGCGAGAGTCGCCACGCCCTGGCTCCAGCCAAGAACGTGGAGGGCGTGCTCGGCTGACGCATCTCCGCAGCCCATCTCCTCGAACTGGCGTTCCAACCAGTCGCGAAACAGCGCCATGATCCGGTTGGCCTTGTCCCTGGACGGATGATCGAGCTTGCTCAGCTCGGTGGTCAACGTGCCGACCGGGCAGCCAGAGGCCATGATCTTCGACTGGTTGGTGATGACGATCCTGATGAAACAGGCGATCCGCTCCTGCGGGGTCGCGGCGGTTTCATTCCACTTGCCGAGCAGTGCCTCGCGGTCCGCAAGACGCTTGTCGATCACCGCATCGAGGATCTCGTCCTTGGTTCTGAAATGATAGTAGAAATTGCCGCGCGAAATGTTCACCGCCGCGGCGATGTCGGCAAAGGATGTCTGCGCAAAGCCCTGTTCGTAAAAAAGCCCGTCCGCAGCATTGACGATCTGCTGGCGCGTGCTGCCTGCCGACATGTCACCCTCCCCTGTCCACCAATCCGATGCGAGCAATCCCGATTAGGACACTTGACCTAAACAATGATTAGGACAAACGTCCAAATCAGTCAAGCACCTTGCTGAGCGGGTCCCGACCCGGCGGGGAGAACTCCATCCGAGCTGGCTGCCGGCGGGGCTCACGCCAATGTGAAGTCCACCTGAAAAGGCTCCTGACACGCAGTTGTCAGGAGCCTTTTCCTACATTCGGAACCAGCGAAACAACGGCCCTTGTCACGCAGCAAAAGCATTCACCCATTATTTCAACAGCTTACGCCTATTCGAACCAATTGACCGAAAATGATAGAAAAATACTACACTGTTTATTTTTATCAACATTCCGCGATCAGATGGCTTCGCGGCGTATTTTTGCACCCCGCCGGTGCAATTTCCATCATTGGAAACCCGCCATGCACGCCTACGTTTTAGCCGCTTGGCGGCACTCAACTGCCCGGCCCGCACCTTGCCGGCCGGTCCCCATGTGGAGGGAAACAAGATGACTTTTTTGGACGGGCGGGTCGAACCGTCACGGACCTCATCCGCCGCAGACCTGTTCGAGCAGACACGCGCTCAGACGCTGGCGCTCGCAAGGCCCCTGACGCCGGAGGACATGGGCCTTCAGTCCATGGAGGATGCCAGCCCACCGAAGTGGCATCTGGCCCACACGACCTGGTTTTTCGAGGAATTCATCCTGAAACCGTCGCTGCCCGGTTATCTGCCCCGGGACGAGCGGTTCGCCGTCCTGTTCAATTCCTATTACGTGCAGGCCGGGCCGCGGCATACGCGGTCCAGACGGGGCCTCCTGTCCAGACCGTCTGTGCAGGAGGTGACGGACTATCGCAGCCATGTCGAGGATGCTCTTCTGGAGGGGCTTGCCCGGGACGCATTCACGCTTGACCCTGATCAACTTGGCGCCCTGCTCACGCTCGGATGTCATCACGAGATGCAGCACCAGGAACTGCTGGTGACCGACCTGCTTCACGCCTTTTCCTACAATCCGCTTCTGCCGGCCTATGTCGATCCGAAACCGGCCGCGGTGCAGCCGGTACATGACAGCGGCTGGTCGGACCATGACGGCGGCCTGGTGGAGATCGGTCATGACGGAGACGGTTTCGCCTATGACTGCGAGGGCCCGCGCCACAGGGTCTGGCTGGAGCCTTACAGACTGGCGGACCGGCCGGTGACGAACGGCGACTGGATCGCCTTCATGGAGGATGGCGGCTATGCCACCCAGACGCTCTGGCTGATGGAAGGCTGGGCTGTTCGGGAGAAGAACGGCTGGGACAGTCCCCTCTACTGGTGGCGCCAGGACGATGCCTGGTGGACCTATACCCTGCAGGGCCCCAGACCGGTCGACCTTTCCACCCCGGTGGTTCATGTCAGCTACTATGAGGCGGATGCCTTTGCCCGCTGGGCCGGTCACCGGCTTCCGACGGAAGCAGAATGGGAAGCTGCCGCCGGGCCGACCCGCATAGAGGGCAACTTCCTGGAAAGCGGTGCGCTCACGCCGCTGCCAGGCAGCTCCGGTCTTTGGGGCGATGTCTGGCAGTGGACGTCCAGCGCGTTTTCCCCCTATCCGGGCTTCACCCCGCCGGACGGCGCCATCGGGGAATACAACGGCAAGTTCATGGTCAACCAGATGGTGCTGCGCGGCGGCTCCTGCGCGACGCCGAAACGCCAGATGCGCGCGTCCTACCGGACCTTCTTCTATCCGCACCAGCGCTGGCAGATGCTGGGCCTCAGACTGGCGGCAGACAAATGACCAAACATGTTTCCCCCGACGAACACCGGAAGACCTTCCGCGCCGAGATCCTCGCGGGCCTGACGGCACCGCGCAAGACCTGCAACAGCAAATGGCTCTATGACGATGTGGGATCTCATCTCTTCGAGGCCATTACCGAACTGGATGCCTATTATCCGACCCGGACGGAACTGGCGATCCTGAAGCGGAATGCCGCGAAATACCGGAGGCTTCCCGGTGCACGCGGCACGATGGTGGAACTCGGCAGCGGCTCCAGCCGCAAGACCGACCTGCTCCTGAACGCGTTTCAGGATCTGTCCGTCTACATGCCGATCGACATTTCGGCCAATCACCTCAAGGCCTCGGCCGAACGGGTGCGCCGGGCGTATCCGTCGCTCGCTGTCATCCCGGTCGCGGCCGACTTCACCCAACCCTTCGGCAAGTTGCCTCTCCTGCCCGAATTACCGGTCCTGGTGTTCTTTCCCGGCTCCACGATCGGCAACTTCGAAAAGGACGCGGCCATCGGGCTGCTCAGGCAGATCCGGGACGCAATGCCGGAAGCAACCATGATTGTCGGTGTCGACCGGCCAAAGGCGGAATCGGTTCTGCTGGAGGCCTACGACGATCCGGCCGGGATCACGGCCGCGTTCAACATGAATCTGCTGCAACGGATCAACCGGGAACTTGAGGCGGATTTCGATCTGGCATCCTTTGCCCACCAGGCCATCTGGAATGCCGGGGAAAGCCGCATCGAGATGCACCTGAAAAGCCTGAAGGCACAAACCGTTACAGTGGCGGGTGAACATATTGCCTTTGCGGATAGCGAGACAATCCACACGGAGAACTCGCACAAATACAGCGAAAAGGCGCTTTCGGAAATCGCCGGCGAGAGCGGCTGGCGCGTTCTGGACGTGGACACCGATCCGGACGGCCTCTTTTCCGTCAACACGCTGCAGGCAAACTGACCCTTCAGTTCACGGGCGCCGGCCGGGAAGCCGGCGCTCGTGAGTCATTTCCTTTCTTCAAGGCGGCGTCCGGCCACCGGCGAGCCGGGGCCCATCAGCCTGCCACCGGGACCGGGAGCTGCGGCACTCTGGTCCCGGCCCGCACTTCGTTTGCCAGGAAAGACTGCGAAGGGGGAGTGCCGGCTTGTCAGCCTGGACAGCCACCCGTCACATCACCCCTATTCGATCCCGGCTATGAAGCCGGCCAGAACACGATTGAACCGGTCCGGATATTCCCAGAACATCATGTGACCGCCAAACACGTGCACTTCGCTGTTGGGCGTGTGTTTGGCCAGGTAGGCCTTAGCGGTGCCGGACCAGTGCTCGGCAACCACGAACGCGGAGGGAATCCGGGCGTCAACTTCCTTGGCGGTGACGAGATAGTTGCTGAAGTTGCCCGAAGCCAGATAGGCAGCGGCCACCCAGGGCGGCGAATGGGTCGACTGGTCTTCGATCCAGCGGGCCAGAGCGGGCGTGTAGTCCTGCTCGATCATGACCTCGTCCGCGTACCAGTGGATGGCGTCCCTGTGCCCCCTCGCCGTCTGCACCGCATCGAAAAGACCGGAAATGTCGGCAATACTGCCTTCGGTCCAGTCGCCTTCCTGGCCGGTCATGGGAGTCGGCGACAGGTCGATGCACATATGTCCGGCTGCGGCTTCCGTCGACCGTATCTTCACGAATTCCCAGGTGGCGAGGCATCCGAAGGACCAGCCGACCAGGACGGGTTTCTCGACCTTCAGATGGTCCAGCAGTCTGGCAAGGTCCGCCCCTTGCGTGACGTAGTTGTTGCCTTCCAGCGTGACGGTCGATCGTCCGTGGCTGCGCGGGTCGAAGGTGATGACCCGGTGGGTTCCGGAAAAGGCCGCGACCTGGTGTTCGAACACTTCGGTCGTGAAAGTCCATCCGGGCACCAGGACAATCGGCAGACCCTCCCCGTGATCCTCGTAGTAGAGATCGACCCCGGGTTCGACTTCGAAATAGTCTCCCGCCACAACCGGATTGCCGGCCAGCACGGTCAGGAGACCGGCCGCCAGGCATTTGGCACTGCATGCAGACATGTTTTCCTCCATCTCCATCCCCTCTGAGGGAACGGCGTAACGCCCCCTGTGCAGCCTAGCATTACCTAAACCTTAAGATGTATTGTAAAAACTATAACAATTTTTAATTGTATCTGAACACCCTGTCCGCCCTACGCTGCGGCTTGCGGGAATCACCCCAGCTCCTCATGGCGATCTTCCCATGCTCATCGGATCGCTAAGGTGCTTGTCCGATGGGTGCGATTTCGTCTGCGAAACATTTGTTTCAGAAATTGACAAGGTAAAAAACAAATGAAACAGTAACCGGATGGAAACCATGTCGCCGCCTCAGCTCCGGACCGCGATCTCGGCCAACTATGCCGAGCTCAGCGAAACGTTGCGCATAGCTGCCGACTATATTGCTGAAAATCAAGTGGAAATCGCGACGCGCAGCCTGCGCGCGGTGGCGTCCGCCAGCGGCGTATCGCCGGCGAGCTACACCCGGCTGGCCCGGGCGCTCGGGTATCCCGACTACGAGGCCCTGCGCGAACAGGCACGCGCGGAAGTAAGCCGGCGCGGCAACGAGTCATTCCAGGACAAGGCCAGGCGCCTGCAGTCGGATGCGGACCAGCCGCTGCTGCCCAGACAGGTCGCGGCCTGCATCGACAACATCAGGGCCCTGGTCGACGACATCGACCCGAGACAGCTCGAGGCCGCGGTCGAATGCCTGGAAAAATCCCGCAAGATCATCCTGATCGGCGCCCTCGCCTCCGCCGGTTTCACCGACTATTTCGCCTATCTGGCAAAATGGTTCGACGACCGCTGGGTCGTGGCGGGCCGCAACGGCGCGACGCTCGGCAGCACGCTTGCCGGCGTCTCCTCCGCCGACAGCGTCATCATCATTTCCAAGCATCCCTACGCGCACCGGTCCGTCCGGGCCGCGGAAGTGGCGGCGACAAGCGGTGCAAAAGTCATCGTCCTGACCGACAGCCACGCGTTCCCGGGACTGCAATTCGCCGACTTTCAATTCATACAACGCACTGAAAGTCCTCACTTTTTTTCGTCTTACGCAGCCACGCTCGTTCTCATCGAAACCATTACGGGCATGCTGGTTGCGCGAGCCGGATCCGAGGCCGAAGCCCGGATCCAGGAGGTCGACAGGCATAATCGCTTGCTCGACGAGTTTGAAAATGTCTAGGGTGGCAACGACCGTCCTGGGCCTACTGAATTTTAACAAGAGGGAAGCCTAGTCAAATGATGATGAAACTGAACCTTGCCGGCGCCGTACTGGCGACCAGCATCGCATTCACCGGCGCAGCCTCCGCGGAGGAGTTCATCACCATCGGTACCGGTGGTGTGACGGGCGTCTACTATCCGACCGGTGGCGCGATCTGCCGCCTGGTCAACAAGGGCCGCAAGGATCACGGCATCCGCTGCTCGGTCGAATCCACCGGCGGGTCCGTCTACAACATCAACACCGTTCGCGCCGGCGAGCTGGAGTTCGGTGTTGCCCAGTCGGACTGGCAGTATCACGCCTACAACGGCACCTCGAAATTCGAGGACAAGGGTCCGTTCGAAGGCCTGCGCGCCGTCTTCTCCGTGCATCCGGAACCGTTCACCGTCGTTGCCCGCGCCGACAGCGGCATCAAGAACTTCGAGGACCTGAAGGGCAAGCGCGTCAACATCGGCAATCCGGGCTCCGGTCAGCGCGGCACCATGGAAGTGCTTATGGAAGCCATGGGCTGGACCAAGGACGACTTTGCCCTTGCCACCGAGCTGAAGGCAGCCGAACAGTCCGCCGCCCTGTGCGACAACCAGATCGACGCCATGGTCTACACGGTCGGCCATCCGTCCGGTTCCATCCAGGAAGCCACCACCGCATGTGATTCCAACCTGGTGAATGTCGGTGGCGGCGCCGTCGACAAGCTGGTCGGCGACAACAGCTACTACCGGACAGCGACGATCCCGGGCGGCATGTATCGCGGCAATGACGACGACACGAAAACCTTCGGTGTCGGCGCCACCTTCATCACCTCCGCCGACGTGCCGGAAGAGACCGTCTACGTGCTGGTCAAGTCGGTGTTCGAAAACTTCGACGCCTTCAAGAAGCTGCACCCTGCCTTCGCCAACCTGAAGCCGGAAGAAATGGTCAAGGACGGCCTCAGCGCCCCGCTCCATCCGGGAGCGGCGAAATACTACAAGGAACAGGGCTGGATCGAGTAAGCCCCGCAACGCTCACGGGCCCGGATTATTCCGGGCCCGTTCTGCTGAGACGGTATGGCACCTTCCACCGGACCGTCCGCGTTTCAACTGACTGACATCTGTCCTGGCGGCACCATGACCGACCGGACACGGAATTGCACAGCGCCGGCGCTGTATCTTCAGCCGGAAACCCGGGGGATTTTCATGTCTGACCAGAATCAGAATAGCGGGCAAGGTCTGTCCGAAGCGGAACTTCAGGAACTCGTTGCCGCCTCCGATTCCGGAGCCAGAAACCCTGCGGGTGCCGTCGGTCTTCTCATCGCGACGGTCGCGCTGGTCTGGTCCTGTTTTCAGGTTCTGCTCGCTTCCCCGATCGCCAACTATGTCCTGCCCTCGGATCTGATCAACAACAGCCGCCAGTTTCACCTCGCCTTCGCAATGTTCCTGGCGTTCATGGCCTATCCCGCCTTGAAAAGCAGCCCGCGCCACTACATTCCGGTCCAGGACTGGGTGCTTGCGCTGTTCGGCGCGTTCATCGCGCTTTACGGCTATTTTTTCTACCACAAGATCGTCAACAATGGCGGCCTGGCCGACGACACCGACAAGTGGTTCGCACTGGCGGGTATCGTCGTGCTGTTCGAGGCCGCGCGCCGCGCCCTCGGCCCCGCCATGGCCATCGTCGCCACGGTGTTCCTGCTTTATGTCTTCTTCGGCTCGTCCGAATGGGTGCCTGAAGTGATCCGCTGGAAGGGCGCTTCGCTGCAAAAGGCGATGAGCCACATGTGGATCACGTCGGAAGGCGTCTTCGGCATCGCCCTCGGCGTTTCGACGAAGTTCGTGTTCCTGTTCGTGCTGTTCGGCGCACTTCTGGACAAGGCAGGCGCCGGCAATTACTTCATCAAGATGGCGTTCGGCGCCCTCGGCCACCTCAAGGGCGGCCCGGCCAAAGCCGCAGTGGTCGGCTCCGCCGCCACCGGCCTGATCTCAGGCTCCTCGATCGCCAACGTGGTCACCACCGGCACCTTCACCATTCCGCTGATGAAACGGGTCGGCTTCACCTCCGAGCAAGCCGGTTCCGTGGAAGTCGCGTCCTCGGTAAACGGCCAGATCATGCCGCCGGTCATGGGTGCAGCGGCCTTCCTGATGGTGGAATATGTCGGCATCTCCTACGTCGACGTCATCACCCACGCCTTCCTGCCCGCCGTGATCTCCTATATCGCGCTCGTTTACATCGTGCACCTGGAAGCGGTGAAGCGGAACATGCCGACCATCGGCCACAAGACCGTGTCGACCCTGCGGACCGTCCTTGGCATGTTCTTCTTCTTCGCCGGCTTCGCGGCGCTGTGTTACGGCATCCAGTATCCGATCGGCTGGATCGTCGCGCTGGTCCCCGAGGGATCCGGCTGGATCCTCGCCGCACTGGTGGTCCTGGCGTATCTTGCTCTCCTGAAGCTGGCCTCCACGGCGGAAGACCTTCATCCGGACGATCCCAACGCAAAGGAAATCACGCTTCCGGAGATTTCCGAGATCTACAAGACCGGCCTCTACTACCTGCTGCCGATCGTGGTGCTGGTCTATTTCCTGATGATCGAACAAAAGTCACCGGGCCTTTCGGCATTCTGGGCAACCGCGCTGCTGTTCGTCATCCTGTTGACCCAGCGTCCGATCAAGACCCTGTTCCGGGGTGAAAACGAACATGTCGAAGCCTTCAAGGCCGGTATCACCGACCTCGTTCACGGCATGATCGACGGTGCCCGCAACATGATCGGCATCGGCCTTGCGACTGCCACCGCCGGCGTGATCGTCGGCACTGTGACGCTGACAGGCATCGGCCAGGTGATGGCCGACCTCGTCGAGTTCGTGTCCGGCGGCAACCTGGTGCTTATGCTCATCTTTGTAGGCATCTTGTCCCTGGTGCTTGGCATGGGCCTGCCGACGACGGCCAACTACATCGTGGTGTCGTCACTGATGGCCGGGGTCGTGGTCGAACTGGGTGCTCAGTCGGGCCTGATCGTTCCCCTGATCGCCGTGCACCTGTTCGTGTTCTATTTCGGCATCATGGCGGATGTGACGCCACCCGTGGGGCTTGCGTCCTTCGCCGCCGCAGCGGTGTCGGGCGGCGATGCGATCAAGACCGGCTTTACCGCCTTCTTCTATTCGCTGCGCACCGTCGCCCTGCCTTTCGTGTTCATCTTCAACACCGATCTGCTTCTGATCGATGTCACGGTCACGCAAGGCATCCTGGTGTTCGTCATGGCGACCATAGCCATACTGGTGTTCACCGCCGGAACCATGGGCTATTTCATCACCAAGAGCCGGATCTACGAGAGCGTCGCCCTGGTTCTGATTGCCTTCGTGCTGTTCAGGCCCGATTTCTTCATGAACCGGATCCAGCCTCCCTTCGAGACGGTCGCGCCGGCCCAGTTTGTCGAGGCCGTCGGCAATGCGCCTGCAGGCAGCGAGATCCGGATGGTTCTGAGCGGTCCCGATTTCGATACCGGTGACACCACCGAGACCCGTATCCTGATCAATCCCGGATCCGAGGACGGCGGCGAGGCCCGGCTGACGGCCCTCGGCCTGACAACCATCGACGAGGACGGCGTCCTCAAGCTGGACGAGCCGTTCCCGGGCACACCCTATTTCGATCAGCTGGGCATGTTCGATTTCTATGGCGACGAGCCCGTCGTCGTGAAGGAAGCCAGGGTCGAGGCCGACCAGCTACCGAAGGAACTTATCTACATTCCCGGTCTCATTCTCCTCGTCCTGGTCTATCTGCTGCAGCGCAGCCGTGCCGGCCGGGCACCCCGTGAAGAAGGAGCAACGGCATGACCAAGTCCGTTTTGTGCGCCGTCGATATTCAGCAGGACCACGACACCAAGGTGCTCGAGGTGGCCGACAAGCTGGCCCGTCTGGACGATGCCCAGCTCGACGTCATCTCCGTGGTTCCCAATGCCGGCATGAACCTGGTCGCCTCCTATTTCGAAGAGAACTTCCAGGGGCAGATGGTCGAACAGACCCGCGAAAAGCTCGTTGCAAAGGTCGGCGCCGTGCTTGGCGACGAGCGCAACAAGGACATCCGCCACCTGGTGACCACCGGCTCGATCTACGAGGAGATCCTGGAAGTCGCCAAGAAGACCGGAGCCGACCTGATCGTCATCGGTGCGCACCAGCCGCATTTGAGCGAATACCTGCTCGGCCCGAACGCGGCCCGGGTCGTGCGCCATTCCAAGGCCTCGGTCTATGTGGTGCGGGACAACTGAACCGGCACACAGTCTGCTGAACCGGCACTCCCTTTGGTGATTGCGTCGAGGCTGCAGATCACGCGCGCCATCAAACTCCGTGTCACCCCGGGTGACCTGTTCAGACCGGGGGTGACACCGGGGTTTCGTGGCATTCGTCACCAATCCGGCGAGACCGTCTAACCACTTCCCAGCAAAGCTGTTTTCAGCCGCTCGGTTTCACCGCTGAGCGGCCGGCTCTCCGGCCAGGCAATGTAGTAGCCCCTGCCGGTGGCCAGTTCCCCCCGGTTGAGCGGCACCAGATCCCCTGCAGCAATCTCCTCCCTCAGCAACGGCAAGGCACCGAGCGCGAGCCCCTGCCCTTTCAGCGCACGGCCGATTGTCTGGTTGTAGCTGGCGCAGGACTGGCCCGGCCAGTCACGGAATTCCGAGCGTCCGCTGCGCTGGATCCAGCCCGGCCAGTCGATCCAGTTGGGTGCCACACGCGGATAGTGCAGCAGCGGTGGGCGATCCGCCCCCTCCTCCGATTGCACCGCCGCGATGACGGCAGGCGCACCAACGGGCACAACGATCTCCTGAAACAGGAGCTGCGACACCCAGCCCGGAAAGCGGCCGTCGCCATGCAGGACCACCAGATCGTGATCCGCGCGCAGCAGATCGCCGAGATCGTCGACGGTCGACAGGTTGAACAGACAGGCCTCGTCCGAAAGGGCGAATTCCTTCAGCTTCGGCTGGAGCCAGAAGGCCGCAAGGGCGGTGACGGAAGCGATCCGGACCACTGGCTGGCCGGGCACCTTGACCGCCCGCAGGGCCTGGTCGAGGTAATCGAGCGTCATGCCGGCCTTGTCGGCCAGGTACGTGCCCGCCTCCGTCGGCACCAGCCGCCGCCCCGTGCGCTCGAACAGGTCGACGCCGAGCCACTCCTCGAGCTGGCGGATGCGCTTGCTGACCGCAGCCTGGGTGACATACAGCTCTTCGGCCGCCTCGGTGAAGCTCTGGTGCCGCATGGCGGCCTCGAAGAACACCAGCGTATCAAGGGGCGGCAGGGATTTTCGAAAGCCATACATTCCTTCAGGTTATCCATAAGAGCGATTTTTTCCAGTCTTTTCGCAAAACATGCCCATGGCATTATTCCTTCAAGGAAACCTGGAGCACATTCGAAATGGCTGAACTGGACTGGCATGCGGAACGCAGCGATCTTGACGGACTGACCCAACTGGATCGCGCGCCCGCCAACGAGGACATAGACCTCGTCGCCGTGCGCACCTACCGGCAGCAGCGTGTGCGCGACAAGATGGCCGAATACGGCGTTGACGCGGTGATCCTGTCCGATCCGGTCAACATCCGCTATGCCACCGGCACCCGCAACATGCAGGTCTTTTCCATGCGCAACGCCGCATCGCGCTACCTGCTCCTGACACAGAACCGTTCGATCCTGTTTGAATTCACCGGCTGCCTGCATCTCGGGCAAGGCTTCGAGACCGTCGACGAGGTCCGCCCGTCCAAGACCGCCAGTTTCGTTGCCGCCGGCCCGCATATTGCCGAGCGCGAACGCAGCTGGGCGGATGAGATGGCGGACACGATCTTCGAACTGACCGGGTTGAAGGACGCCGTCGTTGGGCTCGAACGGCTCAACGCGGGAACCGCGATCGCGCTCAAGGAAACAGGCCTGAAAGTGGTCGATGCCCAGCAGCCGGTGGAGATGGCGCGTGCCATCAAGTCGGCGGAAGAAATGAAATGTGTGATCGCGTCCCTGCGCGCCACTGAAATCGGCGTCGGCAAGCTGCGCGAGGCGATCCGCCCGGGACTGACCGAAGCCGAACTGTGGTCGGTGCTGCACCAGTCGATCATCGAGCAGAACGGTGACTATGTCGAAACGCGGCTGCTCAATGCCGGCGAGCGAACCAATCCGTGGTTCCAGGAAACTTCGGACAATGTCATCGGCGCCAACGAGTTGATCGCGCTCGATACGGACGTGGTCGGCTGCCACGGCTATTACGCCGACTTTTCCCGCACCTTCCATTCAGGGCCGGACCGGCCGACGGAGATCCAGCGCGAGCTCTACAAGGTCGCCTATGAACAGGTGCATTGCAACATGGGCATCCTGTATCCGGGCATGAGTTTCCGCGACTATGCCGACCGGGCCTGGAACATCCCGGAGAAATATTACGCCAACCGCTATTATCTTTCCGCCCATGGCTGCGGCATGACCGGGGAATACCCCTATCTCTATCACCACGGCGATTTCCCGGATGCAGGCTATGACGGCATCGTCGAGCCGGGCATGACGCTCTGTGTCGAGAGTTTCATCGGCGCGGAAGGCGGCAAGGAAGGCGTCAAGCTGGAGCAGCAGGTCCTGGTGACGGAGACCGGCATCGAGATCCTGTCCGAGTTTCCGTTCGAGGCGCATCTGATGGCCTAGGAAACAAGAGGATCAGGCCCTCAGGGTCAGCGCCAGCGAAAACACGCCGACAACAACCAGGCTGACGGCCCACACCCGGTCCAGGTTGAACCAGGCCTTTTGCAGGAAACGCAGCCCGAGCCAGTAATAGACCCCGACGGCAAGCAGGCTGCCGGCAAGGGCCATGGCCAGCGTGTGCACCGCGGCCACGGCCAATGCAGCACGCATGCCGGCCGACATGAGGGCGCCGGCTGCCTCGTGGCCCGCCTCCGTATCGACCGCGCAAATGCCCAGATAGATCGGCACCAGCATCAGCCCGGCCCCGTGGGCAATGGCGACCAGAAAGGACCAGAGGCCGAGTTTTGCCGGCGAGATCCGCGCCAGGAACCGGGGATGGCGATTGACGACCAGGAGATAGACACCCAGCCCGATGACGAGGCAGGCAGCGCCGATGCGGATTTCCCGTTCCAGGCTCACCAGGGTGATCATCGCCGAAAACGGCAGGAGAATGGCCAGCATTGCCGCCAGATGCCCCGCAGCCAGTGCCAGCAGCGCGCGCAGAAGGGCCATTGCGCGCTGCTCCATCAGGGCAGCCGACACCGCAAGCGGCCAGCCCATGCCCGGGTTCAAACCGTGATAAAGACCCGATGCGATGACGGCCCACCACAGGGCCGCCAGACCCGTCTCACTCAAAACCTAGACCGACGGAAAGCAGAAACTGTCGGTCGAGCAGTCACCGCCCTCAAGCCGGATCTGGTGGGACCGGTAGCCTTCCGGAAAGTCCACCCAGAAATCCGGATCGAGCGTCAGCCCGCCACCGGCCGTGGCCCGTGCCATCACCATGGCGGCGCCGCCCTCTCCCGGATAGAACTGGTCGTCCCAGGTGGAATAGAGCGAATTGGTCCAGTAGACCCGCTGGCCGTCCCGGCTGATCTCGACCATCTGCGGTCCGTAACCGAACGTCTTGCCGTTTGGATGTTTCGTCTTCTTGACGATACCGCCGATCTCCACCTTGCCGGCCAACGTGGGATTCATCGGATCGGAGACATCATACTGATGCATCTCGCCCGTTCCCCAGCAGGCCACGTAGAGATACCTGTCGTCGAGACTCAGGTCGATATCCGTCACCAGGGGCGGCACCGCGGAGAAACCTTTCAGGAGGTCCGGAAGGTCCGCCGGATCGGCCGGCTGCGGGTCGATGGTGATGGTCTTCTTGGCCTCGAAAGTGCCGTCGTCCTTGCGCCACCAGGTGAAGATCGCCCCTTGCAGGTTGGTCGTGTCGACCACGACACCGCAGAACCCATACTGTTTGGCGGGGTCATGTGCCGGCCGGATTTCCAGGGCCATCTGATGGTTTTCACCCAGATCGATGGTCTGGATGTTCTTGCGCCCCCGCAGGTCCCAGAAATGGATCTTGTGGCCGTATTTGTTGGACAGAAGATCCTCCGCGACGATGCCGTTCTCGAATTGCGGCGGCAGTCCCCATTCGGAGGAAACCATGTAGTCGCGCGGCAGGTTCCACCAGAAATCATAGTGCTTGTCCTGGATGCCGCGATCCATCTCGTAGCGGCCGAGGATGTCGAAGGTCTCGCAATCCATGATGAAGATGCCCGGCGGACCGTCAGTGCCGTCCGGCCCGCCGCCGCCGAGGGTCGAGACATAGATCCCCTCCGGACCGCAATGGATGGTGTGCGGGCGGGAATAGCCTGTCTTGGCGAACACTTCTTCCGGTTCGATGATCTTGTGGATCTTCGCCTTCAGCGGCTCCTTCACATCGATCACGTAGATGCGCGACGAGCGGATGCCCGGGATGATCAGGTAACGGCGTTCGAGAAAGGCGTGCCCGGTCAGTGGCGACAGGGCCGAAGAACAGGCATTCCAGCCGAAGTGATGGAACTCGTCGCCCTTGTTCGGCATCAAAACGGTATGCACGATCTTGCTGTAGTCGGGACTATCGGGATCCACATTGACCACCGCCAGACCGTCTGGCCGGGAGAAATCCGGACTGAGCATCAGGGTGAAGGCCAGTTTCTCGACCGGTGCTTCCATTGCCATTCTGGCGGTCGGGTAAAAACTCGGATCTGGTCTCAAATTCATGTCGTCCTCCCTCAAGCATGACGCATTTCAAGACGGAGTTCCCGCAATCTTTTTGTATTTTGTCGAACTCCCGCCTTCATACCGGACGCGGTTGTCCAAGCACGTCGCATCCTTGGCCTCGACCCGCGCCCTTCTCCGGGGAAGCGCTCGGCCTGGTGCAACAGAAAGAGAATGCACCAACCGCGAGCACAGGTCGATGGAAAAAAGAATCGCTCTTCCGCGACGATCCCGGCATCAGAGACTTCAGCATCAGCACTTTCAGCAAACTGGTTTCAGTTTCAGATATCTTTGCGCAACAAATTTCCTATGACACAAACGCGACCCTAGGCAATTCCGACTTCACCTCCTATTTGATCGTAAGATTGCGATGGATTATACAGTCCACCAAGTCTGCTTTCGTTTCTGTTCAAAGCCCGCCCCGTGCCGGAGACCTGCCTCATGAGTGACCCCACCTACACCCCGCCAAAAGTCTGGACCTGGGAACAGCCCAATGGCGGTGAGTTCGCCAGCATCAACCGGCCTGTATCCGGCGCGACCCATGACAAGGACCTGCCGGTCGGCAAACATCCGCTGCAGCTCTATTCCCTGGCCACCCCCAACGGGGTCAAGGTCACCGTCATGCTGGAAGAGCTGCTGGCGCTTGGCCACCGGGGCGCGGAATATGATGCCTGGCTGATCAAGATCCAGGAAGGCGACCAGTTCTCCAGCGGCTTTGTCGGCGCCAATCCGAACTCGAAGATCCCGGCCCTGGTCGACCACTCGACGACACCGGCGACGCGTGTCTTCGAATCCGGCTCGATCCTTCTGTACCTCGCCGAGAAGTTCGGTGAGTTCCTGCCGACCGACCCGGCCAAGCGCACAGAAACCCTCAACTGGCTGTTCTGGCAGATGGGCTCCGCCCCCTATCTCGGTGGCGGCTTCGGCCACTTCTATGCCTACGCGCCGGAGAAGTTCCAGTACCCGATCGACCGTTTCGCCATGGAAGCCAAGCGCCAGCTTGACGTGCTCGACAAGGCCCTTGCAGAGCGTCCCTACATTGCCGGCGAAGACTACACCATTGCCGACATGGCGATCTTCCCGTGGTACGGCAACATGGTCCTCGGCCGCGCCTACAACGCCGGAGAATTCCTCTCGGTGCATGAGTACAAGAACCTCATTGCCTGGGCCGAGAAGATCGATGCCCGTCCGGCCGTCGTGCGCGGACGCAAGGTTAACCGGACCTGGGGCGAAGATCACGAGCAGCTTGCCGAGCGTCACGACGCCGCAGACCTGGACGCCAAGGAGGCGGCCGCCGCCGCGGAATAATTTCCTGACGGCGGCGGGTGCGCAAGTCGTGTCTGCCGCCGAAAAAATATACATGGTGAAATTATAGACGAACGACCCGGATATTTAATTCGGCGGGGTAAAAAATACTAAATCCCGGCGATTGCTGAGTATTCCGGCCAATCCATCCGTCCAATGCCAGTTTCCGGCGGCCACGTTGCGTTGCGCCTCTGAATTTAATGTCGGTCTGCTCTCAGGGTGCAGTGCGGTAATACCGTGCGAAATAAGAGCAAACACACCTTGTCATAAGTAATTTTTTCGTTTCTAAATTCGCTACACGTTTTTGAGGGATCGGGCGTCGCAGGGGGATTTCATTCGCCGGAGCGGCCGTTCGCGCCCTCTTCTCAACAATCTTGTTGGAGCGACGAATGCCAGAAGCCCTGATAATCGGCACACCGAAGGAATCGTTTCCCGGGGAAAATCGTGTGGCGATGACCCCGGAGTCCGCCAAGCAACTCCAGAAACTCGGATATACCTGTCTCGTCCAGAGCGGCGCGGGCAAGGCTGCCGGATTTTCCGATGAAGCCTATCAGGAAGCCGGTGTCGAGATCGTCAAGACCGCCCCCAGCCTCTGGAAGAAGTCCGACATCGTCACCAAGGTCCGCCCGCCGGAAGGCAAGGAACTCGGCTACCTGACCGAAGGCAAGACACTGATTTCCTTCTTCAATCCTGGCGGCAACGAAGAGGGGATGGAGAAGGCCAGGAAAGCCGGCGCCAACGTCATCGCCATGGAAATGGTGCCGCGCATCTCGCGTGCGCAGAAGATGGACGCCCTTTCCTCGATGGCCAACATCGCCGGCTACCGGGCCGTGATCGAGGCCGGCAACAATTTCGGCCGCTTCTTCACCGGCCAGATCACCGCCGCCGGCAAGGTGCCGCCGGCCAAGGTTCTGGTCGTCGGCGCGGGTGTCGCGGGCCTGGCCGCCATCGGCACGTCAACGTCCCTTGGTGCTGTCACCTACGCCTTCGACGTCCGCCCGGAAGTCGCCGAGCAGGTTGAATCCATGGGTGCCGAATTCGTCTACCTGGATTTCGAGGAAGAACAGCAGGACGGCGCCGCCACCGGCGGCTACGCCAGCGTCTCTTCACCGGAATTCCGCGAGGCGCAGCTCGCCAAGTTCCGTGAACTGGCCCCGGAGATGGACATCGTCATCACCACGGCGCTGATCCCGAACCGTCCCGCCCCGAAACTCTGGCTTGAGGACATGGTCAAGGCCATGAAGCCGGGTTCGGTGATCGTGGACCTGGCCGCGGAGCGCGGCGGCAACGTGGAAGGCACCGTGCCGGATGACAAGGTCGTCACCGACAACGGCGTCACCATCATCGGCTATACCGACTTCCCCTCGCGCATGGCGACCCAGGCGTCGACGCTCTATGCCACCAACATCCGTCACATGATGACCGACCTGACGCCCGAAAAGGACGGTCAGATCAATCACGACATGGAAGACGATGTCATCCGCGGCGCGACGGTGACCTACAAGGGCGAGATCACCTTCCCGCCGCCACCGCCCAAGGTGCAGGCGATCGCCGCCAAGCCGAAGGAAAAGGCCAAGGAACTGACGGCAGAGGAAAAGCGCGCGCTCGAAACCGCTGCCTTCAAGGCGCAGACCAAGCAGCAGGTCACGCTGCTCGGCATCGGCGGCCTCCTGATGCTGCTGGTCGGCCTGATCGCCCCGGCAAGCTTCATGCAGCATTTCATCGTCTTCGTGCTGGCCGTGTTTGTCGGCTTCCAGGTGATCTGGAATGTCAGCCACTCGCTGCACACACCGTTGATGGCGGTGACCAACGCGATTTCGTCGATCATCATTCTCGGTGCCCTGATGCAGATCGGCTCGGGCTCCTACCTGGTGATCCTGCTCGCGGGTCTGTCCGTCTTCATGGCCGGGATCAACATCTTCGGCGGTTTCCTCGTCACCCGGCGCATGCTCGCCATGTTCCAGAAATCTTAAGGAGGCCGTAAGATGGAATTCGGTTTCACGACTGCCGTCTATGTCGTTGCGGCTGTTCTGTTCATTCTTTCCCTCGGCGGCCTTTCCGGCCAGGAAAGCGCCAAGCGCGCCATCTGGTACGGCATCGTCGGCATGGCTCTGGCGGTTGTCGCCACCCTGATCGGCCCGGGCTCCGGTCTCTGGCTGCTGTCGCTTGTCCTGATCGCCACCGGCGGCATCATCGGCTACTACGTCGCCCAGAAGGTGCAGATGACCGAGATGCCGCAGCTGGTCGCCGCCATGCACTCGCTGGTCGGCCTCGCCGCGGTCTTTGTCGGCTTCAACGCCTATATCGAACTCGGCCGCGTGATGGCCATGGGTGAAGAAGAGCGTCATGCGCTTGAAGGGTTTGCCGCGCTGCTCGCCCACAAGACGCCGGTCGAACAGGGCATCCTGAAGGTCGAGGTGTTCCTTGGCGTCTTCATCGGGGCCGTCACCTTCACCGGGTCCGTGGTTGCCTTCGGCAAGCTCGCCGGCAAGGTCACCTCCAAGGCGGAAAAGCTGCCGGGCGGCCACATGCTGAATGCCGGTGCGGCCGGCCTCAGTGTCATCCTGCTGCTCCTGTTCCTCAACGGGGCCGGCATCTGGACGCTGATCCTGATGACACTGCTCGCCTTCTTCATCGGCTATCACCTGATCATGGGCATCGGCGGCGCCGACATGCCGGTGGTGGTGTCGATGCTGAACTCCTATTCGGGCTGGGCCGCGGCCGCCATCGGCTTCTCGCTCGGCAACGATCTGCTGATCGTCGTCGGCGCGCTGGTCGGTTCCTCGGGTGCGATTCTTTCCTACATCATGTGCAAGGCGATGAACCGCTCGTTCATCTCGGTGATCCTCGGCGGCTTCGGCAACACGACCGGCCCGGCGATGGAAGTGGAAGGCGAACAGATCGCCATCGACAGCGACGGCGTTGTTGCCGCGCTCGAAGATGCCGACAGCGTCATCATCGTTCCGGGCTACGGCATGGCCGTTGCCCAGGCCCAGCAGAATGTCGCCGAACTGACCCGGCGCCTGCGCGCCAAGGGCAAGGAGGTGCGTTTCGCAATCCACCCGGTCGCCGGACGCCTGCCCGGCCACATGAACGTGCTGCTCGCCGAAGCGAAGGTTCCTTACGACATCGTTCTGGAAATGGACGAGATCAACGAGGACTTCCCGGACACGGATGTCGCGATCGTCATCGGCTCCAACGACATCGTCAATCCGGCGGCCCAGGAAGACCCGAACTCGCCGATCGCCGGCATGCCGGTTCTGGAAGTCTGGAAGGCCAAGCAGGTGTTCGTCTCCAAGCGCGGCCAGGGCACCGGCTATTCCGGCATCGAAAACCCGCTGTTCTACAAGGAGAACACCCGCATGTATTACGGCGACGCCAAGTCCAGCCTGGACAAGCTGCTGACCCAGATCAGCTAGGGTCCAGGGCACACACGAAATGGAATGGCCCTCCCGGGAGACCGGGAGGGCCTTTCGTTTCCTGCGCTCGATCTCTCGACCGTCATTCCGGACAAGTGCAACGTAAGTTGCACGCAGATCCGGAATCCAGACATCAGCGTGAGCGCAGCGAACTCACCTGTAAGACTAAACCAATTCGGCGTGCCTTCGGCACAAATATATCCGGATTCCGGATCGGCGTTCGGCTGCGCCTCACTTGTCCGGAATGACGATGGTGAGGTTGCTCCCGCCTTGCCTCAGGCGCTCAACCGCGCCCCATCCTTGTCGAAATAGTACGACTTGCCCTCGGCGATGCCGAAGCTGAGTTCGGCGCCGGGCTCCACCGCGTGCTGGCCGAACAGGCGGGCCGTGACCTGGTGATCATTCACCATGGCAATCACGTTGGTGTCGCCGCCTAGTTGCTCGACATGCTGGACGGTTGCCTTCAGCGGACCGTCCGCGCTCAGGACCAGGTCTTCAGGCCGCACACCGAGGATGCGCGTATCGCCTTCGCTGACAAGCCCGGCGGGCAGGAAATTCATGGCCGGAGATCCGAGGAACCCGGCAACAAACCTGTTGACCGGGTTGTTGTAGAGCTCCATCGGGCTGCCGACCTGCTCCACCCGGCCGTCCTTCAGCACCACGATCTTGTCGGCCAGCGTCATGGCTTCGGACTGGTCATGGGTGACGTAGATCATCGAGGTCTTCAGTTGGCGGTGCAGGTTGGCGATTTCCAGGCGCGTGTTCATGCGCAGCGCCGCGTCGAGGTTCGACAGCGGCTCGTCGAACAGGAACAGCTTCGGGTGACGCACGATCGCCCGGCCGATGGCAACGCGCTGGCGCTGTCCGCCAGAGAGTTCGGACGGATAGCGGTCGAGATAGTCCTCGAGATTGAGCATGCGGGTGGCCTCGGCGACACGCTGCTCGATGACCTCCTTGCTCTGGCGCTCCTGCTTCAGGGCCAGGGTCATGTTGTTGCGCACGTTCAGGTGCGGATAGAGCGCGTAGCTCTGGAACACCATGGCGATGCCGCGTTTCGACGGCGGCGTGGTGTTGACCGTCTCGCCGCCGATGCGCACGTCACCGGACGAGACATCCTCCAGTCCCGCAATCACGCGCAGCAGGGTGGACTTGCCGCAGCCGGACGGGCCGACAAACACGACGAACTCACCGTCCTCGACGTCCAGGTTGATGTCTTTCAGGACATGAACCGCGCCGAAGGACTTGTTGACATTGGTCAGGGTCAGCGCCGTCATGGCGTTTGCTCCTTTAGGGTAACGGGTTGCCCGGTGCGGATGCTCTCGTCGGCCGCAAGGCAGATCGCCAGCGAGGTGACGGCATCCTGCATGTGCCGGGTCAGATCGATGTTTTCGGAAATGGCGCGCAGCATGTAGGCCTGCTCGGCGTCGCAGAGGTCCTGGTGGCCGGGTTCACCGGGCAGGTCGATGCGCCGGTCGCCGTCCGGCCGGTGGACCAGCAGCCCGCCCACTTTCGTGTGGCCGTCGACATCGGCGGACGCGCCCTTGTCGTCCTCGACGATCGAGACGGATCCCGCCGGCGAGACAACATCCTTCACGAAGAAGGCCGTCTCGGACATCATCGGTCCCCAGCCGGCCTCGTACCAGCCGACGGAGCCGTCCTCGAAAGTGACCTGGAACTGGCCGTAATTGTACATGTCCGGCGCAATCTCGTCGGACAGGCGCAGGCCGATGCCGTGGACCCTGACCGGTGCGGCATCGGTGATCTGGCACCAGACATCGACATAATGGACGCCGCAATCGACGATCGGGGCGGTCGTCTGCATCAGGGCCTTGTGGGTTTCCCATTCCGCGCCCGAACTCTGCTGGTTGAGGTTCATGCGGAAGACATAAGGACCGCCAAGTGCGCGGGCTTCCGCGATCAGCCGCTGCCAGGACGGGTGGTGCCGCAGGATGTAGCCGACCACGAGCTTTCGGCCGGTTTCCACGGCACAGGCAACCACACGCCCGGCATCGGCAACGGTGGTTGCCAAAGGTTTTTCGATGAAGACATGCGCCCCGGCCCGCATGGCCGCGACCGCATAGTCGGCATGGGTGTCGGAATAGGTGGCGATGACCACCAGGTCCGGCCGTGTTGTCTCCAGTGCGCGGGCATAGTCGGTGAAGACCGGGTAGTCCGCCAGGTCGGGGTGTGTAACCAGTCCGGACCGGTTGACCAGGCCGACGATTTCGGCTTCCGCCTGCTTGTGATGGGCCAGCGCATGGGAGAGCCCCATGTTGCCGAGGCCGACGATCAGGACCCTCGTCATTTGACCGCTCCCGAGGTGATGCCCCGGATCAGCTGGCGCGAGAAGATCACGTAGAGGATCAGAACCGGCAGGATCGCCATGGACAGCGCCGACAGGACCGCGTTCCAGTCGGTGACGAACTGGCCGATGAACACCTGGCTGCCGAGGGTCAGCGTCTTGGTTTCCTCGGCGGGTGCCAGGATCAGCGGGAACCAGAGGTCGTTCCAGATCGGGATCATGTTGAAGACGGCGACCGTCGCCATGGCCGGGCGGACCAGCGGCAGCACCAGGCGAAAGAAGATCGTGTATTCCGACAGCCCGTCGATGCGGCCGGCATTCTTCAGGTCATCCGACACCTGGCGCATGAACTCGTTCAGGATGAAGACGGCCAGCGGCAGCCCTTGCGCCGTATAGACCAGGATCAGCGCCAGCAGCGTGTTGACGAGGCCGGTCGACACCATCATTTCCAGGATCGCCACCGTGCCGATCCGGATCGGGATCATGATGCCGAGCGCCAGGTAGAGGCCCATCAGCATGTTGCCCTTGAAGCGGTATTCACTGAGGGCAAAGGCCGCCATGGCGCCGAACAGCAGGATGAAGAACAGCGAGGCGACCGTGACGATCATCGAGTTCTGGAAGTAGAGGAAGAAGTCCCCCTGCTTCATCACGGTCTGGTAGCCGATCATCGAGAAGCTGTCGGCGCTCGGCAGTGCCAGCGGCTCGCGGAAGATCGCCTTGCGGGTCTTGAAACTGTTGATCAGGATCACGAAGACCGGGAACAGCGCGATCAGGGTGTAGAGGATCAGCGCGCCGTGCATGGCGGCCGTGTTGAACGGATTGGTCCGTGCCTTATGCATGAGTGTCCCTTCCCGTCACAGCTGGTATCGGCGCATCCGGGTCTGGATGCCGAAGAGATAGAGACAGACCCCCACCAGGATGATCGCGAACATGGCGCTGGCAATCGCCGAACCCATGTAGGGATCGCCGAGCTGCAGCTGGAAGCCGAAGAAGGTGCGGTACATGAAGGTGCCGAGAATGTCGGTCGAGAAATCCGGACCGGCAAGCGCGCCCTGGGCCGTGTAGATCAGGTCGAAGGCGTTGAAGTTGCCGACGAAGGTCAGGATCGAGATGATGCCGATCGAGGGCAGGATCAAGGGCAGCTTGATCTTCCAGAAGGCCGACATGCCGGTGATGCCGTCGATTTCGCCAGCTTCCAGAACCTCCTCGGGAATGGACAGCAGGGCGGCGTAGATGAGCATCATCGGGATGCCCACGAACTGCCAGACGGAGATCAGCGACAGCGCCGTCAGGGCGTATTCCTCCTTGCCGAGCCAGGGGGCGAACAGCGATTTGAGCCCGACGGCGTCCAGCATGGACGGTGCGATGCCCCAGATCGGCGACAGGATCAGTTTCCAGGCGAAGCCGACGATCACGAAGGACAGGATGGTCGGGATGAAGATCGCCGAGCGGTAGAAGGCCGCGAAGCGCAGGCGCGGATGGCTCAGGATGGCGGCCAGCGCGATACCGATCGGGTTCTGGACAGCCATGTGAATGAGGAAGAACCAGAAATTGTTGCCAAGGGCGTTCCAGAACTGGTCCGACCAGATCGGGTCGCCGAGCAGCGTGTAGAAGTTCTGGAGACCGACAAACACCCGCTCCTGGTCGATCTTGCTGTAGAGCGCAAGCCGCAGGGTGTTGAACAGCGGGAAGATCATCACGGCCGTGTAGACCAGGACCGCGGGGGCCAGAAACACGACGATGTGCCAGCGAAAGCGGGGCGTACTCATCTGCAGCTCCGGGTATCCGGTAATAAAGACCCGGACAGGCGGGGCCTGTCCGGGCGATGTGTCTTACAGCCGGTTATTTCTGCGGATCGTACCAGCTTGCCAGGCCGTCCTGCAGCTTCTTACCGAGAGCTTCAGGAGTTTCGGTGCCCTTGATGGCCGCGACCGATGCACCCCAGGTCTCGTTTTCGAGGTTCGGCGTGCCGCGGGACAGGATCTGGTAGGTGGAGCGGATGGTGCTTTCGCACTCGCCGCGCCAGCTGACGAATTCCTTGGCAAGCGGATCTTCGAGTTCAACCGGCGTCTTGGACAGCGGGAAGAAGCCCGGCAGGGCGTTGCCGAAGATCGTGGCGAATTCCGGAGATGCGACCCAGGCAAGGAAGGTTTTCGCGGCCTCGGGATGCTCGGTCTTGGCGTTCATGCCGATGCCGATATCCGTGTGGTCGGAAATGTAGCAGGTGTCGCCTTCGTTCCGGACCGGCGGCTTGAACGCGCCCATTTCGAAGTCGGCCTGGGTGTTGAAGCCCGAGATTTCCCAGCTGCCGGCCGGATAGATGGCGGCGCGGCCGAGCGTGAAGATGTTCTGGCTGTCCGGATAGGTCTGTGCCTCGTAGCCGTCCCCCAGGTAGTCGGCCCATTTCGCCAGGGTGGCGTAAGGAGCGACCCACTGCTCGTCGGTCAGCTTCTGTTCGCCGGAGATCAGTGCCAGGCGGCCTTCCTCACCCTTCCAGTAGTTCGGACCGATGTTGTTGTAGCCCATCGTGGCCGCTTCCCACTGGTCGTTGGTGCCCATGGCCATCGGGATGTAGGAACCGTCTTCCTTGAACTTGTCCAGCGCCGCGAAGAATTCCTCTTCGGTCGTGGGAACCTCGACACCGACTTCCTCGAAGGCGTCCTTGTTGTAGATGAAGCCGTGAATGACGGACGCCATCGGCACGCAGAAGCTGGCCGAGCCGTCATCCGTCTGCCAGGCGGACTTGGCGACGTCGGAGAAGTTGCCCATGGCTTCCATGCCGGAAAGATCCGAGAGATGTCCGGCGTCATAGAGCGCCAGGGACGCGTCGAACGGGCGGCAGGTGATCAGGTCGCCCGCGGAGCCTGCGTCCAGCTTGGAGTTCAGCGCGGCGTTGTATTCCGTCGGCGCGGACGGGGTGAACTTCACCTTGATGCCCGGATGGCTCGCTTCGAATGCCGGGATGATCTTGTCCTGCCACAGGGCCAGATCGTCGTTGCGCCAGCTTTCGATGGTCAGGGTGACATCCTCGGCATAGGCAGCCGACGTGAAAAGAGCGGTGCTGGCCATGGCCAGTGCTAGGAATTTCCGTTTCATAAGACACCTCCGAAAAGTTCATCCGCTTGCGGATGCTTCCAATTCTTCCTGCCCGGCGCTGGTGCTTGTCGCTTGCCGACCCCACCGGCCCCGGAAGAGCCGCCGCGGTCTGTCGCGATTTTGTTTTACCGCCGGATGCAGAACAACCGTGCCGAAGAGTGATACCACTCCCCTGCTCCCTACATATAATACCTATTTGATACCACTTGTCGACATGTTAGTTTGGTTTTGTGAAAATCATTTTTGACGGGGTATTTTACCCCTATAATACGATTATTGGTATTTAATTGGGCTTGTTTTTCGCCTTTTACAGGCTCAAAGGTATTCTTTTTCGCGGCGTTTCCTAACGGGAATTTCGCCAGAAACCGCTCTTTTGGCAACGCCTTGAAAAAAACGGCTTGCCGGAGAGACCACAGATTCACCTCACTCAAAACAGACAAGGAACGGACTTCGCCGCTCACTCCTTCCCCCCTGTGAAAACGGTGAAATGGGAACCGTCAAATGAAACAGGCCGCCCGATGGGCGGCCTGTCTTGGCGGGAAACCTCGCTGCGAGGATCAGGCGAATTTCCTGATCTCGCCCGTCTTCAAACGGCTCAGGTAGCTGTTGAGCTCGGTCCTGACGATCGGCATCAGGGCATAGAGCGCAATGATGTTGACCACCGCCATGGCGAAGATCGCCGCGTCGGAGAAGTCGATCACCGGGCCGAGGCTGGCCGCGGCGCCGATCACCACGAAGATGCAGAACAGGATCTTGAACACCAGCTCCTTGGTCTTGCCCTCGCCGAACAGGAAGGTCCAGGCCTTCAGACCATAATAGGACCAGCTGATCATGGTGGAGAAGGCAAACAGCACCACCGCGACCGCCAGAACGTACTGGAACCAGCCGAAAGCGGAGGAGAAGGCTGCCGAGGTCAGCGCGACGCCGGAATTCCCGTCCACCGTCTGGATGGCGGAACCTGCTTCGTTGAGGATGTAGAGACCCGTTTCAGGATCGGCCACCAGCTGACCGGTGATGATGATGACCAGCGCGGTCATGGTGCAGATGACGACCGTGTCGATGAACGGCTCCAGCAGCGACACGAAGCCTTCGGTGATCGGTTCCTTGGTGCGCACGGCCGAGTGGGCGATGGCCGCGGAGCCGACGCCGGCTTCGTTGGAGAAAGCCGCCCGCTTGAAGCCCTGGATCAGCGCACCGACCAGGCCGCCGGCAACGCCGAGACCGGTGAAAGCGCCGTCGATGATCTGACCGAAGGCCCAGCCGATCTTGTCGGCATTGACGCCGATAATCACCAGGGCGGTGACGACATAGAGAACCCCCATGAACGGAACGACCTTTTCGGTCACCGAGGCAATCGACTTCAGGCCCCCCACGATCACCGCAAAGACGATTGCCGCGAAGACGACACCCGTGATCCAGCCCGGATAATCGCCAATCACGTTGGCGATCTGGGCATGGGCCTGGTTGGCCTGGAACATGTTGCCGCCGCCCAGCGCGCCGAGAATGCAGAAGATCGCAAACAGGACGGCCAGGAATTTGCCTGCCGGCAGGCCGCGTTCCTCGAACCCCTTGGTCATGTAATACATCGGACCACCGGAGACCGTACCGTCCTCATATTCGTTCCGGTACTTCACACCGAGCGTGCACTCGGTGAACTTGGAAGCCATGCCCATGAGACCGGCGAGGATCATCCAGAAGGTTGCTCCCGGTCCGCCGATACCCACGGCAACGGCCACACCGGCGATGTTGCCGAGCCCGACCGTTCCGGACAACGCCGTTGCCAGCGCCTGGAAGTGGCTGACTTCGCCGGCATCGTCGGGATCGGAATAGTCCCCCTTCACCAGCGCGATGGAATGCGGGAAGGCCCGGAACTGGATAAAGCCGAAATAGAGCGTGAACACCGTTGCGGCGACCACGAGCCAGGCCACGATCCACGGGAAGGACGTGCCCGGGAACGGGCTGAAGATGAAGCTGACAAACCAGCCGGTGGAGCTGGCAAAGATGGCATTGACCTGTTCATCGATCGACTGGGCCATCGCCGGCGCGGACGCGCATAGCGTGGCCGTTGCGGCGAAAGCCGCAGCGCTGAATTTTTTCATGTTGAATTCGCCTTCGGGAAATTTACGGAACAATGGTGACGGGCACGGGCGCTGCCTGGGCCAGGCTGCCGGCGACCGATCCGAAAATGCGGGAGGAGAGACTGGAATGGCCGGTCCGGCCGATCACCAGGTGCTCGACGCCTTCATCCTCGGCGATCTTGATCAGCGTTTCGGCGATGTGGCCGTAGCGCAGCTCGGTCGTGACATCCAGGCCGCTGCCGGCCAGTTTCTCCACGACCGGAGAAAGCACCGCGGTTTCCGCACGCTGCAATTCCTCCTTGCGCCGTGTGTGCCGCTCCTCGATTTCCGTAGGTGTCAGGAAGGTGTAGGGCGACCATTCCAGCACATGTGCAATGACGAGCCCCGCTCCACTGGCCTTGGCAAGACCAGCCGCGAATTCCAGCGCATTCGCGCCGCTTTTACTGCCGTCATATCCGACGACGATCCTCTTCGACATGTTTGTTTTCCCCTGTCATGCGGCATTTTGCCGTAAGGGAAATTTACCCTGCTAAGATTCACAAATGTTCTCGAATTTCGACAGAAATGGGATATTTTATGAAGAATTGTTGTTTTAGACTTCAAAATTCGGAAAATTTCTCATGGATGCACTGGATCAGAAAATTCTTACAGCTTTACAAAAAGACAGCCGGATCTCGATGGCCAAGCTGTCGGACCAGGTCGGTCTGTCGCTGTCGGCGTGCCACCGCCGGGTCAAGCTGCTGGAAGCCAGAGGGATCATTTCCGGATACACGGTTCGTCTGGACCGCAATGCGCTCAACCTCGAGATCCAGGTCTTTATCGAGGTGAAACTGACCAGCCAGCGCAAGGATGACATCACGGCGTTCGAAGCCGCGATCGAGCGGATGCCGGAAGTGCTTGAGTGTCACCTGATCTCGGGAGAGTTCGACTACCTGATCCGGCTGATCACCAGAAACACTGCCGCTTATGAAAACCTCTACCGCAACAGGCTGTCGCAGATCCCGAGCGTGTCGCAGATGAAGACCCTGCTGAGCCTGTCGACGGTCAAGGAGTTTCGCGGCCTTCACCTGGAACAGTAGCGTTGCGGGACCGCCTGCCCCGTCTGACCGCCTGGGCCAGGAGAAGCGCCTGTCCCGACACGAGCGGCACGAGGCTGGCCCCGATGGCCAGCACCAGGCCCGTCCGTCCCGGCCAGGGCAGTCCGAGAAGCCCTGCCAGACCCGGATGCCACAACGCCAACGCGATCAGGACGAGACACAGGCCCAGAGCCGCCCAGACATAGCCGTTGCGGACAATGTCGCCTTTCAGGAACTGCGTGGAGACATTTCGGACGTTGAAGACGTTCCAGAGCTGCGCCAGGGCAAGTGTCAGGAACGCGACGGTGACGGCGCTGGCGGCGTCCAGTTCAAGGTAATACAGCGCCACGACGAAGGCAGCGAGGGTCGCCAATGTGATCACACTGCCCAACAAGGCGATCAGGAACCAGCCACGCCGGTCGACGATCGGTTCGCGCGGGTCGCGTGGCGGCCGCTTCATCACATCCTCGTCGCCGCGACCCAATCCCAGTGCAAATGCGGGGAAGACATCCGTGACAAGGTTCAGAAAGAGGATCTGGAGCGGCAGCAGCGGCACCGGCAGGCCGATGCCCACGGCGATACCGACGATAAGGACCTCACTGACATTGCAGGACATCAGGTAGAGCACGAACTTGCGAATGTTGCTGAAGATGATCCGGCCCTGGCGCATGGCATCGACAATGGTCGCGAAGTTGTCGTCCTTCAGGACAATGTCCGATGCCTCGCGCGCCACCTGGGTGCCGCGCAATCCCATCGCAATCCCGATATCCGCCTTCTTGAGCGCCGGGGCATCGTTGACGCCGTCGCCGGTCATGGCGACCACATGGCCGCCATCCTGGAAGAGAGAAACGAGATTGAACTTGGTGTCCGGCGCGACCCGCGCAAAAATATCCGTCTCCATCAGCCTGGCGCGCGCGTTTTCGTCCATGGATCTCGGATCGAGATCCGTCACATCCCGTCCGGTCAGCACACTGGGGACGTGCCTGCCGATGCCTGCATCCTGGGCTATCTTTGCCGCGGTGTCCGCGTGATCGCCGGTCATCATCACAACGCGGACACCCGCGTTCCGGCAGGCTCCGATCGCGGCCGGAATATCGGCGCGCAAGGGATCGAGGAAGCAGACCAGCGCGACAAGGCAAAGGCCCTCATAAGGATCCGCCGACGCGCTGTCGGACCATTTTGACGCCAGGGCCAGAAGCCTCAGTCCCGACCGGGCGGCCTCGGCCTGCCGCGCGTGCCACTCCTTGCGGTCCTCATCGGTCAGGGGGCGCTCGCCGCCCACTCCCATCATGCAGGTTGCGGCGTGGATGACCGCCTCCGGCGCTCCCTTGACGGCATAAAGGAACTGTCCGTCCCGGGCGTGAACCGTCGCCATCATCTTTCGTTCCGGTTCGAAGGCGTGCTGCCGGACCTGCTTGAACTCGCGGCCCAGCTCCGTTCGGGCAACCCCCGCCCCCGCCGCCGTCTCGAGAAGCGACAACTCCATCGGATCGCCAGTCCTTGCACTGGCGCCACCATCACCGGTCTCTGCGGCGTTGCAGAGCGCGCCGATCCTGAGGGCCCAGGTGAGGGTTTTCCCCTCCACCGGGTCGCATTTCCCGTCTTCCGTCTCGAAACTGAAACCCGACGAACCGCGCGAGACGGAGACATCCCCCCCATCCAGCAGGTATCTGACCGCCGCCATCCGGTTCTCCGTGAGCGTGCCTGTCTTGTCGGTCAGGATCGTTGTCGTCGCTCCCAGCGTTTCCACCGCGGCAAGCCGGGTCACCAGGGCATTTCGCGCCGCCATCCGAAGCATGCCGCGCGCCAGACAGAGCGTCGCCACAACCGGCAACCCTTCCGGAATGGCTGCGACCGCAAGCGCGACCCCTGTCTTGAGCATCTCGGGAACCGAATGGCCCCAGACCATGCCGGCAAGGCTTGTCGCCGCGGCAAGTACAAGGGTCAGCCAGACCAGCTTGTGCCCCAGCCTGTCCAAGCGTTTTTCCAGGGGGGAGGCTTCCTCGTCTGCCTCCTGCGCCAGCTTGCTGATTTGCCCGATCTGGCTCGCCAGTCCGGTGGCAACGACAATGCCCTCTCCCAGCCCCTGGGTCACCGCCGTTCCGCTGAAGGCCATGTTTGTCCGATCGGCCAGCTCCATATCTTCGGGCAACGGTGCCGTGTGCTTGGCCACCGGAGCGGATTCCCCCGTCAAAAGCGATTCGTCGCAAAGGAAGTTCGATGCGGAAACGAGGCGAAGATCCGCGGAAACAATATCGCCGGCTTCGAGGATCACGATATCCCCCGGCACGAGATCCCGCGCATTTATCTCACGCACCAGGCCATCCCGGCGCACACGGCAACGGATCTCGGTTATGCGCAGCAGCGCTTCCATCGACCGGGCCGCGCGCAGTTCGGTGACGAAACCTATGGCCGAGTTGAGCAGCAGCACGACCCCGATCGCAATCGCGTCGGGAATGTCGCCGAGCACCAGCGACAGACCAGCGGCGGCGGCGAGAAGCCAGACGATGAGGCTTTTGAACTGGCGCACGAGAATTTCCAGCGCGCCTTTGCTTGTATCTGTGTGAAGGCTGTTGGGCCCATGGCGCTGCAGGCGTTTTTTCGCGTCGGACGTTTCAAGGCCGAATGCCGGACGGGTTCCCAGATATGTGGCGACTTCGCCCGCCTGGGCCGCGAAAGGCGTTTCCGTGTTTTCCAGACTTTCCCCCATCGCTTCGCTCAGACAGGTCTTGGCGCCACCGGCCACACCGTCATCTGTAGCATTGCGGACGACGGAAGGCACCTGCAAGACGGAGCAGCGCATCCGCCCCTCTTGTAGGTAATCACCACGAGCTTGTGCCCAACAGATTGCATCGCCAATAATGTTGGTACCAAAGATATCAGCGATGCGGAAAATTCAAGGAATGTCCATCAAGACGATACTCGCGATAACGGAGCTCGAAACAGCGACGGAAACTGTCGGCAAGGCCGTTTCGCTCGCCAGGGCCCACGATGCCCATCTCACCCTGCTGGCTGTGAGTGAGGTACCGCACCTGCCGTTCTACGGTTATGGCGGTCACGGCTATGTCGAGATCTGGGCGCGGGAATGCGATGCGCGCAAGACCGCACTGACCACTCTCGCGGAGCAACTGGAGGCACAGCTTGCCCGGGAAGGCATTTCCTTTGACGTGCGTCCCGGCCTGTCCGCGATCGCGCGCGAGGACGATCTCGTCGCGAGGCATGCGATCTACTGTGACCTCGCACTCGTTCTGCGTTCGGCGGAGCAGGAGCTCACGCCGGTCGAGAAAAACGCGATCGACGGCGCCCTGTTCGATAGCGGCAGGCCGGTTCTCTATGTTCCCAGATCGTTTTCCGACGGGGCAGGCGACAGGATCGCAATCGCCTGGAATTCCCGCCGCGAAGCGGCGCGTGCCGTGTCCGACGCATTGCCGTTCCTGAAGAGAGCGCTGGAGATCACGCTCCTGCTGGTCGATCCGGAGGTTGGAGACGGAGACCACGGCGAGGACCCGGGCAGTGACATAGCACTCGTTCTGGCGCGCCAGGGACTGAAGGTCACCGTGCAAACCGTGGCCGCCACCGGCCGGTCCGTTTCCGAAACCCTTCTCGACACGTCCCGCGAACTCGGTGCCGACATGATTGTCATGGGAGCCTACGGCCATTCCCGGCTGCGCCAGAACGTTCTTGGCGGCACCACGCGGGAGATGCTGGAAATGAGCCCGTTGCCGCTCCTGCTGTCACACTGATTCCGACTTGATCACCGGGGCCGCTCCAGGAAAACGGACCGCCGCGCCGGCCGCATGACTGAAGGCGCCCTCACCCGCAGTAGCCGGACAAAACGCTGCAAGGCATTGGGAAACCAACCGAATGAGTGTGAAGATTACCTTTCTCGGCGGTGTCGGAACCGTCACAGGGTCGAAATATCTCCTGGAGACGGACGGCCTGAAGATCCTCGTCGATTGCGGCCTGTTCCAGGGCTACAAGCAGCTGCGCCTGCGCAACTGGGCTCCCTTGCCGGTAAAACCCGCCGACATCGACGCCGTCATCCTGACCCACGCGCATCTGGACCATTCCGGCTATGTTCCGCTTCTGGTGCGTAACGGCTTCAAGGGGCATATCCTGTGCACGGAGGCAACACGCGACCTTTGCAGGATCCTGCTGCCGGACAGCGGTTTCCTGCAGGAAAAGGATGCGGAGTTTGCCAATCGTCACGGGTTTTCAAAGCACCATCCCGCCTTGCCGCTCTACACACGCAAGGACGCGGAAGTGTCGCTGGAGCATTTCAGGCCGGTGGACTTCAACGAGCAGCGGGACCTGTTCGGCAAGCTGAGCCTGTGTTTCCGAGGCGCTGGCCATATCCTGGGAGCCTCGTCGCTCGAGTTGAAAATCGACGGTCGGAAGATCGTGTTTTCAGGCGACCTCGGCCGCTATGGGGACAGCCTGATGCTGGATCCCGCGGCCCTGCACCAGGCCGACTACCTGCTGGTGGAATCCACCTACGGCAATCGTCTTCACGAAGGATCGGATCCCGAAGACGTGCTGGCAGACATCATTACCGAGACCGCCGGCCGCGGCGGAACCGTGGTCATTCCCTCCTTCGCCGTCGGCCGGGCCCAGGCGCTTCTGTTCCACATTCAGCAGTTGAAGGACACCGGCCGCATTCCCGACCTTCCGGTCTTTCTGGACAGTCCCATGGCCGTCAGCGCGTCCGAGGTTTTCCGCCGTCACCTGGGAGCTCACAGGCTGTCGGCCGACCAGTGCAGCTGGTCGGACAATGCGGCGCACTACGTGAGAGACGTGGAGGAATCGAAAGCGCTCGACTGGAACCGGATGCCGAAGGTGATCGTTTCGGCAAGTGGAATGGCCACCGGCGGACGCGTGCTGCACCATCTCAAGCATTACGCGCCGGATCACCGCAACACGATCCTGTTTGCCGGTTACCAGGCCGGCGGAACCCGGGGAGCCGCTCTCGTAGCCGGCGCCACCAGCGTGAAGATCCATGGCTCACAGGTGCCCGTGCGCGCGCAGGTCGACAACCTCGACATGCTCTCGGCTCATGCCGACGCGGATGAAATCATGCGCTGGCTCGGAAATTTCGAGGCGCCGCCCAAACAGACCTTCATCACACATGGCGAGCCGGATGCGGCCGACGCGCTGCGTCACCGGATCGAGAGCGAGTTGCATTGGCCCTGTTACGTTCCGGACTACCGCGAGGAGATCGAGCTTGACTGAACACGGCCGGCATCCGGCCCCGCCCGAGGCAGCGTTCCGGCTTGCGGTGGTGCTGTACCGGCTATCAGACCCAGTCGCCAGAACCGGTAATTGCGCGACCGCGCCAATCCGCTCCTGTCAGTCCTTGTCGAACAGGAAATAGTCCGGCCACAGATCCTGAAAGGTGCCGATGTCGATCTGCAGCTTGTTGAGATGGTTGTTCATTTCGGCAACGGCGGCATCCGCATCGCCTTGTTCAATGGCCTCGAGCACCGCCGCATGCTCGGAGACGACCATCTCCATCCGGCCCTCCATGGGCAGGGTCAGCCGCCGATAGCGTTCCACCTGAACCCTGATCTTCTCGATCATGTTCCAGATGCCCGGATACCCGCCTGCCGAGGCGATGCCGGAATGGAAGGCGTTGTCGGCCTCGTGGAAGGCCTGTTCGTCGCCGGTCTCCGCCAGTTCGCGCTCGCGCTGGATGACGGCATGCAGGGTCATCAACTGGCTCTTGCTGGCCCTGGCGGTCGCCTCGCGGACGCAGACCTCCTCCAGCGCCTTGCGGGCGACAATGGCTTCGTGCAGTTCCGAGACGGGTATCCTGGCGACGAAGGTTCCCGATTTCGGCACCACATCCACCAGGCGCTCCTCGGCCAGCCGCAGGATCGCTTCGCGCACCGGCGTCCGGCTGATTCCGTATTTCTCGGTGAGTTCCTTTTCCGCAAGCGGCGTTCCGGGAGGCAGCGTGACGTTGATGATGGCGTCACGCAGGTCGCGATAGACGATTTCGGAGTTGCGGGTCGCTTGCCCGGATTGGCGCGTCGCCGAACTGCGCGGCGGTGAATTGCGCGCTCTTGGCTTGCGTGGCTTTGCCTTTTCCGAAGGCGTTTTTTCCAATGATGCGGCCATCTCGTCTCCCGAAACCGCGCTGCTCGACCCCAGTGGCAGTTGGTCTATCTGCCTCAAGTCACAACGGTTTCACCCTGTCCTGCACGTTTCACTAACAGCCACTCCGTCGAATGACCAGCTGATTTGGGTTGCATTCCACCTTTATGTCATATACGTAAAATATCTTGTATACTAGTTATACATGAATTTGCCGGTCGGGTGGAGGAACCCGGGTCCGGCCTACGGGAGGACAACATGATTGGAAGCAAGATGAAGCGGGGCCTGCTGGCCGCCGCGATGACGATCGCCCTTACCGGCCAGGCCTGGGCGGCCGACCTGAAATGGGCGCATGTCTATGAAGAAGGGTCCAGCTATCACAAGTGGGCGCTCTGGGCCGCCGAGCAGATCAAGGACAAGACCGACGGCCGCGTGACCATTTCGGTCTTTCCGGCCTCGTCTCTCGGCAAGGAAGCGGAGATCAACGAGGGCCTGACCATCGGCTCCGTCGACATGATCTATACCGGTCCCAACTTCGCCGAACGCGACTACGGTCCGATCGCGATTTCCGACTATCCCTTCATGCTGAAGGATTACGATCACTGGAAGGCCTATCGCGACAGCGACCTGTTCTCGGACCTGTCGGACGGTTACAAGGACGCCACCGGCCACACGGTGATGGGCATCACCTGGTACGGCTACCGGCATGTGACCTCGAAATTCCCGATCACCAAGCCGGCCGACATGGAAGGCCTGAAGATCCGCGTGCCGGATTCGCCGCTGATGGTGCTGTTCCCGAATGCCGTGGGCGCCAACCCGACGCCGATCGCCTTCTCGGAAGTCTACCTCGCCCTGCAGCAGGGTGTCGTCGACGCCCAGGAAAACCCGCTGCCGACCATCAAGTTCAAGAAGTTCTACGAGGTCCAGTCGAACATCAACCTGACCGGTCATATCGGCAATTCGCTGATTGTCGTGGTCTCCGAGACCGCGATGGGACAACTCGGCGATGACGCTGCAATCGTGGAAGAAGTCGTCAAGGACGCCCTCGCGCAGAACGCGGACGAAATCTACCAGTCCGAACAGGAACTGGCCGACTGGTTCGTCGAACAGGGCATCCAGGTGAACGAGGTCGACAAGGCCGCCTTCCAGGCTGCGGTCGCTCCCATCCTGACCGATGAAAGCAAGGTGCCCTACACCCAGGAGCACTATGAGCGGATGCAGGCCCTCGCTAAATGACCAACAGCAGTGAAGCGGTGTCGGAAACCTCCGGGCAGGACACCGCTCCTTCGCAGGAAGGGCGCGCCGATGGCGCGCCCGATCTGCTCAAGTTCGAAGACAAGGCGACCGACCTGAGCTCCCTGAAGTGGATCGATGCCCCCGGCATCGTCGTCTTCTGGATGCTGGCCGTCGTCGTTTTCCTGCAGTTCTTCACACGCTATGTGCTCAACGATTCCCTGGCCTGGACGGAAGAGGTGGCGCGCTACCTCCTGATCCTGGTCTGTTTCCTGGGATCGATCACCGCCACACGGCGCGGATCACACATCACGCTGGAGTTCCTGTTGCGGCTGCTGCCTGCGCGCATGGCGAAGGTTCTGGCGGTCCTCGCCCAGGCAATCACCCTGAGTTTCTTCGGCGCGATGACCTGGATCGGCGTGGAGCTGACGCAGAAGACCCGTCAGAAAATGATCTCGCTGCCGATTCCGAAAGCCTGGATCTACACGATCTGCGTGGCCGCACTCGCCATCATGACACTTTATTCCATCCTGTGGCTGTGGCGCCGCCTGCGCCAGACACCCGAAGACATCGTCCAGTCACTGGACGAACACCTGATCAACGATTGAATTCAAGGAATTCCGTGAATGGCCATCGTGCTGATGATCCTTTTCCTGTTTGCGCTGATGATCATCGGCGTTCCGATCGCCGCAGCCCTCGGACTGGCGTCACTGGCCTTCATTGTCTTTGAAGGCCTGCCTCCGATGATCGTCCTGGCCAACATGGTCAACGGCATCAATTCCTTTCCGCTGATCGCGGTTCCCTTCTTTATCCTGGCCGGCAATTTGATGAACTCGGCCGGCATCACCACGCGCATCTTCGCCTTCGCCCGCGCGGCGGTCGGCTGGATGCATGGCGGACTGGGTCATGTGAATGTCGGTGCGAGTGTCATCTTTGCCGGCATGTCCGGCGCCGCGGTGGCCGATGCCGGCGGGCTGGGCAACATCGAGATCAAGGCCATGCGGGAATCCGGCTACGACACCGACTTTGCCGTCGGTGTCACGGCAGCCTCCTCCACGATCGGCCCGATCATACCCCCGTCCCTGCCGCTGGTCATCTACGGGGTCGTTGCGGACGCTTCCATCGGCCAGCTGTTCATGGCCGGAATCGTTCCCGGACTGATGATGGCGCTTGCCCTGATGATCATGGTGGCCTGGTATTCGCGCCGGCGGAACTATCCGCGCGATCTGGATTTCAGGTTCTCTCGCCTGGGCAGCACGTTCCTGGATGCGATCCTGCCGCTGATGACCCCGATGATCATCATCGGCGGCATCATGTTCGGCATCTTCACCCCGACAGAGGCAGCCATCGCTGCGGTCGCCTGGTGTATCTTCCTGGGCAGCGCGATTTACCGGACGCTGGACTTCAGGAAGATCCTGAAAGTGTCCTTCGAGACGGTGGAAATGACCGCGGCGATCATGCTCATCGTGGCCGCTTCGACGATCTTTGCCTGGATCCTGACAGCGAACCAGACGGCACGGCATTTTTCCGAACTCATGATCTCCTTCACGGACAACAAGGTCGCCCTGCTCCTGATCATCACGCTGATCGTGCTGGTGATCGGGCTGTTCATGGAAACCATCGCCGCGATCACGATCCTGACACCGGTGTTGCTTCCGGTGGCCGTCAGTCTCGGCATCGACCCGGTGCATTTCGGGATCATCATGATCCTGAACCTGATGATCGGTCTGCTGACACCCCCGGTCGGCCTTGTCCTTTATGTGTTGTCGAAAGTTGCCCAGGTGCCGTTCGAGCGATGCGTCACGGCGACCGCACCCTTCCTGGTGCCGCTGGTCACGGTTCTCCTGTTGCTCACCTTCATACCGGCCTTTTCCATGTGGCTGCCGAGCCTGATCTACAGGTAGTCAAAGAAGGAGAACGGAGACATGCCCTCATGTCCCCGTTCTCCTTGAGACGAGATTGCTGCCTCTTCCCCTGAAACGCTGTCATTGCCCGGGAAACCATGCTTATCTTGGGTGGCTTTTGAGACGCTCCTCAATTCAGGGATGTTCGACATGTTCAGGACACGGGCCTTTGCCCTGACAATTTTCACGGCACTTGCGTTGCCGCAGGCGCCGCTTGCCCAGGAGCCTGCCCCGCCGCTTCAACCCGGTCCGGACGAGGGACTTTTTCTTATCGTCACCGACATCCATTTCGATCCCTTCGCCAATCCGGCCCTTGTGCCGAAACTTGACAAGAGCCCGGTCGCCGGCTGGTCGGCAATCCTGGGATCGTCGCCCCCGGACATCGCGGGATACGGAAAGGATGCCGGGTACACCCTGATGCTTTCCGCCCTCGAAACGGCGGCCGCGCAGAACATGACCTATGACTATCTGCTGTATACCGGTGACTACCTGAGCCACGACTTCAATGCCAACTACTGGAACAACGCCGGCCCGTCACCGGAAGGCATTTCCGCCTTCGCCATCAAGACCACGCAATTTGTCTCCAGGCTCCTTGGCGAGAAATTCGGCGGCATTCCGGTCTACGGCGTCCTCGGCAACGAGGACTCCGCCTGTGGCGACTACAATATCGGTCCGGACGGCGGCTATCTGGACGGCCTTGCGGAGCAATGGGCCAATCTGAGCGGGCAGCCGGCCCGTTTTGGCGCGTTTCGCTCGGGTGGCTATTACAAGGTTGCGCATCCGACCATACCGGATCAGGACATCATTGCCCTCAACAGTGTCTTCTGGTCGACGAAATACGCAGACACCTGCAATCCGGATGGCGGCGACCCGGGCGCTGATGTCATGTCCTGGCTCGACGAACAGCTTTCCCAGACGCGGGACGCCGGCCGGAAAGCGCAGATCCTGATGCATGTTCCCCCGGGGATCGACGCCCACGACACCGCGCGGGATGCCGGCTCGGGCACCTGCGACGCAACCATCCGGCTCTTCTGGCACGATCACTATCACAGGGACTATCTCGCCCTCATGCACAAATACGCGGGGACCATCGATTACACGTTCTCGGGCCACACCCATATGGACGGCTTTACCGTCCTCAGGGATGAGAGCGGCCATCCGCTGATGGTCAACAAGATCAGCCCGTCCGTGAGCCCCAAGTTCGGCAACAATCCGGCATTCTCGGTTTTTCTCTATGACCGCACAAGCGGGGCGCTGAAGGACTCCGTGACGTTCTATCTGTCGAACCTCGAGACCGCGACAACGGGCGCTGAGCCGGACTGGCAGCTGGAATACGACTACCGCGGCACCTACTCCGTCCCCGACCTGTCGGCTGAAAGCTTTGCATCGGTGGCGGAAACGCTCGAAGGAAACACGTCGCTGCAGCAGCGTTTCATCGACCTCTACGCCGTGTCGGCGGCCAAAAAGCAGATAAATGGCGCGAGCTGGCAGGCCTTTGGCTGCGCTCTCGACGCCGCCAACCGGGATACCTACCAGGCCTGCTACTGCGACAGCAATTGAGTGTCCCCGAAAGGGCGTCCGCCGGCACCTGCCCTCAGGCCGCCAGACGGCGCCCGTCCGGGTCGAACAGATGCGCCTTGGCGAGATCGAGCGCGATGCCCACAGGTTCACCCGACTTCAGCGGAAAATGGCCATGTTCGCGCACGAGCACCTGGCCGAACCCGGGCACATGCGCGTGGATATTGGTATCCGATCCCAGGTGCTCGACCAGTTCCGCCGTGCCGGACATGTGCGCGGCGTCCGGAGCGACAATGTTGAGGTGCTCGGGGCGCACGCCGAGCTCGTTGGCGTTGGTCTGTCCGTTCGTCAGGCCGAGCGACAACACGGTGCCGTCCTTGAGGCGGATGCCGTCACTTCCCGGTTCGATTTCCAGGATGTTCATGGTCGGCGAGCCGATGAACTGGGCGACGAACTTGTTGGCCGGCCGCTCATAAAGGTCCAGGGGCGTGCCGACCTGCTGGATGTCGCCCGCGTTCAGCACCACGATCCTGTCGGCCAGGGTCAAAGCCTCGACCTGATCATGGGTGACATAGATCATGGTGGACTTGAGGCGCTGGTGCAGGCGCGCGATTTCCAGGCGCATTTCCACGCGCAGGGCCGCGTCGAGGTTGGACAGCGGTTCGTCGAACAGGAAGGCACTCGGGTCGCGCACGATGGCCCGGCCCATGGCGACGCGCTGGCGCTGGCCGCCGGAAAGCTGTTTGGGCAGCCGCTCCGTCAGCCTGGTCAGGCCAAGCGTCTGCGCGGCCTGTTGAACCTTGCCGGCACGTTCCTCGTTCGGAGCCTTCCGGATTTCCAGTGAGAACCCCATGTTCCGGGCCACGTCCATATGCGGGTAGAGCGCGTAGGACTGGAACACCATGGCCATGTCGCGGTCGCGCGGCGGCACTTCGTTCATGCGCTTTCCGTCGACCGTGAAGTCGCCGCCGGAAATCGGCTCCAGGCCGGCGATCATGCGCAACAGGGTCGACTTGCCGCAACCGGACGGTCCGACGAGGACGATGAATTCGCCGTCATCGATGGACAGGTTGATGTCACGCATGACCTCGACCGATCCGTAGGACTTGGCGATGTTGTTGAGCTGGATACGTGCCATCAATGAAGTCCCTATCCTTTGACCGCGCCAGAGGTCAGCCCCTGGACCAGATAGCGCTGGATGAAGATGAAGAAGAGACAGGACGGCACCAGTGCGAGCACCCCGGCGGCCATCATCTGTCCCCAGTCGACCGAGAACTTCGAGACGAAGGTCAGCAGCCCGACCGGGAAGGTCATGGTGTCGTTGGAATTGATCAGCATGAGCGCGAACAGGAGCTCGCTCCAGGCCGCCGTGAACACGAAGCCGAGCGTCGCTCCCAGCCCCGGCAGAGTCAGCGGCATGATGATTTTCCTGAGCGCCTCGAAGCGGGTGCAGCCGTCGATCATGCCGGCTTCCTCCAGGTCCTTCGGAATGCCGTCGAAGAAGGACTGCATCAGGAAGGTGGCGAAGGGTACGTTGAAGGCCGTGTAGACGATGATCAGGCTGGTGAGCGAATTCAGGAGCCCGATGGCGGCGACGATCTTGTAGATCGGCGCGATGATCATCAGGAGCGGGAACATCTGGGTGATCAGCATCAGCGCAATGACCAGCCGCTTGCCGCGGAAATCGAAACGCGAGAACGCATAGCCGGCGGCCGCCGCGACGCAGGTGGTGATCGCTGCCGTGCCCAGCGACACGATCAGGCTGTTCCGGAAATAGGCCAGGAAATCCGTTGCCACCAGGACCGTGCTGAAATTCTCGAAGGTGACCCTGCTCGGGAACAGCGCCGTGCCCTCGGTGTAGATCAGCTTGTCCGGCGTGATCGCGATCTTGGCCAGCCAGTAGAGCGGGAACAGGGCGAAGCCGACATAAAAGGCCAGCGCGAGGTATTTTCCCGTGACCGCCAGGGGCGTGCTTCTGCGGAGAGCGCTCATGGATGTCCTCAGATCTTGACCAGCTTCCTGCGCAGAACCAGCAGGATCACGGCATAGAGCAGCAGCAGGCCCAGCAGCGCGACGGCGATGGCCGAGGCGTAGCCGAAATCCAGTTTGCGGAAGGCGGTGGTGAAAATGTAGGTCGACAGGATCTGCGTGGAATTGGCAGGTCCGCCGCCGGTCATGACGAAGATGAGATCGGCGAAGTTCGCGATCCAGATCGTCCTCAGCATGACGGTGATGGCGATCATCGGTGCCAGGAACGGCAGCGTGATCTTGGTGAAGGTCTGCCAGGCGGTGGCGCCATCGATCTCCGCGGCTTCATAGAGCTCTCCCGGGATCGACTGCAGGGCCGCCAGCAGCGTGATGGCGAAGAACGGAATGCCGAACCAGACGTTGGCGGTGACCGGGCCCCACATGGCCAGGTTCGGGTCACCGAGGATGTTGAACGGTTCGGACAGGATGCCGAGCGCGGCCAGCCAGTGCGGCAGCGGACCGATGGTCGGGTTGAACAGCCACGCCCAGGTCAGCGCGGACAGGAAGGTCGGCACGGCCCAGGGCAGGAACACCAGCGCCTGCACCAGGCGCTTGCCGTAAAACTGCGTGTTGAGCAGCAAGGCCAGGCCGAGGCCGAGGAAGAACTGGAAGAAGATGGACCCGATGGTCCACCAGAAGGTGTTGCTCAGCGCCAGCCAGAACTTCCTGTCGCTCCACAGCGCCTGAAAATTCTCGAAACCGACCCAGCCGGTCTGAAAAGGCCTGAGCAGGTTGACGGCCTGAAAGGCGTAGGAGATCCCGATCACCAGGGGAACCAGCATCACCAGCGCGATCAGGATCAGCGCGGGGGCTATGTAGAGATACGGTTCCACCATGTAGCGGAAATAGAAGGAGGGTCGCGCCCGGGATTTCCCGGGCGCGACGGAGTCAATCGCGGTCATTGTGCGGCTTTCCAGCGAGCATATTCATCCGTCAGGAACGCGGCCCACTGATCGGCCACTTCCTGCGCGCTGATCTGGCCCAGCAGGGCTTCCTGGCTGGTTTCCAGCGCGATGCTGTCGGCAAAGTAGCCGAACTGCTCCAGGTAGGTCGGCATGACCGTCGGGACGTATTCCTCGCCGTTCAGGGTCTCGAACCAGCCGGCAAACTGCTCGGTCCTGAAATGCGGATCCTGCTCGGCGCCCTCATGGATCGGAATGACACCGACGCGCTTGGCCCATTCCTTGTTGGCTTCAGGGCTGGAGAGATGCGCGATCAGTTTCCAGGACAGGTCCTTGTCGGCGGAGGTGTCGAACATGGACCAGCCGGCGAAACCGATGGTCGGGAAGGCCTTGCCGGCCGGGCCGACGGGCATCGGAATGACGGCGAAGTCTTCCGCATCCATGCGCTCGGACACGGCGATCAGCGCGTCCGGATCCTGGTCGAGGAAGGCGCAGGTGCCGGAATAGAAGCCGGCCACGATCTCGTTGAAGCCCCAGCTGACGGAGTCCTTCGGCGCGTAGCCGTTCTGGTACATGTCGATCAGGAACTGGATACCTTCCACGGAGCCCGGCTGGTTGAGCGTGCTCTTGCCGTCCTCGTCGAAGAAGGTGTTGTTGCCGTTCATTGTGGCGGCCATCATGATCCAGCCGTTGAGACCACCCGGCCCGCCGCGCAGGCAGTAGCCGTATTTGCCGTCCAGCTCGGACACCGCCTTGGAGGCCGCCATGAAGTCTTCCATGGTGCGCGGAGGTGCGCTGACGCCGGCCTCTTCAAGCAGCTTCTTGTTGTAGAACAGAGCCCGCAAATAAAAGCCGTAAGGGATCATGCGAGCGGACTTGCCATCCGTCTGGCGCCCCATGTCGAGCGTCTTCTGGGTGAGCGTGGCTCCGTGTTCCCATTCGGCGATGCGGTCGTTCAGGTCGACCAGCTTGTCCTTGTAGATACCTGCCCACCGGTCGGGCATCTCGACGACATCGGGAATGTCACCGCCGGCCACCATGGTGGCGAATTTCTCGAAAGCCTGCCCCCAGGGCAGCGAGACGATCTCGACCTCGGTGCCCGGATTGGCTGCCTCGAAGGCATCGACCTGGGCCTGCAGCACCTTTGTGCGTTCCGGGCTGGTGATGACTTCCACCAGTTTCAGCGTCTCGGCGCTGGCGGTCGACCCCGCCATGATCGCCAATGCGCTTATTGCTCCTATCAGTCCCCTCATGATCAACTCCACTTGTTGAAAGGTTTCGCCGTGAATGCGCCGCTTATGTCCGGGCGCTTGTGCTCAGGGCCGCCTCGAAGTCGGCCCAAAGGTCGTTGGGGTCTTCCAGACCCAGGCTCAGGCGCAGGATCCGGTCGGAGACGCCAAAGCGTTGCATTGAATTCTGTTCACCCGCCTGGGCGAGGCCGATCCGCGTCGGCAGGATCAGGCTTTCGAAGCCGCCCCAGCTCACGCCCAGCCGGAACAGGTTGAGAGCGTCGGCAAGCCGGGGAATGTCGACGGTCTCGTCCACTTCGACGGACAGCAGCCCGGAGCGTCCGGTGAGGCCCGGGACATTATTCGGTCCTGGCGACAGGACGGCGGTCACCTTCGGATGGGCCGACAGCCGGTCGACGAAGAGATTTGCCGTTTCCTGATGCTGGCGCATGCGCGCGCCGAGTGTCCGCAAGCCTCTCGTCAGCAGAAACGCCTCGAAGGGCGCCAGCTTGCCACCGAGCAAGGGCAGCGTGAGGTCGCGGATGCGGTCGATCAGCTCCCGGCGCGCGACAACCACGCCGGCAACCGTATCCGAATGGCCCGACAGGTACTTGGACGCCGAATGCAGAGTGATATCGATCCCAAGGGTCAGCGGGCGCTGGAACAGCGGCGTTGCCCAGGAATTGTCGACTATTGTCAGCGCACCATGCTGCCTGGCATGGGCGGCAACCGCTGCAAGGTCCATGGTTTCGAACACCACGGAATTGGGACTTTCCAGGTAGGCGAGCTTCACGCCCTTGAGCAGGTCCGGATCGTTCTGGAAGGCCTCGACCGGATGATAGGCAATGTCGACGCCGAAGGGTCTCAGCAACCGCTCGAACAGCCGGTAGGCGTCCGGATAGACATGCTCGACACAGGCAATCCGGTCGCCGGGACGCACGAAAGCCAACACGGCTGAAGAGATCGTCGCCATGCCGGAAGCAAAGCCGACGGCGGCCTCGCCGTCCTCAGCCTCGGCCATCAGTTTTTCGAAGGCCGCGACCGTCGGGTTCTGGACACGCGTGTAGAGCGGATCGTTTGCGCGCCCGGCCATACGGTCCTCGAACGCCTGGTAACTGTCGAAGGTGAACAGCGAGGTCTGCACGATCGGTGGGGCGACCGCACCGCCGAAATCGGTGGCGGCCGCGGCCAGCAGGGTCTCGATCGAATAACCGCCCGGCACAGCGTCAGCCATCATGTTCCTCTTTGATTTTCTGGGTCTCGACACAGACCATGTCGATGATCTGCGCGGTCAGCTCGGCCGCCTTGTCCTCGTCGCCCGCGATGATGGCGTCGGCGAGCGGCCGGTGCAGCGGGATCGTCTCCTGGCCGAGATGGGCCTTGCCGAACGGGGTTTCGTAAATGTCGTGAAAGGCTTTCTGGATCTGTTCGATGAACTGCTGAAACAAGGGATTGCCGGTGGCCTCGTGGATGGCGTTGTGAAAGCGGTGGTCCGCCGGCCGCCAGTCCTCACCGGCCTCGAACACCGCCATCAGCTCCGCCGCGCGGGCATTGATGACCTTGCGTTGTTCCGGGGTCGCCTGACGTGTGGCGATCCGGACAGCCTCGATTTCCAGAGGACCGCGCACCTGCTGCATGCGCAACAGGCTGTCGGCCTCGTGCTTGATGGTCAGGGCCACGCGCAGAGTGTTTCTTGAAATTTCCGCGATCAGGCGGGTGCCGGCGCCCTTGTTCCGGCTTACCACGCCCATGCTTTCCCAGGTTTTCAGGGTTTCGCGGATGGTCGACCGGCCGAAACCGAGGCGGCGCACCAGATCCAGCTCGGGCGGCAGGCGATCGCCGACCTTGAGCCCCTCCTCCTCGATCAGGGCGATCAGCGCCCGCGGCACATCGCGCGGGCCATCCGGCCGTTCCGTATCGATTTCTGAAGGTGTCTGATTTGCGTTTTCCGGCATGGACCGACGTCGACCTTTGTTGCTGTGCATTTCACGTTACCACTTTGTCTGACATTGTAAAGACATTGTCTGACATAATTCTCAGGCAAATTTTCGAGGTGATAAATAGCTGGATTTGCTGAAGGAATTTGAAACTAGACGTGATGGCGCAACCAATTTTCCGGTTGCTCGCTTCTTTCTTCGTCATGCCATGGCTCGACCCACTGCTGTCCGGTTAAGCAGGAGCCTCTGTATGCAAACAGGTTTCGCCGCTTGTACCAGTCTCCCCCGGAGGGGGAGATGTCTCCGGGAGGAGACAGAGGGGGGGGCTCAACCTCTCGGCAAACAAGGCCTTTTCCGAATACGAGGAACCGCTGCGCCCCCCTCTGTCCGGTTCCCGGACATCTCCCCCTCCAGGGGGGAGAGGGGCGCAAGCGGTAAGGCGCTACGTGTCCCGGATCGGAAAAAGCGGAAATATCGACAAGGAATCAATGACCTGCTGAACATGGACCGAGTTAAACCGGACAGTAGTGGGCTCGACCATGGCATCCATGTCGATCCGGTCTCGAACGGTCACGCCTCACTTGAGGCAAACCTCACGGCATGGATTGCAGGGTCAGGCCCACTGGTGTCCGGTTAAGCAGGAGCCTCTGCGCGCAAACAGGCTTCACCGCTTGTTCCCCTCTCCCCCTGGAGGGGGAGATGTCTCCGACAGGAGACAGAGGGGGGCTCAACCTCTCGGCAGACAAGACCTTTTCCGAATTCGAGGAACCGCTGCCCCCCCTCTGTCCGGTTCCCGGACATCTCCCCCTCCAGGGGGAGAGGGGCGCAAGTGGTAAGGCGCTGCGTGTCCCGGATCGGAAAAAGCGGAAATATCGACAAGGAATCAATGACCTGTTGAAACTGAGCCGTGTTAAATCGGACACCAGTGGATCAGGCCCTGCAATGACGGAGCCAGTGGTGATGCGATGCAAGAACAGGCGGCCACAAAAAACCCGGCACGCGGTGCCGGGCTGTAAATTGTCAGCTTCACGTTTCGGGCAGGTTCAGCCGATCTGGGCTGTCGCCTCGATCTCGATCAGGGCCTCGTCCTCGATCAGGTCGGCGACGACCACGACCGACATGGCCGGGAAATGGCGGCCCATGACGCGGCGGTAGGCGGCGCCGACGTCCTTCTGCCGGGCGAGATATTCGCGCTTGTCCTTGATGAACCAGGTCAGGCGGGCGATGTCCGTGACGGCTCCTCCGGCTGCCTCGACGATGTCGACAATGTTCTGCAGCGTCTGCTCCATCTGGCCGACAAAATCATGCACCTCGAAGACCTGATCGCCGTTCCAGCCGATCTGGCCACCGATATGGAGTGTCTGGCCCTCGGTCAGCATGCCGTTGGCATAGCCCTTTGCCGGCGCCCAGCCGTCCGGTTGAATGGTTTTGAGCGTCATTGGTCCAGTCTTTCCTTGAATTGCAGCAATCGTTCCCTGACCTCGTCCGGCCAGGCCGCCGGCTTGCCGGCGCTGTCGACATTGACGAGGGTCTGTTCCGTTTCGAAGCGTGTCTCCTCCCCGCAGGCGCAGCTGATCGTCAGGCCGAAACTTGTGCGGCCGACGCGGGTGGCAGCAAGAGACAGGATCAGATGATCGCCCAGCCGGCTCGGCCGGATAAAACGCGTGCGGATTTCCGCCGTCGGCACCGCCCCGTTCTGATGGATCTCGAGGAAAGGCCACTCGGCGATCGCCGAGAAGAACGTCTCGATACAGTCGTTGATCATTTCGAAATAGCGCGGATAGAAGACGATCCCCGCCGGGTCGCAGTGCTTGAAACTGACTGGCTGATGGTACCGGAACATGGCGTCAGACCCCGATATACCTGGAGGTGACGTCTTCCGTGAGCGCGTCGATCGCGCCCTCCCACACAGATGCGCCCCTTTCCAGGATCGTTGCCCGGTCACAGACCTGCCTGAGTTCCCGGATCGACTTGTCGATGACAAGAATGGCGAGGCCTGTCTCGGCCTTGAGCTGGCGGATCACCGCCCAGATCTCCTGCCGGATGACCGGTGCGAGACCCTCGGTGGCCTCGTCCAGGATCAGGAGCTTCGGATTGGTCATGAGCGCCCGGCCGATGGCGAGCATCTGCTGCTCGCCGCCCGACAGCGAGCCGGCCCGCTGGTTGCGCCTCTCGCCGAGGCGCGGAAACAGCCCGATCACCCGTTCGAAGGTCCAGTCGCCGTGCCGTGCGGCCGCGATCAGGTTTTCCTGGACGCTGAGATCGGCGAAGCAGCGGCGGCCCTCCGGCACCAGGCCCAGCCCCAGGCGCGCGGCCTTGTGGCTCGGCAGGCGGGAGAGATCGTTGCCGTCAAAGGTCAGCGTTCCCCCCGCCGCCAACATCCGGCAAATGCATTTGACCGTGGTCGACTTGCCCATGCCGTTGCGGCCGAGCAGCGCCAGCACCTCGCCTTCGCGGATTTCCAGATCGACCCCGAACAGCGCCTGGCTGGCGCCATAGGAGGCGGTGACATTCGATAGCGTCAGAAGCGCGCTCATGCCTCGTCTCCCAGATAGGCTTCCTTCACGGCGGTGTTGGCGCGGATCTCGTCGACCGTGCCGGTGGCAATCACTTCGCCATAGACCAGCACGCTGATCCGGTCGGCGAGCGAGAAGACCGCGTCCATGTCGTGTTCCACCAGCAGGATCGGTGCCTCCTGGCGCAGCATGTCCAGGAACCCTGTCAGGACCTTGGATCCTTCGGAGCCCATGCCGGCCATCGGTTCGTCCATCACCAGGGCCTTCGGCTTCAGCGTCAGCGCGACGGCAACCTCGAGCTGACGGCGCTGCCCGTGGCTGAGTTCCGCCGTGCGCATGCGTGCCTGGTCCTGCAGGCCGACCCTTTCAAGCGCTTCTTCGGCGGTCGCCCGCAGGTCCTTGTCCTTCAGCGCATTGCCGAAGAACCGCCAGGGCTTGCCGGCCGCACCAAGCGCACCGAGCACCGCGTTCTGAAGGACCGTGTCCTCCATGGCGAGCGCGGAGATCTGGAAAGTACGCCCCAGTCCGGCATGCGCACGCACCCTGGTCGGCTCGTGTGTCACATCCCTGCCGAGCAGGCGCACCGAGCCGGCGTCCGGCTTCAGCGTGCCGCAGATCTGGCCGATCAGGGTGGATTTTCCAGCCCCGTTGGGGCCGATGATGGCGTGGATCTCACCGGGTTTCAGGTCGATGGAGATGTCCCGGCTGGCGCGCAGCGCACCGAAATTCTTGGAGATGCCATGCGTTTCGAGGACGGGCGTTTGAAGAACAGCCTCAGTCATGAACCGTCTCCCGTCCGCAGATCATGCCGATCAGTCCGCCGCGCCCGAACAGGACGATGACGAGCAGGAGCAGCCCCAGATAGATGTGCCAGAAGTCGCTCAAGCCGCCGAGCCAGTGCTCCAGCGCCACGAAGACCAGCGCCCCGACAACCGGTCCGAACAGGCGGCCGACACCGCCGATGATGATGAAGATCATGATCTCGCCGCTGGTCTGCCAGGAGAACATGGTCGGGCTGACAAAGCGGTTGAGGTCGGCAAAAAGCGCCCCGGCCAGGCCGGTGATGGCGCCGGAGACCACGAAGGCCACCAGTTTCAGGCGAACAGGATCGAGCCCGACCGTCTCCACCCGCACCGGCACCTGCCGGGCGGCGTTCAAAGCGAGGCCGAACGGCGATCCGCCAAGGCGCCAGGCAAAGGCCAGCACCCCGCAGAGCAGCGCCAGGCAAAGCCCGTAGAACTGGATCGGGTCCAGCGTGTTCAGCCCGGGAAAGCCATTGCGGACATAGATGGACAGGCCGTCCTCGCCGCCATATTCCGCCCAGGAAATGGCGAAGAAGAAGAACATCTGGCCAAAGGCCAGCGTGATCATGATGAAATAGACGCCCGCCGTCCTGAGCGACAGGATGCCGATCACCAGCGCGGCCAGAGCGGAGAACACCACGGCGACCAGCCAGATCACCGGCATCGACTTGGTGCCCTCGATCAGGACCGGCCACTCGGTGACCGCCGTATAGGTCTGGGCGTGATGGGCGAGAATGCCCATGGCATAGCCGCCGAGACCGAAGAAGACGGCATGGCCGAGGCTGACCAGCCCGCCGAGCCCGAGCGCGATGTTGAGGCCGACCGCGGCGATGGCGAAGACCACGGCGCGGGTCATCAGCGTGATGGTGAAGGGTTCGTCCGCCGTCACCGCCCAGAACGGGATGGCAACGAGGAGCGCCAGTGTGACGGCGTTGAGAGTGCGTTCCCGGATCATGCGCGCGCTCCGAACAGTCCGGCGGGACGCAGGATCAGCACCGCGGCCATGAGAATATAGATCGCCATGGAGGCGAGCGAGGAGCCGACCGAGGTGGCCGTTGAGGGATCAAGCACCAGCTTGAGCAGCTCCGGCAGGAAAATGCCGCCGAGCGTATCGGTGAGGCCGACGAGGATCGCGCCGATCAGCGCGCCCTTGATCGAGCCGATGCCTCCGATGACGATGACGACGAAGGCCAGGATCAGCACCGGTTCGCCCATGCCGACCTGGACCGACTGGATCGCGCCGACCAGCGCTCCGGCCAGCCCGGCCAGTGCGGCGCCGAGCGCGAAAACAATGGTGTAGAGCCTGGCGATGTCGATGCCGAGGGCGGCGATCATCTCGCGGTCGTTCTCCCCTGCCCGGATCTGAACGCCGAGACGCGTCCGGGAAATCAGCAGCCACAGGCCGAGCGCCACCAGCAGCCCGACGACGATCAGGGTCAGCCGGTAGAGAGGATATTCGATCCCGCCCGGCAGGGTCACCGGACCGGACAGGAAGTCGGGCACATTCAGGAACAGCGGGAAGGAGCCGAAGATCCAGCGCGTGCCTTCGGAAAAGATCAGGATCAGGGCGAAGGTTGCCAGCACCTGGTCGAGATGGTCCTTGTCGTAAAGACGCCGGATCACCACCAGCTCCACCAGCGCACCGGCTATCGCGGCGCCGGCCAGCGCGGCCACGAGGCCGAGCAGGAAGGAACCGGTCGCTGCGGCGACGGCTGCCGCGCAGAAGGCACCGATCATGTAGAGCGAGCCGTGGGCCAGATTGATCAGCCCCATCACGCCGAAGATGAGCGTCAGCCCGGCAGCCATCAGGAACAGCATGATGCCGAATTGCAGGCCGTTCAGAACCTGCTCTATGAGCAAAATAAGTGACATGAGATCCCCGCCCCGTTGTCTTGCGCGGCAGTGCCGCCGCACAAGACTCAGGTGCTTACCTTACATGCTGCACTCGGACCAGTAGGCATCGGCGTGACTGGTCAGCGCCTTGCCGATGATCTTGTTGGTGTAGACATCGCCTTCCTTGACCACTTCACGGACAAAGATGTCCTGGATCGGATGGTGGTTCGGGCCGAACTTGAAGTTACCGCGGGTCGAGGCAAAATCGGCTTCTTCCAGCGCCGCGCGGAAGGCGTCGGCGTCCTTGACGTCGGCCTTTGCCATCGCGGAGAGCAACAGGTTGGCGGTGTCGAAGCCCTGGGACGCATAGAGCGACGGCAGGCGGCCATATTCGGCCTGGAAGGCCTCGACGAAGGCCTTGTTGGCCGGCGCCTCGATGTCCTTGTTCCACTGGCTGGTGTTCTTCACACCGAGCGCGGCGTCACCGACGGCCTGAAGGATGCCCTGGTCGAAGGAGAAGGCCGGACCGACGACCGGAAGGTCGACACCAGAATCCTTGTACTGTTTCAGGAAGGAGATGCCCATGCCGCCCGGCAGGAAGAAGAACACGCTGTCGGCACCCGACGCCCTGATCTGGGCGATCTCGGCGGCGTAGTCGGTCTGGCCGAGCTTGGTGTAGACCTCACCCGCCAGGTCGCCCTTGTAGAAGCGCTTGTAGCCGGTGAGCGCATCCTTGCCGGCCGGATAGTTCGGCGCCAGGATGAAGCTGTTCTTGAAGCCTTCGAAATTGGCATAGGCGCCGGCGGCTTCATGCAGGTTGTCGTTCTGCCAGGCGACATTGAAGTAATTCGGATGGCAGCCCTTGCCGGCGAGCATGGACGGTCCGGCGTTCGGCGACAGGTAGAACTTGCCCTGGGCGGTCACGGACGGGATCACGGCCATGGCAAGGTTCGACCAGATGATGCCGGTCAGGACATCGACCTTCTCCGACTGCACCATCTTGTCGGCGAGCTGAACGGCGATGTCGGGCTTGCGCTGATCGTCCTCGATGACAACTTCAAGGTCTTCGTTGCCGGCCTGCTTGACCGCCAGCATGAAACCGTCGCGGACATCGATACCGAGACCGGCACCACCGCCGGAAAGCGTGGTGATCATGCCGACCTTGACCGGTTCGGCCTGGGCACTGGTAAGACCGATCGCGAGAGCCGCGGCGGCTGCCATTGTCGTGAATTTCATCTGTTGTTCCTCTTGGTCTTTGAGACTGCTGTTCCCGTTGACTTTATTAGGTTGCCGCCACGCCTTCTTTGTTGAGCGCAATCGGCCAAGGGCTTGTTTTCATTTGATTTCCCGCGCCCCTGCGGGGGACCTTGTGATCAGGCGTCCGGCCGCAGCCGGAAGCGCTGGATCTTGCCGGTCTCGGTTTTCGGCAGCGTGTCCGCGAAAATGACGGAGCGCGGATACTTGTAGGGCGCAATCGTCGCTTTGACGTGATCTTTCAGTGCCTTGGCGAGTTCTTCAGAGATTTCGATTCCGCCGGCGACAACGACATGGGCCTGCACGATCGAGCCGCGTTCCTCGTCCGGTACGCCGATAACCGCGCATTCCTGGACGGCCGGATGGGCAAGCAGGGCTGCCTCCACTTCCGGTCCGGCGATGTTATAGCCGGCGGAAATGATCATGTCGTCATTTCGGGCGGCGAAATGCAGATGGCCGTCCTCGCTCATGGAGAAGCTGTCACCGGTGATGTTCCAGCCGTCGACCACGTAGTCCTTCTGGCGCTCGTCCGCGAGATAGCGGCAGCCGGTCGGGCCGCGCACCGCCAGCCGGCCGACCTCGCCCGGTGCCACCGGCTTGCCGTCCAGGCCCACGATCTTGACCTCGTAGCCGCTCACCGGCTTGCCGGTGCAGGCGGGCTTGTGGTCCTCGAAGCGGTTGGAGATGAAGATGTGCAGCATCTCGGTGGCGCCGATGCCGTCGAGCATCGGCTTGCCCGTCTTTGCCATCCAGGCGTCATAGACCGGGGCCGGCAGGGTTTCACCGGCAGAGACGGCGGCCCGCAGTGACGACAGGTCCGCGCCCTCGTCCATCGCCTGCAGCATGACGCGATAGGCGGTCGGCGCCGTGAAACAGACGGTGGCTTTGTATTTCTCGATGATCTCGATCATGTTCGGCGGCGTCGCGGCTTCCAGAAGTGTGGCCGCCGCGCCGAAACGGAGCGGGAAGATCGCGAGGCCGCCGAGACCGAAGGTGAAGGCGAGCGGCGGCGAGCCGACAAAGACATCGTCCGGGGTCACGCCGAGCACTTCCTTCGCGTAGCCGTCGGCGATAATCAGGAGATCCCGGTGGAAATGCATGGTCGCCTTGGGCGTGCCGGTGGAGCCTGAGGTGAAGCCCAGCAGGGCAACATCGTCCCGGCCAGTCGGCACGGCGTCGTAAAGCACCGATTTTTCCAGCGCCAGCCGATCCAGTTCCGCGTCGTGGTTCGAGGTGCCGTCGAAGCCGACGACCTTCTTCAGAAACGACGATGTCTTGGCGCAGGCGACCATCTCGTCCATCAGACGCGTGTCGCACAGGGCGAACTCGATCTCGGCCTTGTCGACGATCTTGGCAAGCTCCCCGGCCCTCAGCATCGGCATGGTGTTGACGACCACCGCGCCGGCCTTGGTGGCGGCCAGCCAGCAGGCGACCATGGCGGGGTTGTTGGCCGAGCGGATCAGCACCCGGTTGCCGGGCTTGACGCCGAGATCCTCGGTGAGCGCATGGGCCAGCCGGTTGGTCCAGTCGGCGAGTTCCTTGTAGGTGCGCCTGCGGCCGTTGCCGATCAGGGCGGTGTGATCGCCGAAGCCCTGCTCGACCATGCGGTCGGTCAGCTCGACGCCCGCGTTGAGGCGCTCCGGGTACTGGAAATTCTCAAGCAGGAAATCGGGCCACTGGTCTTCCGGCGGAAGATTGTCCCGGGTGAAGGTGTCGACATGTGCGGAGGGACCAAGCATGGATCAGTCTCCCTGAAAGGCGCCAAGGGCCTGGCGCGCGATGATGATTTTCTGGACGTCGGACGCGCCTTCATAGATGCGCAGCGCCCGGATCTCGCGATAAAGCTTCTCGACGGTGGTGCCGGAACGGACGCCATCGCCGCCGTGCAGCTGCACCGCCTTGTCGATGATCTGCTGCGCCTGGTCGGTGGCAAAGAGCTTGGCCATCGCCGCTTCACGGGTGACACGCGGTGCGCCTGAATCCTTGGTCCAGGCGGCCCGATAGACCAGCAGGGCGGCGGCATCGACATCGAGCGCCATGTCCGCGATATGGCCTTGCACAAGCTGCAGGTCGAAGAGCGGCGCCCCCTGGATTTCCCTTGAGATCACCCGGGAGAGCGCCTCGTCGAGCGCGCGCCGGGCAAAGCCGAGGGCGGCCGCGGCGACGGTGGACCGGAAGATATCGAGGACGGACATGGCGATCCGGAAACCTGAACCCGGCGTGCCGACCAGGTTTTCCTTCGACACCCGGCAGCCGGTGAATCGCAGGGTTGCGAGCGGATGGGGCGCGATGGTTTCCAGTCGTTCGACGATCTCGAAGCCTGGCAGGTCCGGCGTCACGATGAAGGCGCTGAGACCCTTGGCGCCGGGTGCCTCGCCGGTGCGGGCAAAGAGCGTATAGACATCGGCAATGCCACCGTTGGAAATCCAGGTCTTTTCGCCGTCGAGCACGTAGGCATCGCCATCATCCGTGGCGGTCATGGTCGAATTGGCGACATCCGATCCGGACTGCGGTTCGGTCAGCGCGAAGGCGGAGATCGCCTTGCCGGAGCGTGTCTGCGGCAGCCACTCGGCCTTCTGGGCGTCGGTGCCGAACAGCGAAATCGCACCGGTGCCAAGCCCCTGCATGGCAAAGGCAAAATCGGCCAACCCGTCGTGGCGCGCCAGCGTCTCGCGGATCAGGCAGAGACTGCGCACATCCAGCTTTCCGTCCGATGCGCCGGAATGCTGCAGGAAACCCGCCTCACCCAGTGCCGTGACCAGATGCCTGCAGGCGGCATCCGTATAGGCATGGTCGACATCCGCCAGGTGAGCGTCGGCCCAGTTCTCCAGTTCCTCGGAGAGAACCCGGTGCTTTCCTTCAAAAAACGGCCAGTTGAGAAACGTCTTGTCGGCCATCAGTCGCCCTCGAAGACCGGTTTTTCTTTCTTGACGAAGGCCTCGTAGGCCCGGCGGAAATCATTGCCCTGCATGCAGATCGCCTGGGCCTGGGCCTCGGCCTCGATGGCCTGTTCCAGGCTCATCGACCATTCCTGGGCCAGCATGGTCTTGGTCATGGAATTGGCGAAGGTCGGACCCGCAACGATGCGCTCGGCCATCTGCACGGCCGTCCCTTCCAGCTCGTCTGCGCCGACAACGGCATTGAAGAAGCCCCAGGCATGACCTTCCTCGGCCTTCATGGATCGGCCGAGATAAAGCAGTTCCGCCGCCCTGCCCTGACCGATGATGCGCGGCAGGATCGCGCAGGCGCCCATGTCGCAGCCAGCCAAGCCGACCCGGTTGAACAGGAACGCCACCCTGGCCTCCGGTGTCGCGACACGCAGGTCCGAGGCCATCGCCATGATCGCACCGGCCCCGGCGCAGATGCCGTCGACGGCGGAAATGATCGGCTTGCCGCAATTGAGCATGGCCTTGACCAGATCGCCGGTCATGCGGGTGAAGGCGAGCAGCTCCTTCATGGTCATTTTCGTCAGCGGACCGATGATGTCGTGCACGTCGCCACCGGAGGAGAAATTGCCGCCATTGGGCAGGATCACCACCGCATGGACATCGTCGGAATAATGCAGGTCGCGGAACCAGTCGCGCAGCTCGGCGTAGCTTTCGAAGGTCAGCGGGTTCTTGCGCTCCGGCCGGTCGAGCGAAATGCGCGCGACGCCGCCCGAAATCTCGCAATTGAAGTGAGTGACGTCACTGCGCATGGCTGCTGTCCTCTTCGTTCTGCCGGTTCAAAACCACCTCGAGGCGGGCCGACAGCGCGTCGATATCGTCGGGCGACCAGCCGTCCAGCAGGTCGTTGATCCAGTTTTCATGATGCTGGGCAAGATCCTCGAAGGCCGCCCTGCCCTTGTCCGTCAGCCGGGCCTGCTGGGCGCGGCGGTCGCCCGGAACGGCAACACGTTCCGCAAGGCCTTCCTCGGTCAGCTTGTCGACAATGCCGGTGACATTGCCGTTGGAGACTTTCAGGTAGGTGGAAAGGTCCGACATCTTCAGACCTTCCGGAAACCGTGCCAGCGCCGACATGACATCGAAGCGCGGCAGCGTGGTGTTGTGGCCGTCCCTGAGATTGCGCCGAATCTCGGCCTCGATGCCGTTGACGGATTTCAGAAGCTTCAACCACAGGCGCAGACGTGCCTTGGAAAGTTGATCCGGCATCAGAGTTCGCCTCCCGCCAGCGTGAGGGTGTGGCCGTTGACCGACCGGGCCCCTTCCGAAAACAGGTAGAGTGCCGCCTCGGCGACTTCGTCGACCTGGATGAAGCGGCCTTGCGGATTGTCCGCCTTGAGACTGTCGGCAGCAGCTTCCGCGCTCATTCCGGTCTTTTCGACGATGTTTTGAATGGACCGCTCAAGCATCGGCGTCTCGACAAAGCCCGGGCAGATCGCGTTGACCGTGATGCCGGTCTTGGCGAGTTCCCTGGCGAGCGACCTGGTCAGGCCGACTACGGCATGTTTGGCGGCGCAATAACCGCTGACATAGGGATAGCCGCGCAGACCCGCCGTCGAGGCGATCGCGATCATCCGGCCCCAGCCGCGCTCCTTCATGTCGGGAAGGGCCGCCTGCCAGACATTCGAGGTCCCGTGGAGATTGACCGCGATCATCGCCTGCAGATCTTCAGGCGTCGTCCGCGCGAAGGGTTTGCTCAGCGCTCCGCCCGCATTGGCGATCACGCCGTCGACCGGTCCGTTGTCCTGGCGGGCTGCCTCGAAAGCCGCATTCACCGCCTCTGCATCGGTGACGTCGCAGACCTGGTAGGCCAGTTCCCGTTCCGCCAGCCTGGCTTCGGTGCGGCCGAAGATCGTGACCTTGGCGCCGTTGTCCGCCAAAATGCGCGCGCAGGCGGCGCCGACGCCGCTGCCTCCCCCGGTAACGATGATATGGCGGCCGGCGACACTCATACTTTCAGCATCTCCGCTTCACGGTCGGCGAGGCGCCAGAGCTGGTCCCGGCCCGCCAGATAGGGCTTCGGCCAGTCGCCGGCGTTTCGGTCGCCGATCCTGGCGCCCTCGTGGAAGGTCCAGTAGGGATCGGCGAGATGCGGCCGGCCGACGGCGACCAGATCGGCACGGCCCGCCATCAGGATGGAGTTGGCGTGGTCGGCCTCGTAGATGTTGCCGACCGCCATGGTCGGCAGGCCGCCTTCGTTGCGGATCCGGTCGGAGAACGGCGTCTGGAACATGCGGCCATAAACGGGTTTGGCCTTGGGTGTGGTCTGGCCGGCAGAGACGTCGACAAGATCGACGCCTGCTTCGCGGAACCGCTTGGCGATCTCGACCGCGTCATCCGGCGTGATGCCTTCCTCGCCGACCCAGTCATTTGCGGAAATGCGCACGGACATCGGCTTGTCGTCCGGCCAGACGGCGCGCATGGCCCGGAAGACCTCCAGCGGCCAGCGCAGACGGTTTTCCAGGGAGCCGCCGTACTCATCGTCTCGAATATTGGAGACCGGCGAGATGAAGGAGGACAACAGATAGCCGTGGGCGGCATGCAGCTCGATCATGTCGAAACCGGCGCGGCCGGCCATTTCGGCGGCGGCGACGAACTGGTCCCTGATCTCGTCCATTTCGGCGCGGGTGATCTCGCGCGGCATGGCATTGCCGTCGGACCAGGGGATGGCCGAGGCGGAGACCAGTTCCCAGTTACCGCTTTCGAGCGGCTGGTCCATGCCTTCCCAGCCAATGCGCGTGGAGCCCTTGCGGCCGGAATGGCCGATCTGGCAGCAGATCCTGGCGTCCGTCTCGGCATGGACAAAATCAGTCAGGCGCTTCCAGGCGGCCTCGTGCTCCGGCGCATAAAGGCCCGGGCAGCCCGGGGTGATCCGGCCCTCGGCGCTGACACAGGTCATTTCCACGTAGACGAGCCCCGCCCCGCCCTTGGCGCGTTCGCCGTAATGGATCAGGTGCCAGTCGGTCGGTGCGCCGTCGACGGCCTTGTACTGGGCCATCGGCGAGACGACGATGCGGTTCTTCAGCACCATGCCTCGAAGCTTGAAAGGCGTGAACATCGGCGCGCGCACCGGCGCGTTCGGCGAGACGCCCGCCTGGTCCATGAACCAGCGTTCGGCCGATTCCAGCCATTTCGGATCGCGCAGGCGCAGGTTCTCGTGGCTGATCCGCTGCGAGCGCGTCAGCATGGAATAGTTGAACTGGACCGGGTCGAGATGGAGGTAGCGCTTGACGTGCTCGAACCATTCCAGCGAGTTGCGCGCCGCCGACTGCAGGCGCAGCACTTCCAGACGACGGTCTTCCTCGTAGCGCTTGAAGGCGGCTGCCATGTCCGGCTCGGTGTGGAGGTATTCGGCCAGCGCGATGGCGGATTCGAAGGCCAGCTTGGTGCCCGAACCGATGGAAAAATGCGCTGTCGCAGCGGCGTCGCCGAGCAACACCACGTTCTCGTGGCTCCACTTCTCGCACAGGACGCGCGGGAAGCGGATCCAGGCCGAGCCGCGGATGTGCTTGGCATTGGTCATCAGGGGATGTCCGCCAAGGTGGTCCTTGAAGATCTCCTCGCAGGTCCGGACGCTGTCTTCCTGGCTCATCTCGCCGAAGCCGAAGGCGTCGAAGGTCTTCTGGTCGCATTCGACGATGAAGGTCGCCGTCTCGTCATCGAACTGGTAGGCATGCGCCCAGACCCAGCCATGCTCGGTTTCCTCGAAGATGAAGGTGAAGGCGTCGGCGAATTTCTGGTGGGTGCCGAGCCAGACGAATTGGCACAGGCGCTTGTCGATGTCCGGCTTGAACGTGTCCTGGTAAAGCGTGCGGGTCTTCGAATTCAGTCCATCGCTGGCAACAACAAGGTCGTAGTCCTTGCGATAGTCCTCGGCGCTGTCGACCTCGGTCTCGAATTTCAGGTTGATGCCGAGTTCGCGGGCGCGGTCCTGCAGCAGCAGCAGCAGCTTCATGCGGCCGATGCCGCAGAAGCCATGGCCGGTGGATACAAGCCGCTCGCCGCGCAGATGCAGGGCAATGTCGTCCCAATAGGCGAAGTTCTCGCCGATGGCCTTGGCGCTGACCGCGTCGTTTTCGGCAAGGTTCTGCAGGGTTTCGTCGGAGAGCACCACACCCCAGCCGAACGTGTCATCGGCCCGGTTGCGCTCGATCACGTCGATCTCGTGTCCGGGATCACGCAGCTTCATCGAGATGGCAAAGTAAAGACCGGCAGGTCCTCCACCCAGACAGGCAATCCGCATGTGATCCTCCATTGCTGCGAGGATCTCAGCGAACCACAGGCGGTAAATTATTTCAAGCCTAAAGTTTTAAGTTTGAAATAAATAGACAGGGGGGCTGACCTAGTCAGGAGGTTGGCCGACGGTTCGGCAGCGCAGCAGGCGCAAGTAGCCTTCCTTGATTTTCGCCTGTCGAATGGCTTTGACGAGTGAACCGCTCAGGAAAATTTTGGACTTAAGCCTCGGATCAACCCACAAGTCTGGCCCCTCTTCCAACGCCTTCGATGACACGGCGATTTCTCCATCTGCTTCGGCGTAGGAACGCCAAAGGTCTTTCCCATCAAGAGCTTGTGTCAAAATTGGGCGGACGTTTTCGCTTTTCTCAGCCACAAACATCCCCTCACGGGTTCCAAAGTTGAGGGCATAGAACGGACCTTTTATCTCGGTTTTTTGTCCGCATCGAAGACTGGCACCTGAACCAACCCACCAGAACCCAGGTCAGCACCTTCGAGCACCTTTGCCAAACGCCCTTTCACAGCTGCAAAGCTACCAAGAAAGAAGAAGTCTTTTGCCTGACGAAATCTTTTTGGATCAAAGACATAACAAGCCTCCGGAAAATCTTCGCGTTTCAGCGTTTCACCGCGTGCATGCCGCTGCACGTTTTTGAAAACTTCATCCGGCTCTGGAGGAACAATATGCGTCGGCGCTTCCCAGTCATGACCAAAGTATTTGGCGCGGATTCCCAGCTTGTTGCTGAACTCGCCACTGTTGAGAGCACTGCTGGCCCAAATGTCTTTGTTTTGCTTCATTAATTACTCGAAATGAGTTTCAGGAGAAGTCACCCTTACTCAACCACCAGACACCGCAGCAAATGCCAATCCTCGGCATGTCCGACTTCACGGAGTGCGATTGCCAACCGGTCACTGACAAAAAAGTAGGAGGCAATGCTTTTGTCCCACCAGATATCTGGCCCATTCAGCACTCTCTCGGAGAAGAAAAGCTGGTCATCAGATGGGATAGGAGGCAAAGTCCAGCGGTTTTTTCCAAAAGGTTTTGCATCAGGTGACAATTCAACCAAAAATCCGTCTTTTCTGTTACCTTGACTGAGGTAGAAGAATTCACCTGGAACACGACTTTTTCTGTCCGGGCACCATAGCCGCGTCGAATGAAGCGCTCCATCTCCCATATCGAATTTCTGAAGTACTTCAGCGCTTTCTCCTGACAAGAAAAAGAATCCGGAAGAAAAAATTTGCGGAACCCTCTCAAGATGAGCACCAACTGAATCGCTAGGGAGAGGATAATTGTCTTTGGGAAACTGAGATGCCGGCAAATACAAACCCGCCTTTGTTTTCCTGATCGCAGACAACTCCGCTTTGGGAGTTCTTTCCGTGTCTTCCGGCGTCTCAAAAGAACACCACCCCCTAACATTCCGAGGATCTTTGTGGCCACGAACAAGCCAGATGTATTTGTCTGGATTTTTTTTGTTGTTAGTCAAATACGACACCCCATCCAAAGATCTCAGTTTCAAAAAACGAATTCTGACTATTCTTCATGCCGTTGCTTGACGTTCATGTTATTCAAACAACTGTTTATCCTTTCGTAGCAATTTCAACCAACGAGCTCAGTTCGTTGCTAAGAACTTTCCGAAAAGAGATCGAATCTCTCTCGCCATCGTCATTCCGGACAAGTGAGGCGCAGATCCCGGGCCTACTCGCCTTTCAACTTGCATCAAACCCTGGCCAGGTCGCACCAGCGCTTCTGGAAAACCAAACGCACTGGAACCGAGTGGACCCCGGGTCTCGCGCTGCTCGCCCGGGGTGACAGCGCTTAGGGTGGCCAAGGTCCTTGAAAGCAGGCAGCACCCTACTCGTCCTCTCCGTCCTCCCGGTCCCGCTCGTAAAGCGTCATCTCGGAAATGTCCGGCAGCCAGGCCTCGCGCCTTATGGTCCAGAGTTCATAACTCGGCCGGAACTGATCCGGCGCATCAAATGCGCCCAGATGCAGCTCCATCTCATCGCCGGTCTGTGAAAACACCGAGGATCCGCAGCGGGGGCAGAAGGACCGGCGCTGATAAGACCCCGTTTCGCCTTCGACCGTGACGGCGTCCTCGGGATAGATCGCCGAAGCATGAAACAGCGCACCATGGTGCTTGCGGCAGTCCATGCAATGGCAGAGGCCGACGCGCAGCGGCTGGCCCGTGGCGGTGAAACGAACCGCACCGCATAGGCAGCCGCCGGTATGGGTTTCCATGGCCTTCTCCTCAGATACAGCGGCCGCCATCAACCTCCATCGCCACGCCGGTGATCATGCCGGCTTCATCCGAACACAGGAAACACGCGGCGTTGCCCATGTCTTCCGGCGTCGAGAAGCGGCCGATCGGGATGGTCGACAGGAACTTGGCGCGCATTTCCGGCGTGTCTTCGCCCATGAAGCTCTTCAGGAGCGGGGTTTCGCCGGCAACCGGGCAGATGGCGTTGACGCGCACGCCCGACGGCGCCAGCTCGACCGCCATGGTCTTGGTCGCGGTGATCATCCAGCCCTTGGAGGCATTGTACCAGTTGAGTTTCGGGCGCGGGCTGAGACCGGCGGTCGAGGCAACGTTCAGGATCGCGCCCCTGCCAGCCTCCGTCATAGCGGGCACGAAATGTTTCGCCGTCAGGTAGACCGACTTGCAGTTGACCGCCATGACCCGGTCGAACTCCTCCTCGGTGACGTCCTGCATCGGCTTGGGCAGATGTGTGATGCCGGCATTGTTGACGAGGATATCGACGGGTCCGAGCAACGAGGAGGCAACGTCGGCCAGGTGGCTGACGCTGTCATTGCTGGAGACATCGGCCCTGATGGCGAGACCCTTCACCTCCGCCGCGATTTCCTCCGCCAGGTCAAGGTTCAGGTCGGCAACCATCACCTTCGCGCCTTCAGCGGCGAATTTGCGCACGATCCCGGCGCCGAAGCCGGAGGCACCGCCGGTGACGATCGCTTTTTTTCCGTCCAGTCTCATGTCTGTCTCCCGTTCCTGTATCCCTGCTCTCCGTCGTCATCCCGGCCAAGCGCAGCAAACACCGGGACCGAAGAGCCACGTTCATCTGTTCGTTTCTTTAACGCCCACCCTCACCATTCGTCATTGCCGGGCGCGACCCGGCAATCCATGCCGTGACCGCGCATCACGCCCAGGCCGTGCTTGCGGAAACGAAACGGGATGGATGCCATGGCCAAGCCATGGCATGACGGAGGAGAGGATGGCCGCCCTCAATTGTCACGTTTGGTTCAAGTCGGTTTGCCCTTCTCCTCACCCGTGGAACGCCGCCACGGTCTTCAGCGTGGTAAAGCCATAGAGCGCCTCGAAGCCTTTTTCCCTTCCGTGGCCGGACTTGCCCATGCCGCCGAAGGGCAGTTCGACACCGCCGCCGGCGCCGTAATTGTTGATGAAGACCTGGCCGGTGCGGATCTTCTTCGCAAGGCGCATCTGGCGCGCGCCGTCGCGGGTCCACAGGCTGGCCACCAGGCCATAATCGGTGCCGTTGGCAATGGCGATTGCCTCGTCCTCGTCGTCGAAGGGAATGATCACCTGGACCGGCCCGAAGATCTCGTCGCGGGCAAGCGTGTGGTTGGGCGCGACACCGGCAAACAGCGTCGGGCGGACATAATTGCCGCCCTCAGGCGCCTCGTGAAGCACGCCTTCGGCGGCCTTTTCCAGGTCCGCGCCGCGATCCAGGAAACTGGAGACGATGCCCTGCTGTTTCGCCGAGATCAGCGGTCCGACATCGAGATCGGCCAGTGCCGGCCCGACCTTCAAGGCGCCGTAGCGCTCGGCCATCCGTGCCGTGACCTCGTCGAGCCTCGAGCGCTGCACCAGGATGCGCGAGGAGGCCGAGCAGGTCTGGCCGGCGTTCTGAATACCGGCATTGACGAGAAACGGCAGGGCGGCGTCGAGATCGGCGTCGTCAAAGACAAGCTGGGGCGACTTTCCGCCGAGTTCCAGCGTCACCGGCACGACGTTCTTCGCCGCCGCGGTCTGGACATGCACGCCGGTCGCGACCGAGCCGGTGAAGCTGATGTGATGGACGCGCGGATGGGCGGTGAGCGCCGCGCCGGCTTCCGAGCCGAGACCAGGCACCACGTTGAGCGCGCCGTCCGGCAATCCGGCCTGACGGGCGAGATCCGCAAAGGCGAGCGCGGTCAGGCAGGCGTCTTCCGCCGGCTTCAGGACGCAGGCATTGCCGGTTGCCAGCGCCGCCCCGACCGAACGGCCGATGATCTGCATCGGATAGTTCCACGGCACGATGTGGCCGGTGACCCCGTGCGGCTCGCGCAGGGTGTAGACCGTGTAGCCGTCGAGATAGGGAATGGTCTGCCCGTGCAGCTTGTCGGCGGCACCGCCATAGAATTCCAGGTAACGCGCCAGCGCGACGGCATCGGCCCGCGCCTGTTTCAGCGGCTTGCCGACATCGATGGCCTCGATCCGGGCGAGATGCTCGACCTTTTCCAGTACCAGCTCGCGCAGACGGAACAGGAAGCGGCCGCGTTCGGCGGCCGTCGCCCGGCCCCACTCGCCTTGCATCGCGGCTTCGGCGGCGGCAACCGCCGCATCGATATCCTCCGCCCCGCCCCGGGCGATGGAGCCGATGCGGGCGCCGGTCGAGGGATCGTTCAGCGGCAGGTCCTCGCCGCCCACCGGGTCCACCCATTGACCGGCGATCAGGCATTTGGCGGGATCGAACCAGAGATCGAGTTCCTGGGTCATGATACCTCCTTCAGGCCGCGTCCGCCGGCAGAACCGGCGCGGCGGCAACAAGCTGTTTGGTGTAGGGATGGTTCGGGTGGTCAAGGACGGTGGCCGTCGGGCCTTCCTCGACGATCTTGCCGGCCTGCATCACCAGGACCCGGTCGGTGATCGAGCGCACCACGCTGAGGTCATGGCTGATGAAGAGATAGGTCAGACCGAAGCGGCCGCCCAGATCCGCCAGAAGATCGAGCACCTGGGCGCGCACCGAGACATCGAGCGCCGAAACGGCCTCGTCCAGGATGATCAGGTCCGGTTTGATGATCAGCGCCCTGGCAATGGCGATCCGCTGGCGCTGACCGCCGGAGAACTCGTGAATATACTTGTCCGCATCGGACGCCTTCAGGCCGACACTTTCCAGTGCCTCGGCGATGGCGTCCGCCCGATCTTGCCCTTTCGGCGGCGCCTCCAGAAGATGGAACGGCTCGGTGACCAGCCGGTCGACCTTCCAGCGCGGGTTGAAGCTGCCATAGGGATCCTGGAAGACCACCTGCATGCGCCGGCGCACGGCGGCATTTGCGTGATGGTGGGTGAAGACCGGCTGGCCGTCGAACAGGATCTCGCCGCCCTGGACTTCCTCCAGCCCGAGGATCGCCCGTGTCAGCGTGGACTTGCCGCAGCCGGATTCGCCGACAAGCCCGAGACTTTCGCCCTTGCGGATCTCGAAACTCACCTTGTCGACGGCCCTGAAATGCGTGGCCTTGCCCCACCAGCCGTGGGTGTGGCCGGTATAATCGCGCACGACATCCCGCACTTGAAGAAGCGGTGTCTCGACTGCCTCGCCGGTGCGCTCGGGCACATGGCCGGACGCTTCCAGCAGGGCCCGGGAATAGGGATGCTTCAGGTTGGAGAAGAGGTGGTCGGCCGGGCCGCTTTCGACCACCTCGCCGTCCTTCATGATCACAAGGTCGTCGGCGAGATCGGCGACGACGGCAAGGTCATGGCTGATCAGCATCAGACCCATGCCGTCCTCGGCGACTAGCCGTTTCAGGAGATCGAGGATCTGCGCCTGGGTGGTGACATCAAGGGCGGTTGTCGGTTCGTCCGCGATCAGGAGTTTCGGTTTCAGGGCAATCGCCATGGCGATCACCACACGCTGGCGCTGGCCGCCGGAGAGTTCATGCGGATAGCGCGACAGCGGGAACCTGTCCTGCGGCAGTTCGGCCCGGGAGAGCGCCTCTGCGGCACGGGACATGGCGTCGGCTTTTGAAACATTCTCATGGATGAGAATGGTCTCGGCCACCTGTGCCCCGATGGTCTTCAGCGGGTTGAGCGCCGTCATCGGCTCCTGGAAGACCATGCCGACATCCCGGCCCCGCAGGCTGCAGAGGTCCTTTTCGGCAAGGGAGAGAATGTCCTTTCCGTCCAGCGTAATCCGGCCGGCGCAGTCCGACCCGTTTGGCAGGAGCTGCAGCACGCTGAAGGCGGTGATCGACTTGCCCGAACCGCTCTCGCCGATGACCCCGAGAATCCTCCCGGGGGCAACCTTCATGGACACGCCCTTCAGGATCGGCTGTCCGTGAATGGTGAGCGACAGGGCGTCGATCGCCAGAAGGCTCATGCGCGCGCCCTCCTGAGTTTCGGGTCGAGCACGTCCCGCAATCCGTCGCCGAGCAGGTTGAGGCCGAGTACGGTCAGCAGGATGGCGAGGCCCGGGAAGAGCGCGAGATGGGGCGCGAGCGATATCATCGTCTGGCTGTCTGCCAGCATGCGCCCCCAGCTGGCAATCGGCGGCTGCGCGCCGAGCCCGACATAGCTCAAGCCCGCCTCGGCGAGAATGCCGAGCGAAAACTGGATGGTGCCCTGGACGATCAGCAGGTTGGCGACATTGGGCAGGATGTGTTCCAGCGAGATCCGCGCCGGCCCCTTGCCAGCCACCCGCGCCGCCAGGATGTAGTCCCGGCTCCACAGCGACAGCGCCGCGCCGCGCGTCAGGCGCGCGAAGACCGGAATGTTGAAAATGCCGATGGCGATGATGGCATTCAGCGCCGACGCGCCGAAGACGGCGGTGATCATCACGGCAATCAGCAGGCTCGGAAAGGCAAAGACGAGATCGTTGCCGCGCATGATCACCTCGTCCACGAGCCCCCCCTTCCTGGCGGCCGCAGCCAGGCCGAACGGCACGCCGATGACCATGCCGATGCCGACAGCGACCAACGCAACGGCAATGGAGGTTCGCGCGCCTTCCATGATCATGCTGAGGATATCCCGGCCGAACTGGTCCGTGCCGAAAGGATGGGCCCAGCCTGGACCTTTCATGCGGTTCGCGATGTCCAGCACGGTGATGTCGTAGGGCACCCAGACGAGGCTGATCAGCGCGGCACCGGCAAAGACAAGCGTCAGGATCAGGCCGGGCAAAAGCGTTCGGCTGGAAAGGAGAACACTCATCAGCGGCGTCTCCTCAGGCGCGGATCCACCCAGGCATAGGCCATGTCGACCGCGAAATTGACCAGGATCACCGCGAAGACCAGCAGCATCACGACACTCTCGACCACGATCAGATCGCGCGCGCTGATTGACTGGAACACCAGCCGGCCAAGGCCCGGCAGGAAAAAGACATTCTCGATGATGATGGCACCGGCCAGCAGAAACGAGAACTGCAGGCCCAGAATCGTCAGCACCGGGATCAGGGCGTTGCGGACCGCGTGCCGCCAGAGCGCCTGGCCCCTGCTCAGTCCCTTGGCACGGGCGGTGCGGATGAAATCCTCGCTGAGCGTGTCGAGAAGGCTGGAGCGCATCACCCTGGTCAGGATGCTCGCCTGCGGCAACGCAAGCGCGATGGCCGGCAGGGTCAGCGCCTTCATGGCCGGGAAGAAACCGGCATCCCAGCCCGGGAATCCGCCGGCGGAGAACCAGCGCAGATTGATGGCGAACACCAGCACCATCAGCATGGCGAACCAGAAATTCGGAATGGCGACGCCGAGCTGCGTTACCCCCATGACACCGGCATCAACGGCGGAACCGCGCCGGGAAGCCGCCCAGATCCCGGCCGGGAATGCGATCAGCGTGCTCAGGGTGAGCGCGTAAAGCGCCAACGGCAGGGACACCCAGAGCCGGTCGCCGATCATGCCGGCCACGGGCGTGCGGTAGGTGTAGGAGGTGCCGAAATCGCCGGTCAGCAGGCCGCCCGCCCAGGACAGGTAGCGTTCAAGCACCGAACCGTTCAGGCCGAGTTCCTGCCGTAGGGCATTGAGCGTGTCTTCCTGGGCGTTGAGGCCGAGCATATAGGCCGCCGGGTCGCCCGGCACGACTTCCAGCGCCAGGAAGATCACCACCGAGGCGGCCACGAGGCTCAGCCCCAGGGACAACAGGCGTTTCAGGAAATAGTGCAGCATGACCGCGTTAAGTGCCTATCGGCGGTTCCAGGAAGGCGAAGGGAGTGGCGCGTGTCCGCGAAAAGGCACGGACACGCGTGTTCAGGCGACGATCAGTCTTCCCAGTAGACGGCCGTCAGGTCCGTCGCCTGGGTCGGCTGGTTCTTCCAGAGCCCCTTGATCTTGGCGTTGGCAACGGTCGGGAAGGCAAGCTGGAACAGGTAGCCGTTGACATAGTCGTTGGAGATGATCTCCTGCGCGTCCTTCAAAAGCGCCGAGCGTTTTGCCGGATCGTTTTCAACGGTCAGGGCCTCGATCAGCTTCTGGAAGTCCGCATTGTCATACTGGAAATAGTAGTCCGGTCGGGCATAGATGCCGATGTCCATCGGTTCGGTGTGGCTGACGATGGTCAGGCCGAAATCCTTGCCCTTGAACACCTGCTCCAGCCACTGCGCCCATTCCAGGTTGGTGATCTCCGTCTCGATGCCGACGGCGCGCAGCTGCGCGGCGATGATCTCGCCGCCCCGGCGGGCATAGGACGGCGGCGGCAGCTTCAATGTGGTGGTGAAACCGTCCGGGAACCCGGCCTCGGCAAGCAGTTTCTTCGACAGTTCCGGGTCGTACTGGCTCAAGGAAGTCAGATCGACATAGTCCGGGTTATGCGGCGCGAAATGGGTGCCGATCGGTGTGCCGTAGCCGAACATGGCGCCGTCGATGATCGCCTGCCGGTCGATGGCATGGGCAATCGCTTCGCGCACCTTGATGTTGTCGAGCGGCGGCAGCTTGTTGTTGGTCGACAGGATCGTCTCGCCTTCCGTCGACCCGACCAGCACCTGGAAGCGCGGATCGGCCTCGAATTGCGGCAGGTTTTCCGGTGCCGGGAAACCGACAAAGGCATTGACGTCCTCGGCCATCACCGCCGCAAAGGCCGCGGTCGGATCGGAAATGAACTTGAAGGTGACCTTGTCGAGCTTTGCAGGCTCGCCCCAGTAGTCGGCGTTCTTTTCCAGGTCGATCCGGTCGCCCTGGACCCAGTCGGCAAACTGGAAGGCACCGGTGCCGATCGGCTTCGACTTGATGTCGCCGACGCTCTCCGGCGCGACAATGACCGCGTCGCCCCAGGCCATGTTGAACAGGAAGCTGCCATTCGGCTCTTTCAGGGTCACCTTGACGGTCAGCGGATCGACTGCCTCGACGCTGTCGATGCCGGCAAACAGCGCCTTCTGGGCGTTCTGGCTGTCATCGGCACGGGCACGGTCCAGGCTGAACTTGACGTCCTCGGCAGTCATGTCGGTGCCGTCGTGGAACTTGACGCCCTCATGCAGCTTGAACGTATAGGTCTTGCCGTCCTCGGAGATCTCCCAGCTTTCGGCAAGGCCCGGATTGACCGAACCGTCCGGCCCGAAGCGGGTCAGGCCCTCGAAAACATTGGAATAAAGCACGGAATCGATGGCCCCGGCCGCGGCACTGGTCGGGTCCAGATGCGGCGGCTCGAGCTGCATGGCGACAACGATATCGCCCTTGGCATGGGCGAGCCCCATGCTCGCGGTCAGCGCCAAGGCACTTATCACTCCCAGTCCGATCTTACGCAAGCTCATGACTTCCCCCTTTTTCTGTCGGCTGATTTTCGTCTTCAGCCAGAAGATCTATCAGCGAGCGGCCCATCACCTTCGCCGAGTCGAGCATGTCGTCCACGCCGACATATTCGTCCGGTTTGTGTGCCAGATCCAGAATGCCCGGGCCATAGGCGATACAATTTTTCAGTTTGCCGATGCGGTCGATATGCTTCTGGTCGTAGGTGCCGGGGCTGACCACATATTCCGCGTCCCTGCCCATGGTCTCGCGGATGGCTTTCGCAACAGTCGTGACCACCGGCGCGTCCTTTTCCGTCATGGTCGGCAGCACCCGATGGAGTTCGCGGACATCGTAGCGGAATTTTTCTCGCCGGCCCTCAACCGTCTTCAACACGTCCATCACTTCGGCTTGGACCTCGTCGATATTTTCCTCCAGCAGGAAGCGTCGGTCGATCACCATGCGGCAGCTGTCGGGCACGCAGGGACTGGGCAGGCCGGTGAAATCGGCATCGCCTTCCGACTGGCCGCCATGGATGGAATTGATGTTCAGGGTCGACTGGCGCGCGCCTTCCGGCACCACCGGCATGTCCGTGCGCTTTTGCGCCAGGGCGGGAAAGAGGCTCTCTTCCATCTCGTCGATCACCGCGCCCATATGACGGACGGCACAGTCACCCAGAAACGGCATGGAGCCATGGGCGATCTCGCCGTAGGTCTCGACTTCGGCCCACCAGACACCGCGGTGACCGAGGCAGATCCGGTCCTTGTTGAGCGGCTCGGGAATGATGACATGCTGGACACGCTCCGGGCTGAAATAGCCCTTGCCGGCGAGATAGGCGACGCCGCCATATCCACCCGATTCCTCATCCGCCGTGCCGCTGATCTCGATGGCACCGGAGAAGTCCGGGCACACGGCCAGAAAAGCCTCGGCCGCGACGATGCTGGCGGCCAGGCCACCCTTCATGTCGCAGGCCCCGCGGCCATAGATCTTGCCGTCGATCAGTTCACCGCCGAACGGGTCCTTCGTCCAGCCATGGCCGACATCGACCACGTCGATATGGCTGTTGAAATGAACGCACTCGCCGGGCCTGTCGCCGTCCCGGCGCGCAACGATGTTCCAGCGCGGATAGCGGTCACTGTCTCCGGGCGTGCCGTGCGCGCGGATCAGTTCCACGTCAAAACCGGACGCCGCCAGGCGTTTCTGCAGGTAGTCGCAGATCTCGCGGTAGTTCTCGCCGGGCGGGTTCAATGTCGGAATGCGCAGGAGATCCTGGGTCAGCGCGACCAGGTCGTCACGCCTCATGTCAATTTCCCGGATCAGGTCGTCTGCAAGCGGCATTCCGGTATCATCTCCCATTGGCAAAAGGAGCAATCACTATGCTACCCTCTTCCTACGGTGCCAATACCGTAGTTTCACGGTGACCCAATCACATGCACGATCTCGATCAGCTCGCCTTCGATCACGCCCCCATGGGCCTTGCGCTCACCGAGGACCGGATCATCCGCACCTGCAACGGCACCTTTGCCGAGATGTTCGGCTACCGGAAGGAGGACCTGATCGGCCAGAGTTTCCGCCGGCTCTACGGCACCGACCAGGAATTCCACCAGATCCGCGATATCGGCCTTGAACCCCTGCGCCGGTCCCTGCCCTATACGGACGAGCGCCTGATGCAACGCGCCGACGGCTCCCGGATCTGGTGCCGGTTCCGGGCCCGCACGCTGACACCCGAAGCGCCGCTCAGGCGCATCGTGCTGAGCTTTGCCCTGATCGACAATGCCAGCGCCGGTCCGAAACTCACCCCGCGCGAGCGCGAGGTTCTCCTGCTGCTGTCCAAGGGCCAGACCAGCAAAGAAATGGGCCGCGTTCTCGGCCTGTCACCGCGCACGGTCGAGGACGTCCGCGCGCGGCTCTTGAAGAAGTTTCAGGTGAAAAGCGTCGCGGTGCTTCTGGCGCGGCTGTCCGGGCATCAGGCGGGCAAAGGGGGGCGGTAAGAGACGACTAGGCAATCGGCCACAGCTACAAACCCAGGGGTCACCCCGGACGAGCGAAGCGAAGATCCGGGGCCCAATCATTTCCAGAGCGCCGACCGTTTTGAGGTCAGTGCCCTGAAGGGCCAATCCTGATCGCAAGTGGCAATGCGAGTAGGCCCCGGGTCTCGCGTTGCTCGCCCGGGGTGACACCCAAAAAACGACAAGGTGTGGTTGGCGCCTCAGGCTTTCGTCACCTTCTGGGTCTGAACACCCAGCTTGTCGATGCCCAGTTTCATGACCTCGCCGCCCTCCAGATAAACCGGCGGCTTGCAGCCCATGCCGACGCCGGGAGGGGTGCCGGTGGAGATGACATCGCCCGGCTGCAGGCTCATGAAGCGGCTGAGATAGGAAATCAGGAACGGGACCCGGTAGACCATCGTCTTGGTGGATCCGTTCTGGTAGCGCTTGCCGTCGACTTCCAGCCACATGCCGAGATCGTCGAAGTTGCCGACCTCGTCCGGCGTCACCAGCCAGGGTCCGGTCGGACCGAAGGTGTCGCAGCCCTTGCCCTTGTCCCATGTGCCGGAGCGTTCGATCTGGAATTCACGTTCGGAGACATCATTGACGACGCAGAAGCCGGCGACATGGTCCATCGCATCGGCTTCGTCGATATAGGCGCCACCCTTGCCGATCACGACGCCAAGCTCGACTTCCCAGTCGGTCTTTTCAGAGCCGCGCGGGATCTTCACATCGTCGTCCGGACCGACAATGGCAGAGGTCCACTTGTTGAAGACGACGGGTTCGGGCGGTACGTCCATGCCGGATTCCGCGGCGTGGTCCGCGTAGTTGAGGCCGATGCAGATGAACTTGCCGATGGCACCGACACACGGGCCGAGACGCAGGTCCTGCTGCGGCACACCGTCGACGAGCGGAAGCCCGGCGATGTCCAGCCCGCGCAGCCGCTCCATGGTCTCCGGCAAAAGCGCGTCACCCGCTACGTCAGGGATAACGGAAGACAGGTCGCGCACCCTGTTGTCGGCATCGAGAACACCGGGCTTTTCCTGTCCCGGGGCACCAAATCTCAGCAATTTCATGAAATACCGTCCTTGAATTGTTGGAGCCCGGTCACTCGCGCAACCGGGCTCTTTCCAGAGTTACACCCTATATCGCTCAGTCGTACAAGACAGCAGCGATCTTCGGGTCGTCAATGTTGGATTTGTCGTAGTAGTAGAAGCCGGTGTCGATATGGCCCGGAACCTCCTTGCCCTGGGACGCTTCGAGCGCCGCCTTGACGGTCTCGTAGCCGATGCCGACCGGGTTCTGGGTGATCGCGCCGGCCATCACGCCGTTGCGGATCGCGTCCTTCTGCGCCTTGCCGCTGTCATAGCCGATGATGACGATGTCGGACTTGCCCATTTCGGTGACGCCGTTGACAACACCCAGGGCCGAGCCTTCGTTGGCACCGAAGATGCCTTTCAGGTCCGGATTGGCCGTCAGGATCGCCTTGGTGAGTTCCGTCGACTTCAGGTGATCACCGCCGCCATACTGCACGGTCACAACTTCAATGTCCGGGTGCTTGTCCTTGATCTGATTGGCAAAACCGTCAACGCGGTCGATGCCGGTGCGGCTGGTCTGGTCATGGGCGATGATGGCAACCTTGCCGGCACCGCCGATGAGTTCAGCCATCTTGTCGGCCGCAAGCGCCGCGGCGGCGACGTTGTCGGTGGACGCGGTGGTCACCGGGATGTCGCTGTCGACGCCGCTGTCGAAGGCAATCACCGGAATGCCGTTTTCCTGGGCCTGCCTCAAGAGTGGGATCGCGGCCTGGCTGTCCAGCGCGGCAAAGCCGATCGCGGTCGGGTTCTTGGCAAGGGCGGCGGCGAGCATGTCGATCTGGCGGTCGACCATGGTCTCGTTGTCCGGGCCCTCGAAGGTGATGGCCACGCCGAATTCTTCGGCTGCCTGGTCGGCACCGGCCTTCACGGCCTGCCAGAACTGGTGCTGGAAGCCCTTGGAAATCAGCGGAATGTAGGTTTCCTGGGCATTGGCGATGTTCCCGGACAGCATCAGCGCGACTGCGCTGGCGGCTCCGATGAGGGTACGTCTGTTCAGCATTTTCCTCTCCTTTGGTTGATCCGGACGAAAGGTCCGGTACGCGGGGTGTGGACACCCTCTTGTTGGTTGGTTGGTGAAACTCAGGCCTTGCGCTTGCGCACCATGTCCGCATAGACGGCCAGGATGATGATTGCGCCGGTGACCACCGTCTGCCATTCCTGGGCGACGGAGAGCACCCGCAGCCCGTTGGTCAGGACGGCCATGATCAGGGCCCCGATGAGGGTGCCGAGCACTGTGCCGCGCCCGCCGCTGAGCGACGTGCCCCCGATCACGACCGCCGCGATGGCTTCCAGTTCGTAGCCGAGGCCCAGCGCCGGCTGGGCGGAATTGAGCCGTGAGGCGATCAGGATGCCGGCAATGCCGCAGATCGAGCCGGCCAGCGCATAGACGGACATCTTCCAGAAATCGGTGTTCACGCCCGAGAGGCGCACCGCCTCCTCGTTGGATCCAAGGGCAAACGTGTAGCGGCCCAGCACCGTGCGGCCCAGAATATAGGCGGCGGCGCCCGCGACCAGGAACAGGATCAGCACGCCGTTCGGGATCGGCAGCGCCGGAATGATGTCGCCGATCAGCGAGCCTCGGGAAATCTGGTCGAAGCCGGGCGTGTCGTTGAAATAGATCGGCCGCGTGCCGGAAATCACCAGCGACAGCCCCTTCAGGATCAGCATCATGCCGAGGGTGGCGATGAAGGGCGGGATCTTCATCTTGGCAACGAAGGTTCCAGAGCACAGGCCGCAGAAGGCGCCGGTCGCAATCGCCGCGATGACGCCCAATGGCAAAGGCATGCCGAGATTGGTCAGGACCACACCGGCGATCACCGCGCAGAAGGTCATCAGCGTGCCGACCGACAGGTCGATGCCGCCGGTGATGATCACCAGCGTGGCCGCGACGGCCAGCACCCCGTTGACCGAGGTCGCCTGCAGGATCGCGATCATGTTCGAGGTCTGCATGAAATTCGGCGAGGCGATCGAGAACCCGATCAGCAGCAGGATCAGGCTGGCAAAGGCGAGCAGTTTCTGGTGCGCGCCGGCTTCGACCAGACGGCCAACGAGCGACGGGCTCGAGGTGGTGTTCACGGCGGTCATTGCTGGTATCCCTCTGGCTGCATGGATGGGGCCCTGAGTGTCGCGAGATGCATGATGTCTTCCTGGGAGGTCTCTTCGCCGCCGGGCAGGATGCCGGTCAGCCGGCCCTCGCACATGACGGCGATGCGATGGCTGAGGCGCATGACTTCCGGCAGTTCCGACGAGATCACGATCACCGCCCTGCCCTCAGCGGCCAGGTTCTTCAGAAGCTTGTAGATTTCCGACTTGGCACCGACATCGATGCCGCGTGTCGGTTCGTCGAAGATGAGAATGTCGCAGTCCCGGTAGAGCCACTTGGCGATGACGACCTTCTGCTGGTTGCCGCCGGACAGGAGCCGGACTTCCTGCCGGTCCGACGGCGTGCGGATCTCCAGCTTGCCGATATAGTCCTGCGCGGTCTTGCGCATGTCCTCGTCCCGCAAGACACCCATCCGGCTGGAGAACCGGTCGAGACTGGCAAGCGCGATGTTGGTGCGCACGTCCATGCCCGTCGCGAGGCCGAAATGCTTGCGGTCTTCTGAAAGGTAGCCGATGCCCGCCTTCACCGCGTCGGACGGCTTGGCAATGCTGCAGGGCTTGCCGTGTACCCGGATCTCTCCGCCGTCGCGCGGGTCCGCCCCGAAGATAGCGCGCGCAACTTCGGTCCGTCCCGCGCCCATAAGGCCGGCAAACCCGAGGATTTCGCCTTTCTTCACTTCAAAGCTGACATCGCGGATTTCCTTGCCGCGATTGAGACCGCGCACTTCGAGGACCGTCTCGGCATGCGACAGATCGGGCACGGCGACCGGTTCGTTGGTGACCTCCCGCCCGACCATCATGGAAATGATCTTGGAAACCGGGGTTTCTGCCGCGCCGACCGTGCCGACATAGGCGCCGTCGCGCATCACGGTCACCCGGTCGGCGATCTGCTTCAATTCATCCATCTTGTGGCTGATGTAGATGATGCCGACGCCGTCGACCTTGAGGCGCCGGATGATGGTGAACAGCTCGGCGATCTCGGCATCGTTCAGCGCCGCGGTCGGCTCGTCCATGATCAGGACCTTCGAGCGGTAGGACAGCGCCTTGGCGATTTCCACCATCTGCTGGCGGGCGATGGTCAGGTCGCCGACCACCGTCTTCGGGTTCATGGTCAGGTTCATGGACCGGAAGATCTCGACCGCCTGCGCGTTCAAGGCGGCCTCGTCCAGACGGCCGAAGCGCTTGCGCGGTTCGCGGCCAATGAAGATGTTCTGCGCCACCGTCAGGTCGTTCATCAGGCTGAGTTCCTGGTGAATGATGCCGATGCCGAGATCCTGTGCCGCGCGCGGGCTGTCCAGGACAACGTCCTTGCCTGCGACCAGCAGTTCGCCGCCGTCCTTGGGATAGATGCCGGACAGGATCTTCATCAGGGTCGACTTGCCGGCGCCGTTCTCGCCCATCAGCGCATGGACTTCGCCGCTGTTCAGCTCAAAGCTGACATTCTTGAGGGCATGGACACCGGGAAACCGTTTCTCGATCCCCGTCATCTTGACCAGACTTGTCATGACACGGTCCTCCCAAACCGCGACGGTGCATCACCTCAGATGGTGACACCTCCGTCGACCAGGAGCGCCTGCCCGGACACGAACCGGCTCTCGTCGGACAACAGGTAGACGACCATCGGGGTCAGGTCGTCGACGGTTGCCAGCCGGCCCATGGGCTGGCGGGCAATGAAGTTCTTCTCCGCCTCGACCGGATCCGGCGCAGCAGCAATCCGTCCGCGCAGGGACGGCGTGTCGACCGTTCCCGGGCAAAGCGCGTTGCAGCGAATGCCTTCGGCGACGAAGTCGGCTGCGACGCCCTTGGTCAGGCCGATCACCGCGGCTTTTGTGGCACCGTAGAGCGTACGCACGGGAAAGCCTTTCAGGGACGAGGCCATCGACGACATGTTCAGGATGGACGCGGTGCCGGTTTCCTTCGCACGGGCCCTCATGCCGGGCAGAAAGGCCTGGGTCATGCGGTACATGGAGCGGACATTGAGATCGAAACTGAAGTCCCAGTCGTCCTCGCCGATGTCCAGAACCGTGCCGTGATGGACAAAGCCGGCGCAGTTGAAAAGGCCGTCGAGATCGGGCAACTCGCGCGCAAGCGCATCGATTGCGGCGCGGTCGCAGACATCCAGCGTGCGGGTCTCGATGTCCGGGGCTTCTCCCGGGAGCGTTGCCAGGGTGCCGGCATTGATGTCGACCGCGTAGACCTTTGCCCCTTCCCTGGCGCAGGCAATCGCGCTGGCGCGGCCGATCCCCTGCCCCGCCGCCGATACCAATATTGTCTTGTCCTTCAAGCGCACTCAAAACCCTCCCGAAAGTCCACGCGTTTCTTTTTCTTTTCCAGTGAGCGCCTACATCACGGCGCCAATCTGCCACGGCACGAATTCCACGCCGCCAAAGCCGAGCTCTTCGCTCATGGACTTCTCGCCGGAGGCCACGGCGACGATCTTCTCGAAGATCTCTTCGCCCTTGGCCTCCAGGCTGACATTTTCCGAAACGACGTCGCCGCAATTGATGTCCATGTCTTCCGACATGCGGGCATACATCTCGCTGTTGGTGGCCAGTTTGATGCAGGGCGTCGGCATGTAGCCGGAGACGGAGCCGCGGCCCGTCGTGAAGACGATGATATTGGCGCCCGAGGCGATCTGTCCGGTCACGGAACAGGGGTCGAACCCGGGGCTGTCCATGAAGACGAAGCCCTTCTTGTCGATGGGCTCACCAAACTTGTAGACATCGACCAGCGGCGCCGATCCGCCCTTGGCGGCCGCACCCAGGGACTTCTCCAGAATGGTGGTCAGGCCGCCGCGCTTGTTGCCGGGAGACGGGTTGTTGTCCATCTCGCCGCCGTTGCGGGCGGTGTAATCCTCCCACCAGCGCACGCGCTCGATCAGCTTCTTGCCCACCTCGACCGACACGGCCCGACGGGTCAGAAGGTGCTCGGCGCCGTAGATCTCCGAGGTCTCCGACAGGATCGTGGTGCCGCCATGGCGCACCAGCAGATCCGAGGCGATGCCAAGCGCCGGATTGGCGGTGATGCCGGAATAGCCGTCCGAGCCGCCGCATTGCATGCCGACGGTGATCTCGGAAATCGGAACCGGTGTCCTGACAGCCTTGTTGGCTTTCTCGGCCAATGCGCGCAGCTCGCTCAGCCCCGCCTCGATGGTCTTGCGGGTGCCACCGGTCTGCTGGATGGTCATGTAGCGCAGGTCGCCATCGGGCCGGATCTTGCGGTCGCCGACCAGGTCGGCGATCTGCATGACCTCGCAGCCGAGGCCGATCAGAAGGATGCCCGCAAAATTCGGGTGCTGGGCGTATCCCGACAGCGTCCGGAACAGGGTCGCGTAGCCCTCGTCCTTGCCGGACATGCCGCAACCGGTGCCATGAACGATCGGGACGATGCCGTCGACATTCGGATAGTCGTCGAGGAACCCGGACTTTTCCGCTGCCTCGGCAATGAACTTGGCCACCGACCCGGAACAGTTCACCGAGGTCAGAATGCCGATATAGTTGCGCGTGCCTGCCCGGCCCGTTTCGCGGCGGTAGCCCATGAAGGTCCGCTCTTGGGATATCGGCGCAAGAGGAACGCAAGCTTCAGCGTGCTGGTAATCCTGGCTGTGGTCGCCCATGCCGAGATTGTGGACATGGACATGCTCACCAGGCTGAATATCGGATTTCGCCTGGCCGATGATCTGGCCGTAGCGAATGACGTTGTCACCGGCTGCAATGGCGCTGCGTGCGATCTTGTGACCGCGCTGGACCTGCCCGGGAAGCGGGACATCCACGAACGCAGCCTTGGCGCCGGCCTCAATGTCCTCAAGCGCGATGACGACGTTGTCTTCGCCGTTCAATAGAATCGAATTTGCGTGAGGTTTCAGCACGAATGTCTCTCCCGGTCCGGCAATTCAGAGCGCCGTTCTGTCTCGACGATTAGCTTGACACGAGAACTGTGTCAACTAACATGTTAGCATTCTAATCGAGATAGCCATGTCCCTCAGCACCGAACCAGATGCCCTTGAATTTCCCTTGCCGGACATCGGCAAACTGTCCGGATCACTGGCGCAGCGCGTTTACGAAGCTCTGCGGTCGGCGATCCTGGCGATGGACCTGCCGCCGGGCACACCTCTGAAAAAACAGGTGATCTGCGAGCAGCTCGGCGTATCGCGCTCCCCCGTAACGGAGGCGATCACCCGACTGGCGGCGGAAGGGCTGGTCGAGGTGATTCCGCAGTCCGGCTCTCGCGTCACCCGGTTTTCCATGTCGGAGATCCGCGAGGGTGCTTTCCTGCGCGAAGCCATCGAACTGGCCGCCGTCGCCAAGGTGGCGGTGGAGCGGACCGAGGAGCAGCTCGCCGAACTGACCCGGAACCTGCGGCTTCAGGCACTTTGTCTGGAAGACCATGACGAGGCCGGCTTCTACCGCGAGGACGAACGCCTGCACGAACTGATCTTTTCCTTCACCGGATTTCCGAAGCTGAATGCGATTGCGGCGACCGGCTGGGTTCAGGTCAACCGGGCGCGTCACCTGCTTCTTCCCATGCGCGGCCGGGCGATTGCGTCGTACGAGGAACACCGGGCCATCGTCGAAGCCATCCGCGAGCAGGACCCCGAAAAGGCGCGCAAGGCCATGCAGGTCCATTTGAGCGAACTTGTGACCCGTCTGGAACCGCTTGTCGAAAGCCGCCCGGACCTCTTCGAATAGCACGACCCCATCGACCGGAACGCCCACGGCAAACGTGGCAGACCGGACAAGAACCTAACGGAGGACGCCCATGAACGCCCTGCCGACGCGGACCCTGAACAACAGGACCGCGCGTAAGATTGACCTGACGGAAATGGGCTTTGGCGGTGCGCCGCTCGGCAATCTCTATCGAAAGGTCACGGAAGACGACGCCCAGGCGGCACTGCAGGCAGCCTATGACCACGGCATCCGCTACTTCGACACGGCACCGCAATACGGTCTCGGCCGCTCGGAAATGCGTTTCGCGGAAGCCATCCGGCGGTTCGGGCGCGACACCATAGAGCTCTCCACCAAGATCGGTCGCCTGCTGCTTGATTGCGCTCCGGAGGAAGTCACGCCGGAAGCCTTTGTCGACGTGCCTCAGAAGCGGATCGTCTTCGACTACAGCTACGACGGCGTCATGCGCAGCTACGAGGCGAGCCGCAAGCGGCTCGGTGTCGCCAATGCCGACATTCTTTTCGTGCACGATGTCTGCGCCTTTTCGCAAGGCTCCCAGGAAGCCAGCGACGCCCGGGTACGCGAGCTCTTCGACGACGGCGGCTACAAGGCCCTGTGCGAGTTGAAGGATGCCGGCGAGATCAGCGCGATCGGCGCCGGTGTCAATGAATGGCAGGTCTGCCAGAAACTGCTTGGCCTCGCCGATTTCGACTGTTTCCTGCTGGCCGGCCGTTACACGCTGCTGGAACAGGACGCGCTGGAAAGCTTCCTGCCGCTCTGCGTGGAGCGCGATGTCGGCATCATCCTGGGCGGGCCCTACAATTCCGGCATCCTGGCGACCGGCGCCGTTCCCGGTGCCAAATACAATTATGCCGACGCGCCGCCGGACATCCTCGAACGGGTGCGCCGCATCGAGGATGTCTGCCGGTCCCATTCGGTCCCCCTGATCGCCGCGGCCCTTCAGTTCGTGCTCGGTCACCCTTCGGTAAAGACGGTCATCCCGGGCGCGGTGAACGCCAGAGAAGTCGAAGCCAATATCGCGCTCTTGCAAACCGACATTCCCGCCGGACTGTGGTCCGACCTCAGATCCGAAACCCTGATCCGTCCCGACGCGCCCCTACCGAGCGAGGCCACCCATGCTGCGTAACCTGCCCCCGATCCTCGGTCCGTCGCTGCTATATGCCCTGAGGGCCATGGGCCATGGCGACAGGATCGCCATCGTCGACGCCAACTTTCCCGCGGAAAGCTCGGGCCCCGAGTGCATCCGCCTCGACGGCATCTCCGCGACCGACGTTCTGGGAGCGGTCCTCAAGGTGATGCCGCTCGACACGTTCGTGCCCGCTCCGGCCCAGACAATGCAGGTCGTCGGAGATCCGGACGCCGTGCCGGACATCGTGGCGGACTTCCAAACGATCATCGATGAGGTCGCCGACAAGCCCGCGCAGATCGATACTCTGGAACGGCATGCCTTCTATGAGGAAGCCGCGACCGCGTTCGCGGTCGTCCAGACCGGCGAACAGCGCCTTTACGGCAACATTCTTCTGACCAAGGGCATCATCGAACCATGAGACTGGATGCCCACCAGCATTTCTGGAAACTCGAGCGCGGCGACTATGGCTGGCTGACGCCGGAGACCGGTCCGATCTATCGCGATTTCGGCCCGGAAGACCTGACGCCCTTCCTTGAGCGGTTCGGCATCGACGGCACCATCCTCGTCCAGGCGGCGCCGACGGTGGCCGAGACCCGCTACATGCTCGATCTCGCGCGCCAGAACGATTTCGTCAGGGGCGTCGTCGGCTGGGCCGATTTCGAAGCGCCTGATGCGCCGGACCAGATCGGCGACCTCGCGAGAGACCCGAATCTCGTCGGCCTCAGGCCGATGATCCAGGACATCGCCGATCCGGACTGGATGCTGCGGGACAGCCTTGCCCCTGCCTATCGCGCCCTCGTCGCGCATGACCTTGTCTTCGACGCCCTTACCTTGCCGCCGCATCTGAAGAACCTGCTGCAGCTTGCCGACAGGCACCCGGACCTGCGCATGGTCGTCGACCACGGCTCCAAGCCGTTTATTGCCAAGGGGATCATCGACGGCTGGGCCGAAGACATGACCGCGATCGCGAACAATACTCCGGCCTTCTGTAAGCTCTCCGGCCTCGTGACCGAGGCGGGAGACAGCCGGAAGGTCAGAGACTTGCGTCCGTATGTTGACCACCTGCTGGAAGCCTTCGGTCCCGGCAGGCTGATCTGGGGCTCTGACTGGCCCGTCTGCACCCTCGCCTGTTCCTACGAGGACTGGATCGGCATCACCGACACGCTGTTGAAGGACCTCAACGAGGCCGAGCGGCAGGCCGTGCTCGGCGGCAATGCCGAGCGGGTCTACCTGTCAAAGTCGACCCGGCAAAGAACCGCCTCCTGAGGAAGCGAAGGCCCCACGCCTAACATTTTGCCCCCCTCTCGCCCTTGTGGGGCAGGGCAATCGCATTTGGCAGAGCATTGCTCCCTCTCCCTGTGGGAGAGGGTTGGGGTGAGGGAACAAACGCCTGAGACCTGCAGAAAAGTCTGCCCCCTCACCCGGACCTTCGGTCCGACCTCTCCCAGTGGGAGAGGTAAATTTGGCGACTGCGGACAGGATGTTTGTCAAATGCGATAGCCCTGCCCTCAAGGTGGGAGAGGTGCGCAAGGGGTGTTGTCCGCAACCCTCAAAGCGCCTCGCGGTCGTCCTTGCTCCCTCTAGACCCGTCTCCCCGGTGTCAGGCCGTTGACCTTCTCGATGATCGAGGTCGCGTCGATGCCGAAATGGCGATAGAGGTCGCCGATCGAGCCGGTCTGGCCGAAATGCTCAACGCCGAGCGGAATGGTCTGATGACCCGCCACGCCGCCGAGCCAGGCGAGCGTCGCCGGGTGGCCGTCGATGACGGTGATCAGCCTGCAATGGGCCGGCAGGTCACCGAGCAGTTGCTCGATATGGGAGCGGGCCGAGGCATTGCCGCGTGAGCGGGCGCGTTGCGCCGCCGTCCAGCCGGCATTGAGCCGGTCCGCAGAGGTGACCGCCAGCACACCGACATCGCGCCGGTTGCCGGCCAGTTCCCCGGCCGCCTTGACCGCTTCCGGCGCGACCACGCCCTGGTAGGCAATCACGACCTCGCAATTCGGCCCCGGCTTGCGCAGCCAGTAGGCCCCGTCGATGGCGCCCTGGCGGAAATCCTCGTCGGCGCGCTTGACCGGCTGTTCGATCGGGTTGGTCGAGAGGCGCAGGTAGACCGATCCTCCCGTCTCGTCACGGAGCCAGGTGCGCTCGTCCGGATCGCCCTCGCCGTCCCGCTGCAGATAATCGAAGGCCCATTCCATGATGACGGCCAGTTCGTCGGCGAAGGCAGGCTCGAAGGCCGCCAGACCGTCCTGGCTCATACCGATCAACGGCGTGCCGATGGACTGGTGCGCGCCGCCCTCCGGCGCCAGCGTGACACCGGACGGCGTGCCGACGATCATGAAGCGGGCGTCCTGGTAACAGGCATAGTTGAGTGCATCGAGGCCGCGGCAGACGAACGGGTCATAGACCGTGCCGACGGGAATGAGCCGCTCGCCGAACAGCGAATGGGACAGGCCGGCCGCGCCAAGCAGCAGGAAAAGGTTCATCTCCGCAATGCCGAGTTCGATATGCTGTCCCTCAGGCGTGAACTCCCATTTGGCGGTCGAGGGGATGCGGTGCTCGATGAAGGCGTCTGCCATGGCGGTGCGTGCAAACAGCTTGCGCCGGTTGACCCAGGGACCGAGATTGGTCGTGCCGGTGACGTCCGGCGAGGTTGTCACGATGCGTTCGGCCAGCTTGCTGTCGCCCTTGGACAGGTCATCGAGCACCTTGCCGAAGGCCATCTGGGTGGAGATGTCGCGGTCCGAGCCAAGCTCGATGGACGGCACCGGGATCTTGTCGTCCGAATAGCGGCGGCGGCCCTTTTTAAAGAACGGCACCTGATCCAGGAAGGCCCTGAGCGCCTCCGCGTTTTGCACCGTGGCGAAAGGCTCCCATTCCTCACCCTCGGCCACGCCCATGTGTTTCTGCCATTCTGCCATCTGGGCCTTGTTCATCAGGCCGCCGTGATTGTCCTTGTGGCCGGCAATCGGCGTGCCCCAGCCCTTGATCGTATAGGCGAGGAAACAAGTCGGCCGGTCGTGGTCGATGGCGGCGAAGGCCCCCGCCATGGTCGCGGTGCAGTTGCCGCCGAGGTTCTCCATCAGGTCGGCCAGCTCGTCGTCGGAGCGGCGGTCGATCAGGGCCGTGACGTCGCCCTGGTCGCCGAGATCGTCCATCAGGCGCTTGCGCCAGACGGCGCCACCCATGAAGGTCAGCGCCGAGTAGTCCTGGTTGGAACAGCCGTCGATCCACTGCCGCAGCCTGTCGCCGCCCGGCTCCTCGAATGCGGCCCGCTGCAAGGCACCGTACTTGACTCGCACGACGTCCCAGCCGAAGGCGTCGAAGATCTTCTCGACCCTGTCGAACAGGCCCTCGCGGACAATGCCGTCGAGCGACTGGCGATTGTAGTCGATGATCCACCAGCAGTTCCGGAGGTCGTTCTTCCAGCCCTCCTGCAGGGCCTCGTAGACATTGCCTTCATCGAGCTCGGCGTCCCCGACCAGGGCGATCATGCGGCCGAGCGGCCTGTCGCCCGACCAGCTCTTGGCAGCGATATAGTCCTGGACGAGCGAGGCAAAGGAGGTGATCGCGACACCGAGGCCGACCGAGCCGGTGGAGAAATCGACGTCGTCGATGTCCTTGGTCCGCGAGGGATAGGACTGCACACCGCCGTAGCCCCGGAAGTTTTCCATCTTCTCGCGGGTCTGGTTGCCCATCAGGTACTGGATCGCGTGGAAGACCGGTGACGCATGCGGCTTGACCGCGACCCGGTCCTCCGGCTTCAGCACGGAAAAATAAAGTGCTGTCATGATCGATACCATCGAGGCGGAACTTGCCTGGTGGCCACCGATCTTGATGCCGTCCTCCTTGGGACGGATGTGATTGGCGTGATGGATCATCCAGTGCGACAGCCACAGGAGCCGCTGCTCGATGGTCTTCAAGTGATCGGTGCTCATGCTGCCCCTCATTCCCGCAGATGCTTGATTGAACGCCACTTTAGTGGGTCACCGAAACCGGATTCTTGCGATTTCCTACCCACTTCAGCTAGTCTTTGGCGAATTCCACTCACAAAGGTTTCTTTCTTGGCGATTTCCGACACATTGGACACGTTCGATATCCAGATCCTGCGAGAGCTGCGTAAAAACGGCCGCATATCGATTCAGGACTTGTCCGAGCGCATCGGCCTCAGCGCGACCCCGGCGGCGCGCCGTCTCCGGAACCTGGAAGACCGCGGCATCATCACCGGATATTGCGCGCTGATCGACGAGGGGAAGCTCGGCTACGAGGTGTCGGTCTTCGTTTCCGTCCAGCTCGACAAGCAGGTCGACGTTACGCTCGACCAGTTCGAGGCGGCGATCCAGGCCTTTCCGGAGGTCGTCGACTGCTGGCTTATGACCGGCAACCGCGACTATCTCCTGCGCGTGGCAACCACCGGACTGGCGGCCTTCGAGACCTTCCTGACCGGCAAGCTCACCAAGGTGCCCGGTGTTGCCAATATCGAAAGCTCGATCCCGCTGCGGCGGGTCAAATCGGGCGTGGCGCGAACGCCCTGACCTTAGGTGATCCGTTCCCCCAGCCTCACAACTCCCTTCCCACAGCGTCATCCTGAGGAGGGCCAAAGGCCCGCCTCGAAGGATCGGCACCTTGTGAAAGAGTAAATGGCCGATCCTTCGAGACGCCGCTGTCGCGGCTCCTCGGGATGACGTTGGAAGGTTGGGCCGGCTCTTTGTGGTTCAGGCCGCCGCAGCCACTTCGCCTTCCGGCAGGGCCTGCGCCAGGTCCGCGAGGATGTCCTCGACCTCTTCCAGTCCCACCGACAGGCGCACGAGACCGTCGCTGATGCCGTGGGCCGCGCGCTCTTCTGCTGTGTAGGTGGAGTGGGTCATGGAAGCCGGGTGCTGGATCAGGGTTTCCGCGTCGCCAAGGGAAACGGCGCGCTGGATCATCTCAAGGGCGTTCATCATGGAAATGCCCGCCTCCAGGCCGCCTTCCAGTTCAAAGGCGATCATGCCGCCCGGCTGGCTCATCTGTTTTGTCGCCAGACCATACTGCTCGAAGCTCTCAAGACCCGGAAAGAAGACCTTGGAAACCGCCGGCTGGGCTTCCAGCCATTCGGCGACTTTTTTGGCCGAGGCACAATGCCGGTCCATGCGTAGGGCAAGGGTCTTGAGACCACGAAGGATCAGGAGCGCGTTGAACGGCGCCATCACCGCGCCGGTCATGTCCTTCATGCCGACGAGGCGGATCTCCTGGATCTGTTCGGCGCGGCCGACCACGAGGCCGGCGACGACATCGCCATGGCCGCCGAGGTACTTCGTCGCCGAATGCAGGACGATATCGGCGCCAAGTTCGATCGGGCGGGTGAGATAGGGGGTCGCATAGGTGTTGTCGACGATTACCTTGGCGCCGGCTTCATGAGCGATCGACGCAACGTGTTCGATGTCGACCAGGCGCATGTTCGGGTTGGCCGGGGTCTCGAAATAGACCACGCGGGTCTTGTCGGTAATTGCGCCGCGAAGGTTTTCCGGGTCGGTCATGTCCACGTGGGTGATGGTGATGCCGAACCTGGTCAGGCCGTGGCGCATGAAGGCGAAGGTGCAGCCATAGAGCGTTTCATCGACAATGATCTCGTCGCCGGGTGCCACCAGGGTCCAGAGTGTCGCGGTGATCGCACCCATGCCGGAGGACAGCGCCAGACCGGCTTCCGCGCCTTCCAGGTCGGCGATGCGCTGTTCCAGGAGGTCCAGGGTCGGATTGGAGATCCGGCTGTAGATATGTCCCGGACGCTCGCCGGCGAATATCTCGCCTCCCGCCTCTGCGGTTTCGAACACGAAGGTCGAACTCAAGTGGAGCGGCGGCGTCAAAGAGGCGTCGTTGGCCAACGGCTCATAGGCGTGGTGGATGGCGCGGCTTGCAAAACCCTTCATGGCACTCATGGCTGTCTCCCAGATCTCAGTGAGAGCAATATGACGGATCCATGAGAGCAATAGATTTCAAATTCTGTCACACCGATATATCATTTTGGCAGAATCTGCCAATAGAGAGCGATATGGACAGAAAAGATCGCCAGATCATCCGCGCCCTGCAACGCGACGGCCGCATGACCAACCAGGATCTCGCCGAGGAGGTCAACCTGTCACCCTCGCCCTGCCTGCGCCGATTGCGCAACCTGGAGACGTCCGGCGCGATCAAGGGGTTTTCGGTCGATGTCGACCCCTCCGCCTATGGGTTGCCGATCACCGTTTTTGTGCGCATCCGGCTGGAGCGCCACAACGAAGACGACGTGCGCCGGTTCGAGCGGCAGGTCCAGACCATCGAAGAAATCCTGGAGTGTCATGTCCTGACCGGCGCGATGGACTACCAGCTGCGCGTGGTTGTCTCGGACCTCGATGCCTACGAGCGCTTTATCCGCACGAGGATCCACCCGATCGGAGGCATTGCCTCGATCGACACCAGCTTCGTTTACGGCACGGTCAAGAAGACGGCCGTTTTCCCGGCTCTGGACTGAACGCAGGGCGCCCGCCCTGCGAACTCCGTCCTTGCCGCGGGATCAAAAATTCGGCTCGTCGAAATAGCGCAGCGGCATTTCCCAGATCACGACCTTCAGGTCGGACAATCCGGCAACCTCCTCCTTCAGGAAACTCTCCATGGGTTTGAACGGCCCCTCGCCCTCCGCGGCAAGATTGATCAGGTCGGCCCGTGTCGCCGCCCGCAGTTGCGCCTCGAAGCTCCAGAGCGGATTGGCCGAATAGCTCGACCCCACAAGGGCAACCTCGGGGCCCGCCTCCTCGTCGGCGAAGAGATCGTCCAGCCCCAGCTCCGCGGCCACCGCATCCAGGCGGGTAACCGGTTCAGCCGGCTGATCGAAATAGGGCGAAAACGCCGAGAACTCCGCGAAGTTGTAGAGGTCGCCCTTGTGGGCGATTTCCGGCTGAGGCTTCAGTTCGTAGGTTGTCTCTTTCAGTCCGGCCACATTTTCCAGCGTTGCGGCGACCGTATTGGCTGCCACTCCCGCGCCGAACACCGTCCAGTGGGTATCGGATTTCAGGAAGACCTTTTCCTGCTCCCTGGCCGCCAGAAAGTCCCGCCGAAGGTCAGGCACCTTGAGATGCTCGATCGCCATCAGACGCCGGCGAACCGTTTCATAGTAGGTCGCGCGCATGGAAGGCTGTTCGATCTTGCCAAGCTGGTCACTGTAGATATCCGCCTTTTCCGGAATCAGGACGGCAACGACCGTGACACCCTTGTGCGTGAGATCGAAGACCGTTTCCTCGACGAAGGCCAGGTGTTCATTGAGGGTCGCTGTCGATTCCCTGTTCCAGGTGAATTCCTCGTCAGAGAACAGCCAGCCGTCCGTCCCCTTGACCAGGCCTTTCCGGGCTTCGTCAAAGACACCGAAGCTGATGGCATTCATCAGGCCGGTCGCAAAGTTCCTGATCGGAAATTCGTCCTTGAAGATTTCCTCAAGCGCCAGGGCCTCGCGCCCCTGGATAATGTCCTGAGCGCTCACCGGTTTTTGCCGGTGCTCCTGGAGTGCCTCGCTGTTCCAGAAATGCACGAAGGCGTAGATGCCGAACATGCACATGGCAGCGGAAAAGAATGTCGGCAGATACCTGACCGTTGTGGCCAGCGGATTGTCGTCCCGAACGGAAACGGCGCCGAGCATGATTTGACGGATATTCATGGGTCAGTCTCCGGGGCTTCAGAACTGGAAGTAAAGGAACGGCGTGTCGCTGTCGGCGACCAGCTTCAGGATGGCCAGGCCGCCGAGCACCGTGGCAACGAGTGCCATCGGCTGGGTGATCGGCGGATTGTCGATTTCCCCGCCCTTGACCAGCTCGTGTGTGCTTTTCAGCCGGAAGACCTGACGAAGCTGCCGTTCGCCAAGAGCGATAGCCACGCCGACCGCGAACAGGGCCAGCGAGAACCCGGTGAACTGCCAGGCATAGTCGCTTCTGAGCGCCAGGCCGTGGAACCCGAACATGCCCGACAGCATGTCCATGGCCTGCCCCATGGTTTCGGACCGGAAGAACACCCAGCCGATCACGAACACCAGGGTCGTCAGCAGCCAGTTGCCGACCCGGAAGGGAGCGCTGGCCTTGACGTTGAACAGACGCTCGATGATCAGCCAGAGCCCGTGCCACGCCCCCCAGACGATGAAGGTCATGTTGGCGCCATGCCACAGGCCGCCGAGCACCATCGTCGCCGCCAGGTTGACATAGGTCCGGCTTATGGAGATGCGGTTGCCACCCAGCGAAATGTAGAGGTAGTCGCGTAGCCAGGACGACAGCGAAATGTGCCAGCGGCGCCAGAAGTCGGTGATGTTGACCGAGGTGTAGGGCGCGTCGAAGTTTTCGACGAAGTAGAAGCCGACCATCATGGCCAGGCCGATCGCCATCGAGGAATAGCCTGAAAAGTCGAAATAGAGCTGGATCGAGTAGGCGATCGCGCCAAGCCAGGCTTCCGCCGCAGTCGGGTTCGGAATGGCGAACGCGGCGTCGGCGATAACGGCCGCGCTGTCGGCGATCAGAACCTTCTTGGCAAGGCCGGTCATGAACCGCACCGCGCCGTAATTGAATTTCGCAGGGTTGTGCGCCCGCGCGTAGAACTGCTCCTTGAGGTCGGCGAAACGCAGAACGGGGCCCGCGATCTGGTGCGGAAAAAACGCGATGAAGGCCGAGAAGTCGACAAAGCTGCGTGAAGGCGTCAGGTCGCGCCGGTAGACATCCACGAGATAACTCAGGTTATGGAAGATGTAGAAGGAGATCCCGATCGGCAGGATGACCTGCGGCAGAGCCCAGGCATAGGTCTCTCCACCGTTGAAGACATAGGAGACGCTGTCGGTGAAGAAGTTGAAATACTTGAAATAGAACAGCAGGCCGAGATCTGCGACCACCATGCCGGCGAGGATACTCAACCGGACACGGTCATTGTCCGATCTGAACATCTGCGCAACCGCGATGTAGTTCACCCAGGTGGTGAAGAACATCAGAAAGGCGAAGTCGATGCGCCACCAGGCATAAAACGCATAGGACAGAACCAGGATCACCCAGGAGCGAAACCTGTTCGGCGTCAGGTAGTAGCAGGCCAGGAACAGCGGCAAATAGGTGAAAATGAAAATGACCGAAGAAAACACCATGGCCTAACTCTTTCCAAAACAACCGGTTTTCCTGGATCAGATCCGGGAAGCGGAATTTTCAAATTCGGCGTATCTCAGCCCAGGAGAGGCCGGTGCCGGTCTTGTACGCTCGCGCAGGCGAGCCTCACGCCGATTTCTTCAGTCCCTCGGCCGCGAGCAGGTCAAGCGTGTCCCGTGCCTCATGGATGGCGCAGACGATGTGATAGAAGCTGCTTGCCGGGGCCGGTTCGTCGACAAAGGACCCGTCCGGTTTGAGCTTGTCGAACCAGAGGCCTCTCAGGGGCGTTTCGAAAAACTTGCCGAGTGCCTGGCAGGCCCTGACAGCTTCCCGCAGGTAGACCGACCGTTCCGCCATTCCGCTTTGCCGCGCCAGAATGCCGGCCGCCTTCAACCATTCGGTCTGCGGCCACAGCCGGGCGACCGGGTCCGAGACCGAGAAGTCGTCGTAAAGACCCATGAAGGCCACCTGCCGGTCTTCGCAGATGCCGTGGAACGTCCCGATTGCAAAAAGCCGTTTTGCCTTTTCCAGCGCGTCGGCACGCCCTCGGCTTTCCCCCCAGCGGCACAGGAGCCAGGCCCATTCGAACTGGTGACCGGGTTCGACAATCCTGCCCTTGTCGCCCTCGAAGGGGGCCCAGTCGTGATCGAAGAATTCCCGCAACGCGCCGGTATCCGCGTCTATGAACCGGGTCATGGCAAGCAGGGCAATCTCGTCCGCCAACGCGGTCCAGGGCGCAGGTTCGGCAGCGGCGGTTTCCCATGCCAGCGCGGCCTCGAACAGGTGCATGTGCGGGTTGGAACACAGCGGCAGCTTGACCGGCACCGCTTCCTCGAATCCCAGTTGGGGGTGCGCGTAAGTCGCCTTCAGCGCGGCCAGAAGCGCCCGCGCCTTTTCCTCCATCTCCGCCTGCCGCTCCGGAAACGCCGCGCCGAATTCAGCGAAGGCGAACAGGGCGAAGGCCTGGTTGTAGAGATCGAAGCCGTCGTCGATCAACTCTCCGTCCGGTGAAGCCAGATTGCCGTAGAAGCCATCCGAACGACGATAGACCTTCTCGAACAGGTCATAGGCATCCCGGGACGCGGTGCGCCAGTTCCCGGTCCAGCCGCGCGCGCCGGCCGCCGCGTAGCAGTAGATCTGCCGGGGTTGAACGCGGGCACGGCGATTGTCCGTGGTGCTCGGCTGTCCGTCCTGCCGGATCCTTTCCTGAAAACCGCCATGAACGGGATCACAGCCGGCATCAAGCCAGAGTGGGAGGGCGGCATTCGTCAGCCAGTCCTCCAGTTTTTCGACCTCCCGGCCGAACGCTACCGACTGCAGTTCACATTCTGAATCAACCACGGGCAATACTCCTGAAAATACAGATACCTACTGCTTTGTCTTCAGATAGGAGGACGCAAACGGATCGCCGCTCGCCGCAGCCATCTTGAGATATTTCAAGGCGGTGGCCTGGTCGGCTCCCCCGTTGCCGTTCTCAAAGAGATCCACACCGAGTTCGTACTGGGACTTGGTGTCGCCGGCATCGGCCGCCTTGCGCAGCCACTTGCGGCTTTCCGACACGCTTGCCGGCTTGGCACCCCCGATCGAATAGATCGAACTCAGCGCCCTCGCGGCGGAGACATTGCCTTTGTTGGCGGCGGACGCGACGGCGGAATAGAGCGTGTTTGCCGCTCCGCTGCCCGCGCGGGCGCGCTGCAGCCGCTTGATCATCACCTCAAGCGCTTCCGACTTGCCGCCGGAATAGGCCTTGACCAGATAGCCCGCGATCGCGTCGTCATTTCCGCCGGTCTCGATGAAGAGGTTCGCCAGAACTAGGGCGGCGTCCGCGTTGCCGTTGCGCGCCGACTGCTCGAGAGGCGCGATGATCGCCCGGCGCGCCTCCTCCGACTTGGCGGCGCGATATTCGCGCGAGATCCGGCCCTGGGGCAGGACATTGCTGATGCCGGCCGCCGAGGCGACTTCCTGCAGGTAGGCGCCGTCCTTGCTGCCGCCCGTCGTCCGGTAGACCCGCGCTGCCAGTTGCCCGGCGCCCTTTTTGTCCAGCCTGCGTGCCTGTTCCATCCAGGCATGTGCGATCCTGGTGTTCTGCCCTACGCCCTGACCAAGGTAGTACACCCGCGCCTGGCGGAGGGCCCGGTCGCTCTTCGAAATCCGGTCGTTCCTGGCGTAGTATTTGGCCGCGAGTTTGATATTGCCTGCCCTTTCGGCATTTTCAGCAAGCTCGCGGGAAGCTGTCGTGGAGCCCTTGCCGGCTGCCCTTTGCAGCCAGTAGCTTTCGGATTTGAACTCGGCACCGCGCACCTTGCCCTTGCCGACAAGGTCTGCCATCAGCAAGTTGGCCGAAACGCTCGATCCGCTGTTGGCGGCGGGAAGATAGACTTCCCTGGCAACCTTGTTCAGGTTCGACGGACGGTACTTGCCGTCGATCTGCCCCTTAATCAGCCGGTTCTGGGAAGAGGTGTCACCGGCCAGCGCCGCCTTTTCAAAGGCCTGATAGGCGCTGCGGGTCTTGCCGCGCTCCTGCAGATACTTGCCGTATTCACGGTTGTAGTGCTGGATATCGGCCTTGGACGTCGCCTTGCTGGCGGCGATCGCAAGAAGCTGTTCGGGACTGTTCGGCGTTTTCACGCCGGCCTTGCCGTGGGCGATGCTGATCTTGGCTTCCCGATAGGCAGAATCCGGATTGCCCTGACACGCTGCGAGCAGCATGCCGGCGCTTCCCAAAAACAAGACAAGCCAAGCGTTTGCTTTGATACGATTAGCCACTTCCCCACTCCAATCCCCAAAAGGTGTTCATTTCAGTTTGTTCTTCTCGGCGGTTCGCCCGCTCATGCCAGGACGCCTCACGCGGCCGCGTCCTGGTCGAAGGACACAAGCAGGCCGAGCCCGCGCTCCAGCAGGCGGTTGCATGTCTCGACGTCGGAAGCTTCCACGTAGCAGCGCATTTCCGGGGCATTCCCCGACGGCCGGAAATGCATGACCGAACCGTCTTCAAGGGTGATCCTCATGCCGTCGAGCGCGTTGACCGAGGCAGGCGTTCCGACCGGTTCGACAAAGCTGGCCACATTGCCCTCATCGGCTGAGAGCCAGGCCATGATCGCCGCGCTTTTTTCCTGCGGAAACTCCTGCAGCCTGTCGGCCGCCGTAGCGTTCAGTCCAAGCGACGCCGTGACCTTTGAGAGCGGCAGGCCGCTTTGAACCGTCGTCGCCAAAACGGCGAGGATGGGCAGGAAACAGTCGCGGGTCGGAAGCGGTGCCAAAACGCCGCCGGCAACCTCGAATTCCGATGCCGTCAGCGTTCCGCCATTGGCCTCGAAACCGACGATGCGGGCGTCGGCGGAGCCGGTTTCCGCGTCCATGCCGGAAATCACGAAGGGGGAGCCCACTTTGGTTCTCACCACCTTTCCGGAAATCTTCGCGTCGATGCCGGAGTTGGACGTGACCGGTGTCACCACCCGGTTGGCCTTGAGAAACAGGGCCACCAGAAGACCGCAGATATCGCCGTTGACCGGTTCCCCGGTTTCGTCGGCAACCAGCGGCCGGTCGCCGTCGCCATCCGCGGAGACGATGGCGTCAAGTTCATGCGCACGCGCCCATTCCCTCAGGGCGGCGCGTGTCTCGGCTGAGACGGCTTCCGTATCGACCGGGATGAATTCTTCGGAGCGGCCGAGGAGAACGGTCTGCGCGCCATAGAATTCGAGGATCTCGGCAAGCATGTCCCGGGCAACCGTCGAATGCTGGTAGACGCCGACCTTCAGCCCTTTCAGCGCTCCTTCGGCCAGGAGCGACCGGTTGCGCTGCAGAAACAGCGCGACAGCCTCGGCGCCGTGGTCTTCAGACGTTGCCTCCCCCTCCAGGCTCCCGGGGGCCTGAATGCCGTCGGCAAGTGCGGTTATCGCCTGCTCGTCCGCCTTGCCGATTTCACCGGTCGGCAGATAGAACTTGATGCCGTTCCTGTCCGCGGGAATATGCGATCCGGTCACCATCATGGAGGCGGCGCCGAGCTTTATCCCGTAAAAGGCCAGCGCAGGTGTCGGCAGGGTTCCGCAATCAACCGGGATCATCCCGGCCGAGCGGACCGCGCGCTTGACATTGGCCGCGATTGCCGGACTGGACTCACGGAAGTCGTACCCGATCAGCACCCGGCTGCCGGGACCGGCAAGACCTTCGTCCAGGAGGTATTTCGAAAATGCTGCGGCATAGACAAAGGACGGGCTGCCGACCAGATCGGCGGAAAGACCACGAAGACCGCTTGTGCCAAATTTCAAACTCACGGGAATCTCCTTAAACAATACACTGTGATTTCCGATCAGTTTCTGAAGTCGATGTTGTAGACGGCGCTGATGCGCCCGCCCAAAGACGACGAATACAGGGGGTCCACATAGAGCCCGCCGTATTTCGCCCGGTCTTCCGGGTATTTCATGAGATAGACTTCGAGCCAGGCGATCCGGTCTCCCCGGATCAGGCCGTTTTCCTCGCGCGGCAGCTTCACCTGCCGTTCGCCGCTGAGCTCTTCCATGCGGCTGGGATCGGCAATCGAATCGAGCGAAAAGCGGACGAGCCTTCGCAGCGCGTTGCCACACAGGGAATAGGCTTCATAGCCGTTGGCCTCGGTCAGGGACGCCAGCATGAGCAAGGGCGCCAGGGCATGGAGGTGGTAATCGCGGGCCTTCTTCCTGCGATCCAGCTCCAGAGGCAACGCGCCGTCTGCGGTCACCTGGCAGACGCCCAGCTTGTAGCTGTCATAACCGAATTCGAGCAGGTCCTTCCGGCCGACAGCCACACCGACGGCGGCCACTGCGAAGCCGCCCCAGTAGCGATGGTTCTGCCTGTTGGACCGGCGGTCGCCGGATTCGGTGTAAACGGGAATGGTGGCCTCGGCGAGCCGGACGAGCCACTTGTCGATTTCGGCGGTGTCGAAGTCCAGCAGCCGAACCGCTGGACGAACCTGCATGTACGCCACCGCGCTGCCCGCAATGATACGGGTCATGCTCAGGAAGGACTGCCGCGTTTTCAGATCCGACAGCGCGTCTGCCCGAGCCCAGAGATCCAGGGCCGCAAGAGCGCACGCGGCGTCGTCCAGCCGATTGCCGTCGGTCTGGGTGTAGTTGCTTGCGTTCTTGGTGACGAAGCTGAGATAAGCACGCGTATCCTTGATGGCGGCCTGGTACCGGCGCTTGTTGTCCGGATCGATGGTCGACCGGCTTTCATCCGCTGAACTGTAGATGCTGCCCAGTTCAAGCGTTCTGACCGGCTGGGGCAGTTTTTCTGAACAGCTTGTCTTGCCGTTATTGTCTTCCACACTGCGTGCGAGCGGAAACGGAACGCTGAACCCGCTCGCGGATGCCGAAGATCCCATCAGTGCCACCACTATGGAAAACATCATCAATTTCATTGATTTAAGCGTCATTTCTCTGCCTTGATCTCCTGCAATCCGTCCGGGTTACGCTCTTGTTCGGAGGTACGCGGCTTTCCTTTGCCCTCATTCAAGATCCTCGAGTTCCTTGTATTGGCCTTCCCAGTAGGAGGCCTTCTCGGGGTCAGCCGCCAGGCCGGGCACCCCGACCTTGTAGGCGACGGCCAGGTCGCGGGCGCCTTTCGGATTGCCCGCCTCCGCTGACTTTTCAAGCCAGTCCAGGGCGAGTTCGACATCCTTGGGAGCGCCATCGCCGAAGAAATAGGCCCGGTAGAGGCGGTACATGGCGTTCGGCTCTCCAGCCCGTGCTGCGAGAACAAGCCAATCAATGACCTTGGAATTGTCGGTATCACCCAAGCCGCCATCCAGATTGAGCCTGGCCAGCTTGAGAAGGTATTTCCCTGGCGATCTGACATCTTCGCCCAGGAAGCCGAGCAGTTCGGAGACTTCCTGGATATCAGAACCGATGGTTCCGTCGGCGATCTCGCTCAGCAGCTTGTTACCGGCTTCCTTGTCACCAAGATCGGCGAGCTTGCGGAGATATTCCTTTGCCTTTTCTGGCGAGGAATCGTTCCAGAAATCCTTCAGGTGCCCCTCTGCAAGATCTCGCAGAACCGAATTGCGGCCGAGCGCAAGCGCGCTCAAGAGATATTCCTCGGCGCGGTACCGTTCGTCGAGACCGTTGACGCCGTCCTGAAAGGCTGAGCCGATGGCATACAGGTCATCCGCATCCTGGTCGGCAATCTTGGTCGCCAGCGAAATCCAGTACTTGGCCATGGTGCCCGCCTGCGGATCGGGCAATGTCGAATAGACCCGGGCGACTGATACCATCTCGTCGACCGTACAGACCTCGCCTGAGGAGGAGATTTCGGCCATGGACTGCATAGCATCCGCGGCACCCGGGTCCAGCAACGCCAGCTTGGCCTTGAAATCGCCGTCAGCCGCCGCTTTTTCCAGCCAGCCTCGGCCGACCGACACGTCAAGGGAAAGATCGGACAGGAGGAGCTTGCCGAATTCGCGCTGCCCACGACTGTCCCCCATCTCGGCAATCGTGCGATAGAGCTCGGCCAGTTCCGCTTCCTTGGCGGTGCCGGCGTTCCGGAGCATCTCCGCCTTGGCGAGATAGGCTTCAGGCCCGCCGGTCTCCAGAAGCGGCTCCAGTTCCAGGATCTGTGCTTCCTTTTCCTCGACGGTTTCCGCGACTTCAAACCGGTTCCGCAGGATCGCGATCTTGGCCCTGATGCGCTGATCGGGATCTTTGAGATTGTCGACGAAATCCGTCAGGCGTTTGGCCGCCTCGACCTGTTCTTCGAAACCTTCAATTCCCTTTTCCCAGCGGGCAACTGCGTAACCGATTGCTGAAGGACTGCCTTTAAAGGCCGCCTGCTTGATGTAGGTTCGGCCTCGTTCGCGCTCGGTCTCGTCGGAACTTGCAAGCAGGTTGAGCCCGGAAATATAGATCGAGTTGACCCCTCCCAGGACAGCCGCCTGGTGCAGCCACTCGTTGGCCAGATTGACAGAGATCGGAACGCCCATGCCGCAGGAAAACATCCTGGCCAGCTTGGAGGCGCTGTCCGGATTTCCCGACTTTGCAGAAGACCTGAAATAGTCCAGGGCCTTCTCAAGCAACCTGGTGTCCTCGCGGCCGAGCTGCAAATAGATCTTGGCGATTTCGTTTGCCGCCTCGACCGAGCCGACATCGGCGGCATGCTGAAGAACACGAAGCGCGTAGCGAAGATCTCCCTCGCGGCCGATCTCCATCAGGTAACCGCCATACACCACCGGCAGGGAGTCCGAACGTCCCGGCTGTTTCAGGGCCTTTTCGAAATAGGATTTCGCCTTGGCTTCGTCCGGCTCTCCCCCGAATTCGCCGGAATAGATGCGGGCCAGCCATTCATCAGCCGCGTGCAGCCCCTGCGCGGAAGCCTGCTGGAAATATCGCTCCGCGAGGACAAGGTCGCGCTCCAGCGACACGCCCGTGACATAGGCTTTGCCCAAGCCGAACTGCGCAGACGCTATGCCACCATCCGCCGCCTGCTGGAGGTAGCGGAGCGACTTGGAAACATCTATCTGCTCGACCTGGTTGGACATGAACAGATCCGCCAGATAGTTGGCCGTTCGCGGGTCTCCCGTCTGGGCATATGCCTCGAGCCACTTGAGACCGGTGCTGACGTCCCGCTCCACCAGAACGCCACGCAGATATAAAAATCCGATGTCGTTGAGCACCGAGCAATCGCCTTCCTTGAGCTGCGCGACCATGTTCAAGAGCGCGCCCAGAACCGCGGTGCGTTTCTGCTCAATCGGGACATTCGGATCGACAACCAGAACCTGGGCATATTCGGCAAGCCCATCCGGATCGGCCGAAAGCGCGGACAGGCGCAGGTAATGTCTGGCCATTTCGGCATCGCGTGTTTCGGCGGGCCCGTCCTCACCGTAGAACTGCCCGAGCGCCAGGGCGGCACGGGCGTAGCCGCTGTCATAGGATTCAAGCAGATAGGCCTCCGCCCGTTGCAAGTCCTCGGACGTTTCGGCAGCGGCCTGAAGGGTGCGCGCCAGAGGCAGCAGGAACGACCGCCGTCTGTCGGGGTAGGTCTCCATGGCCGCTTCCAGAATGCGCAGGGCCGTTTCCGGGGACCGTGGCACCTGCTCGCTGCCACGCAGATACTCACGCGAAATCGCGATCGCGGCAGACGCTTCCACGCCCAGCTCTTCCCCGTCCCATGTCGTCCAGTCCCGGTCGAGCACAATCTGCTCGCGTTCCTCTTCCGGTTCGCAAATGGCCGCGTAATCCAGCTGGGGCGGTTCAAGAACAATGAGCGGATTCTCGGCCTGCACCCCATGGGCGCTGCAGGCCAGAATGGCCAATGCGGATACAGCCCCTGCCGTTTTTCTCCAACGAGTGATCTTTTTCATTTTTCTTGACCCCCAACCCGAACGGGTTTGTTTTCCCTGATTATTTGTCGAGCTCCGTCGCGGCGAGATAAGCGGTGATCCCCCCGGAGGTCTCCAGAACAACCACGTTCTGGCGCTTGTCCGCAGTCAGCGATACGGATTCCACTTCAAGCACCTGCTCACCGTCGGACGAGGCCAGAAGGCCGATATCGATTGCCGGCAGCTCCTTGCTCGACATTCCGCCGGGGGCGACCGCTTCGAACAGCGTGCGTTTGTCGCCTTTCAGCGCAAGCGCGAGATCGGCCGGCTGGCTGGCAAAGTTGTAGAATGTCAGCGCGGACTTGGATGGATTGTCGACGGCCTTGTCCTCGATCACGAGGATCGGCGCTCCCCCGGCGTTTTCAGCGCCCACGGCCACGGTGTAAAACTTGCCGGGCTCGAGAACAGCGTCGGTCGTCGTGATCCCGTCACCAATCGAATAGCTGCCGTTCTGGATGATGTGGTAGGCCGTGAGCGCCTTGCCGTCGACGCTGAATTTCTGGCCAGAGAAATCGACCACGAGCCCGTTCTTGAGCTTCGCGTTGACGAACCGCACCAGGCTCTTGTCCGCGGGAATTGGCGCTTCATACAATGCGTCTTCGGCGACGCTCCAGGTGGATGCACCAACGAGAGTGACAAAAATTGCAGCAGCCAGCGTGCTGAGTTTGGATAACATGTTCTAATCCTCGAAAACTAGTTGGATACCGGTTGTTCAGAAAAGACGTTTGGCGGAAATCGGCAGAGCTGCACCGCGCCTGATGTCAGGAGATCGTTCTCGACCTGAAGCGACACCTGTGCGGGCGTTGCATCCTTTTCTTCCGGAAACGTCTGATAGAATTCCCTCAAGCCGGTCACGCGAACGGGATTTGCAAAGCTGACAAGCTCTTCATCTCCGTCCGCATACCGGTAGGAAATGCGGAAGCCGGTCAGTGCCGCGTTTGAAAAACTGAACCGGAGGTAATAGTTGCCGGGGGCGTCCCCTGTCTCCGGAAACGAGAAGGAAAACCGCGAACCTTCATCGAACGTGCCGGACGCAATTTCCAGGTCGGCGGAACACTGACCCAAAATGGCCGGCACTATGGCCCTGCTGACAACGTTGAGTTCTTTCAGAATCTCGCGCAGGTCTGAGTATTCCCAGAGCAGGATCTTCGGTTTCCTGGCCAATCCACTCGACTTCTGCGTCCAGCCGTATATCGCTTCCGTGAGGCCCCCACCCGCAACGGCAAAGTTGGACACGTCCTGCTGCAAATACTCCCTGAGGTACCCAGCAAAGTTGTAGTAGAGCGCTTCATCCGTGTAGGACGTGCCGACGATATGCAGCAGTTCACGCTCCGGCTCCGCGTTTTCGTCCGCGAAGAGTGAATCCAGCGTGTCCAGTTCCTGAACCGTCTTGAAGGTCTTCAGCACATCCGGCGGTATCTTGTCCTGGCAGACTTCGTTCAGCGCCTTGGTCAGGTTGCCGCGCACCAGAACCTCTTCACCGGAGGGACGTGTCTGAAAGGTGACAGGATTGGAAGTGTCCGGTGCGAGCTCCCTGATCTTGTCAGCGACCGCCTTTGCCACCAGTTGTGCACCGGCCGGCTTCCAATGCACATCTCCCGGAAACGCGTAGCTGCTGGCGTCAAAGTCCGGGTTGTCCAGCAAAATCCGGTTGATGTCGACCACGTCGATGCCCGATTGCCGGAGCGTGTCGACAAACGCGCTGAACTGGCCTGCCGAAAAGTCCGCATCGTAGATCATGTCGGGCAGCAGGCCGTTGTTCGGAATCTTGTCCCGCCCGACAATTCCCCTCGGGATCATCGGCATCAGGATCAAATGAATGTCGTGATAGGCCAGCGCGTCATTGACCCGCTTGAACGCCTCAAGGCTCTCCTCGGAAATCTCGAACAGGTTCTCCAGATCGCTTTTGCGGAAGAACCAGCCGTCATAGCCTTGGTAGAGTTTCACTCCGATGGTCGATTTGGGTGACTTTTCCTGGAGATTTTCACAGCGGTAAAGCACCCTCTCCTCGCCGGCAGTTTCCCCGGCAATGCTGCCGGTCGCCGTGAAGGCGGAAAGCGAAACCAGCGCGAGGCCGGCAGCAATCCGGGAAACGCCTTGCCGTTTCAATACCCATCCGGTCATGTCGCGTCCTCGCCTCGGTCTTCCTGCAGGTAGATGTTTCTCAGCCGGCGGGCGAACTGGCTTCCGAGCGCTTCCGCCCTGTCGAGAAGCTGGCCGATTTCTTCGCGATGGTCTTCCTTGGAACGATTGCGCAACAGCACCGCCTTGCGGATGATCATGTCGGGGACATCTGCGGCAACGAGTGCATCCAGCCATTCTTCCGCCTGCGGGTTGTCGGTCGTCGGGTTCTGGACGAAGTAGTAGTAGTAGAGCTGGATCATCGCTTCGGAGCTGCCACGCGCGGCTGCACGCTCCAGCCAGGCGAGACCTTTCTCGGCATCCCGGGCCGCCCCCGCCCCCGCGATGTAACTGCGGCCGAGCTCCGTCATTGCGGTGACCGAGCCGCTGGTCGCGGCACGCGCATAATGGGCAAAGGCGCGCGATTCATAGACGCGGCTGCTGGGACCCTTGGAATAAAGGCGTGCCAGGGACAAGGCGCTGCGGTTTGATCCGATAAAGGCCAGGTCCCGGTAAATGGTCATGGCCCTGTTCCGGTCGGGTTCGACCCCCTCGCCGTAATAATAGGTGTTGGCGATTTCGAACAACGCGGATTCGTTGCCGAGTTCCGCGGCCTCCCGGATCAGTTCTTCCGCCTTTGACGCATCCTTGTCGCGATATTTTCCGCGCACATATTGCCGGGCAATGAACATGCGCAAGTTGCCGTTCCTCGGCATGAACGGCAGCATGTCCTCTACCGTGTCGATCAAGTAGCGGTAATTGTTTTCGCCGACCGCATGAATATCGACGTCACGGGCGACACGCGTCAGCGGACCACCGCGGCCACGCTCCGCGAACACGCGGCACCAGTCGACGACTTTCCGGAAACTGAGTGCTTCCGTGCGTGGCCATTTCTGGCGCAACTGGAAGGCCAGTTCGATTGCATCGACCTGGCGTGTGTCGGCGATCCTTGCCAGCACACCCAGAACCGGCTCGACCGTTTCAAGAGCCAGGTCGTCCTTGCGGGCATAATCGTCGATGAACCCCAAGAGGGTCTTGTTGTCGCCCTTGAATTCCAGAATGATCTCGCGCATCTGGACGTAGGCGTCGACTTCCGAAATCCGGCCGAGCTGCATGGCCACCTTTGCGCGCAGGAACCGGGCAGGTGGAACGGTGTCCATTTCAGGAGCGTCGAGAAGCTGGAAGGCCTTCTTGAAATCCCCGAGCGTGTAGCTGATCCGCGCAAGGAACACGATGTCCTCGGGCGAGAGCGTTCTGGTATCGAACCGGTCATAAGCTTCGGAAAGCGCAACGAGCTTTTCCCTGCTCTGCGTCTGGAGGGCATATTCGGCCGCGTTGGAACCCGCCGACAGGTAACCTTGATTGAGAGCCTGCAATAGCAGGGCAAAGCCCTGTTCCGGCTCCGGCGTGATGCGCGGCCCTCCACTCAGGAGCAACTTGCCGTATTCTCGCATGGCCCAAACGCTGCCGCGATCCACCAGGCTGCGCACCAGGGCGTGGTATTCGGCGTGGTTGCGGAAAACTTCAAGATCCTCGCGCATGAGCTTGGCGATTTGCTCATGCAGATGCGTGGTCTTGTCTTCGTCGCCCGCGGCAAGCGCCAGGAGTTCCTCGTAGTATTTCCGCGCCTTCAGCCTGTCTGCAGGCACCAGGCGGCCATCCCGGTAGATTTCCGCCAGCACGGATCCGGCGGTGATGCTGCCGCCGATATAGGCGTCTTCCAGTTCCGAAACGAGCGTTTCCGCGGGCAGCGGAAAATCCGCGGGCGACGTGTAATAGCCGGCACGGTCGGCCTGCATGATGATCCGTCCGATCCGCGTAATGGCGCGACCGTCTCCGCGTTCGCGGGCATCCAGGTAGAGCGGCAGCGCGTAACGCGCGGTCAGCGCATTGGAGAGGTTCATCCTGGAAAAGCGATCGGCAATCTCCAAGTGATCCTCGCCGACCTCGGACATCTGCGCCTGCATGCGTTCCATCGCGGCGACAGCCCTTTGCAGATCCCTTTTGACGTGGACCCCCTGGTAATAGAGTTTCGCGATCAGGTAGTTGGCGCGGAAGTTCTCAAGCTCGTCCAGGCGTTCGACGGCCCAGAGTGAATCCTCCTGATCGAAGCCGAAAACGTTGTTGTCGACGAGATCGAGAGCAACCACTTCCATCGCCCGGTCCGAACCGGCGGCCACAAGCTGCCAGATTATGTCCCTGAACTTGTCCGCTCCGATCCCGTCGAGCCGCTCCTGGCTGGCGTTGACGATGGACATGACCGTGTCGGAGCCGCTGTTGGCAGCCAGGTTCAGCAGTGACAGCAACGTTTCGGGGTGCTCTTCGGCATCGATGCTGTCCGCGTAGCGCCGTGCAAGCTTGATGACGGAACTGTCGCTGTCGATGATTTCGATGTTGGCGAGATAGAGCATCTGGCTGCGCACGACGTCGGCTTCCCGGGAGCCCTGACGTCGAAGCAGCAGCAGAAGGTCCAGCGTGGCATCGAGAGATCCTTCGGCCATGTCGCTGCGGAGGGTCTGCTCGATCTCCGCATCGTCCAAAGCAGGCAAGATCTGCGGGGCCGCGGGGACCGCGGGCGCCTGCCCTGTCGCAACCAGAACCCGTTCAAGGTCCGCAACTTCTGCCTGATGAGCGTCACCGCCGAAGCGGACCAGCAGATCACGCAACTCCCGCACCGCCTTGAGCCGCGTCCTGTCGTCGTCGAGGCCGACAAGTTCACGATAGATCTCGACCGCCCGTCCGGGCGCGGAAACGCGGATCGGGTTTGTCTTGCCGGTGATCAGGCCGTCGACGAGGAACCGCGCATAGTCAAGCCGGTCCTCGGGATCTGTCGCCAACTCGAACCGCTCGAGCGTCTTGTCCTGTTCCTCGAAGGCCGATGCGGTACGGCGCTCGATCTGCCGGGGCATGTCGGACGCAAACACCGGTGAAGTCGAGGCCGGTAGAAGGATGGCGGCCGACAGCAGCAGCAGGGAAAGGGAGCGTGTGTGCTTCATCGGTTACTCCACGCCAGCTGAATTGAAGGAATTGGCTTGCGGTGTGCCCGCGACATCGACGCAGAAGTTTTCCGCGGCATCCGCGCCCCGATAAGGCGCCTGCGCCACGTGTGAGTAGATGATGCCCTTCTGGAACAGGGAGCAGCTCTTCTCGATCGTGATCTTCGGAACACAGGCGGAGCGCACCTGCACGCCGTTGCTCATGCTGCGGGAAACCACGTCTATCGCCAGCGGTTTGATGTCGCCGCTCGCGTATTTAGGGGCCTGGTCGATGAACCGGTTCTGGAAGTACATGCCTTCCGTTGCGCCGCGGATGGCGACACCGACCGCATTGTCGCTGATCTGGTTTCGCACGGCCGAGAGGGTCGCAACAGGCAGGAACGGGTCCTTCTTGAAATTGCGGAATTCGCTGGCATCGGCGGCGCGAAGGTTGTCGATATAGGCCTCGACACCCGCAGCGCGGTTGCCCGCAACGATGTTGTTGGCGACATGGACGTCCCAGGAATTGCGGATCTTCACGCCTGCACGCCGGTTGCCCGCGAAATAGTTGCTGTCCACGAGGACGCACGGGCTTTCCATCGCGGCGAAGCCATCGCCCTTGTTGTGGCTGGCATCATTCGCGAACACGATCGTGCCGAAGCTCATGCGGTCGAGCATGATGCCCGAGCCCTTGTTCTCAAAGGACAGGTTTCCGACGATGTAGCTGTCATCGACCTCGCGCGAGATGATGATGCCGTGCTTCTTCTGCGTTCCGTAGGCCGCGTTGTAGGCCATCATCAGGTTGTAGGACCAGTCGTGCGGGTCCAGACCGTAGATGACACCGTTCACCAGCTCGTTGCCGACATAGACAACGTCCTCGGCCTCGTAGGTGTAGAAGCCGTAATAGAGGTTGTCGAAGGAGTTGTTGATGAACGTTCCGGTCGGCGGTTCCGAGTGCAGGCGTTTTGACACCGCATCGGAAGGGCCCGCCGACAGGGACAGGCCATAGGTGCGTCCGCCGGCATAGCCGAGCGCCACGAAATGTGACGAGCTTGCGAAGGTCCGGCTGTTGCTCCAGGAAAGCAGGAACGGACGGAACATCGGCTTTTTGCCGCCGTCGGTGACGAAACTCGGTTTTCCGGTCTCTTCGTCGAAAGACGACACGGTGACGCGGTCGACAAAGAGGCGGCCGCTGTTGACAAGGAAGGCACCCTTGTTCGTGTTGAGCCGGAATTCCTTGATCTCCAGCCCGCTCAGGATCAGTTCGGCGCCTTCGTTGATCGCGAGCGGCACATTCAGCGTCACGATCCCGTCTTCAAAGGTGATGGCATCCGGATCGCTGGCCTGGATCTGGGAAACAAGCTCGCTCGCAGTGAGAACACCTTGCGAGATGAAGATGATGCGCGGTGTCGAACTGCCCGTGTTCAGAAAGACGTATTCACGGGCGCCGAGGTTGATCAGCCCGTCATAATGCTCCGAGGAAAACCTGACCAGGCGGGTCGCACGGGTCTCGCCGCGTTTCGCAATGCTGGCGAGTGCGCCAAGGAGGTTGCGGTGTTCCGGCACGGGCACACTGGACGTCACCGCCTCGGGCCCGGTCAAAAGGTTCGGCATGAACGGAGTTCTTGTTCCGGAAAAGTCGCTGTCGCCGCTGGTTTTCAACGTAAGGCGACCGTCGCTGGCCACACCGTTCGGACTGAATTCGGGCACCATTGGACCGGCCGCTTCCGTGCGCACGGCCCCGTTGAGCCATCCCTTGCTGTCCAGCACGTCCGCCCGCGCGGCCGCCAGCCGGTGAAAGGCCCTGACCCGGTCCAGGTAATCGGGGACCTCCTTCAGCATGCCGGTCATTTCAGAGGCGCCGTTGAAAACAGCACGCGCTTCGAGCAGACCGCGTTTCTCCGTCTCCGTTTCAGCAACCCCGACATCCAGCTTCTCACCTTTGGACGCGAGATAGCGGGCATAGCGGACAAGGGTCTGGCCGCGCGGGATCGCCTCTTCGTCGACATCGCCAATGGACGCTCCAAGGAGATCCTTGATGTGGGACGGAGCCAGCGACGGCAGAAGTGCTTCGATCCCCGCGGCGACCGCGGCCCCTTTCGGGCCGGTGACGTCAAAGGCAGGATTGGCCGTTACCCCGAGCGCGACCACCTGGCGCAGGACCGGGTCGGTCTCGCTGGCAACAAAATCTGCAAGGACTTTTCTATGTGCCCTGTAATGCCACAGGCGCTCTGCCACTTTCGCCAGGAGGTCCAGATCTTCGGCCGGCGCCGAGCCGGCGTCTCCCGGGACAAGCTTTCCGCCGATCAGATCGGCCGCCGCCGAAAGTGCGCCCGAGCTGCCGGAGGGTACCGCAATCGGAGCAGCGCCTACCGGCCTGTCGACCGGCCCGGCGAAAATCCTGCGGATCGAGCCGCGCAGCTTGGCGCGTTCGCCCAGGGCCGCCGTACCGGGCAAGGCCTCGACGAGGCGATCGATCCGGGCATTGTCGGGCACCGTCTCCAGCGCGGCGAAAAGGGACGACATGTGGACATCATCGAGACTGATGCTGCCGGCGGAGACTGCGGCGGCAACCTCGTCGGCAAGCAAGGCTACATAGGTTCCGTAACCGTGGTCGGCAAAACTCTCGATGAGAGCAAGATAGACCGGCAACACGTCTTCCGGTCCAAGCGGGAGATTGTTCAGTTTCTGGAATGCCAGCAGCGGACGGCCGGCACCAATGTCTTCTCCCAGGGACTGCTCCAGGAGCTTTTTGCGCGCGGTGCGGTCCTGCTGGGCGGCATACACCAGTTCGAAGGCCACAAAATTCGCGGTTGCCGAGGCTCGTTCGAACAGATCCCCCGCCAAATCCGTGGGCGGCGCACCGGACACCATCTGAACACCATGGATCCAGGCCTGAAGCGTGGTTCGGCGCGCGCCTTCCGCCGTTTCGAGCTGACCCACCAGGTAGGCCGGGTCCAGTTTGGTGAAGGCGAGCCTTGACAGCTCTACCTTTTCAGATACCGGGGCGTTGGTCAGAACCTCGCCCAAGGCCCGCATGACTTCCGGTGCGTTCAGCAGACTCGCCTTTTGGGCGGCTTCGCCGACGAGCTCGCGCCGTTCGGCCGCAGTCTCCAGAAGACCAAAATAATAGGGAACGAAATCCGCATAGGTTTCCGCAGCCAGATCGACAAGACCGTCTTCTGCGAACCGTGCTGCCAGTTCGATGGCAAGCCGTGCGGCTTCGATATCACCCAGATAGTCCAGGATCAGCGCGTAGCTGACTTTCAGCCGCTCGATTCTATCCTCCGCGAACAGAGCTCCGTCGGACTCGACCAGGACGGCGAGCGCGGCCTTGCCCGCGGCGTCGGCCGTCAGGTCGTTCGCTAGCAGATCAGCATGGATCTGTGCCGCTGCCGCGGCGAGCTCGCTTTGCAGGCCCACACCGGCAAGCTGCGAGGCGCGTTCCAGACTTTCAATACGCGCGACCTCGCGGAAAATCTCGAAATAGGCGTCAAACCCTTGTTGTGTCGGATCTTCCTGCAACACCTTCCAGCGCGCGATCGCGACCTCGGCGCCGAATTTGAGGTTGTCGACCGTGACATCCTTCTCCGTCGGCGCAAGCTGGCGCCGCCCGGGCAGCAGCTCGTTTTCGGTGAGCTCCTGGGCAAACGCAGACCCGTCCGCACCGAGCGGCAAATATCCCGGCAGCCCGCAGGCGCATGCCGCAAAGGTGCATCCAAGGAGCAAAGCCCGATATGCAGTCGAAAATGCCATGTGACCGTTAAACCTCAACACGCTTTCCCTCAGCTCCCTGCCCGGTATGGCCAGAGCATCCGGTTGTCCCAGAAAGGCCGTTTGAACTGGACGACAAGAGGTTCGCCATCCGGCACCTCTTCATCCTCGGGAAGCTGAAACTCGATTTCCGCGAGCACGGTTCCGGTCTCGTCCGAAACCAGTTGGTTGCGGCTGGCATAGCGGCCGTACGAGCCGGGGATCGTTATCGTTTTGCCCGAAAGCGTGAAGGTGACTGTCACTTCCGGGGCTCCCAGGGCCGCCACGATCTCTTCCGGCCTGACGAACGCGGCGACATAAGGCCTGGCGTCTTCCTCGGACACCCGCACCAGCGCCTGCCCCTTGCGCACGAAGTCGCCATTGCTGACCGCAACGCTCGAGACGACACCGTCCGTCGTCGCCTCCAGGAACTTGGCGTGGCCCGTCGGCGTCTGGAGGGCGGCAAACATTTCGCCGTCCGCGAGGTTGCCCTCGTTTTTCAGGTAGGTCACTTCCCCGGTCGTATGTGCCTCCAGCGGCGCGCCGGGAAAGGCGACATAGGCAAGCTGAGCCGTGATGGTCGCGCTCTTCTGGGTGAGCAGGAACGAGATCAGCACGATCATGGCAACGGCAACCGTTCCAAGCATGGCGATCTTGCCAAGCTGCAGAACTCCGGACCGCCTGCGTTCCGAAACGACGGCCTGATCGTCGAATTCGGCGGCAAAGGACGAGGCCGCTCCGATCCGCCATTTCAGCACGCTGGCGACCCGCTTGAGTTCGGATTTCGGTCCGGTGAAGACAAGGCGCATTTGCTCGTCGGCGCGCTCCGCGCGGATCTGTGCCCGGCCCTTCCAGACATAGTCCGCGCGGTGGACCTCGATATCGGCCTCGCCCTGGTAGCCGATGAGCGCCGGCTCGAGCGGCACGACGAGGGCACCCGCGGCGACGCCAAACAGGGGCAGCCGCGCACCGTCGATCTCAATGGCTGTATCCGAACCGAAATTCATTTCCAAAGCGCCTTTCCGTTCAGGCAAACCGGGCCGCGGCAGCGGCCAGCTCGACTTCGGCCACCTGCGGAAACCAGTCTTCAATCGCGTGGTCGAGATCGGGACTGCTGCGCACATAGGTGAATTCGGCGTGACCGGTCGTGTTGCGGAGCGTGACCACCTGCCCTTCGCTGAAGGACACCGGAACACCCGGCAGGAACGGCTTGAAGGTACCGTCCTCGCTGTATTCCGCGGATCCGTCGCCGTGGATCATCCAGACCTCGTGCGCCGCGCCGGCAACCCGGTAGGTGATCGGAACGTGCTTCTTGATGGTGACGGCGCAGACCTGCCCCCCCTCGAAGGTGCGATCGATGCTGACCGTGCCCCAGGTGCGCGTCGCGCTGCGGCTGTATTTCACCTGTTTGGCATTGGTTGCCTTCAGGGTCTTGACGATGTCCTTGACGCGTTGCGCCTGATGCCGGGGCAGAACGACGACAGTGTCCTCGCTGTCGATCACGACCATGTCCTCGACATGTCCGAGCACCACCTTGCGCCCGGCCTGGGAATGGACAAAACAGTTGCGGGCTTCGGTCACCAGCGTGTCACCGACCAGCACGTTGCAACTCTCCTCGTCGTCCTTGTCGCTGATTTCCCAGAGCGCGGACAGGGACCCGATGTCGGCCCAGTCGATATCGTTGCAGGGCACCACGGCGACGCAGTCGCTTTTCTCCATGACCGCGATGTCGATGGGAACGTCATCGGGGCAGCGCGCGAAATCCTCGGCGCACGGCATATGGACGACATGGCTGGCGAACGGCCGGTTCTCACCGTTTCTTATCGCGCGGGACGTTGCTTCATGGGTCTCAGGCGCATGTTTGCGCAATTCGTCTGCCAGCACGGAGGCCTTGAACAGGAAGATGCCCGCGTTCCAGTAATACCCTGCCTCCACGAACTGCTCGGCCCTCTCCCGGTCCGGCTTTTCCAGAAAACCGCCGGGCTGGCGCACCAGCGCGCCGATCTCGACACCGTTGAGGAGATAGGGATCGGCCGGACGGATATAGCCGAAGCCCGTTTCCGGCGCCTTGGGAACGATGCCGAAGGTGACGATCTTTCCGTCCTCGGCGATCGGAATGGCGCGTTCGACAGCAGACACGAAGTTCTCGGGCTTGCCGACCACGTGGTCGGCTGGCATGGCCAGCACCAGGGCTTCAGGGTCCGTCGCGGCAAGTTTCAGGGCAACCACCGCCAGAGCGGCGGCCGTGCCGCGCTGAAGCGGCTCCAGAATGATGCCGTCATAGGCGCTGCCGACCTCATCCGCCTGGGTGTCCACAAGGTCCACGAAGGACTGTGTGGTCAGGAACCAGGGATTGGTGAAAACCGGATGGTCCACCCTCGAAAGAGTGTTTTGGAACAGGCTTTTTTCGTTGGTAAGGCGCAGGAACTGCTTGGGCATGTTGCTCCGGGAAAGCGGCCACAGACGCGACCCGGTTCCGCCAATCATGATTGCGGGTACAATTTTTCTCGAATTTACCAATTCAACCATTTTCCAGTCTCCAATAAAAAACGAGTTCGCGCCCCCCCGGATGCTCCCCCCCTAGCGCCAGGGCGCCATGTCGAAAACCGCGTAAACGGGCTGTCCGATCATCGAGGGGTCGAGCCGGGTGCCCGCGTCAACGACGACTTCAAGCTGCGTCGCCGTGTATTCGCTGATTTTCGGAACAGCCAGGATCTCAACGCCATCCACCTTGGTGCCGTCTAGGTAAGTCAATGAAATAGCTGGATTTTTAGAAAGTGTTTCCAGTCTGCGGAACGGAACGCGCAGGGTCACGTGCGGTTGCGCATCCTTTGGCACCAGGTTGAACACCTGGGCGCCGGCCCGACCGAAATAGGAGCCCTGCGGCCGTGCCTGCTGCAGGACATAGCAGTCGCAGGGGGAGATGATGTCGACCACCCTGTTGCCATCCAGATCCGGCGCATCAAGCGTGACGGTGGCCAGTTTCTGACCCGGTGTCACCTCGCGCGGCAGGTCCGCGACCTCGACCACCCCGTCCCGCGGCTGGTAGACGGTCACGACGTCCGACGAGACGCTTGCGGAAATCGCCTCGAAGGTGAACAGCCGCTTGTAGACGACATCGAACAGAAACAGGAACGCTGCGATGCCGACAACCGCGAAGATTGCCAGGCCGAAAATGCGTCCGGCCAGGCCGCTCTGCCCGGATGACGGAGCCGAGGCGACGACCGGCGACTTGATGCTTTCTGTTTCGGACATGGTGTTTCCCATTACGTAGATGTTCGTGTCTTGCTGAACCACGCGGCCGGCCAGGTAGAGGTCGGCAAAGTCGGACAGGGGTGCGGTCTTGTGCGCATCGTCGAGGATCTCGAGACCGGCCCGTCCTTCGTCCGGGTTGCACCAGACCACTCGTGTGGCGAGGGGAAGTTCGAGCACCGATCCGTTGGTCTCCAGGAGAACCGTGACGGTCAGGGTGCCGGGCACCTGCAGGGGAGCCGGCAGGTCGGCCAGTCCCAGTCCCGCAGCCGACCAGTCGCAGACCGTGACAGTTTCGCCGTCGATCCGTGCCTTCAGCGGAACCTTGTAGCGCGGGAACTGCCGGTCCGGGCGCTTTGCCTTAGCCACAGCACTCATGGAAAGGTCCTTTCCGAGACGCGCGGCATCCGCGGCGGCTGCTCTGACGTTGTGTAGTTGTGCATGTTCGACAGGAGCACCAGCACCGAAACGAAGACCAGCAGGGCCACGGTGTTGATCAGGTGCGACGACCATTCCTTGAAGCGGGCCTCGAAGGCACTGTCGGTCTTCTTGAGCGCGGTCTTCTGCCGGGTCCATTTCTGCCTGTCGAGCCGGAAGAAGATGATCACCTTCACCAGGGACCCGAAGATCTGGTTGAAATAGAGAAGCGGAATGTAGACGAGGTTGATCGAGGGCCTGACCGTCAGGAAGGTGAGTGCCAGCAGGTAGCGCGAGACCGCCACCCAGAGCATGTAGAACGCGAAGGTCCACGGCGTGATGAAGGCAGTCCCGAGCAGGGCCAGCGTAATGCCCGACAGGCTGGTCCACATGGAGATACGCTGATCGAGGATGGACCACCAGGTGAAGGCACCGATCTTCACGGGGCCGAGCTGCAGCGCGCGGGAATTGGTGCGCAGCATGTTGCCGAACCAGCGCGTCATCAGGGCGTAGGCAGACTTCAGGAAGTTCGGATCGGGCGGCTGCTCGATGGTTTCGACCTGGACATCCGGCACGTAATACATCTTGTAGCCATTCTTCAGCAGCCAGAACCAGCTCGACTTGTCGTCACCGGTCAGCATCTTGATGCGGCCGAGACGCCAGTGATGGATGTAGTCGTTCTGCACGTGATCGATGAACTCGGGACTGCAGGCGACCTCGGCGCGGAACATGGACATCCGTCCGGTGAGGGTCAGAACCCGCTGGGCGAGTCCGTGCGAGGACATCAGGATCTGCCGCTGCGCAAACCGCATGGAGTACCATTGCTTGAAGATCTCGGCGCCTTCGACGGTGCAGACTTCGTCCGTCGTGAGCGCCCCGAGCTGCGGGTCGATCTGGAACAGGCAGGCGCATTTGCGGACAAGATCCGGCGGGATGATGCTGTCGCCGTCGATCACCGACACTGTGTCGGCGCGCGCCGGATTGTAGGCCGCGATTGCCCGGAAGCCATGTGCCAGCGCGTCCCGCTTGCCGGTTCCGGGAATGCGCACGATTTCAAGTGTGAAAGGCAGTTTCTCGCCGTACATGACCTCGGCAAGGCGGCGAATGAGCCGCTCGTCGCCCAGTTCGACAATCGAGCAGACCACGGTTGCGCCCGCCGGTGCCTCGGCCGCGGCGATGAACGCCCCGCGATAGACCTTGGCAGTGGTCGGCGCATCGATCCGGAAGCTTGTGATCAGGAAAAACGCATGGCCGTACCCTTCAGCATCGGCCGTCCGTTCCGCGAGCTTTCGTGTACGCGGGAAACGGACCAGCCGGAACCAGAGGCTTCTGACCAGGTGTACCAGGCCCCAGGACCAGCGCCACATGCCGATGACGCCGACCAGGAGAATGGCATTCCGTGATTTTTCGTCAAAGGCGATGTCCGGCAAAAGCACTGCGCACAGCGCAATTGCCAGGACAAAGATGACGTGGGTCAGAATGGCGACCATATCGATTTACCAGACGAGGCCTTCGTAGTGGACACCTTCCGGTGCCTCGATCGGCAACCGGACGAGATCGACGATGCTCGCCCCTCCCCGCGCATTCTTGAGGGCTTCGCGGATCTGGTCGTTCTTGATGCCGATGATGATCGTGTCCACTTCGGACGTGACCTCATCCGCGGAGCTCTTGATGAAGTCCGCCAGGTGCGGGACGAAATTGCGGCCGCCATCGTCGATCGCGGACACGTTCGGATCGTAGATCGACAGCTTGTGGCCCTTGCTCATCAGGCGCTCGGCGAGCAGGACCAGCGGGCTTTCCCGCAGGTCGTCCGTGTCGGGCTTGAAGGTCAGGCCGAACATGCCGACCTTCCGGGCACCGCCGCGATTGACCAGGCGGAAGGCCCGGTCCAGCTGGTATTCATTGGCTTCGACCGCGGCATCCAGCACCGGCGTCGAGATGTTGTGGACCTTGCCGAAATGGCGCAGCGCCCGCAGATCCTTCGGCAGGCATGAACCGCCATAGGCGAAGCCGGGCTTCATGTAGGCCCGGGAGATGTTCAGCCGCGTATCCGCGCAAAGGACATCCATGACGACATGGCTGTCGATACCGACGGACTTGCACAGATTGCCGATCTCGTTGGAGAAGGAAATCTTGACGGCATGCCAGCAGTTGTTGGTGTATTTGACGATCTCGGCGCTGCGGATCGGAATGACATGTGGCTTGACCGGGATCTGCGCGCAAAGGGCCATGAGCGCTTTGACGGACTCTTCGTCGTCCTCGTATTTGCCGAAAACGATTGCCCCCGGTTCGTAGTAGTCGGAGATCGCGGTGCCTTCACGCAGGAATTCCGGATAGTAGGCAAGCCCGATATCCGTGCCGACCTTCTTGCCGGAGGACTTTTCCAGCGCCGGAATGACCTCGGCTTCCACGGTGCCCGGAAGAATTGTCGAACGCATCACGACGATGTGCCGGCCTTCCTTCTCGCGGATCGCTTCGCCGATCTGCTCGGAGACAAGCTTCACATAGCCGGTGTTGAGCGACCCATCCTCCTGGCTCGGAGTGCCCGTGCAGCAGAACGAGACGTCGGTTTCAAGGACGGCTTTCTTGAAGTCGCTGGTCGCCGACAGCATGCCGTTGTCGACGCCGGACTTGATCAGTGCGGACAGGCCCGGCTCATAGATCGGAGAGTTGCCCGCAGAAATTGCATCGACCTTGTAGCTGTCCGGATCGACCGCGACCACTTCAAAACCGTCCTTCACAAGACAGCCGGCAGATACGCAGCCCACATAGCCAGCACCGAAAATGCTTACCTTCAACTTCTTCTCGTTCATTTCCGAATCTCCAAAATTCAAGTCGGACTGGTGGCAACCGTTTCGGGCAGCCTTCTATAAACTACTGTTTTTAAGCACAGTTCCCCGATCACAGCCGAAGGCCGGCTGTGCTGGATTGCGCTCGTTGTTTCACTCGTCTTGATGTGCACAGAAATTTGTGCACCGCACTTTGTGCATCGCAAAACCAATTAATGAGAACTTAAAGGGACAATTAGAAATCGCGTCAAGACGAAATTTTCCTGACATTTTTTCAGGCTGCAAAAAAAATAATCAATTGACTGCACAACAATCGCGCTACCAATACGTGCATTGCTGCGAAACAATTTTGCTTGCTAATTTTACCATCATCCAAAATGACCAGAATTCGTCGCTTCCCCGCAATTTGATGAAAATTTGAACAGCTCTATTATTTCACCGGTGAAATGAACGATTTGGCGTCATTTTTCGTTAACCTTGCGGAAAGTCCGTGTTCACAAAACATTTCAGAGCCGGCTTCAGACGGCCAAACAGCCGCTCACTCTCCCTGGCAGGAGCGTATTAAATCGATTTGCGTTTGATTGAATTCGAGAAAAACGCGCCTGTAAGTTGATTTCGGACGGCTTTTGCCCCGAAAAATTCCGGCCTGACCAGACGAAAATCGGCGAGGCGAGCACCAACATGTGCAATCCGCGGGTCCGGGCGGAGCAAGGGCCCGCCCCCCTGCACAGCTTCAATATCTGCGCGTCAGACAGCGTCAAACAGAATACCCCGGCAGCTTGGCGCGGCCGGGGTTCTTCGAAAACGCAGGATGTCAGGCTGTTTCAGATGCCGAGCTGCTGAAATTGCAGGGCAGCCGAATAACTGGTTTCGCTGACTTTCACCTTCTGACGCATGCCAGAGTATCTTTCAAAATCAGCGGGGTCTTTCATCGCCTTTTGCATGGTTTGCTGAAGACGCTGGAACCCATCGAAACACTTCAACCCCTCGGCGGAGCCGTTGACCTGGTGCAACCTCGCGATTGCCGCCAGCGGGCGCAGGGCATAAAGGTGGTACTCCAGCGCCTTGGAACCGCGGCGCAACTCGCCGGGCAGCAGCCCGTTGGCGTCCACCTGACAGGACCCGATCTCGAAACTCCTGCGGCCCCAGGCCACCAGGTCCTGATCTTCGAGGACAACACCAATCGCTATCACCGAAAGGCCGGCCCAATATCTGTGATTGTTGGTGCGGGACTTGGGACCGAGGCGCATGGCGTAGGCCTCGATCGTGCTGTCGGCGATCTTGCGCAGCCAGGCATCGTAGTTGGCGCGTCGCTCATTGCTGAGTTCGACCTTTTGCGACACTTCATGCAATGCGAGCACGGCCTCGGCGACCCAGCGGTCCCGGCTCAGGACGGCGTCGGAGGTTTGCATGTCCGTCAGGGCATCGGCCCGAGCCCAGGAGTCCAGGCTTTTCAGGACACATTCCGCGCGAGCCTCCGCAACAGCAGACGTCGCGGATTTGGCATAGGCGACATTCGTCAGGAGCCTCACCGAGTTGCGGATCGGCTGCACCTGGCTTTTGCGCTTCTTATGCGCCAGCGGATCGATGGTTGACCGGGACTTGTCTGCCTGGTCGTATTTGGAATAGGTCGCGAGCTGGGCCGGCGGGGCCGGAGCGAGAAGGCAGTCCGGCACGTTGGCCTCAACCCGCGGAGCCTTGTCGCGGCGCAGCTGGAGGGGGCTGCCACCGAGCAGCGCCGCCAACCGGACCGCGGCGGAGCTCTTTTTCGGCACTTGCGCGGCCGGCGCTTGCTCCGCCTGCGGAAACAGCGCGTGCGGTGCTTCGATGCGATTGCCGCCAGCCTCGATACCCTGTCCGACAGGTTGCTGCGGCTCCGCGCCTGCGCGGTCATACCCGGTGTCCGTCAGGAGGGACGCGACCAGCCAGCCTTTGGCGGCACCTTGGCGCCCGTCCGCCGTGCCGTCCTCCGCAAACACGCTGGACCCCAGGCAAACAGACATCATCAAATTTACAAAAACAAAACTCTTGAAACGGAATTTCATTCGTTCGCTCCGCACTATTTGGCACGGAACGTAGCTTCAAGCTCGAAATATCCGATTGAGCGAAACTCTAAAATTTTAGGGATCCGACAATTTGACGATGTAATTTTTTGTAAAGATAAAGTTTTATCTAAATTGCGACTTGGCGCCGCGAAATTGTCGCTTGCGATTACCGGTCTCAAGCCTATTCGCCACTTGCCCTCCTCCAGGGTCGCCCCGGCAACAGCCTCGATCCGGTCGCCGCCCCGGACGTTCTGCGCAAGGCGCTGGAAGGTTTCCAAGGTCCCGCGTGAGGCCCAGGCACCACTCGAGCGGTAGGTGACGGGGTGCCGGGGTTCCTACAAGGCCTTGCCGTAAATCCCGAGCGCGGCCTCATAGGTCATCTCACGGGGATTGTTGACCAGGAGCCGGGTCTGTTTCATGGCGTCCTCCGCAAGGGTCGGCAGATTGTTGTGGCTCACGCCAACTTCCGAAAGCCTGGTCTGCATGCCAAGCTCCGGCCCCAGCTCCATGAAGCCCGTCACCATGCCTTCGACCATTTGCCGGGCGGGTTTGCCGGCAAGCTCGGGAAAGATGATCGGAGCGATTTCGGCGTAGAGCTTCTCGGCCTCCGGTGCGTTGTATTCCAGCACGTATGGCAGAACGAGCGCATTGGACAGTCCGTGGGGAACGTGGAAATGCCCTCCGAGCGGATAGGCCAGGGCATGCACCGCTGCCACCGGCGCATTGGCGAAGGCCATGCCGGCGAGCATCGATCCCAGAAGCATCGCGCTGCGGGCGTCACGGTCCCGAGGGCTGTGGCAGGCCGTTCGGATATTGGCCCCCAGCAATTCCAGCGCTTGCCGGGCAAGGCAGTCCGACACCACGTTCTTCCTGTGCCTGGAAGTATAAGCTTCGATGGCGTGCACCATGGCGTCGATGCCGGTTGCCGCCGTCACCGGTGCCGGCAGCCCCACTGTCAGTTCGGCGTCGAGGATGGCCCAGTCCGGCAGCAATTGCGGGGAAACAACCCCCTTTTTCTCGGATGTCGGCGTTGTCACGATGGAGATCGGCGTCACCTCGGACCCCGTGCCCGCGGTCGTCGGGGCGAGCACCAGCGGCAATCTTTCGCCCTTGACGAGGCCTACGCCGTACATCTCCCCGATCGGCTGATCGGTGTTGAGGAGCACCGCGATCAACTTGGCGGTGTCCATCGACGAGCCGCCGCCGACCGACACGACGCCGTCGACATTCTCCGCCCGGGCTTGCTCGACGGCGCCCAGGATTACCGTTTCCGGTGGATCGGCCAGAACGCCGGAAAACGTCCACACGTCCACGCCCGCGGCCTCAAGGCCATCGAGCGCCTGCCGGGCCAGTCCAAGCTCAAGGATGATCGCGTCTGTCACGAAGGCGACCTTTCGGCAGCCCATTCCGGCCAGTATCTCCCCGATCTTCGCGGTCGCGCCAACCTCGCACAGGACCGAGCGGGTGGTCTGGAAGCTGAACGGATTCATGGTCTTGTCCCCTTTGCGCCATGCCCGGCCCTCGAACCTTTTCAGGCCTCTTGATCCCCGGACGGAATGAAGCGCAGGGAAGCAGCCGCGATGCGCGCAGTGTTCGGAATATTGTCGACCGCGTCAATTCATCCAGACCGCGAATCCGGTCTTGACGGTGGACATTATGGCCGGCACCTGAGGGACGCAGTCTTTCAATGGGTCAGGTAAGTGTCACGGCAAAGAGCAGGCTGACGGCGGACAGAAGCACCAGGCTGGCGCTGACCCCGAGGATCAGTCTCGGACCGATCTTCAATAACCGGCGCAAATCGACGCTGAGGCCCAGCCCGGCCATGGCCACGACAAAGAGCGCGCGCGAAACATCCGACGTCAGTGTTTCAACCGGATCGGGGACATAACCCAGGTTGTTCATCAGGGCAGCCAGGAGGAAGCCCGGTATGAACCAGGGCAGTGTCCGGATCAGGCTGCCGCGTGGTTCCGCCTGAACCTGGTGACGGTTTTCACGCTTGCGCAGCAGCAGCGGCGCGACCAGGACCGCGGGAACGAGCATCAGCACGCGCATCAGCTTGACGGCCGTGCCCACCTGGGCGCTGAGCATGCTGACAGGCGCGGTCGCGGCCACGACCTGCGGAACCGCATAGACCGTCAGTCCGGCGAAGGTTCCGAACTGGAACGTGCTCAGACCGATGACCGGCGCCATGACGGGCAAGGCGATGACAAACGCGACGCCGAGAATGGAACTGAAGGTGATTGCGGCAACCACGTCCTCGTTGCCCGCATGCACGACAGGGGCGACCGCGGCGATCGCCGCATTCCCGCAAATGGCGTTTCCGCAGGCGACCAGCACGGCCAGGTCCTCGGGCAGGCCAATCGCCCTGCAGATCGCGAAACTGGTCACGATCATGACAACGACGAAGGACATGACCATGCCGACAAAGGCCAGGTTGCTGCCTTCGAAAACGCTCAGGTCTATGGAAAAGCCGAGCAGGAAGACGGCGACCTCGAGCACCGAGACTGTCCCGCAGCGGATGCCGGGGGCGCAGGCCTGCGGAATGCGGACAAAGGTTCTTATGCAGAACCCCAGCACGATGGCAGCGGTAAAGGGATCGATCAGCCGCACGCCCGCAAGAAGACTTCCGGCCTTGCCGATGCCGGCCGCAAGGGCGCTGACGACAAGACACAGGAGAAGTCCCGGCAGGAGCCCGGACATGGCCCGGGTCTTCATCCCGCGAAGGCCCTTTCGATGACGAATTCGGCCGGACGGTTGTTGGCGCCCTCGGTGAGCCCCGCCTTTTCCAGCAGCGCCTTGGTGTCCTTGAGCATTTCCGCGGAACCGCAGATCATGCCCCGGTCCGTTGCCGGGTCCAGGGGCGGCACGCCGAGGTCGTCGAACAGCTTGCCGTTCCCGATCAGGTCGGTGATCCGGCCCTGAAAAGGATACTCCTCGCGGGTGACGGAATTGTAGAGCCTGAGTTTCGAGGTATCGAACAGCTCGTTGAGCATTTCGTCCTGCTTGACCGCCTCGACCAGGTCCTGGCCGTATTTGAGCTCCGCCACTTCCCGGCAGGAATGGGTCAGGATCAACTCGTCGAATTTTTCGTAGGTTTCCGGATCCCGGATCACGCTGGCGAAGGGCGCAATGCCCGTGCCGGTCGAGAACATGTAGAGCCGGCGCCCGGCCACCAGTGCGTCGTTGACCAGTGTCCCCGTCGGCTTCTTGCGCATCAGGATCGCGTCGCCCGGCTGGATCTTCTGCAGGTGCGCCGTCAACGGGCCGTCGGGCACCTTGATGGAAAAGAACTCCATGTCCTCCGCCCAGGACGGACTGGCGATCGAATAGGCCCGGAACACGGGTTTGCCCTCGATCATCAGCCCGATCATGACGAACTCGCCCGAGCGGAACCGGAACCCGGCGGGACGGGTCATGTGAAAATGGAACAGCCGGTTGGTGTAATGGGTGACCTTGGTGACGGTTTCGACAAAGGTGCCCGCAGGTGCGCAGGCTTCCAGCTCTTCGGGGCGGGTCATGACATTCATGGCAAGCTCTCTCGGTTGGATCGGGTTCGCGGCGCGGGGGCCGGGTGAGCGGGCGGATACTTCCGTGTTCAGGCGGCTTTTTCGCTCAGTTGCTCGAGTTTGCCACCAACGCCATTCCAGTCCTCGGCATCCGGCAGGGCGTCGATCTTTTCGGTGATGACCGGCCAGAGGGCGGCGTATTTGGCATTGAGATCGATCCATTTCTGCGCTTCCGGATCGGTGTCGGCCAGGATGGCCTCGGCGGGGCATTCCGGTTCACAGACGCCGCAATCGATGCACTCGTCCGGATTGATGACGAGCATGTTCTCGCCCTCATAGAAGCAGTCGACCGGACAGACTTCGACACAGTCGGTGTATTTGCACCGGATGCAGTTTTCAGTGACGACAAAGGTCATTGGCCCCTCCGTTTTGATGAACTTTCGCCGTTATTGCGGTCCTTTTCCGAATTGTCGGTCAATTAGTTGCTATTGGCGTCTGCGGGCGTGTGGTCAGCTGCTTTCATCAAAGGCAAGGAGCTGAAACCCGTGATCCCGACCCCATCAGAACCAACCGTCCCCCTTCCCTCGCCCGACCGGCTGAGAAACTGTGAAGGCCCGGAGGAAATCCGGGTGACCGGCAAAGGCGCAGGATTGAAGCTGACCTGGCCGGACGGTCAGGTGCTTTCCTTCACCGCGCCGTTTTTGCGGGACAACAGCCAGTCGGCGCGAAGCAAGAAACTGAAACTTTCGGGCCTGGCCGTTCCGGCTGCCGCGGACCTGTCGATCAGCGCAGTTCGCCCGATCGGTTCCTACGCGATCAACATCGTCTTTTCCGACGGGTATGACCGCGCGATCTATCCCTGGGCCTATCTGCTGGACCTTGCCCAAACAGTGCAGCCCGCCCCGGAAAACAGCCCTCTGACACCAAATGATTTTCTGAAGGGCAATTAGTTGACCGACCGGCCGTGAGCGCCGGTCCTAGTCTGAATGCAATTGCTGGAGAGAGTGGAGACAGGCATGGATGACCTTCGTGCAGGATTGAATGAAGTGGATTGCGACCTGCTGGTGATCGGCGGCGGCACGGCCGGGCCGATGGCGGCCTACAGGGCGCGGAAGAAGAACCCGAACGCCAAGGTCATCCTGCTGGAAAAGGCCAACGTGAAACGGTCCGGCGCCATTTCCATGGGCATGGACGGCCTCAACAACGCGGTCATTCCCGGGCACTCGACGCCCGAGCAGTACACCAAGGAAATCACCATCGCCAATGACGGCATCGTCGACCAGGCGGCCGTCTACAAATATGCCCAGAACTGCTACGGCATCATCGAGGAGCTCGACCAGTTCGGCATCAGGTTCCAGAAGGACGAGAACGGCGAATACGACGTCAAGAAGGTTCACCACATGGGAACCTACGTCCTGCCGATGCCCAATGGCGACACCGTCAAGAAGGCGCTTTACCGTCAGCTGCGCCGGGCGCGCGTGCTGATTTCCAACCGCTACATGGCGACACGCCTGCTGACGGGAAAGAGCGGCCGCGCCGCCGGCGCGATCGCCGTCAACACCCGTACGGGCGAGTTCCTGGTGATCAAGGCCAAGGCCGTGATCATGTGCATGGGGGCCGCCGGCCGTCTCGGCCTGCCGACATCCGGTTATCTGTACGGCACCTACGAGAACCCGACGAATTCCGGGGAAGGCTATTCCATGGCCTATCACGCGGGTGCCAAGCTCGCGAACCTGGAGTGTTTCCAGATCAACCCGTTGATCAAGGACTATAATGGCCCCGCCTGTGCCTATGTGGCGGGTCCTTTCGGGGGCTATACCGCCAACTCGAAAAACGAACGATTTATCGAATGCGACTACTGGTCCGGCCAGATGATGCAGGAGTTCTACAACGAACTGCAGTCCGGCAAGGGACCGGTGTTCCTCAAGCTCAACCACCTGCACAAGGATACCGCCGATCACATCGAGCACATCCTGCACACGGTTGAGCGGCCGAGCCGCGGCCGCTTCCACGAGCAGCGCGGCACGAAATATTCCGAGCAGATGATCGAGATGCACATCTCGGAAATCGGATTCTGCTCCGGACACTCGGCCTCCGGGGTTTATGTCGACGAGTTCGCCCGCACCACCGTGCCAGGCCTCTATGCCGCCGGAGACATGGCGAGCGTCCCGCACAACTACATGCTGGGCGCGTTTACAAACGGTGCGATCGCGGGCGAACACGCTATCGAGTTCGCAGACGACGTCGATTTCGACGAATTCGACGACGCTGCGATCTCCCTCGAGCAGGAGCGTGTTCTGGCGCCGACAAGGCGCGACGACGGCATTCCACCGAACCAGATCGAATACAAGATCCGCCGCCTGGTGAACGACTACCTGCAGCCGCCGAAGGTGACGGCCAAATACGAGCTTTGCCAGGCCCGTCTTGCCGAGGTGCGCGAGGACATGGAAACCCAGATGATGGCCCGGGACGCGCACGAACTGATGCGGTCCATGGAAGTTACCAGCATCCTCGACTGCGCCGATATGGCCGCACATGCCTCGCTCTACCGGGCGGAGAGCCGCTGGGGCCTGTACCACTGGCGCTCGGACTATCCGGACTCCAATGACACGGACTGGAAATGCCACGTGCTCCTGTCCAAGCAGGGCGGCGCCATGACCTGCGAGAAAAAGGAGGTCGCGCCCTACATCATCCCGATCGCCGAGGATGAGAAGGACGCCTACTACAAACAACGCATCTCGGCCCAGGCCTGACCCGAAAGAACGGAGACACATATGCCCATTGCAAACACGCCGACAACCGTTCCTGTCGTGGTCGACGAGGGAAAATGCATCGCCGACAAGGGCTGCACGGTCTGTGTCGATGTCTGCCCGCTCGACGTGCTGCGCATCAGCGACCTGACCGGCAAGGCCTACATGAAATATGACGAGTGCTGGTACTGCATGCCCTGCGAGGCGGATTGCCCGACCGACGCCGTCACGGTCAACATTCCCTATCTGCTGCGCTGAGGAGGTCGAGATGGTGTTCGAACCTTTCGAGGACGAAAGCGATTTTGAGGATCTGGACGAGAAACTCTCCGATCCCGACCCGGCGGTGCGCCGGGTGGCGGTGATGGATCTCGCCGACACGGCCGATCCCGAAGCCATTCCGCTGATTGCCCGGGCGGTTGGCGATGACAGCGCGGAAGTCCGCCTGCAGGCCGCGATCGCGCTGGGAGAATTCGACGGGCTGGCCGCGGCCACCGCCCTGTGCGAGGCACTGCAGGACACGGACGGCAAGGTGGCTAGGGCCGCCGCGGACAGTCTTGCCGAACTGAAGGATCCGGACTCGGCGCCGCCCCTGCTGGCCCTGACCGGGCATGAGGATGCGAAGGTTCGCGAAGGGGCGCTGCTCGGCCTGAAGCAACTGCGCCGCCCCGATGCGCTGGCAAACGGCATCGAGGGCATGAAGGACCCGGTCGCAGCCGTGAGGATCCAGGCCCTCGGCGTGGTCGGCTATCTGAAGGCCGAGGAGGCCCTGCCCGCCCTGATCGCCAGCTGCCGGGACGAGGACCCGGAGGTCCGGCGGACGGCTGTCGGCGCACTCGCCTTTTCGAAATCCTCTCACGCCAAGGACGCCCTGCTGGCGGCGCTTCAGGACGACCACTGGGCCGTGCGCGAGATCGCGGCGGAGGTTCTCGGCAAGTTCTCCATGACCGACGAGGCGGCACAGCTCATTCCGCTGCTCGACGACGCCTACTGGCAGGTTCGGGTCAAGGCGGTGCGCAGCCTCGGAAAACTGAAGGTCGTGGACGCCGTGGACAGGATCGGGGCCCAGCTCGGCGAGCAGACCTCCAACCTGCGCAAGGAAGCGGCGGCGGCCCTCGGCGAGATCGCCGACCGGTCCGCCCTGCCGTTCCTGGAAAGCCTGGTGGACGATCCGGATCCGGACGTGCGCAAAAATGTTCGTTGGGCTTTGGCGCAAATCGAGTAATAATGCTGCAGAGCAGCATTTCGGCAAGGGGAGAGGCACAAGGTGGGCAGACTGGTGGCACGGCAGGTGGACAGGACGAAGGCGCATGTCGATACCCGCCTGTGTGACACCCGTCCCTCGGCGACCGCCTCTTCCCGTCCGCCGAAATATCAGGAGATCGGCAACACGCTGATGGATGCGATCCTGGCGGGGGATTTTCCTCCCGGCAGCTATCTTCCCAGCGAAAGCGCCTTGATGAAACGTTTCGGGGTCAGCCGGGTCACCATCCGGCTGGCCCTTAATGTATTGCGGGATGCCAGCCTGATCGTCGGGCACCAGGGCAAGGGCTATTTCGTGTGCACGCTGCAGGCGGTGCAGGATCTCGGCCGGCTGCAGGGGTTCGGGGAACTGATGGCGCCGCTCGGCGTGGAAACCCGTTCCGAAGTCCTTTCCGCAGAGATTGTCCCGGCTCCGGCGGCCGCTGCGGCGGCGCTGAGCCTGAAACGCGGTGAAGACCTGGTCAAGATCCGCCGCATTCGCATCGCCGCCGAGGAAGCGATGAGCATCGACGTCAGCTATTTTCCATTGTCCATCGGCCAGCGGCTGCTCGAACTCGATCTGCCGCACACCGATATTTTTGCGCTCATCGAAAACAAGCTCGGCATTGAAATCGGCTTCGCCGACATCACCATGACGGTGGTCCCGGTGGAACCCGATATCGGCCGTCTCCTGAATGTGAACGAAGGTGACGTGGTGATCCGCACCGAACGTCTTACCTTTGATGCATCCGGCAGGCCGATCGACTACGAACACCTGTTCGTGCGCGCGGACTGCCATCAATTCAAGATCAGGGTACCGAGATGGTGAGCTTCAACCGGCGGGACATTCTGGGTGGTCTTGCTGCCGGCGCGGTGGCGGTGACACCCGCCTTTGGCGCGGAACATGACTTCAAATATCTGGGCCTGGCCGAGCCGCCATTGGCGATTGATGCCCCCGAACTCGATATTCCGGACCTGTCCGGCACCATTCACAGGATCGGCGACTACCGCGGAAAGACCGTGGTGATCTCCTTCTGGGCGACCTGGTGTCCGCCCTGCCGGAAGGAAATGCCGACGCTGGCACGGCTGAACCGCGAACTGGGACAGGAGCGCTTTGCCGTTCTTGCCGTCAATGTCGGCGACCGGGAGGACAGGGTCCGTGATTTCCTTCAGAAGATCGATCACGATGCGTTGCCTGTCCTGCTGGATCAGGACACCAAACTCGCAAGCAAGTGGTTCATACGCGGCCTGCCGGTAACCTATGTTCTGGATGCCGGCGGCCGGGTGATCTACGGAGCAATCGGTGAAAGGGTCTGGGACTCTCCGGCCATGATATCCGGCCTCAAGTCCTTGAGCTGATCCGGAGTTAAATTCAAGTATTTCCTGCTTTCCGGCCCTGGCCGGGAAGCCTTGACGCCTTTTCACCAAATTCCCGAATAGAAAAAAGAGCAAACTTGATCGTCAAGTTTGCTGTTCTCCGTCTTGTCACGATCACAAAACACGTGCGCCTAATACAGGTTTTGCGAACTTGTATTACCGCTAAGCTTGCTGCACTGCATAAAAACCGCGCAACCTGCCATGCGGATAAGCGTTTCCCGGGTTGGAGGTTTCCGCCTCCATGGGCGGGACATTCCGTCATCCCGATATATACGTAGTCTTTTCAAGCTATTACAGAAATTTCCGTGTTTTCTTCCCTCAAGCTGGCACGGCTTTTGCGCCATTAAAACCGTCCTGAGATAGGCGGCACTACTTGAGGGAACGTTATGACGCAGAAAACACTTGGATTCGGATTGGGGCTCGCACTCGCGGTCGCACTCCCCAGCATTCCTGCATTGGCCAAGACCATCGACATCGCGATCGGTCACCAGAGCATGTGCACGGACACCTACACCGCGGGCATCGTGGTGAAGGAACTCGGACTTCTGGAAAAGAACCTTCCGAAAGACGGCGACTACGCGGATGTCGACTACAACATCTCGTGGGCGGATTATTCGTCCGGCGGGCCGATCACCAACCAGATGCTCGCCAACAAGCTGAATATCGGCGTGATGGGTGACTATCCGCTCATCGTGAACGGTGCGAAGTTCCAGGAAACGGATTCCCTGCGAACACTCTACATTGCCGGAACCGGCTACAACCTGAAGGGCAGCGGCAACGCCGTCGTCGTGCCGGTGGACAGCGACATCTACTCCTTTGACCAGCTCAAGGGCAAATCGGTTTCGACACCGGTCGGGTCGGCGGCCTGGGGCATGCTCCTGAAGGCCATGCAGGACAACGGCATCAGGGAAGACGTTTCCCTGAAGAACCAGAGCCCAGCCGTTGGCGCTGCCAACATCGCGGCCGGCAAAATCGACGCGCATTCCGATTTCTGCCCCTGGTCCGAGATCATGGAATTCCGCGGCACGGGCCGGAAAATCTACGACGGCAGTGAAGCCGGTGTTCCCTACCTGCACGGCGTCGTGGTCCGCCAGGACTTCGCCGAGGAATATCCGGAAGTCGTCACGGCCTTCCTGAAGGCCGTCATCGAGGCCGGCAAGTGGATCGAGGACAATCCGAGTGAAGCCGTCGACCTGATGGAAAAATGGACCGGCGTGGAGAAGGAAGTCCTCTACATCTACTTCTCCAATGGCGGTCACCTGACGCTGGATCCGACCATCAAGGACGCCTGGGTCGATGCCCTGAAGCTGGACCACACGGTCCTGGTCAAGGAAAAGGCCATCCCGCCGCTCGACTTCGATGCGTGGATCACCGAGGACTACATCAAGGCGGCCTATTCCGATCTTGGAATGGACTATGAAGCCGACAAGGCAAAGGTCGTCGATCCCGAGGCGGCCAATGCCGGTCTGCCCGCCGAGATCTGGCACTCCCGCGACGGCATTCTCAAATACGGGTCCATGCCGGAGTTCCTCAAGGCCGTTGCCGAATTCCAGGGGACCGGAGCCAAGCTCAACGCGACCTATGTCTACGACAAGTCGACCGGCCTGAAGCTCTTCGGCAAGACCGCCTATTTCGTCCTCGGTGAGGACGGTTCCTACGAGACCTTCCTGCGCAAGCCGGATGCGGAAACCTATGCCGCCGAGGTCAAGGGCCAGCTCATCGACCTGCCGACGGCGGTCGCGGCCTTCATTCCCACCGAATAACAAAATCAACCCGGGCGCCGCGGCTTTCACCGCGGCGCCCGCCAAAATGTGCTTCCAGCCCGTTCGCGCCCGGGTCTGCCGCCGTCTATTGAGGGAGAAATTCATGAGCAATTTGGGTCAGGCCACCGACGTGGCCGAGGAAAGGGAACAGGGGCCGGAGCCCTCCGCTCCCGCCCAAAGGAAGGAAGACCTGGTCGGATTCGCGGATGCGCCCGGCATGTCGGGCGAGGACGTCTTCGAAAAGCTGCGGGAAAGCGTTGCAAACGGTCTCGGACTGCTGAGGAAGAACGCGCTCACCATCCTGCTGAGCCTGGTCTCGCTCGCCGCCGGTATCCTGCTGTGGCACCTGGCGACCACCTACAAGGTCGATTTCTACATCAATTTCGAGAACATCCCCTCCCCCGCGAAGGTGTTCACGGCCTTCTGGACTCATCTGGGCGAAGAGGAATTCTACATCCATATCGGCGTTTCGATGCAGCGGATCCTGATCGGCTATGTCACGGCATCGGTACTCGGCATTGCCGCCGGCGTGCTGATGGGCCGGTCGAAGATCGCCCGCTCGCTGATCTATCCCTATATCGAGGTGCTCCGTCCGATCCCTGCCGTTGCCTGGATCCCGCTCGCCATCCTGATGTGGCCGACCGAGGAAGCCTCGATCATCTATATCACGCTGCTCGGCGCCCTGTTCCCGATCGTGCTCAACACGCTTCATGGCGTGGAACAGACGCCGGAAGTCCTGGTCCGCGCCGCCAAGTCGCTCGGGGCATCCCGAATGCAGATCTTCTGGCATGTCATCCTGCCCGCCGCCCTTCCGAGCATTGCCGCGGGCCTGGCCATCGGCATGGGCGTCAGCTGGTTTTCATTGCTTGCCGGCGAAATCATTTCCGGCCAGTACGGCATCGGCTATTTCACCTGGGACGCCTATTCGCTGATCAACTACCCGGACATCGTCGTCGGGATGCTGGTGATCGGCGGTCTCGGCACCCTGTCCACCTATGCGGTGAAACTCGCCATGAAACCGCTGCTTGCCTGGCAGAAGAGGGCAAGATGACGGTGCTTGCCCTCGGCAGGAGACTGGCGGTTGCGGGCGCCTGCGTCCGCTCCAGGTTCGGACTGTGGCTGGCGCTGACCGCGGGCTTCACCGTGGGCTATTACGCCCTGCTGATGAGTGCGCTGATTGTCCGCTTCGGCGCCCTGCCGAACTACGCGACCGCCTACAACTGGCCGGCAAACGTGTGGACCATCTACCGCTCGACGCCCTCTTTCAGCGACGTTCCGCCAATCGTCGCCGAGGAGTATCTTCTCGAGTTCGGCTACATGAACTACGACTTTGGCCACGGCATATCCGAATGGGCACTGAATATCCTGCCCTACAAGGTGTTCCTGGTCATGATCCTCGCCGGCCTGCTGGCGACCAGCCTTCTCCTGTTGAAAGCCAAAACCGGCTGTCCGACCTCGACACGTCTCAAGGCCGGCACCGCAACGGGCCTGGGTGCCGGCTTTGTCGCCGTGACCTCGGCGACGATGAGCTGGGTGGTGTGCTGTGCCACGCCGACCTGGATCGTGGGCCTGTCGATGCTCGGCCTCAGCGTTTCCGCGTCCTTCTGGGTGGAGCCCGCAGGCCCCTACCTGACGGCCGGCGGCTATGCGCTGTTGGCCGCCACGGTGCTCATCCTTGCCGATCCCGGCCCGTCGGACCGCCACGCCGCGACAGCAGCCAGCCCAGACACCCAATCTTCCTCCGCGAAAGGAGTGCATGCATGACCACGCAAGTCGTGTCCCTGAAGGAACACATCCCCCACCGGCCGCTCGCCGCCCAAAAGGACATCGGCCACATAGAAATCGAGGATGTCGAGATCGTCTTCGGCAAGGGAGCCACCGCCAACCAGGCCGTGAAGAAGACTTCGCTCGACATCAAGCCCGGTGAGTTCGTCTGCATCCTCGGCCCCTCCGGCTGCGGAAAGTCGACCTTGCTGAACTCGATCGCGGGCTACGTCACGCCCTCGAGCGGCACCGTCTCGGTCGATGGGAAAGTCGTCAAGGATCCCGGGCCGGACAGGGGCATGGTGTTCCAGCAATATTCGCTGTTTCCGTGGAAGACGATCCGCGACAACATCGCCTTCGGGCCCAAGGTCGCGGGTCGGACCAATGTGGAGTGCAGCTCCATCGCCAACACCTTCCTGGAAATGGTCGGCCTGTCCCGGTTCGCGGACAAGTACCCCTCGGAACTCTCCGGCGGCATGCAACAGCGGGTCGGCATCGCCCGGGCGCTGGCCAACTACCCGTCCGTGCTCCTGATGGACGAACCTTTCGGGGCGCTCGACGCCCAGACCCGCCTGATGATGCAGGAAAACCTTTTGTCGCTCTGGAGCGAGTTCGGCATCACGGTCGTGTTCGTTACCCACGATGTCGACGAGGCCATCTTCCTTGCCGACCGGGTCCTGATCATGAGCGCGAGCCCGGGCTCGATCATCGACGACCTGGAGGTCACCCTGCCGCGCCCGCGCGATCCGGCCATGGCCACGGGTGCCGAGTTCATGGCCCTGAAGAAGATCTGCCTCGACCAGATCCGCGCCGAAAGCCTGAAAGCCTTCGAACAGCAGAACAGGTAAGCCCATGCGACGCATTCTCCCGGGCTTGTGTCTGGCCCTGCTCCTACCGCTCGCTTCAATTACCGCAGCCGCGCAGGGGGTGCAGGGCGTCATTCTGGAGGAGCCGGTCAAGGTCGGCGACTTTTCCCTGGCTGCACAGGACGGGTCGCCCTTCACCCAGGATGAGCTGAAGGGCGGCTGGACCCTGCTCTTCCTCGGATTCACCCATTGCCCCGATGTCTGCCCGTTCACGCTCGCCAATCTTGAGGCGGTGCGCACCGAACTTTCCCAACTCGTTTCACCCGCCAGGCTGCCGGAAGTGGTGTTCCTGGCCGTGGATCCTGACCGGGACGAAGAGCTGCTGGCGGACTATGTCACCCATTTCGGGATTTCCTTCACGGGCATCACGGGCGAGCGCGCCGAGATCGACAAGCTGGTGGAAAGCATCGACGGCTTCTACCGCCTGGAAAAATCCGACGCCGAAGACGTTGCCTATGACGTCACCCACAGCGCGGCCGTCACGGTGATCAACCCGGAGGGCGCCATCACGGCCAAGATCAGCCCGCCGTTTCATCCGGTCAACACCGCGAATTACCTGTTCCGCCACATGCGTGGGCTGGATGTCGTGAACTGAGAGGAGTTCCAAATGCCTGCCACCTCCCTTTGCCGGAAACTGGTTTCCGGTCTGACCGCAACCGTCGCCGTGTCCGCCCTGGTCCTCGGCCCAGTGCAGGCCGGTGAAAGTCATTCCCACCAGCACATGTCGGCGGACAGGCAGGCGACCGGTCTCGTCGTCACACAAGCCGTGTCCCCGGCAGCGCCTCCGGGAATCAAGACATCGGCCGTCTATCTGCTTCTCGAAAATGCCGGCGATGCGGCCATCGACCTTGTGTCGGTCGAGAGCCCCGCCTTTGCCATGGCGCATCTCCACAAGACCTCCACGGCGGACGGTCTGATGACCATGGAGCCGGTCGCGCAACTCGCCATCCCCCGCGGAGAAACCGTCATGTTTGCCCCCGGAGGACTGCACATCATGCTGATGGGCCCAAGGGAGCCCCTTGGTCCCGGTGACAGTTTTCCCCTCTCCCTGGTGTTCGGTGAAGGCCAGGCCCTGACTGTCGACGTCGCGGTCGTGAAACCCGGCGAACTGCCGGCCACTCATGACCACAGTTCCATGAAGATGAACTGAAGGCAGTCCGGCGTGATAGATCAAGGTTGCCGCGCAACACAATTGCCCGCAGGGCTCCCCTCCCGGCGGAGCCCGGTGGCTGCGTTGGTTCAGGGCGTCCTCTTCCTCGCAGCGGCGGCCGGATCACATCCGGCCCGCGCCGACATGATCGACACGAGCGGCATGCAGCCCTGGGAAATCTGCGGGTTGTGCCATTCGCTCGACGGCATCAGCGCCATGGCCAGGTTTCCGAAACTGGCCGGACAGCGGCCGGACTACATCATCAAGCAGTTCCGCGATTTCCACGGCGGCTCCCGCCAGAACGATGGCGGCCAGATGCAGGCGATCACCACCGAGATCGACATGGAGGAGCTGCCGGAGATCGCCGCCTATTTCGCCGACCTGCCGCCACCGCCGGCGGTCGAGCCGGATGACACGGGCGGCCTTGCGTCGGCAGGCGCCCTTTTCCGGGAGGGACGCGGCGACATACCCGCGTGCCTGTCCTGCCACGGCGGCACGGATCCGGACCTCCCGCTTGCACCCTGGCTGGAAGCACAGCACGCGGACTATCTGGCAAAGCAGCTCAACGACTTCAGGCAGGGCAACCGCAGCAACGACCCGGATGGTGTCATGCGGTCCATCGCCACCCGCCTGTCGGAGACAGACATTGAAACCCTGACGGCATTCATTGCCGGTCAGGAACGACCGGAGAGGACACCGTGAACAAGATGCTCGGCAACCCGAACAGGATCAAGGGCCAGCAGGTCCCGTCGCCGGATCGCGTATCGGCGGTCTATCTGAGTGAAGTGCTGTCGGATCTGGACGAAGGCTCCGATTTCCTGAACCGGCTCTCCGGAGAGGACATGGCGACCGTGAGGGCCGCCGGATCCCAGGTCCGGTTTTCCAAGGGAGAAGGCGTCTTCTTCCAGGGAGACCGCCACAACGGTATCTGGCTGATAGAAACCGGCAGCGTGCGGACCTTCTATGCCGGTCCGTCGGGCCGTGAAATCACGCTTGCCCTTTGGACCCCGGGTCATTTTGTCGGCGGTCCGGAGATTTTCGGAGGCGGCACCCACATGTGGTCCGCCGACGCTCCGGAGGATGTCGAACTGCTCTACCTGACGGGCCAGCGCATCAGGCAGCTCATCGACACCGTGCCCGGCTTTGCCATCTGCATCATCGAGGGCCTCGTTGCCAAGGGCAAATGCTATTCCGCCCTCGTGCAGATGCTCGGCACCCGGTCGGTGACCGAACGGCTCGCCCAATTGCTGATCATCCTTGCCGACACGCATGGAAGGCCGGAGGGCAACCGGCTTGTCATCGAGAAGAAGATCACCCACGAACATCTCGCCGCTATCGTCGGCTCCACCCGCCAGTGGGTGACCATGACGCTGGACAAGTTCCAGAAAAAGGGCCTGATCTGCGTGGGGCGAAACCGGATCACGGTTGAAAATTATGAGCTGCTTCAGGGCCTTGCCGGCTGAACACCAGTCTTGATCCCCTTCCCTGCCGAACACGATCCGGCACTGGCTACCGCTGCGATTGCAAAACCTTGATGGGCGGCGACGCGCCACTCGCGGCCGGACAGGACAGGTCTCCCGGACGCCATGGACCGAGCCGGATTTCCTCGCGGCAGTGACGCGATATGGAGACGTTGAACACCGCTTCCCCTGCCGCAATCCGCAAGAATTAGGTGTAAAAATACCCACTTCCATTCAAAGTTGACAGCCCCGCAACCCTCGGTCATAGTCTACCATAGGTTGCCATCAAGGATTTCAGGAACACAGGTCTGTCACAGACACCCGTCGCCTGCAGGATTGCGCGCGAGGGCGGGCTTTGTTGTGCCCTGAATGCCGAAGGCGACCGGTTTCGACTGCGTGCGTCAGGCTGACGGTATCCAACCCGCCTTTCCGTTTCGGAACGCCTTGCAGTTCAATTTCCAGGTTCCGGGGGGGAACATGACCGAGACTGTTTACGATTCACACGGTGCGCCTGTCGAACAATTCAACAAGGATCAACTGGCTGCCTGGCAGCACGTGACGGAGCGCACGGGCGCCGCCCGCAACGGCATTGCCACGCTCGATCTGAGCGATGACAAGGCCTTCGGCTTTCTGACCGACCGGTTCGGCGGCGATGAACGCCTCAAGGCCTACTTCCCTCAATTCTACAAGTCGCTGCTGACGACGCGCCGCCATCATGCCGAAGCCGGCCCGCCGGCCGGCACCACCCTGCTGGAACAGGACGACCCGGACGCCGAGAAGTGGCATCCCTATGTCACCATCAGCTATCTCAACGTGACGCCGGACAACAAGAATGTTCTCGCCCAGGGCATCATCACCCTGCCCAACGATGCCACGTCCGTCGCGATCTCGCTGACGCTCTACGACGAGATCGCCGGGAAGGTGATCGCCGAGGAGACCCTGCCGGCCCAGTACAACACCCTGACCCAGCAGATCGAGGCTGCCGGCCAGTTGGATGACATCGAGAACATGCGCGTTGTCGCCACGCTGGTCGCGACCTACCAGCCAGCCGGGTCGCCCTATACCATTCCGATCACGAAGGTTTCGACCCTCGACGGCTCCAGCGTGATCCAGCAGATCACGGTTCTGAACCCCAATCACAACAACCACCCGGAGCGCGACTACATCAAGGTCTGCCTCGGCCGCGGCGATATCAATACCGCCGATTGCGACTATATCTACAGTTACGGACGCCTGGACGGCAGGCCCGTCATCGGCGTCTCGGTCGAGGGCTATGCCCAGCTCGTGCAGGGGTTCACCTTTGCCGACCCCGCCAACATATCCGGCTCCTGCGTGTTGCGTCGGCGCTCGGCGGTCGGCGACGGCGCGACCGTGGCCTTTCCTCCCGACAAAATCCCGGATCTCACGTCGGCCTCGGGAACCGTGATCAACTGGAACATCGGGCCCGACTGGTTCCAGGGCGTTCCCTGGGACCAGAACCAGACCATCGATCTTGAATTCGTCTTGAACTTCGACATCCAGAATGTCGGGCTCCGGCACCTGTCGGTCACGTCGGTGCCGCCTGCGGTGGGACTGGTGCAGCCGACCAACATCGCCTCGATCGATCCGCTGCAATTCGTCTGGGGTTGCGTTGCCGAAACGACGCCGGTCCTGCTCGCCAACGGCGAGACTCGTGCCGCAATTGATATCCGCACGGGCCAACTGCTCGCCTCCCCGGACGGACCGATGGAGGTCGTGCGCGTCTGGCATGGCAGGGAAGACAAGCCGATGGCCCGGCTGATCACGTCCTGCGGCAGCAGCGCGCTGGTCACGGACGAACATCCGATCCTCACACCGGAGGGAATGCGCCTGCCGAAGGATCTGAAACCCGGGCAGGTCCTGAGCACCCGGGACGGCGAAACCACGCTCGCCGCTGTCGAATGGGCCCGCTTTGACGGACTGGTGATCAATTACGATCTCGCCCCTCCCGGTGAGGCATTCGACGCGCTGCCGGACGACCGGATCATCGGGTTCTATGCCGATGGGCTGGCCGTGGGCGACAACCGGATGCAGGGGCTCTGCGCCGATGCGGCGCGGGTCCGCCCCATACCGGCGCTTGCGGACTATCCGGCAGAAATGCGGCTGGACGTCCTCAACGGACGCCGCGCCCGGGCTGGCCTGCCGCCGGTTTCATCGATGCAAACCCTTTAGACCGGCCGTCCCCAAGGCGCATCACCCGCGCTGATAACGCCCCGCCGCAGGCGGGGCGTTTCCCCGATCTTCCTGCGGAGCTGCCCGATGACCGACGCATCCGACGCCACCACTCCCGTCCCGCCGGCAATCACCTCCGTTGCCTGCGAAGAGGGCATGCCGACGCCGAAATTCGTGCTCTCGTGGACTCCCAGAGACGGCTATACCGGCCCCTTCGACATCGTGGTCACGGCAAGCGGCGGCGCCAGTGTCCAGGGCACAGCGCAGGCCGGAGCCAATGCCGGCACCTGGACCGCTGACGCCGGAGCGATGCAGGAAACCGGCAATTACTACATCGCCGTGAAGCCGAGCGGCACGACGCTGTCGAGCGACCAGGTCTGGCTGCGCTTCACGGCGCCGACTGAAATCGCGACCCAGTTCGACGGTACCGTGATCGACATCGAGTGGACACCGGCCGCGGGCCCGCCCTCCAGCGACGTGTTCCTTCTGTTCACCGCCGGCACCTATTCCCAGGGCGCCAAGATCACGGCCGCGTCCGGAGCGCGTTTCCTGCCCGACCTGACCCAGGTGCCGGCGGGAACAGACTGGTCGCTCACACTGACACCGGAACAGGACAAGGCCACGGGCTTGCAGAGCGCCGCCGCGCCGGTCTTCTGGCAACGGCCGCCGGTCGATGCCCTGTCTCTGAATCCCGGTACCGGTGACGAGCTCAGCGTGACACTGGCGACCTCTCCTGGAGGTCTGCCGGCTTCGCCGGGATTTGTGGCGGAAATTGCCGCGCAAGGGACCGAGCTTTACCGCTCGGCGCCCCTGACCGCCACGACAGCCAACGGCAAGCTGGAGGTCACTGCCACGGTTCCCTCCCCTCCGGCCCCGCTCGATATCGGCCGGATCAACACCGCCGCACTGCGCCTTGCCCAGCTTGTGCCGCTCGCGGCGGGTGGCAACCGGACCAGTACAGGTCCCGCAGGTCTGCCGATCACCCTTCTGCCGACCCCGCCGGCCGGGCTGAGTGTCGAGACCTCGGTCCCGCCGCAAGAAACCGAAAACCGGACCGTTACGCTGACCATGGCGCCGCCCCCCGGTCCGGTCGCGGCGACCGGCGCTTCCTTCGTTACCAGCCTGACTGCAAATACGCCTGCGTTCGGCGCGGGCTTCACCAGGACAGTCACGCTGGAATCCCCGGACATCGGATCCGCGATTACCGCCACGGCGCGCGGCATGGTGGGAAATTCGCTCGGGTTGCAGGGGGCCGACATACCTGTTCTCACCAGCCTGCCGGTTCTGACACGGCTGGATGTGGCCGACGGCCTGCTGACGGCGGAGTGGAATGCGGTCGGCGATGCCGGCGTCACCGGCTACACGGCAGCGATCCTCGCCAACGGAATGACGGTCGCGGCCTATCCTGCCGGCACGACCACGGCCACGATCCCTGTTCCGGGCAGCCCCTTCAGCCTGCAGGTCCGTGCCGAGGGCAACAGCACACGCGGCCCCTTCAGCACACCGGCCGCCGCCATTGCCGAGGCGCCATCCGGGCTGAAGGCAGTGTTTGCGGCCACCGGGGCCGATGGCACGCTCAGCTGGAGCGCCGTGGACGGCGGCAATCACTACGTGGTCGAGATCTGGGCCGGCGACCAGATCGTCGAAACCCTGACCACCCAGGACTATACCGCCTCGATCGCCTTGCCCGGCAACCTCCTCGAACCGGGCGGCAGCTACCGCTTCACGGTTCACGCCGTATCGACGGGCGGCACGATTGCCAAGTCCGGCCCGCGCTCGATCCCGGCGCCGATCCTGGCCAGTGCTCCCGCCACACCCGAAATTGCCTGGAACGGGACGGAACTCACCGCCAGCTGGCCAGAGGTGACCGGTGCCTCGGGTTATGTCGTCAGCGTGCTCGAAGGCGGCACGGTGACCGGCGATCCGGTGCGCACCAGCGAACCGGCCATCCGGATGCCACTGGCCTATGACGCGGGCAAGACCTTCACGGTGACCGTTCAGGCCGCCAACGGCCCGACGCTCGGTCCCACGTCCCCTGCCGTGGCAGCCTTCACTCCGGGGCTCTATCCCGCGACCCCGACGGACGCGCCCCCCCAGATCCTGCCCTATGCAGCTCCGGCCATGACGGCCGAGGCCATCACGCTGTATTTGCCCGACCTCTTCGCAACCGCGCCTGATCCGGCCAACCTGCCGACAAACAATAGCTTCACCATGACGGCCGGGAGCGCGCCTTTTCCGTATCTCCTGACCATTCCCGCCGACAGCAGGGCCTGGACGTTCACCGCGGAGCCCCTGCGGTCGGGCGTCAAGACCGATTACCTGGACCTGATTTCGGCGCTCGAGACCCTGACCGCCACGCCAAGCGGAATCGCGACCCTGCAACAGGCCATCGGCCGTGCCATGCCGCAGACCTATGCCGAAACGCTCTACTACAATTACGGTTTCGTGCCCGACCAGGGCGTTTGCGACCTGCGTCCCGGCACGATCCTCCGGGTGGAATACGAGAACTACCAGTATGTCGGCGCCAATGCGGCGGACACCGCTTACCTGAACGGCTATGTCGGCACGGCGGTGGCCGAGTATCCGGTGGCATCGTATCTGGGAGGAGGCGCGCGCCTCAGCGGCCTCGACGCCTTTCTCGGACAGATCGCCAGTGCGGGCGGGGTCGACATTCCGACACCCTCGGCCAGCAGCGGCGGCGCCATGCAGGGTGGCGGCGGACTGGTCGACAGCTTCTACGCCCAGTTCCGCCGGCCGTTCCTGCGCATTGTCTATCCGACGAATTTCCTGTCGCAGAGCTCCCAGGGCTCGGCTTATCCGCAGAGCAATGCACTGCTTCTGGCGGGGTCCAGCTTCACGGTGCTGAACACCGCCACGCAGAATATCCGGGACACCGGCCAAACAGGGGCCGATGTGGCCGAGCTGTATTTCCGGGGTCGTACCACGCTGAGCGCCGCGATCGACGTCCAGCTTAACGGCGCGCCGCAACGGGTCTCCATTGCCAGCCCGGTCTCGGCGCTTCTGGAGCGCGGCGCAGCGCGGCCTCCGCAGGTGGATCTGCCGTTCAGCGGAGTGCGGATGACCCGAGCCACGGGGACGGCAGTCACGTCGGACGCCAGCGAATTCGACCTCTCCGCCGGACACCCCGTGCAACTGGGCTGGCAACCGGGTGCAAACGCCGCGTGGCTGGACCTGCCGTTGCTGCATGGCGATCTGGTACGGACGGAGCTGCCGTGAGCACGCCGGAGCCAAATTTCCAGCCGGTCGAAGGCACGCGGTACTACTGGCTCGACGGCAGCACGTCGCTGGCGGGATTTCTGGCAAATTCCGTCGGCGCGGCTCCTCTGACGCTCAGCCAGAGCTGGGCCGACCGGAACGGGCTCTACGTGTTCCTCGACGCGTCCCCGGACGACACCGGCACCTTCATTGCCGCGCTGGAGACCTGGCAAGCCGCGCAGCCGCCGAGCGCCGGCACACGGATTGCCTGGATCAGCGGCACCAACCTTCCGTTGGCCAACTGGCAGGTGACGGCGCTTGACGTTGTCCTCAAGGATGGGCAGGAGGTGACCCGCCAGCGCATGGATGTCGACTATGACGGCATGGCGCTGTCGGTGTCCGGCGGGGTCGGCATTGCCGTCGCAAGCCAGGAAATTGCCGGCGGGCAGACGTTGTGGGGCCTGCAGCTCAGCGGAGACCTGACCGCACAGGTGCTGGCCCCGGGGGGTGCGTTTGCGGCCATGAACGACGCCTTCCTGGCCATCAACACCGAAGGACTGGGGGCCTGGCAGTTCCAGATTGCCCTGGCGCCCCCCGTTGACAACACGCCCAGCGATCTCGCACGGCTCGGCGCCGGCATGCGGTTTTTCTCCAGCGACCCGGCCGGCCGGATCGAGGTCCTGGCGCTCGAGCCCCTTCGCCAGCTCGGCGCGGCCCCGCTTTACGTCCGGCTCGACCCCTTACGGCCTCATGTGCCCGAGCGCTGCTTCTTCAGCTTTTTTCCGCAGGATGGATCGGGAACCGGGTCGCCCCCGGCCTTCGCATCGGGCTACACCACCAAGAGCGGCTACCCCGTCTCCCTGACCGCCCTGGCCGGCAGCGGCGGCACCCCCGACGCGCGTCTGGTCTTTGCCACCGCACCGCAGACGGTGGGCGAAACCGGCCGGGTTCCGGTGCGGGTCTATCTCACCCCCGAGGGCGGGTTCCAGCCGCAATACGACGCCGGGGCGGGATCGGCTCGGGTAACCGGACTTCTTTGCGGCATGTCGGGACTGGAAACGCTCGGCCTCCCGGACGAGACGGACGCCAGACTGATCTTCCGCACCGCCGGGCCCGCCTTCGCGCCAAACCAGCTGGACGGCACCGCAAATGACGTTGCCGAGGCCCTGACCGCGCTCGGGACCACGGCATGGGTCTTTCCGGGCGGCACCGGCGGAACCGGCTATTTCGCACAGGCGGAGGATGCCCCGTTCTACAGCGCGGGAGCCGAAGGGTTTCTGAATTTCTACGACCTGCGCACCGGCACCCTGCCCGACGACGCTCCGGCCACCGCCGCTTTTCCGCTGGCTCCCTATCGCGGCGTGGCGCCGGACGCGGCGGAACTCGCAAAACGCCTGGAAGCCGCGGCCATCGCCCCGGCGCGGCGCAAGGCGGTGGGCCGGTTCCTGCCGCCGGAAGACGGCGGCGATGCATTGGCCGCCACCACCGAGGACGTTGCGACCCCGCAAGGTCTGATCGCCAAGGTCAGCAGCGACGGTTCACCCTGGCCCTGGCTGGCCATGGGCAACAACACCGGCGCCGGCGAGCCTGATATCCGCTTCACCTCGATCGGCGAGAAGTTCGCGCGCGAACTGCAGACCAATCATCTTTTCATGGTGCTCGGCAATGCCGATCTCTTCATGCAGCACGCCTCGGTACCCTACCAGCTGACGGCCACCACGCTCGGCATGATCGAGACCCTCCCCGGAACGCCGGTACCGGTGTCGGTTGTCAACGCGGTGCGCAACCTGCCGAACGGCGCGGGGCTCAGGCTGTATCCGGACGAGACCGCTTTCGACGCGATGCTGGAACAGGCCGAGGCCGACATGCCTCTGGATCAGAAGCGGATCTTCCAGCGCCATGCCGGGCAGCTGATTGCCCGCATTGGTGGCTGGAACTTCCAGCTGTCGCCGCGCAACTGGTCGAATCCCGACCGCGTCGGCGCCGAAAACGCCTTTCTGGTGATGAAATACACCGTCGGGCGATCGCTTCGGGACCTTGTCCGTGACATTCCCGCCTGGGGCTGGCCCGAGGTTTCGGCGCCGACCGAAGATCCCGTCATCGCCCAGCGTGCGATCCTCGAGATCATCCAGGAAGCCGAGGTTTCGGTCGTCTCGCTGCTGGCAACCGGCGCCAGCGCACCAAAGGCGGAATTTCTGCGCATCGTCGACGATCCCAACTGGACCGGAGTTCTGGCGCTTTCGGTCGATGTTCCGCTCAACGCGTTGCCGCCGGCCCTGCAGCCGCTGGCCGCCGGTGTCGACCCGTCCCTGTTTTACGCCCATCACCTGGGCTTGACGGTAACGCCGTTCTCCTCCGCCGGCGGCACGATTTCCGCCGAGAAGACCGCCAGCTTCGGACTGATCGACTATCAGAATCCGGTCGACCAGTATTTCTCGTCCAACATTCCCTTCGCCTTCCGTGTGCTCGAGCTCACGGTCGGTTTCGAAAATGCCACGCTGACCAGCTTTTCCAGCAAGGTCGAGCTCATGATCAACCGCCTGTTCGGCGCCTTCACGCGGCTCTATCCCTCCGAACACGGCAACAACATCATTCTCGACGGTGTGTATCAGAGCCAGCGCCAGGCCAACGGCCAGACCCAGGACACCTATGTCTTCGGCATGCGCGGCGACAGCCGGTTCCAGCTCGACACCGGTGCGTTGAAGGAGGTCAAGGTCACCTCGACGCAGATGGTCACCGTCAAGCCGCCGAACCAGGCCGCCGCCGATGCAAACGTGACGGCCGTATTCCAGCTGGCCGGCGCGCTCAATTTCGAGGAGCCCCCGGAATTCGATCCGTTCTGCTTCGGCACGCCACCACCGGAGATCATATCACCCGGCGGGACCGGCGGCCCGCTTGTCGAGGCCGGGCAACCGGAGAGTGCCCTGCGCTTTTCGAACCTCGCCATCACCATGACATTTTCGCTGTCGGATCCCGAGGATGTCCGGTTCACCGTCGCAGACGGCAACATCGCCTTTGATCTTGCCGGCAGTCTTGCACGCCCCAATTCATTGATCGCGCGGTTTCCCGTGCACCTGACCGGGCTGATGACCACACCGGACCCGCTGTTGTCGCCGGACGCCAAGCCTGTCAGCGCCGAGGAACGCGGCTTCGTATCCATCAACGCCCCGATCCAGCAGGGATTGCTGGGCGAACCCTGGTACGGGCTGGTCTACCAGATCGACCTCGGCAGCCTGGGGGCGCTGGCCGGCAGCGCCGGGCTCAGCGTCCGCCTTCTGGCCGCCTGGAGCCCGGCAACCGAGGACAGGTCGGCGGCAGTCTTCGTCGGCCTGGCCCTGCCGGGCGTCAAGGACGCGCTGGGACTGGACCTGCCGCTTCAAGGCATCTTGAACCTCGGCTTCCGCACCATCGAGTTCCTGGCCTCCGAGGATGCGGACGGCCGGCGCAGCTACCTGATGCGGCTCAGGGATTTCGGACTGCGGGTTCTGGGCCTCTCCTTCCCGCCCGGGCACAACGACATCACGCTCTTCGGCAATCCCAACCAGCGGTCCAACACCAAGCTCGGCTGGTATGCCGCCTATTCCAATGGCAGCGACGGCGACGGCCGCTCCGGCCGCCAGTCACTCGCCCGGCTGGACCGCCCTCCGCGCGGGGAGACGCAGTGATGAACAAGCCGGCCCCGATCAAAAAGACAAACGACCTGTCCAGGCCTTTCGACGTGACGGATATTGTAAACGCCGACCGCGTGGAGCTGGTCGCCTTGTGGTGTGACCAGGGCATGGCCCACCTGATCGAGGTCTACGAGAAAAACACGGGCAGCACCGCGCCTGCCGGACTGGTTCTGGTCGATTTCGGCACGGATGTCCTGTTCAAATCGAAAGTGCTGAAGGCAGAGCTGGCAGCACCGGCAGTAGCCTACGTCGTTGACCGTCTGCAGGCGCAGGTGGATAACCGGCGCGCCCCCTTCCTGGACGGTGTCATTGTTTCGCACCAGGACACCGACCACTGGAGCCTCCTTCAATATCTCGTCGATGAGGTCGAGGACAAAAGCTGGGCCGGCCAGTTCAAGGTTGGCAAGGTTTTTCGCGGTGGTTCGGACTGGGGAAAGCGCGCCAAAGACACGCTCGACAACCTGGTCAAATACGTATCAAACAGGAACAGGGACTACGTTCCCTGGACCGAGAACACCTCCAACTACAGCGACCCTGGCCCCAGAAAGAAGGTCATTCTCAGGATCGGGGACGTTCTTGTCCGCCTCCTGACCGTCAATGCACCCGTTGCGTCCAAAAAAATGGACATGAAAAAGAACGGCACCACCGCGGTGATCGTGGTTGAGTTTCAAGGGGTCAATTGGGTCCTGCCGGGTGATGCCACCTGGGAAACCCTGCAGGACGCCAACAAGATCCTCAAGAAAGCGAAAGACAGAGGCGTATCGCCATTGCAGCCCTGCTTCGTGCTGTCTGTTCCTCACCACGGCTCACGCAGAACCATCGTTCCCAATGACAGGGCCTTCGATCTCGATTTCACGATTGCAAGGACATTTACCGGATATCTGGAACCCCAATCGACGATCGCGAGTGCGGGGATCGTGAACAGTTACAAGCACCCCTACAAGGACGTTCTGGCGATCTTTTCCCACTACGTCACCTCGAATGCCAACTTGCCGCATTCCATCGTCTATTACGTCAACGACGGGCGGAAATGGGAGAGCGAGGACACGACACGCTTGGTGTTCACAACTCAGCTCAACCTGGACCATCCCATCAAGGTTGCCGATTGGCGCTTTTCGCTCGACAGCAACAAGTCCCCCGCCATTACATCCAAGATCTTTGACGGCATTACCAAGGAATACCTCGCCAGAAGAGCCGAAGAAGACGAAACGATGGACATCGACGATGTCTTCCCGATGTCAAAGGCAATGGCAGCCGAGATTGCCGGGATGCGGTTCCGCTCAGCAAGAACCGCCGCGGCCTCGGGCCCTGTCCGCCGCGTTGTCGCCATGGCAAGAGGGGGCATGAAATGACACGCTCACGCCCCCAGGCTCAAGACCGCAATCTGGCCAACCTGATCGACGCGCCCGATTTCGACGAGGCCGAGTTTGTGGCGCTCGCAGCCCTCTGGAGCGATCAGGGCATGGCCCATCTGGTCGAGGTCTATGAAAAGGGATCCGACGGCACCACGCCCGCCGCACTGGTGCTCGTCGACTTCGGCACCGAGACAATGTTCAAGTCCAGAGTGCTGAAAGCGGCGCAGGCGGCCCCCGCCGTCGACTACGTGATTGCCCGGCTGCAGGATCAGGTCAACGGTGGCCAGACGCCAAAGCTTGATTATGTCGTGATTTCGCATCAGGACACCGACCACTGGAGCCTTTTGAACTACCTCGTCGATTCCGTCGAAACGCAGGATTGGGCGGAGCACTTCAAGGTCGGCAAGATCTGTCGAGGGGGATCGGACTGGGGCCAGAGCGCCAAGGCCGCCCTGAGCCGGCTGGCCGCCTATGTCGCCGACACGGATACCGACTACGTTCCCTGGACCAAGAACGAAACGAACTACGACAACCCCGACGGAGATCCCGGCCAGGTCTTCAATCTGGGTGATGTCTATTTCCGCTTGCTGACGGTCAATGCACCGGTGTCATCCAAGGGGATGGACCTGAAAAAGAACGGCACCTCGGCCGTGGTGGTGCTGGACTACAAGGGCGTCAAATCGGTGCTGCCAGGTGACGCAACCTGGGAGACCCTGAAGGACGCCAACAAATATCTCAAGAAATGGGCCAAGAAGGAAAAGACGCCGATGCAGCCATGCTTCGTCTTGTCGGTTCCGCATCATGGCTCGCTCAGGACCATCGTACCCAACCACAAGGCGACCGAGCTTGATTTCGCGATCGTCCGGGCGTTCACGGAATATCTCAAGCCCAATTCCACTGTCGCGAGCGCCGGAATCAAGAACGGGTTCAAGCATCCATACCTGGAGGTGCTGCTCGAGTTCTCCAAATACGTCGAAACAGACTTCAATCTCATGCACGACATCGTGTTCTTCTCCAACGAGAACCAGGATTGGGGCAGCCTTGTTCTGGCCGGTAAAGTCTTCACGACGCAATTGACACTAACGTTGCCGATCCAGGTTGCCGACTGGCGCTTTGCGCTCAACAACGACGGGCAAACTTTCATTACACCTTACATTTTCGACGGCGTAACCAAGGAGTACCTCGCCAAAAAAGCCGAAGAAGAAAGCGAAATGGACACCGGCGATATTTTCCCGATGTCGCGGGAACTGGCGGTGGAAATTGCAGGGATGCGAGTTGAGACCGCGAAGGTCGATAGTCCTGTCCGCCGTGTCACCGCCAGGCCCGGGGCCGGTGCACCATGAGCCTCCAGGCGATATATCAGGCCTTTCAGGCAGCCGCCGCCAGCGGCCAGATCGATGGCAGCCAGCTTGCACTCCTGGGCACACTTGTGGGCCAGCTCGGCCAGACCAGCCTACCGCTCACCGGCGGCCGGGCGAACCTGCGTGGCTCGACCGCGACGCTTGAGGGCCAGACACGCTGGCGCAACACGGACTGGTCGCTGACGATCACGGGAGACGAACAGGCGGGCAAGGACCACCTGAGCCTTGCCATGCGCGCAATCGTCCCTGCCGGACCGGCCTGGACCTTCGGCACCGCCTTCACCGGTTTGCCTCAATCGCGCGTTCTCTCGGAAAGCGTCGGTGGCGGTCTGGTCCTCGGCCGTTCGCTGATCGCGGATCTGCCTCTGACGCAGGTTCAGGCCACCGCGGAGGCAACCGAAGGCGCCGATCCGCCTCTGGCGCACCTCGGCGGCTGGATGCCCCTGACCGGAACGGTTCTGGAGCAATATGCCTTTTTCATCGGTGCCGGGCCGCTGTGGACGGACGGAACGATGGACTTCACGCAGGGAAGCGGTCCCGTTCTGATACTCGACTGCGCCACGCCCTCCGCGCCACTCGATTTTCCGGGCATGAGCATCCAGAAAATCGGGGTGCGGCTGCGCAACGACCTGCCCGACGAGTATTCGCTGGACGAAACCGTTCAGCCGCTTTCGGTCATCCAGATCCTGTTTGAAACCGCGATCAATACCGGCAGTGAAACCATTGTCACCGTGACGGCGCCACTGGCGCAGGGCGGCAGTCTGTGGCCGCTGGAAGCGAATATCGAGCCGCCCTTGACGCTATCGGACGGCATACGCGGCCTTCTGTCGATCTTCCCTGGAGCCACGATCTCGGACTTCAAGCTGCCCGAGGGCATCGCTCCGCTCGATGCCTTCGGCATAAAGGAGCTTGAATTCGGCGTCACACCGCCGGTGGGTTCGATCCTGCCCGGCATCGAATATACAGCCGTCACGATCCAGTCGACCACGCCATGGGACGTGCCGGTACCGTTCCTGACGCTCAAGGATGTCGGCACGCGCTGGCTGTTCAACTGGGGCGACCCCGTACCTCTGATCACCGGAAGCATATTCGGCACCATGGTCTTCGGCGAAGAGGGCCAGGGCTCGCTCGGCGTCCAGCCTCCCAACGTGCACTGGCGGCGTGGCGGTTCTCCCGGGCCCGCCATCCTCGATGACGAGGGCAACACTGTTGAGCTCTTTGTCGAGGTCGGCCTGCCCTCGCTCGACATCCAGGCCAAGACCCTGGAACCCATCTCCATTGATCTCGGCTCCGCGATCCAGGCCTATTTTCCCGGCGCGGCGCCCTATCTGCCGACAACGTTGAAGGTGATCCGGGTCTCGGCCAACGCCTCGATCCTGAACCAGATCTACGGGGCAAGCCTCGTGGTGGGAACCGACTGGGAGATCCCGATCGGAAATGTCGGGTTCACGCTGGACAATATCAACTTCTCCGTGAATGTCTCGCAAGCAACGCTGACCGGAAACCTGAACGGCTTTTTCGGGGTCAATGTCGAAGGCGATCAGAAGGCGCTCCTGACCGCCGGTGCACTGCTCAGGCCCGACGGGCACTGGAACTTCCACGCCGGGCTGGCCGACGGCACGCTGAACGTGCCCCAGTTCGCCTTCGCCTTTCTCGGCACGAGGCCGCCGGAATGGTTGACCACTATTGCCAATCTGGAACTGACCCGGCTCTATGCCGAAATCAGCACCGAGGACGGTTTTCCCTACGAATTCGAAGCCGCCTTGTCGGTGAGATGGGACGTGGATGTGCTCGGCGGCCTGAAACTGTCACTTGCCGCAGAGACGGAAGTGAGCCGCTACAAGGCTGAAAGCGACAGCGACCTGGTCACGCTGGAGGCGCTTTCAAGGCGTGGCATCGACCCCGAGGCGATACCCAGGGCGCCGGGGCACTGGCTGGACCATGCCAGGCTGGAGGCCGACACCCCGACCATGGTCTATTCAGGCCGGGTGCAGGGCAGCTTCGGCATCAACCGGATCCTGGTCACGCTCGGCGTTTCCTATGTGCGGCAGGAACTGACCTATCTCTTCCGGCTGAGCTTCGACAGGTTCACGCTCGAAGCCAGGACGAGCTGGATCGGCGAAGGGTCCGACCGCCACCAGATCCTGACCGTGCAGCTTTCCGGCGTCACGCTGGGCGGGATGGTGGAGAGTTTCGCCCGGCTTGCGAACCCCAACCAGAATTATCGCCTTGAGCCGCCCTGGGATTTTCTGAACAAGATCGATCTCGGGCGTTTCACCCTGATCCTCGATCCGCGCGACCAGGCGGTGACGCTCGACTACCGCATCAATCTCAATCTCGGCTTCGCGCATCTGAAATCGGTCGGCCTGCGCTACCAGCGCTCGGAAGGCCAACCGCAGATCAAGTTCGAGCTCACGGGCAGCTTCCTCGGCAAGACCTACGACCGCACCGCTGGCAAAGAACCGCTCAGCTGGGATGCGCTCAACGACAGCCCGCCCGAGATCCCCGGAGCGGGACAACAGCTTGTCGACCTGCGCTATCTGGGCTTCGGCCAGCATGTCGAGCTGACCGGCGTCGTCCGCCAGGACTCGATGGCCGATATCATCGCCAAGATGCAGGACCAGCTGCGGCCGATCGCGGATGGCGCGGTCAATCCCCTGGACCAGCCAAGCGGCAGCCAGTTGAAGTTCAACGAAGCGCGGCAATGGCTGATCGGCCTCGACATCACCTTGATGGAGACCGTCACCGCCAAGCTGGTGATGAACGATCCGGTGCTCTACGGCGTGCTGATCTCGCTTGCCGGTCCGACCGCCGGCACGCTGTCGGGTTTCAGCTTCGAGCTGATCTACCGGAAGATCAATGACGACATCGGCATGTTCCATGCACGCCTGCAGGTGCCCGAAATCTTCCGGCGGCTGGATTTCGGCGTCATCCAGATAACCCTGGGCGTGATATCGGTCGACATCTACACCAACGGCAATTTCCTGGTGGATCTCGGCTTCCCGCATGACCGGGATTTCTCGGTTTCCTTCGGACTGACCTACGGCATTTTCCGGGGACGCGGCGGCCTCTATTTCGGGCTCCTGAACGGTGCCACGTCCGAGCGGGTTCCCCGCATCACCAACGGCGAATTCAACCCGGTCCTGGAACTCGGTGTCGGGGTCGCAGTCGGGCTGGGGCGTGAGGTCAATTACGGCGTGCTGGCGGGCGGCGCCTATATCGAGGTTCAGGTCCTCTTCCAGGGCGTGCTCGCCTGGTTCAACCCCGACAACGCGTCCGATCCCAAGGCGATGTATTATCTGGCGCGCGGCACGGCGGCTGTGGAAGGCCGGCTCTATGGTCGCGTCGGCTGGAAATACGCCGGTGCAAGTGTCGATGTCGGCGTTTACGCCTCTGTCACCCTCACTCTGGAATCCCACAAGGCGACGCTGATCGAGGTCAAGGCCGGGGTGTATGTGACCGCCAAGGTGAAGGTGCTCTTCATCAAGTTCAACTATTCCTTCAGCGCGAACATCAAGCTGGACTGGACCGTCGGCTCCGACAGCAGGACCGTCTGGAAACTGGCCGACAGCCGGCAATCGGCGGCCTTCCTGCCCGCCGACCCGCGGCACCGGCGGCGCCGGGTCGCGCGCAGGCGCCCGGTTCAGCTTGCGCGCCAGCTGCATGCCCGCCGGATCGCCGCACGCAGGGGCGACGGGCTCGCGGAGCTGCTGGCCGCCGAAGCTGCCCCTGCCATCGATGTCTGCGCGGATTACCCGCTGACCTGGACCCCGGATCAACCCGTCTTTCCCGACGGGCAGGTTCATGACGTTTCTCTGCGGATCACGCCCGGACTGACCATTGCGGACGTTCCCGTTGACTGGACCGGAACCACGCCGCCGCCCAACAGCGATCCCGCCTACCGGCTGGTGATGATGCTGTCGGCGGATTCGGCAACGCCCCCGGATGCGGAAACCATCGCCGAGACCCACCGGCAGACCGCAGCCCACTCGGCCCAGGCGGAAGACGCCTCGGACATGGCCTTCAGCGTCCTGATCGAAGCCATGTTGCGCTATTCGGTTTCCTCTCTCGGTCTCTCGCCGCAGGACAGTACGGTGAGCGCCGGTGACATGGCCGAGCTCGCCGCCGGGCTCGACTGCGCCCAGACGATCGACCAGGGGTTCAGCTTCGACGCCCTGTCGCTGCTGTTCGGCAAGAACCTGCTTTTCAAGCTGGCCGGACCGCCGCCCACGCTGGTCAGCGGGGTTGCGTTTCCGATGCCGCCGGTGGTCGAATGGACTTCGGACGACCTTCCCGACCGCGATTTCTGGACCTACCAACCGGTCGACGCGACCTATCAGGCGGGAATTGCCGCCTATTACGCGCAGCTTGATCCCACGGACCCGGCCTACAGGCCCGCGCCGAAACTGGTCAGGCAAGAGGAAGACGGCGACAGTTTCGCAAGTTTCATTTTCCGCGACTACATGGCCCAGATCGCAAAGGCAGGTGTCGAGGCCGCGCAGGGCCTGATGGCCGAGTTCCCCTTGCCGGTTCCCGCCAATGCAACGCTTGCCGGCCTTGCCGGCCAGTTCCCAGATTTCGAGACCGGCTATGCGGTGCATGCGGGAGACACCGTCGAGACGGTTGCCGAACATTTCGGCATTTCCGTTCAGGAACTCCTCGCCCTGAACCCGAACCTTCCCGCAGAGCTGGCAGACGCCGCGCCGGGCGATGTGCTTCAGATCCACCTGGGTGTGACACCAGAGAGCATTGCGGCCGACAATCCGACCTGGCCGCTGGCAGCCGACAAGACACTTGCCGCCGCCTATCTGGAAACCCAGGCGCGTGAGGGAGAAACATTGACCGCTCTCGCGGAGCGCATGGATACCACGCTCGATGCCTGGCTGCAGACGCCCACGCTGCTGGCACAGCCTGACATGTTGCGGACTTCTGCCGAGCTCACGGTCGACACCCTGGTCTACGACAACCCAAACGCCCTGCCGCTGGTGCAGGTTGCGGCGGTTTTCTATACGCGGCTGCCCGTTGGCGGAGATTACCCGCATGCCGACTGGTACGCGGAAAGCATTGCCGCGCTGAATCCCGGCGTGATCGACGCCTATGGTCCGCTGCCTGCAACGATCAACGTGCCTTCCGCCTATGACAGTCAGCAGGCGCAAAGCTGGACAACGCTGCCCGGCGACACGCTGCAGCTTGTGGCCCGGACCGTGGCTCTCTTCGAAAACCTGGTCGCCGGCAGCGATTTCGACGTCTATCTGCAGGCTGTTACCGCGCTCAACCCCTCCTACAACGGCGGCCCGGTGACCTTGCCGGCCGCCAACGTGCCGATCCTGCCGGACCAGACGCTCGAAACCCTGGCGGAGCGCCTCCTGCTTGTTTCCGGTTCTCCGGCGACACCTACAGCGGCCTTTCGCAGCCTGGTCGCCGGGGCCGACATTCTGCAGCCCCTCGCCAAGGTTCCCGTAACCGACGCGATCCTGACCACCGGCTCCGGGCAGACCATTGCCAGCTTCGCAACCAGCTTCGGGCTCAGCAACGAAGATGTCGGCCATCTTGGCGCCGAAACCGCCGGCTTGCTGGTCCCCGGCTCCAACGACGAAGACACCCTGATCCTGCAGGGCGTGCCCGCGATCGAACTGAACACGCTTGTCGCCTTTATCCTGGCCGGCGCCCCGGCCGCGACCATTGCCGGTCAGGTCTCGCGCCTGTCCATGCATGCCCAGCGCATGCCCGCACCCGAACTCAAGGACGGGCACTATCACGCCACGGGCCCGATGACCGGGTTCTATGAACTCCTGGGCCAGCAGGTGACCGGCATTGCCCCGGCACCGGAAGACCCGCCGGAAACCGTGCGGGCCAGCCTGAGCCTGTCACTCTCACAAGACGTGAGTTGGTTCGAATTTGTCGAAAGCAGCGCGATATTGGAGACGGACGACCTGGCGGCCCTGGCGGCCGCGGACCCCAACCTCCTGATCCGCAATCCCGGGCTTGCCGTACCGGGCCGCTTCCGTCCCGGACTTGTCCTGACCGGCGAGGAAGCCGGCAGCCTGACAGTCGAGATCACCGAAGCGATGCTGGCGGACTATCCCGCCACCGGTCTGGCCCCCGACTTCGTTGCAGCGCCGCGCGCAATGCCGGTCTTCCGGGAGACGCCGGTACAGCATCCGTTGTCGCATGAAACCCGCTGGCAGACACCCGAGCCGCCCGTCCTGCCGGCCTTTTCAGGTCCTGCACCGCGCTCCGGAATGCCCAGTTTCTGGCCCTTCCCCGGAGAACTGACACGAAAGGCCGCAGCCGCCGGCGATCTCGACTGGAAACTGATGTACGCCGATCCGGCCAAGGGATCGGATGCTCCCGAAACCGAGATGCAGAATTATGTCTGGGCCAGCCTGACCGGGCTGCGTATCCGCACCGTGCCCGGCCGCCCCAACACCTATGAGCTCATGGGAGCAGATGCCGCCGGGACCGCCCGGTTGCTGTCCGCCTGGCAATACCTTCAGGCCAACCCGACGGAGACAGCGTCGCTGACCCTGCTCTATCAGCTTTCCGAAGCCTCCGGCCTGCCCGAGGGGCTGACGTCGATGCCCCTCGACGACGCGCAGACCTATCTCGTCAAGACCAACCTGTCGACCAAGACCCGTTCGTCCTCGGCCATGGCTGCCACCGGCAGCAGGAACATCGAACCCGACCAGCTGTTTGCGCCGATCGGCAGCCCGCTCGCTTTCCTGCGGCTGCTCTGGGAGGCAGGCACCGTGGGCGGCGGCGGCTACTGGCTGGAGATTACGGACACCACCGGTGCCGGGCTGCCCTCGCAGATCTTCGGCAACGAAGGCGGCGCTGAAATCTCGCTGCTGCTGACCCTCGGCAGTCAGACGGCAGCCGAGCCGTCCCGCCGCATTCTCCCGTTCAACACATGTGCCCTGTTGCGCGATCCGGTCGACTCGGCCGCCACGGCGCTGTTCGTCGAGGCGGCAAACCGGGCGGAACTGCAGCGCCGGGCCACCGTTGCGCCGGGCGAAGTGGGCTTTGAATTCACCTTGAACACTCCTCCCGCCACCGAACCGGAAACGCCGGAGACCCGGCTCCGCGATCTCTACAATCTTGCAGGGTACCAGTTGATCGAGACGACGACCTTTGAGGGCTCGAACCAGGGCGCGTCGATCGGACCGCGTACGCCGGACAATGCGGAGGGCACCGGTGCGGGCAATGACGATGAATGGCATATCCAGCAGGTCGTGCCGATCCGCAACTTCGCAAAATCCGGCTCTCTGCCGGTGGTACCGGGCCTGCCTCTGCCGGGCAACGACCCTTACGCGGGCATTTCCTCGGGCACCTCGCCCGCCACGCGGCCAACCACGCAAGTCGCGCTCTGGTTCCATGATGTCTATGGCAACACCACCGCATCCACACAGGCACAGACGCAGTCGCAGGAGGACCGGCCATGACTGAGCTTCCTCCTCCCCCGCGCCGTCACCTGGAAGACGGCGGCGACGGCCTGCTGACCATCCCGGTCGGCTATACCGATCCGCTGATCCCCCTTCTCGGCTGGCCCAGCACCACGGCGCATTTTACCGTCAAGTCCGCGCAGCAGGGTGCGTCCATCGCCATCGAGATTGCCTCCCAGGCCGCCGGGCTCCTGCCCGGCCCCGCCGACAACGGGTCAACCTCCGCGACCGCGGCGGGTGACCTGAGCGAGCGGTATGCGCTGATCTACTATCAGATGGCGCAGCCCGACGTGACTGCCTGGGTGACATCCAGCCTTCAGCAGACCGAAGGCAGCGATCCCGACAAGCTTGCCGTACCGGTAGAGGCGCTGCGCGGACAGGCAGCCGCGAATGCCGCTTTTTGCACCAGTGCCACTCGGCTTGGTTCCGTTCATCCGGATCAGGGCGAAAGTTCCACGCTGAACGACCTCGTGTCCCGATACGGTCTCGACTGGGAAACGCTCGCGCTTTGCAACGGCACCTTGCCGATGAGCGCAATCCTGGCCTCCGGTAGCGTCGACATACCCGTTTTTGCGATCTTCAAGGATTTGGACAGTGTTGCAACACTGCCCGGTGTGAGCGATCCAGCCGGCGTGCTTGGTGACCCGGACAACACGGCGCTCCCCCTGCGCCAGGGTACCGAACTCGAGATCCCCGCGCGAGACGAAACCGTCGACCATGCCGATGCCAGGCTCGACGATCTGACCACAGCCTGGAAAGTCACGCTGGCAAGCCTTGTCACCGCGAATGCCCCGACCCGGGAGCTGCTGGCGCCAGGGTTTGTCTTTGCCGCCGAGGGCATCGAGATAGAGGTTCCCGCCGGCAGCGAGGCCGACGCGGTGACCTTGAATGACATCGCGGCCGAGTTCACGGCACAAGGCGTGCCCTTCGATGCCGTCATGGCAGCCGGAGCCAACGCGGACAAACCGGGCATGTTCCGGGAGAATGCCGTGCTCAGCGTACCCGGATATCTCGCAAGCGGGACCGAGACACTTGCATCGAACAGCTCGGGCGCTTCGACCGCGGACCTCATTCGCCTCAACACCGACACTCAAAATCTCTTCCCCTCCGGTGCTCCCGTTTTCCTGAGGGTTGAAACCCGAACGGATGCGCAGGACATCCCCCTCGGACAGCTGGCCAAGCTCAGCGGGGTCTCGGCCGCCGACATCTTGCGGCACAACGCGGCCGCCACCGTCGCAAACTCGCCGGGTCCGGCGATACCCGGGCTGGTTGCCCTGCCTTCGACCGCCGACGCCCTGCACCTGCCGTACCGTATCGGTTCAGGCCTGACGCTCGACGACATCGCGAGCCGTTTCCTGCCGCTCGGCACCGGCACGCCAGCCGAAGGACTTGTCCTCGCCAATGCCGCTCTTCCGGGCACCGTTGACGGCGGGCAAACGGTCTCGGTGGACGGACAGGAGATCGAAACCAGGACCGGTGACAGCTTTGCCGATGTTGCCGGCCGTGGAGATCCCCCCGTCACGCTGGAAGCCCTGGCCGCCGCCATCGCCGGCCAGGCAAACATTCTCGCCGTCGGCGGGCTGCTGCTCTGTCCGGCCGGTCAATTGCAAGACACTGGATCAGGGGTCACGCCCAGGGACGCGGCCGACCGCTACGGTCTGACCCCGGCGGCTTTCCTGTCGGCCAACGCGGCCACCCCCGGACTTCTGGCCGCCGACCAGCAACTGGTGGCCGGGCCGACCCAAACCGGCAAACATGTGACCACCGTTGCCCATGACAGCCTCAATGCCGTGCTCGGCCGGTTTGCCCGCGCCGGCGTGACAACCACGATCGGCGACATCGCCGAAGCCAACAAGGACATTGCCTGCCTGTTGCCGGGCGCACATGTTCTGCTCCCCCCTCCTCCTCTGCGGCTCGATGTACCGATCGGTGCGAACGGCTGGCGGTTTCCAGGCGTGATATTTCCACTCACCGTCACGCTGACGCTCGGACGTGACCCCGATCTGGTCGATCCCGCCTTCCTGGCTGGCGGAGCCGCCGCCTCGCCGGTGGCGACAGCGCCGGCCACCATCGCGCCGCACCGCAGTCCAGGCCCGGCCGAGGGCGAGGATGGCGCGGTGACGCTGTCGGCCTTCGCAGCGGAACTTGAAACCGCCATTGCGGGCCTGCGCGTCGCCATCGGGCACAACAATGCCACCGGTGCGGAAGATCTCTGGTCCGTCTCCTTCACCAATCCAGGCGGCATCACCAAAATGGACCTGACCGCCTCCTGCACCGTGCCGGGAACGACAGGACCACAACCGCGCAGCTTCGCCCTGCGGCCGCTCTCCAACACACTGGAGGCCAGAAAGTCGGTACCGATCCAGCCGTTCGATCCCGCCACCGGCCTGCTCGGACCGGCGGACAACCAGGACTACCAGGGGATCGACCTGCAGGTCTGGGCCGAAAGCTTTCTTGCCGATCTCGACCTGTTCCTGACCGCCCCTTATGCAACGGCCGCTTACCAGGTGGCCCCGGCCGCGCTGGCGGCAGCCTTGAATGCGAAGGAAACCCTTGCTGGCGCCGTTGCCGACGGGCTTTCCACCGTCTTTGCGCTCGACCAGGGCGGCAACCCGGACACCGGCAACTGGGCCGCCGCACGTGAAGAGTTGCGCCAGGAACTTCTGATCCGCCTCGC